>NZ_PNEC01000024.1 GCF_005886345.1 Pseudoalteromonas phenolica
AGCGGGCGTTATGCGTCACTTTAAATCGCTGTCTTTAAAACGGTTTTTACTTAAAGTCTTTCCTTAAAGGTCAGTTTTTAGGTACGGTGACGTAATCAAAATTTAAGTTGGTCTTGGCTTTTTGTTTTTCAATTTAAGCTGTGACCAGAAAGGTCATTCACCAGTCTAACGCTTCTTTACAATTTTGGGTTTGGTGAGTGTTTTTTAATTTTAAGTTTGGCTTATTGGTGCAGGTGCAAGCGCTTTAAAAGCAGTGTGTCAACGCATAACAAGGTCGTCAACGCGGACAAAAAACTGTTGGCTGTTACGCTTCGCTTCACATTTTAGCCAACAATTTTTTGCCGGTTACAACGGCGTTAGTTTTACTTGAGAATAAATGAATATTCTTACTCTATTAATTGCATTTTTAACTCCAATAATGGTTGCTGAGTTTTACTCTAGTCGAGAGTACGAATTATCATTTAAAGACCATTTTGATAAATGGAGGTTAGGAAAGTATCTAGCCATGTTTTTATCTTTGGTTTATTTAATTGCGCTAATGATTTGGGATAGTGGTGATTCAGATAGTGTTTTCCCAGCTCTTTATGCTGGAGTGCTACTCTCTTTGATTATTTATTCAAAGTCATTTGGCGATATTATTCTGAGCAACGCTGAAGAGTATAGAAGGGTTGGTTTGCTCGATGATGCAGCATTTATAATTGGCTGGGTTGGGCTTATTTACCAGTGCATTTCCTACTTGCTGTATATGTAAAACTAACAAGTTAATTAAACAATGGACGTAAAACAGCAGGCTTGCGCTCATTCTTCGCTTAGTTTAGCCTGCTATTTTTCGCCGTTTATTAAGGCGTTAGGTACTTATTTGAAAATCGAGCACTGGAAGCTAATCAAGACTATCTCAACAATTTACTTATTGTTAGTCGGTTTGCTTTTTGTTGCCAGATCTTCTGGTGTTAAGTACGGTTGAATATGGTCCCAAACCAAGTGATTTTGTCGGTTGCTATGGTACTGATGCTATGCTGTTTGGGTTTGAGTGTGAAGGATTCATCGGGGCGAAGATAATAAGTTTTGCTCTGAATTATCCGTTGTATCATTTATACATGCCGCTGTTCGTAATATTCAAACCAACCCTTGTCTTTGCTGTAGTTGGTTTGTGGTTTTTTCCTGTGATGTTTTTAATCTCAGTCAAAAAGAGCAGAGAAATCGGTACCTAACAAGTTACTCAAAAGGACGCAAAACGCTTGGCTTGCACTCCTTCGTCGCTAATTTTAGCCAAGCATTTATGCGCCCATTAGTAAGGCGTTATGTTTCAAGTTGAGCATGGATAGAATCGAAACAATAGTTAAGTCACTTCGGAAAGATCACTCTGATTTAGAATCTACTGAATTCGAATTAGTGTTTTCCTTTCCTAGCGAGAAAATGGCTAAAGAATACTTTAGAAAAATCTATCATTGGGAACATCATGATACGATGATTAAGTATCAACTTGACGGTATATACTTCTCAGGTTTTAAAATTAAAACAGACTTAAATGCTAAACATCTTAAGCACTTAACAGAGTGCTATGTTGATTTAGCATCTGAAACCGAGGGTAATCTTTACCGCTGGAAACTGTGGGTTTGAAACATAACAAGTTAATTAAACAGTGGACGCAAAACAGCAGGCTTGCGCTCATTCTTCGCTTAGTTTAGCCTGCTATTTTGCGCCGTTTATTAAGGCGTTATGCGTCATTTCAATTCACTGTATTTAAAACGGTTTTTACGTCAGGTCTTTTCTTCAAATTAGCTTTTAGGTACAGTGGTGCAATTAAGTTTTAAGTTGGTCTTGGCTTTTCGTTTTTCAATTTAAGCTGTGACCAGAAAGGTCATTCACTAGTCGAACGCTTCTTTGCAATTTTGAGTTTGGTGAGTGTTTTTTAATTTTAAGTTTGGCTTATTGGTGCAGGCGCAAGCGCTTTGAAAGTGGTGTGTCAACGCATAACAAGCAATTAAACAGGGATAAAAAACTTGCGGGCGATTCGCTTCGCTCAATTTTAGCCCACAACTTTTACCCGTTAATCGGGCGTTAGGTAACTGTCATGGTCGAGCATGTATCAAATTTTTAAAATTGTTGTATACATAACCGTAATCCCACCATTACTGTTTGTGGCATTTGTTTTTATAGCTGCATTTATTCCATCTGATCCTGAGCCTTTGGAAGTTGTTTTTAAAGAGTCATGTGGTGTTGAGTTACCTTCTGGTTATGTAGTCATAGAACGGGAGCCTTCTCGGGGTTTTGCTCCTCAGGGAGTATCTTATTCTGAAAAAGGAGTAGTACAGGTTCATCTTAAAGATGCATCAGATATTTTAAAGTCTCTAGAAATTAATACTGATTACAAGTTGCTAGAAGGTGCATTTGAGAGTTTTATAGTTGGTAAAAAGCTCGGTATATGCCAAGTATCAACAATTTCTGGGTATGTAAATTATCAATACGCTGTGTGGTAATGTTACCTAACAAGTTACTCAAAAGGACGCAAAACGCTTGGCTTGTGCTCCTTCGTCGCTAATTTTAGCCAAGCATTTTTCGCCCATTAGTAAGGCGTTATGCGTCACTTTAAATCGCTGTCTTTAAAATGGTTTTTGCTTCAAATCTTTTCTTCAAATCAGCTTTTAGGTACAGTGGCGTAATCAAGTTTTAAGTTGGTCTTGGCTTTTCGTTTTTCAATTTAAGCTGTGACCAGAAAGGTCATTCACCAGTAGAGTGCTTCTTTGCAATTTTGAGTTTGGTGAGTGTTATTCAATTTTAAGTTTGGCTTATTAGTGCAGGCGCAAGCGCTTTAAAAGCAGTGTGTCAACGCATAACAAGGTCGTCAACGCGGACAAAAAACTGTTGGCTGTTGCGCTTCGCTTCACATTTTAGCCAACAATTTTTGCCGGTTACAACGGCGTTATATGCCTTTGGAGAATGATGTTTAATTCAACGGATGATTACCTATCAAAACTTGCTGAAAAAAATGTGCTCGCTGACGAAAAAGATGCGGTTCTAGCTGCACTAGAAGAAAGCGGAAAGTGGGAACAGTACATTGAGTGGCGTATTTCAACGTATATTGAAACAACGATTTCATACGAAATGTTCAAAGACGAAAAACGTTTTCGAGTCCATGTTAAATGCGATCATGAGTTTAGTTGTTTAAGTCCCACTGTAGAACGAGCATTAGAAATGGCAGGTTTGTATCAACAACTAATATTTAAGTTGTTTCATCAAGTTGGTTGGGCTTCTTGGGAAAGTATTGATGTTTTAAAGTCAGAGTAATCGGCATATAACAAGTTACTCAAAAGGACGCAAAACGCTTGGCTTGCGCTCCTTCGTCGCTAATTTTAGCCAAGCATTTATGCGCCCATTAGTAAGGCGTTATGCGTCAATTTAAATCGCTGTCTTTAAAACGGTTTTTACTTCAAGTATTTCCTTCAAATCAGCTTTTAGGTACAGTGGCGTAATCAAATTTTAAGTTGGTCTTGGCTCTTAGTTTTCAATTTAAGCTGTGACCAGAAAGGTCATTCACCAGTCGAACGCTTCTTTGCAGTTTTGAGTTAGGTGAGTATTTTTTAATTTTAAGTTTGGCTTATTGGTGCAGGCGCAAGCGCTTTGAAAGTGGTGTGTCAACGCATAACAAGCAATTAAACAGGGATAAAAAACTTGCGGGCTATTCGCTTCGCTCAATTTTAGCCCACAATTTTTACCCGTTAATCGGGCGTTAGTTACTCAGGGAAGTCA
>NZ_PNEC01000025.1 GCF_005886345.1 Pseudoalteromonas phenolica
CCGTTTATTTGCGGCGTTATGCGTCACTTTAAATCACTGTCTTTAAAACGGTTTTTACTTCAAATCTTTTCTTCAAATCAGCTTTTAGGTACAGTGGCGTAATCAAGTTTTAAGTTGGTCTTGGCTTTTCATTTTTCAATTTAAGCTGTGACCAGAATCATCATTCACCAGTCGAACGCTTCTTTGCAATTTCGGGTTCGGTGAATGTTTTTTAATTTAAAGTTTGGCTTATTGGTGCAGGCGCAAGCGCTTTTAATTTTGTGTGTCAACGCATAACAAGGTCGTCAACGCGGACAAAAAACTGTTGGCTGTTGCGCTTCGCTTCACATTTTAGCCAACAATTTTTTGCCGGTTACAACGGCGTTATACGCACTAGGAA
>NZ_PNEC01000026.1 GCF_005886345.1 Pseudoalteromonas phenolica
AATGTTCTGCTTAAAGCGGTACATAACAATGCAAATTAAAACGCGGACAAAAAACAGTTGGCTTTGTTCGTACCTCACAAATTCTAGCCAACTATTTTTAGCCGTTTATTTGCGGCGTTATGCGTCACCTTAAATCGCTGTCTTTAAAACGTTTTTTTGCTTCAAGTCTTTTCTTCAAATCAGCATTTAGGTACAGTGGCGTAATTAAGTTTTGAGTTGGTCTTGGCTTTTCGTTTTTCAATTTAAGCTGTGACCAGAAAGGTCATTCACCAGTCGAACGCTTCTTTGCAATTTCGGGTTTGGTGGGTGTTTTTAATTTTTAGTTTGGCTTATTGGTGCAGGCGCAAGCGCTTCAAAAGCGGTGAGTCAACGCATAACAAGCAATTAAACAGGGATAAAAAACTTGCGGGCTATTCGCTTCGCTCAATTTTAGCCCACAATTTTTTACCCGTTAATCGGGCGTTATGCGTCACTTTAAATCGCTATCTTTAAAACGGTTTTTGCTTCAAGTCTTTTCTTCAAATCAGCTTTTAGGTACAGTGGTGCAATCAAGTTTTAAGTTGGCTTTGGTTTTTCGTTATTCAATTTAAGCTGTGACCAGAATCATCATTCACCAGTCGAATGCTTCTTTGCAATTTTGAGTTTGGTGAGTGTTTTTAATTTAAAGTTTGGCTTATTAGTACAGGCGCAAGCGCTTTTAATTTTGTGTGTCAACGCATAACAAAGTCGTCAACGCGGACAAAAAACTGTTGGCTGCTACGCTTCGCTTCACATTTTAGCCAACAATTTTTTGCCGGTTACAACGGCGTTAGGTGTTCAGATAGTCTAGATGGAATTTTTAGATTTAAGTGTTAAGTTACTAATGTTATTAACCATTGTATTTACACCGGTTTATTGCGTATACAAAAGTTACAGTTACTTGAAGTTGTATCTAATTTCTGCCTCACTTATCTCTTTGGCTATCATTTCAGGCGCTTATTGGCCTCACTTTTATACAGGTATGCGCCTTGATTTATTGGGATATGACCCTCTTGGTTTTTCAGAATGTGAAAGGTTGAAAAAGGTTGCACCTGAAATGCGTGAAATAGCCACTCAGCTTTATTGGTCAAACATGGGAGTTGGTTGGCCATTAAAAGCCCTGATTTGGATGGTTATTTTATTACCTTATCCTTCTATTGTTTGGCTGTTCAAATTCAGCTATAGGAAGTTAATGAACAAGTTTTGCGCCAAAAACACCTAACAAGGCCGTTAAACAAAGGACACAAAACAGCAGGCTTGTGCTCCTTCGTCGCTAATTTTAGCCTGCTATTTTGTGCCGTTTACGGCAAGCGTTATGCGTCACTTTAAATAGCTGTCTTTAATACGGTTTTTGCTTCAAGTCTTTTCTTCAAATTAGCTTTTAGGTACAGTGGCGTAATTAAGTTTTAAGTAGGTCTTGGCTTTTCGTTTTTCAATTTAAGCTGTGACCAGAAAGGTCATTCACCAGTCGAACGCTTCTTTGCAATTTTGAGTTTGGTGAGTGTGTTTAATTTTAAAGTTTGGCTTAATGGTGCAGGCGCAAGCGCTTTAAAAGCAGTGTGTCAACGCATAACAAGGTCGTCAACGCGGACAAAAAACTGTTGGCTGTTACGCTTCGCTTCACACTTTAGCCAACAATTTTTTGCCGGTTACAACGGCGTTATAAGCCATAAGGAAGTATCGTGCTTCATTGGGATGAAACTGAATTCATCGGCATATTAGAGGTCATTCCTGAAGTTATTTCAGATGAAGGCGGTGGGCCCATTTACGTCTTCAGTGTCTGCAAGGGTGGTATTGAACTTGAGTTAAGTATTTTTCCCTTTGAGGAGGATGTCAGGTTTAGGTTATTCAGGGAGAATCAGAACCATGCACTGCTTGAGTATCAAATACTTGGTTGTAAGTTTGCTCGGTATGAAATCGGTAAAAATGACGACAGCTATCTTTCTTTCGTCAGTAGCAATAGCGTTGAAGTAACGGTTTCTGTTAAGCCTGATATTCAGGTTCTAATCAGTGAGTGATAAGCTTATAACAAGTAAAGTCACGGCGACCCAGCACACTCCGCTTGAGTTTCGTGCGGGAAAATACTCGCACGAAACCCAAGCTCCGGCACTGGGCGCGTGCTTTAAGCGTTATAAGCCAAGGGGGCAGCATGGAAAACAATTATTGGTTCATCATTTTCGCTTTAGTAGCTCTATTAAATTTAGTTGTTTCTATTTACTTGGCTAAGAGAAGTGATTTAGAAGCTTTTCAAAAAGTAGCTCAAATTATTCTTGTTTGGCTAATTCCAGTATTTGCAGCTATTGGTTTGTGGTTATTCCATCGCTCACAAGATGTACCCCTTAGTTCATCAAAGCCTTTTGGCGGTGGTTCAAGCGATAGTTCAAATATCTCTAGAGGCGGAGATTAAAAGGCTTATAACAAGCAATTAAACAGGGATTAAAAACAGCAGGCTCTTCGCTTCGCTCAATTTTAGCCCACAAGTTTTTACCCGTTAATCGGGCGTTATACACTCATGACGCAACAATGACGCTGGGCTGTCATATAGATGACGTTTAGAAAAATAGGATTTCTCTTCATAATAGTGTGAACTTTTATATAGGAGGAAGCAGTGATGGAAATGAAACTTGATAAAGCAAAACTAAAGCAATTAAGAGAGTCTAAAGCTTGGAGTCAGTCTTACTTTGCGGAAATAAGCGGCCTTAGCTTAAGAACGATTCAGAGAATTGAAAAATCAGGTATAGCTTCGCCAGAGTCAGTTAAATCAATTTGCGCTACTTTTGGCATTCAAATAAATGAGCTTTCAGTTGTTAACGAGCATCAAAAAGAATTAGCTCCTTCTTTTTCAGGTTTAATAAAATACAAAATATCTAGCATGGACAAAAAGGCAACTCTAATCTCATTTAGCATTGCATTTGTCATAAGTTTTATTTTAACAATTATTTTAACAAGTTAACGTATATAACAATGCGCTAAACTAGGACAAAATTAAATAAGCTCGTCGCTTCGCTCGATTTTAGCTTATTCAATTTTGCCTGTTAGCTAAGCGTTATGTGCTACTTGAGTTCAGATGAATACTAAATACTCTGTTTATCAAAATACTCTAGAAGAATTGCTAATATTACTTCAAAAATACAATGAAGAACGTTGGGCACAGTATTTTAAAGAATCTCTAGGCTTGCTCCAAAAAGGTAAGCCTCAGAGAAGTATTTATCACTCTCTTAATGCGTATGGAGGCATGGGGAGTTTTAATGATTCTGTGTTTTTTACAGGGGCATCTGAAAAAGAAGCTAAGTATGGTTTAGAGCTCAAAGAAAAGTTGTGGCTCGAATGTAAGTCCAAAAAAAGTATTCTAAAACGAGCTGTAGAGTTGTTGCACATAACAAAGCGCTCAAAAAAGGCGGACGCGTAACACTTGGCTCGCGCTCGTCCCTCGCTAATTTTAGCCAAGTATTACTTGCCGTTTAGCGCGGCGTTATGTACCAAGGTAGGGCTATGAAATATTTCAAATTAAGTTGTGTAATTCTTGGTTTCTTAATCTTTGTAGGCCTGTTTGTTCCCAGTCTGGTTAATTGCCCGCCTCTCAACCAAAACGACGAAGCAGAACTTGATATTGAGATGTTACAAACTGCAATTTCAGTTTATTATAAGAAAAATAACCGTCTACCAGAAAATCTTGGAAATTTAATAGACGGCAGTATTATTTACATACAACGATTACCTAAAGACCCTTGGGTAATCGATTATCAATACAGCATTGTGTCAGCAGACTCATTTTTGTTGTGGTCTAAAGGTTCTATTTTAAATAGTGATGCTTTAGTGTTATCGGCGTATAAGTATGAAGGTAATAGCTTTATAAAAGTCGTTATCGACAAATCAGGTTTTGGTACATAACAAGCCAAGTCATCGGGACAATTTTAAGCTGGCTCCCGTCGCTTCGCTCCTAATTTTAGCCAGTTTAAAAGTTGCCCCTGCTTGGGGCGTTATACGCATTCCGAAGTTTATCGATGGAAAGGAAGTAATGAGATTAGCACAGTTAAATATAGCGTTGGCCAAATATCCATTGGATGCGCCAGAAATTAAAGATTTTGTTGATAACTTGGATTTGGTTAATTGCATTGCCGAGGAAAGTGAGGGTTTCGTTTGGCGCTTAAAAGATGAAGGTGGTGATGCTACGAATATCCAGTTATTTGATGATCCGAATATGATTGTAAACATGTCCGTTTGGGATTCAGTGGATGCACTAAAAAACTTTATGTTTAGAACCCATCATAGAGACTTTATGCGCCGAAAAAGTGAATGGTTCCATCGTCTTGATGAGGATAACTATGTTCTTTGGTGGGTTGACGATAACCACATTCCTAGCACAGAAGAGGCACTTGAACGGTTAGAGTACCTTCGCAATAATGGCGATAGCCCTTATGCGTTTACCTTTAAAAGTAACTATACACCTGCTGACGTAAAAGAGTCGGAATAAAATGCGTATAACAAGCGCATGTTGTCGGAATGGTTTTCCGCTGCGCTCCAAACCATACGCAAATGCGGGCGTTAGGCATCAGGGGGGTTAACTTATATTTATCGCACTAAAAGTTACACATATATTGTTTGTTGTTGCTTGGATGTCATGTCTTTTTGTTCTGCCTCGCGTAATATTGCATTGGCGTAAAATATGCTATTCGAGTCAAGAATCTGAAGCGTTCAAAAGCCTCTCAATAGGCTTATTTCGCTTTGGATCATTGATGGCAATCTTGGCTATTTTCTTTGGTATTTGGTTATGGAAAGCATTTAGTTTTAATGGGGCCTGGCTTCATTATAAAATGGCATTTGTATTCCTTTTAATTATTTATCATTTAATTAGCGGCAAGTTACTTTTAAATATAATTAAAAACAAGCCATTTAGGAGCAATATAGCGCTACGGTTATTTAATGAATCTTCATTATTAATAGTAATTCCTATTATTTATTTTGTAGTGTCAAAAAATGCCTAACAAGTTACTTAAAAGGACGCAAAACGCTTAGCTTGCGCTCCTTCGTCGCTAATTTTAGCCAAGCATTTATGCGCCCATTAGTAAAGCGTTATGTTTAAATCAAAGG
>NZ_PNEC01000027.1 GCF_005886345.1 Pseudoalteromonas phenolica
AATGTTCTGCTTAAAGCGGTAAATAACAATGCAAATTAAAACGCGGACAAAAAACAGTTGGCTTTGTTCGTACCTCACAAATTCTAGCCAACTATTTTTAGCCGTTTATTTGCGGCGTTATGCGTCACTTTAAATCGCTGTCTTTAAAACGGTTTTTACTTCAAGTCTTTTCTTCAAATCAGCTTTTAGGTACAGTGGCGTAATCAAATTTTAAGTTGGTCTTGGCTTTTCGTTTTTCAATTTAAGCTGTGACCAGAAAGGTCATTCACCATTAGAGCGCTTCTTTGCAATTTTTGGTTCGGTGAGTGTTTTTATAAATAAAAGTTTAGCTCGTTGGTGCAGGCGCAAGCGCTTTCAATTTTGAGTGTCAATGCATAACAAGGTCGTCAACGCGGACAAAAAACTGTTGGCTGTTACGCTTCGCTTCACATTTTAGCCAACAATTTTTGCCGGTTACAACGGCGTTATGCCTCTAAATGTCTTGATCTAGTAAATATGGAAGAATAATTGGTTATTAAGTGGTTTGATCATTTTAGCAATACAGATTTTTGGTCGTCTGTACCGATATTATTGAGCGCTATAGTCGTGTCAGCTGTAGGCATTTATATTGCCAAATACCTTAATAAAAAAGCCGAAAACCTAGCGACTAAAGAAGATTTTGATATGTTATTAGAACAAGTTAAAGAATCTACGATAGTTACTGAGAGTGTAAAGGTAAAATTAGCTGAAGCAGGCTGGCTAAATCAACAAGGTTGGAATATAAGAGAAAAGTACTATACGTCTTTATTGATTGAACTTAATTCCTTTGCTGAAGCTTTAGGTGAAGAACTTGAAAGTAGAAAGTTTCGAAAGCTATTACATCAGGAAAAAGATGCGTCTCTGGCTGATATTGGCATGCTACTAAAAAGTAGTAAAAACCATATCAGGGAGTTGCGAATTTTACAGGGGCCTGCCCAGATGGTTATCTCTGAGGAGGTTTCGTCGATGCTAAATGAGTTACATTTTCGTATTTGGGAAGTTCAAAAAGACGAAGAGCTTGTGGACCGTATTGAACATATTTTGCACTTACAAGCAGATATTCAAAGTGTTCAAAAAACCTTAACTAGTGAGGCGCGAGATGCACTCATTCGGAAAAATATATAAGCATAACAAGGCGCTCAAGCAAGGACGGGCTAACGCCCGCCGCTTAGCTTAGCGTTATGCGTCATTTCAATAAACTGAATCTAAATCGGTTTTTGCCTCAAGCCTTTTCTTCAAATCAGCTTTTAGGTACAGTGGTGCAATCAAGTTTTAAGTTGGTCTTGGCTTTTCGTATTTCAATTTAAGCTGTGACCAG
>NZ_PNEC01000028.1 GCF_005886345.1 Pseudoalteromonas phenolica
AAGGCGTTATGCGTCACTTTAAATCGCTGTCTTTAAAACGGTTTTTACTTCAACTCTTTCCTTTAAATCAGCTTTTAGGTACAGTGGCGTCATCAAATTTTAAGTTGGTCTTGGCTTTTCGTTTTTCAATTTAAGCTGTGACCAGAAAGGTCATTCACCAGTAGAGCGCTTCTTTGCAATTTTTGGTTCGGTGAGTGTTTTTATAAATAAAAGTTTAGCTCGTTGGTGCAGGCGCAAGCGCTTCTAATTTTGAGTGTCAACGCATAACAAGCAATTAAACAGGGATAAAAAACTTGCGGGCTATTCGCTTCGCTCAATTTTAGCCCACAATTTTTACCCGTTAATCGGGCGTTAGGCATTCAGGGTGAACATGATTAAATTTAAGGTTGTGAGTGTAATTACCGCGGTAATTGCATTTGTTTTATGTATAGTTCTTATACTTTTTCCCGAAGTAATATTTATGCTGTTTAATATCGATGAAAATAGCTCTGCATTCTTTATTGGAAGAAGGGCTGCAATGTTATTTCTCGGGATCTCAGTATTAACTTGGGCCGGTCGGAATGCTTCCCATTCTGAATCTAGGCAGGCAATTTGTTTAGGTCTAACTATTTCAATGCTTGCGTTGGCTTTGCTTGGGATTACTGAATACCTCCGTGGGTTTGCAGGTATAGGTATTTTACTTGCTGTTATCACTGAGGGTATTCTTGCTCTACTATATTTTAAAATATGGTTCAACTATAAAAATGCCTAACAAGCTAATAAACAAGGACAAAAAACAGTTTGCTGTTTTCGTCCCTCAACATTTTAGCAAACAATTTTTTGCCTGTTATTAGGGCGTTATACGATTCTTGAGGTCGAAGTGAATTTAAGTTCTGAACAAATGGAAAGAGTAAACTCTTTTATTCATGATGAATGGGTGGATGAGAGTGAATCCAGAACAGAATCAAATTTAAATGAGCTACTTGATAGCGTTGAATCACCTTATGAATTTGATTTAATGCTACGAGAATTTAATTGGGGCTGCGGAATTGCTGGTATAGATGCAATTATTAAGCACCCTAAAACTGATCCCGCTACAAAGTTGAGAGCTTTTTGGATGGCTGGGCCTGGATATTTCTGTCGATATGAACTGGAAGCGGATATTGATGAGTATGAACTAAGCCAATGGCATGCAATTAAATTTTTACAAAAGTATGCGCTTTCTGGGTTAATTCAAAAATCTCAAATACATTTTGACCCTGCAAATGACGAAGAGGGTTATGATTGGACTATGCAGTTTAAAACTGAGGAATTAAAACTTTCAAAGCAAGGTAAGCAATCTTTTTATCAAATACCGAACGAATTATATCAAGCGATATAAATCGTATAACAAACGCTTTAACCAAAGGACGGACCTTGATCCGCTAATGCACACATCTTCATATAACTATGGAGGTGTCAGGTGGCACGAAGGAAACACTACAATTTTTACACTGATGAGTTTAAAGCAACTGCTGTTGCATTGAGCAAAATAGATAACATTCGAGCAAAAGATGTAGCAGAAGCGCTTTGCATACACCCCATCATGCTATACCGTTGG
>NZ_PNEC01000029.1 GCF_005886345.1 Pseudoalteromonas phenolica
GAGTCCATCTCATTCGTTATAAGTACATGGAAGTGTCGTGAAATCATCTAACTTAGCTAATCACAATATAAAACTTATCGAGTATTCCAATATTTTGGTTTTAATTGGAGTCATAAGCTTATTAGTAAATATAAGCTTTATTCCATTTCATATACCATCATTAATTGCTGGTGTACTAATAGGTATTTTTTGGGGCTTGTGTTTACCTTGGTTTTGGAAAAAAGATTTAAGTTTTTCTAATTCTCTTGTAACTATTTTTGTCGTGGTCACCGCATCTATCTACTTAAATAAAACAATAGATTTATATGCTAGTTTTCAAATGCTTTCAATTTTAATTTTTACATCTGGTTTGATTTGGTATTTACAAAAAAGTAAATTAATAAAGTATCTTATGGCGTAAGGTACTTATAACAATCGCTTAAACAAGGACGCAAAACAGCAGGCTTGCGCTCCTTCGTCGCTAATTTTAGCCTGCTTATTTTGCGCCTGTTAAGGCGGACGTTATATATCAAGGGAAAGCCAGTGCAAATTGAAACCCAAAGGTTAACTTTAAAACTAATTAGTAAAGATGACTGGGAGCTTTTTGAGGAACTTCATCAATCAAGTGAAGTTCTAAAATATGTCAGCGATCCATTTAGCGAATCAGAAATAAATGAACGTTTTAATTCTCGTTTAGGTGAATGGGAAAAGACATCTAACCATTGGTTAACTTTAACAATTATTGAAAAAGCAACTGAGAATAAAATTGGGGTAACTGGTTTTTACCCCGAGTGGAAACCATACCAACAAGCTGAACTTGGTTTTTTACTAAGTCCAGAGTATCAAGGCAAAGGATATGGCAAAGAGTCAACTATGGCCGTTATTGAATATGCCTTTAACCAATGTAACTTCCATAAAGTGATCGCAACTGTAACCGAAGGTAACTACCCCTCTTTTAACTTATTAAAATCGTTGGGGTTTACTCATGAGGGTACAATTCGAGATAACTTTAAATTAGGTGGCAATTGGTACAATGATTTAAAGTTAGGATTACTTAATCATGAGTACAATGCTATATAACAAGCGCATAAACGCATGGACTAATAAAGCTTGACTTGGTTCGTGCCTCACCAATTATAGTCAAGCTTTATTAGCCCGTTATGCGGGCGTTATATTTACTTTTAGTTGGGAGCGTTAAGGAAGCAATATGCCAATAAAAAAATGGTTTTTTCAATATATCATAGCTTTACCACCAATTTTTGTCCTACTATCAAGTGTTCAATATTTGAAGGGCAGGGGTCTAGAATACTCTATTGAGTTCGGTGTATTTTGGGCATTAATAACAGTAAGTATTGTTGCAATTACGCGTGTTTACTATTACCGAAAAAACATTAATTGTACCGTTTGTAATGACTTGCCAAATAAAAATCAAAAGCATGGTGGCGAGTAAATATAACAAGCCACTAAACTAGGACAAAATTAAATAAGCTCGTCGCTTCGCTCGATTTTAGCTTATTCAATCTTGCCTGTTAGCTAAGCGTTATGCGCCATTTCAATTAACTGAATATAAATCGGTTTTTTCCTCAAGTCTTTTCTTCAAATCAGCTTTTAGGTACAGTGGTGCAATTAAGTTTTAAGTTGGTCTTGGCTTTTCGTTTTTCAATTTAAGCTGTGACCAGAAAGGTCATTCACCAGTCGAACGCTTCTTTGCAATTTTGAGCTTGGTGAGTGTTTTTATAAATAAAAGTTTAGCTCGCTGGTGCAGGCGCAAGAGCTTTAAAAGCGTTGTGTAAACGCATAACAAGGCGCTAAACTAGGACAAAATTAAATAAGCTTGTCGCTTCGCTCGATTTTAGCTTATTCAATTTTGCCTGTTAGCTAAGCGTTAGAGTTACTCAAGGTTCAGAGTGAAAGACAAAGCTAAAAGAATTATCATTTCAGCAGTAATAATTATATTTGCCGTAGTAAGTTCATTAACTGTGACCTTATGTGGAGGCACATTCACTCAAAATAGGTTAGGTACAGGTTCTTGTTCTTTTGCCCAAATTGAGTTCACTGGTTTTGCTTCTCCATTTCAATACCAAACAGAGTTTATGGCTGTCACTGTTCTATTGATAATTATGCTATTAATTGTTTTGGCTTGGTTTGTTTTTCACAAATTATTTGGTAAACGTAACTCTAACAAGCAATTAAACAGGGATTAAAAACAGCGGGTTCTTCGCTTCGCTCGATTTTAGCCCACTATTTTTAACCCGTTAATCGAGCGTTATGCGTCACTTTAAATCGCTGTCTTTAATGCAGTTTTTACTTCAAGCCTTTTCTTCAAATCAGCTTTTAGGTACAGTGGTGCAATCGTGTTTTAAGTAGGTCTTGGCTTTTCGTTTTTCAATTTAAGCTGTGACCAGAAAGGTCATTCACCAGTCGAACGCTTCTTTGCAATTTTTGGTTTGGTGGGTGTTTTTTAATTTTAAGTTTGGCTTATTAGTGCATGCGCAAGCGCTTTTAATTTTGAGTGTCAACGCATAACAAGGTCGTCAACGCGGACAAAAAACTGTTGGCTGTTGCGCTTCGCTTCACATTTTAGCCAACAATTCTTTGCCGGTTACAACGGCGTTATGTTTAGGACTTACCCATAAAAAGTAGACACCATCTATAGTTAGATAGAGGTGATTTATGAGTCAAAAAAAGCAAAAGCAATCCTA
>NZ_PNEC01000003.1 GCF_005886345.1 Pseudoalteromonas phenolica
TACAGATCTGAGGTTAAGTAAGGTATTAAAATGAGAAAGGGCTGATAATCAGCCCTTTTTTTATAACTAAATCTTGATTAGATGTTTAAATACACCTCGCAGGTTTTGGTAGACCAGCTATTTTGGTCGCTTGTTTAGCTGGACCTTTTGGGAATAGTTTATATAAATACATGCTATTGCCTTTATCTTCACCAAGTGCTTTGGCCATGGCTTTCACGAGCATACGGATTGCAGGGCTGGTATTGTACTCTTCATAAAAGTCCCTGACAAAACGCACAACTTCCCAATGGGCTTCAGATAGCTCGATATTTTCTTCTGCAGCAATGATGGGAGCTAATGCTTCGCACCACTGTGTATGGTCAAGTAAGTAACCTTGTTTATCAGTTTCTATTTGGATGTTATTAAATTCGATCATATTACCAATTTACTGTGTTGTTGGTGGAGATTAGCTCGACCCAAGTTGAGTCGTCAACTAAGTTAACAGCGTCTGAAGTTTCAATATTTCGAAGCTCAACACATGTTTTTAATAAATATATATTCTTCACTTTCAGTGACGTAAACGCGCGCCAATCAAAGCATGCATCACCGGTTAATAAAACCTGGTTAGCGTCATTTTGGATCAACTCAATTGTTGTAGCGCTATAGTTACTGAGTGGCTTTGAGAAAATATGAACAGTACTCATGATAAAACCATCGTATGATCTTGCTTAGTTATTAGTGATTGCTGCTCTTCTAAAGAGAGTGGGGTGATCTCAATACTTAAATCATCAGAAGACAGGGCGTACTTTTTAAGGCTTTCAGCACACACATAGATTTGTTCAACATCATAAATTTCAAGCGTCTTAAGAGTTTTAAAAAAATCTTTTAAACCTGAATTTGAGAGGTTGTAGCCAGATTTTAAAGCTAAAACAGCATCATCTTTAAATAACCAACTGATGTTTTGCTCAATGGCTGCGAAAATTAAGCACGTATCCAATGATTCGCGAATATGCATTTTATCGAAAGGGGCTTTATTGCTGATGACTAAGATATTCTTCATTTGAATTGCACCCATTTATCAGCTTTTGCTGCCAACATTGAAAACTCAGCCAGACCTGCGACTTTAAAGATACCTGTGTTATCAATATCAATGCCACGTTTTTCTGCTGCTGTGACGCACAGTAAAATAGGAATGTTTAAAGCATGTAGCGATTGCCAAGTCTCTACGAGAGGGAACTCGTCACTAGCAAGTTGGATATTTTGGTTGGCGTGATACACACCATCTTGGTACAAGAAAATACAATCAATCTGATGACCCACTTGTAAAGCAGCATCAACAAACCGTTTTAAAAGGAATACATTGTGGTGATCATCAACACCAGAATGCAGTGACAAGACGAAATTGCGCAAATTTTTCTCATAAAAAAAGCCCCAGATGGGGCTTATTTTAACAAAACTTATGGCTTAGTCATCATTTGACATGCCAAGAAGTTGAAGTAGTGATACGAACAGGTTGTAGATGTTTAGGTAAAGACTTACCGTCGCCATTACATAGTTTGTTTCGCCACCGTTAATGATACGGCTAGTATCAAATAAAATCATACCTGACATCAGCAATACAACAGCAGCGTTAATAGCCATAAAAGCAATTGAACTACCAATGAAAAGGTTTACTAGGCTTGAGATTACAACCACGATTAAACCAACTGTTAAAAAACCGCCCATGAATGAGAAGTCTTTTTTAGTTGTTAACGCGTATGCTGAAAGACCGAAGAAAATCAGTGCTGTAGAACCTAGTGCTTGAGTAATAAGTAGGCCGCCATTCGGCATTGCTGCGTAGTGAGCAAGTAGAGGACCTAAACCAAAACCCATAATACCAGTGAAAAGGAACACTAGACCGATTGCTGATGATGAGTTGGCTTTTTTCTGAATTACGAAGATCAAACCAAAACCAATCAACGAGCAAACCAGGCCAGTGAAGCGTGGTAATGCCATTGTCATTGAAATAGCGGCAGTCACTGCACTAAATGCCAGTGTCATAGCCAGTAGGAAATAAGTATTTTTTAAAACCTTGTTCGTTTCAATTGTCGACATTACCGGTTTAGCGGCGCCGTACGAATGATTGAATGCCATGGTTAAACTCCTTAAATAAAACAAATGTTCCGATAAATGAACTACCTAAGAGTATCAAGTCTTATAAATGTGGGCAAATATAGTTAATCAAATACCCGATCGGTTTTTTTTGGGTAAAACACAATAAAAACCTGATTTCGATATGTTGAATGATCATTTTCGCTGAAATAACGAACGTTGTGTCCTTTTTTTGAACGGTTAAACAAAAAGTTGAAAAAAAAGCTTCACAACAGCCTCAGCTTTCCCTATTATTCGCCCCGCTGCGGAGAGATGGCTGAGTGGTTGAAAGCACCGGTCTTGAAAACCGGCATACGTTAATAGCGTATCTAGGGTTCAAATCCCTATCTCTCCGCCACCAATTTTGACTTTTTGAGTAATCAAAAAGTTCCGACTTCGGAGAGATGGCTGAGTGGTTGAAAGCACCGGTCTTGAAAACCGGCATACGTTAATAGCGTATCTAGGGTTCAAATCCCTATCTCTCCGCCACTTATTCTATGAATAAGTAAGCCGCTAGTAATCTAGCGGCTTTTTTTTTGCCTTTCATTCACTCACTTGGCTAGAGCTTCGACTAAAGTCCACTGGTTATTTGTACGTTTTCATACACTCTCTAATTCATACAATAAAAAGAAGGTGAGATTCAATGAAACAACAACTGGCTAAAAGTGTGGCAATGTCACTACTGGCTCCTGTAATTGTAGGGACAATTTTAGGGGTATACTACGCACTGAGTGTAGAAAGCGGTGGAGCAAAAATGTTTTTTTCTTTATTGATGAGTGCCATTGCGAATGCGCATATAGTCGGACTTTCAATGGCTTTACTCGTCATGCCTGGTTATATCCTGATGTATAAATATAATAAAGTTCAATATTCAGGTGTCTTGACTCTAGGGATGCTTGGCGGAGCCTTATTTAGTTTCTTGTTTTCAGCTTCAGCAGGTATGGTATTTTTAGTAAATACAGTGATGGCTGCACTTGCTTCGGGTCTGTTTTTATATGGCTTAAGGCGCTTTAATTAACGCGCAGCCTGAAAACTAACCAATTAATGCTCTGTTTTTCAGTTTATTAACAGTTTTTCTGCTGAAAAGGTTTTAATTCTTAACGCTAAAGAGTACCTTAAGCATTTGAACATTTTATTTTGATGAGTCGAATGCAAAAAACAGACTTCTATCAATCTTTGGCCAAGCAGGCCGAAGGTTTGATCAGCGACGAAAAAAACGCAATCGCAAACATGGCAAACCTCAGTGCTTTGCTTTTTACATCGTTAGATGACGTTAACTGGGCAGGTTTCTACTTAATTGATACGCCTGACGAGTTAGTGTTAGGGCCTTTCCAAGGTAACCCTGCATGCATCCGTATTCCGGTTGGAAAAGGGGTATGTGGTACTGCAGCACACTCGAAAAGTACACAACTTGTTGAAGATGTGCACGCTTTTGCAGGTCATATCGCCTGTGATGCAGCGTCAAACTCTGAAATTGTAGTACCTGTTTTCAAAAACGGTGAAGTATTTGGCGTATTAGATATTGATAGCCCACTGCATGCTCGCTTTGATTTAGATGACCAAGCTGGTCTTGAACAAATAGTGAAGATTTTTGAGGCCACACTTTAGTGAAAGACCTTTTAAATGTACAAGATTATCTTTTTGCCATTCATGATGTTGGTGATTGGGAAGGAGAAGAAGAGCAGGTAGCAGAAACCTTAAATGAATTAATTCATTTTGCATGGGATATGCTACCTGATGATTTAGATTGTGAAACAATCGACAACTTGATTAACGGCATCTGGGAACATCTTCGTGGTGATTTAGCGCTGATTGAGGCTGAATTTGAAGAGTTAGCAGATTGGGTTACTCACTATATTCATTCATCACTAGATGAACAGGTATAACAAATAGGTTAAACATGGAAACCACAAACAAGCTAAAAGACATTAATGAAGTACTGGAGTTCTTATTTAAAGAATTTCCTAACTGCTTCAAGAAAAAAGACGGTATTAAACCGTTAAAAGTTGGTATTTTTAAAGACGTTGCTGAACGTATTGAAGGTTCAGAAGTTGTAAGTAAAACGCAAGTTCGTCAAGCACTTCGCAAGTACACTTCAAATTGGCGTTATTTAGAAGCCGTCACTAAAAATGAATTCCGCGTAGACCTAGATGGTAATGATGCTGAAAAAGTGGAACAAGAGCACATTGAACACGCTCAAAAAGCACTTGAAGAAAGCCGTGCAAAAATGGCCAAGCGTAAAAAACCACAGCGTCCTCGTCAGCAAGACGGTGACACAAAATCTTACAAAAAGAAACCGCATGGTCAGTCACGTTCTAACGACAAAGGCGCTAGAGTTAACAAGAAGCCTGCAGCTCAACAAGTAAAACGTAGCTCAGGAAAAGTTGAACCTTTGCCAGCTTCTGAAGTCAAGGTTAATAACAAAGTAAAAGTTAAACTTGGTCAGGCCCTTGTTAATGCGACCATTACTGAAGTAAACAAAGATGAAGTTCATGTTGAACTAGTAACTGGTATGCAAGTTAAAACAAAAGCTGACAGCTTATTTATCGTTTAAGGAGTAGTGTATGAGTAAAAAGTTTTCGCTCATTCCCGTTGTCGCTGCACTCATCTCTAGTGCTTCTTTTGCTGCAGTTGATGCTGTTACAGCAAAAGATATTCCCGTATTAAAGCAAGAGGCCCAGCATACAACTGCAAGTAAAAGGGTGACTAACTTATTTACTCGTCAGCATTACAAACGATTTAGCTTCAATGACGCGCTGTCAGAGCAGATTTTTGAGAGATATATTGAATCTTTGGATTACAGTAAATCTCTCTTTCTTCAAGCTGATATAGCGCGTTTTGAAGTGAACAAAAAGCAATTCGACGATGCCCTTATGTCTGGCAAACTTGACTTCGCTTATGATTTATTCAACTTAAGCCTACAACGCCGCTTTGAACGTTTCCAATATGCAATCTCGCTTCTAGAAACAGAAATGACGTTTGATAAAGAAGATGCATTTTATTATGACAGAGAAGAAGCTGAATTTGCTAAAACGCAAGAAGAGTTGAATGAATATTGGCGTCAACGTGTTAAATCAGATGCGTTACGTTTAAAACTAACAGGTAAGAAATGGCCTGAAATTAAAGAATTACTGACGAAACGTTACAACAATGCGTTAAAACGTTTGAGTCAAACTGATAGTGAAGATGCCTTCCAAGTTGTAATGAATGCGTTTGCTCGCAGTATTGAAGCCCATACATCATACTTATCGCCGCGAAGAGCTGAACAGTTCAAGATGGATATGGATCTTGAATTAGAAGGTATTGGCGCTGTACTTGGTTACGACGAAGACTATACGGTGATCCGTTCATTAGTTCCTGGTGGCCCAGCTGATAAGTCAGAGAAAATTAAAGCTGATGATAAAATTGTTGGTGTTGCCCAAGAAGGCGAAGAGTTTGTCGATGTTATTGGTTGGCGATTAGATAACGTTGTAGACTTAATTAAAGGCCCTAAAGGAACAAAAGTTCGTCTTCAGTATTTAAAAGGCTCAGATACCCATGGCACGCCTAAGATTGTTGAAATTGTTCGCGATAAAATTAAATTAGAAGATAGAGCCGCAAAATCTGACGTTTTTGAAGCTAAATATTCTGATTTAACTTCAAAAATCGGTGTTATTGAGATCCCAAGCTTCTATAACAATTTATCTAAAGATGTCAAAGTTGAACTAACAAAGCTTAAAGAACAAAATGTTGATGGCATCGTCATTGACCTTCGCCAAAACGGTGGTGGTTCATTATACGAAGCAACTCAATTGACAGGTCTGTTTATAGATCAAGGCCCAGTTGTTCAAATTCATACAGCTTACAACCGAGTTGAAGCACAGAAAGACCGTGATGGCATCACATTCTACGACGGCCCAATTACAGTGTTAGTTGACAGATATAGTGCATCTGCATCAGAAATTTTCGCAGCAGCCATTCAAGATTATGGTCGTGGCGTTGTAATTGGTGAGCAAACTTTTGGCAAAGGTACAGTTCAACAGCATAGACCGTTAGCTAAAAATTATGATTTATTCAGTAACGCTTTAGGTAGTGTTACATACACAATTGCTAAATTTTATCGTATTAACGGCGGCAGCACGCAACATAAAGGCGTTGTGCCCGATATCCTACTTCCATCGGCAATCGAACCTGAAGAATGGGGTGAAAGCCAGGAAGACAATGCATTACCATGGGATAAAATTAAGCAAGCAAAATATAAAAGCTTGGATAACTTGAATCCGCTTGTATCTTATTTAAATGAAAAACACTCTACTCGAGTAGCCAAAGAGCCTGAGTTCAATTATGTGTTAGCTGATATTGCTAGATATAATGAAGAAAAAGACAAAAACTTTATCTCGTTAGTTGAATCTCAGCGTTTAAAAGATAGAGAAGAATCTGAACAGCGTTCATTAGTTCGCACCAATGAAAGGTTGAAACGTTTAGGTTTAGAGCCTGTTAAGGATTTAGACGATGTACCTGATGTGATCTCAGACCTTGACCCATATTTAGAAGAGGCAGCTTTGATTACACAAGATCTGATTCAATACGGGCGTTTGGCTAAAAACAGCATAAAGAAATAAGTCGATTTATATACAACAAAGGCGCTTAGGCGCCTTTTTTATTACTCTTAGCAATATGATTTGTTATTATTGGAATAAGTACGCAATTCTCAATATAGAGAAGTGCAGTAAATTAAATTAGCTTATAGTCAAAGTCTGTGAACTTTTGCTAAAACGCTGATACAAATTCAGTGCTTAAGCAAATTTTTAATAATTGATACGCTATAAAAATAAAAGTGGCATATAGCCAATAAAAAATTAATTAGAGTAAGGTCCACCTTGCCGGGAGAAATCTCTTGAAACAACAAAAGCCCGCATCATTTCTTGATGCATTTATACCAATTATTGTCTTAGTTTGTTTATTAGGGTCTGCAGTTTATCTTTATGGTGATAATTCTTCATCTGGCCCTAACCAAATAGCTTTATTGTTTGCAACATTTACAGCAGCTTTAGTCGGTTTGAAAAACGGTTATACATGGCGTTTGCTAGAAGAGGCAATGATTAAAGGGATCACCTTATCTTTGGGCGCTATTTTAATATTGCTTATGGTGGGGGCTCTAATTGGCACTTGGCTACTATCTGGAACTGTGCCAACTTTAATTTATTATGGTTTACAGATTATCAGCCCACAATGGTTTTATGCAGCTAGTTGTTTAATCTGTGGCATTGTTGCTATGAGTATTGGCTCGTCATGGACAACCGCAGCGACCATAGGTGTAGCGTTACTTGGTGTAGCAACTGGTTTAGGCTTAGATCAGGTTGTAACAGCTGGTGCAGTTATTTCAGGTGCTTACTTTGGCGATAAGCTTAGTCCATTATCTGAAACTACAAACTTGGCCCCGGCAGTTGCAGGCAGCGATTTATTTGACCATATTCAACATATGTTATGGACGACTGTCCCCAGCTTTGTAATTGCAATGATTATCTTTATTTTTATGGGATTCAGTGCAGATGTATCAAGTGATATTGGTCGAATTGATGACATAGTGTTTATTTTAAATGCTAACTTCAATATCAATCCTATGATGCTGGTTCCTTTAATTGTATTACTTATTTTGGCATATAAGAAAATGCCAGCCTTTCCTGCAATTTCTATTGGTGCAGTGATAGGCGCTGTTTGGGCACTTATTTTTCAATCAGATTTACTGGCTGCGCAAGTCGATGTATCTCAAGGTCAATTAGTTGGTTACTTTAAACTTGTTTGGGCGACATTCTATGATGGCTTTGCGATACAAACAGGTGATAGCACCATGGATGATTTATTAAGTGGTGGTGGCATGGCTGGTATGTTAACGACAACTTGGTTAGTAATGACTGCGCTTATGTTTGGCGCGATTATGGAAAAAACTGGTCTTTTAGAAATCTTTGTTCGTAGCATTTTAAAAATTGCACGTAGTACTGGCTCTTTGATAGCTTCAACGATAGCAACTTGTTTTGGTACGAATTTAATTGCCGCTGATCAATACATTGCCATTGTTGTGCCTGGGCGAATGTTTAAAGAAGAATATAAAAAGCGTGGACTTAAGAGTGTTAACTTATCAAGAACACTAGAAGATGGCGGCACGATCACAAGCCCATTGATACCTTGGAACACTTGCGGTGCTTATATGCAAAGTGTGCTTATGATCAACCCACTTGAATACGCGGTGTACGCTTTCTTCAATCTAATTAATCCTTTCTTAGCAATTATTTATGCTTATGTTGGTATTAAAATCTTAAAGATTGAACCTAAACATTTAGAAAAAGAACAAGCATAATTATTAGCCCTTTATAGGGCTAATCTTTTAAGGAACATATATGCAGACTAAGCCACAAGCCAAATACTTAAAGAATTATCAAACACCTTCTCATACTGTTAGTAACTTTGAACTAGATGTTGAGTTACATCCTACAGAGACAAAGGTAAAAGCTAAAGCAACATATCAATGTAATCGCGCAGAAGCGACGTTAAGATTAGATGGTGTTGATTTGCAACTCAATACAGTTAGAGTAAACGGCGAAGACTTTAAAGACTATGTTCAAGAACCTACAAGTTTAACCCTGTCGAATTTACCCGAAAAATTTACGCTAGAAATTGAAAATACTATTTCACCAAGCACCAACACATCTTTAGAGGGGCTGTATTTATCTGAAGGCGCCTATTGCACACAATGCGAAGCGGAAGGTTTTAGAAAAATCACCTATTTTCTTGATCGCCCCGATGTGCTTAGTGATTATTTAGTAACAATCACAGCAGAAAAAAATATTCCTTATTTATTATCTAACGGTAACAAAATCTCAGAGGGTGAACTACCTGATGGACGTCATTATACCAAGTGGCAAGATCCTCATAAAAAACCTAGTTATTTATTTGCACTCGTTGCCGGTGATTTTGATGTATTGAAAGATAAGTTTACGACTCGCAGTGGTCGAGAAGTTGATTTAGAAATTTTTGTGGACAAGGGCAATTTAAGTAAAGCTCCACACGCAATGAGATCATTAATCAATGCAATGAAGTGGGATGAAGCTCGCTTTAACCTTGAGTATGACCTTGATATTTATATGATAGTTGCTGTTGATTTCTTTAATATGGGCGCTATGGAGAATAAAGGCCTTAATGTATTTAATAGTGCCTGTGTCTTAGCAAATCAACAGACAGCAACTGACAGGGATTACCACACGATAGAATCTATTGTTGGTCATGAATACTTCCATAATTGGACTGGAAACCGTGTTACGTGTCGTGATTGGTTCCAGTTATCTTTGAAAGAGGGGTTAACTGTATTTAGAGATCAGGAGTTTAGCAGTGACTTGGGCTCAAGAGCACTGAATCGTATTGATGCAGTTATGGCGATGAGAACGCATCAGTTTGCCGAAGATTCTGGTCCAATGGCGCATCCAATTCGTCCTGAAAAAGTAATTGAGATGAATAACTTCTATACAGTTACGGTGTATAACAAAGGCGCAGAAGTTATTCGTATGATGCACACTCTATTAGGTGAAGAAAACTTCCAAAAGGGTATGCAGCTATATTTCCAGCGTCATGATGGACAAGCAGTAACCTGTGATGACTTTGTTTCAGCAATGAATGATGCAAGCGGTAAGTGTTTAAATCAATTTAAGCTTTGGTATAGCCAATTTGGCACACCGAAAATTAAAGTAAAGACTGAATATAAACAAAATGAACAAAAATTTGTTCTTAAACTAGAGCAAATACATGCAGCTTCTGATCCTGTTACTCAGCCTCTTCATATACCTTTCGCAATTGAACTACTCGATGAAGAGGGGAATAGTTTACCTTTATCTATAAATGGTCACAGTGTAGGTTCTGTTTTGGAGTTAACAGAACATACTGCCAGCTATGAATTTGAAAATATTTATAAGCGACCAATACCTGTACTGTTAGAAAATTTCTCAGCACCATGTATTGTTGAATATGATTATCAGCTTACTGATCTTCTACATATTTTGAAACATGCATCGAGTGACTACTCTCGTTGGGAAGCTGCACAGCGCGCATTTATCCTAGAAATTAAATCAGCTGTTTGTTCATTAGAACAACAAAAACAAGTTAATATCTCAGAAGAGCTATTGAATGTATTAGCCTCAGTTTTAAAAGAAGAAAATACGGATAAGGCTCTTATTTCAGAATTAATACGTTTGCCTAACTTTGATACGGTTAGTGCTGAGTTCGATTGTATTCCTGTTACTGAATTAGTTGCTATTTTTAAACAATTTGAGCAACAAATAGCAACTGAGTTGAATAGTGAACTTAAAGCGGCTTATGTTAATAGTATTGAAAATGGTGAGGTGAGTGCTGCCGCTGTAGCAGCTAGAAGTTTAAAATCTATAACGTTATATTATTTAGCACAAACGCCAGATAGTGATGTTAGCAGTTGGCTAGAATCAAATTGCACGCAAGAAAATATGACATTAAATCTGGCCGCTTTAAAAGCGGCAAAATCTGCGGATCACAGTTGTGCTGAACAATTAATTACCGAATTTGATGCAAATTGGCGACATGATCCTCTAGTTATGGATAAGTGGTTTGCACTACAAGCCTGTACAAATAATGATGGTGCGGTAGAGCTAGTTAAATCTTTATATGATCATCCTTGTTTTGATAAGAGTAATCCAAATCGTGTCAGGGCATTAGTAGGTCAATTTACAAGAAGTAATCCTGCGCAGTTCCACCGCCTTGATGGGAAAGGCTATGAATTATTAGCAGACTTACTCATCGAACTAAACGACATAAACCCTCAAAATGCATCAAGAATGGTAACGCCTTTTATGTCATGGCAACGTTATGATGAGCAACGTCAATCTTTAATTAAAACTCAACTTAAACGGATCGCCGCGATTGAAAACTTAAGCGATGATTTATTTGAGAAAGTTGATAAGGCTTTGAACGCTTAAATGGTGGAGTATTATTTCTATCTCAGTCTTACTTATGATGAATGTATGGCCTATTATAAAGGTGATTTTGAGTTTATTCAGGTAACAGAAGATAGTGGGAAAAGAATACGTTTTCCCGCTGCTCATATTAGACGTTTTGTTAGCTCTATAGGGGTAAGAGGGCGCTTTAAGCTCTCTTTAACTAGCCAAAATAGCTTTGTTTCTCTCGAGAAAATCGCATGAAACTTAAGCTTTAATAACTTCTTAGCTAACTAAACCCCCCAGTATTTACTTCTTGAAAGTAAGAATAAAATATTATTATCTTAATGTTCAAAGCATTAATTTGAGATAATTTTTAAGAATAGGATTTGTTATAAGACAGAATTACGTGTTATAAATTATCTGGTAAGACGTCTTACCATGAGTAAAGTCGTGTCCAGAACAAGAAAATAGTAACTTTCTTTGCAGTGAATTTGAGTTTTTTGATGTTCGCTTCTAATGTTACTTCAATATAAAAACAACAACTTGATTAAAATAACCCGAATAGGGGGAACGCATAATGATTAAAAGAGCGCTCTTTGTTCCAAACAAAATAATGCTCGGCCTTGCTGCCACTGTTGCTGTGACAAGTGCAAATGTTTCAGCTGCCAATTTTCAGGTCGGTGACTTTGATATCACATTTGATTCTACATTTTCATATGGTCAAAGCATCCGAGTTGAAGACAGAGATTTCCAATATATAGGTAAAAGTAACCATCCAAGATTTGATTGGAGTGGTTATAACGCAAGCTTTGGAAACACTAAATACAGTCCTGCCGAGGTTTGGGCGCATTCAGGTGCATATTCTAATAATGGTGATGCAGGTAATCTAAACTTTGATTCTGGTGATACTTTTTCTCAACTTATCAAAGGCACGCACGAGTTAGGTATTAACTCAGATAGTTGGGGTATCTTCTCTCGCTTCATGTACTTTAAAGACTTTGCGATGGAAGATGGAGAATTTGCTTATAGCAATCCTGTTTCAGGTCAGAAGGTTGACCCTTGTGCAGACAAAAGCACAAAAGAGCAAGTGTGTTCAGATTTCCGTTTACTAGATGCTTTCATTTGGGCGGATTTTGATATCAATGATGGCAAAAACCCTCTATCAGTGCGTATAGGCCAACAAGTAGTTAACTGGGGTGAAAGTACACTCATCTCTCACGGTATCAACGTAAACCCTGTTGATATCGACCGTTTAAGAGCGCCCGGTTCAGAGTTAAAAGAAGCGTTTATTCCGGTAGGTATGTTCTGGGCTTCATTAGGAATTACTGAAAATGTGACTTTAGAAGGTTTTTATCAGTATCAATGGCATGAAACTCGACTTCCAGCATCAGGTAGTTATTTCTCTACCAACGATTTTGCCTCTGAAAATGGTTATATGCAAAATGTTCAGCTAGGTTTCACTTCAAACCCTGATATTGATTTGCACTATTTAACAGAGTCTTTAAACAGCCTTTATACTGACGCAGCAGCAGCACTTGTTGCCCAAGGTATTGAGCCAACTGAAGAACTCGTTGCTCAGACTGCTGCTTCTATGTATATGGCATATCCAACCAAAGTTGCTTTAAAAGGTAAAGGTCTCAATGGTAAAAACGAGCCTAGTGATGCGGGGCAATTCGGTATTCGTCTAGGTATGTTCGCGCCAGAATTAAATGATACTGAATTTGCTCTGTATTATATTAATTACCATAGCCGCCGTCCTTTAATTTCAGGTAAAGCTTCAAACTTCCAGGCAGATGCACTTGCACAAGACCTTGCTTATATCAATGCTAATACGATTGATGAAAATAACGTTACAAACCTGAATGCCTTCACTCAAGCAACGATTACATATCCAGAAGATATCAAGTTATACGGTCTGAGTTTTAACACGGCAATTGGTGAGACAGCGTTCTCGGGTGAATTCTCTTATCGTCAAGATGAGCCATTGCAGATTGATGATGTTGAACTTCTTTATGCGGGTATGGCTGAACAGCTAGCTTATTCTGGTATTCGCACAGATTTTAGTAGCCTTTCACAATTAAGTGCAGCCGATGAAGTTAGCTATGTTGGACCAGGTGAAGTTGCACAGGGTTATATCTTAAAAGATTCAATGCAACTTCAATTTACCGCAACGCATTTATTTGGACCATCTCTAGGTGCAGATAGTTGGGCTGTTGTTGGTGAGATTGGCGGTGTAACAATCAAAGATATGCCTAGCTACGACGAACTTCGCTTGAATGTAGCCGGTACTGGTCGAAGTGGCACGATTGAGGGGTATCAACCATTTAAAGACAATGGTGCTGACTATGATTTACTTCATGTCGCTCTATCAAATGGTCCAGAGACTAACCCATTCCCAACAGCGTCATCTTGGGGTTATCGTTTAATTGCCAAGGGGGATTACAATAACCTTTTTGCTGGCGTGAACTTTTCACCTCGTATCGTGTTCTCACATGACGTAAATGGTACGACGCCTGATCCTATGTATCTATTTGTCGAAGACAGAAAGTCTTTAGGTATGACGATGAACTTCACTTATCAGAATGCTTGGTCATTTGACTTTAGCTACAACACATTCTGGGGTGGTGGTGCAACTAATACCTTTGCAGACCGCGACTTTGTCTCTTTCAATATTAAGTATTCAATTTAAGGGCTTGTTATATGTTTAAAAAACCAAGCATGATTGCAGCAACGATAATAACAATGATGGCTGCACCAATCGCATCGGCTAAAATGACAGCTGAGCAAACTGCACGCTTAGGTGCTGACTTAACGCCAATTGGCGCCGAAAAAGCAGGCAATGCAGACGGTTCAATTCCAGCATGGACTGGTGGTATTACTAAACCACCTGCAGGTTTTCAGCCTGGTATGCACCACATCGACCCTTATGCGGACGATAAAGTTATCTTAACTATCGATAAGAGTAATCTTGAAAAGCATAAAAACTTATTGAGTCCGGGCCAAATTGCGTTATTTGAAACGTACCCTGACACGTTTAAAATGAACATTTACCCAACTCGTCGTAGTGCTGCATACCCTCAGTTCGTTTATGATGCTACCAAGAAATATGCACAAACTGCAGAGCTAATTGAAGGTGGCAATGGTATTAAAAATACCGCTATTGGTATTCCATTCCCAGTACCTGCAAATGGTTTAGAAGCAATTTGGAACCATTTACTACGTTACCGTGGTCTATCAATAGCACGTTTTGGTGGGCAAGCAATGCCAACTGCGTCTGGTTCTTATAATATTATCGGTTTTGATGAAAAGCTGCTTGTAAAATATTCTGATCCTGCGGCAACACCTGAAGCACTGCAAGAGTCGAATGTACTATTTAAGTTCAAGCAAAAAGTAACTGAACCAGCAAGACTTGCTGGCACCGCGCTTCTTGTTCATGAAACAATGGACCAAATTTTAACACCTCGACAAGCTTGGACATATAACACAGGTCAACGCCGTGTTCGTCGTGCACCAAATGTTGCGTATGATGCACCTGGAACAGCGTCAGATAGTCTTCGTACAACAGATGACTTCGATATGTTCAATGGTTCACCAAACCGATATGAGTGGACTTTGAAGGGTAAGCAGGAAATGTATATCCCTTACAATAGCTACAAGCTTCACAGCGATAAGTTAAAATATGATGACATCTTACTTGCAGGTCATATCAACCCTGAGCATGTGCGCTATGAGAAGCACAGAGTATGGGTAGTTGAGGCAAACCTCAAAGACGGCACACGTCATATTTATAAGAAGCGCGTTTTCTATATTGACGAAGATAGCTGGCAGATCCATGTAACAGATATTTATGATAACCGTGATCAAATGTACCGCGTTGCAATGGCACATGGTCTGAATTACTACGATGTGCCTACTCATTGGAGTACTTTAGACGTATATCATGATTTAAATTCTCGTCGTTACTTAGCTATTGGTCTTGATAACGAAGAGTCAATGTATGATTTCACACAGTCATTCAATGACAATGAGTTTACGCAAAGTGCACTTCGTCGCGAAGGTAAGCGCTAATATTCTTTAATAAAAAAGTGGCTGTCACCCAGCCACTTTATTCAACATTCAAGACAATTTCCTTTGTCTTCGACAACAGATGTTCGAGTATTCAGCATGAAATTTAATCAGTACGCGTTTTGCTTAATGGCAGCTTTCTCTTCTTTTGAAGTATTATCAGCACCGCCAGTTTCACTTCAAGTTGCAAAACCACATACAACATTATTTGCAGACATTGATAGCACAGATAACCGAGTCATTGCCGTCGGTAAATTTGGCACTATTGTGACTTCAGCAGATGGACATACTTGGCAACAAGCTGAAGTGCCAGTTCAATCTCTTCTAACAGCTGTCACAATAAAGTCTGATAAATCAGCATGGGCTTGTGGCCATGATGCAACCATAGTACATAGCTCAGATAATGGTAAAACTTGGCAATTGCAGCAGTATTTACCTGAAAAAGGTAAACCGTGTTTAGATATTGAATTTATAGATGATAATACTGGGTTTGCTATTGGTGCTTACGGCATGTTTTATAAAACATCTAACGGCGGTCAAACTTGGCAATCTCAATTCATCAGTGATTTTGTGCACCCTGATGACAAAGAATATCTTAAAGAGCTAAAGCAAGATGATCCTGAAGCCTATCAAGATGAAATTAAATTTATTCTCCCGCACTTTAATCGCTTACTGATAAAAGATAATGTTTTTTATCTCGTTGGTGAAATGGGCTTAGTTGCTAAAAGTGAAGACAATGGCATGTCCTGGCAGAAATTCGAAGAGTTTTATTCAGGTTCATTCTTTAGTGTAAACGAAACAGCCGATGGACAGATTATGGTTGCAGGATTAAGAGGGAATGCTTTTATTAAGCCCCCAAATAGTATTGATTTTGCTGAAATTGAAATACCGCAAACGGCTTCAATTAATTCGATTTTACCATCTAATGATTCATCTCTACTTTTTGCAAACTCTGGGTTAATCCACTCTTTCGATGGTAATCAGGTAATTAGTGAGCAACTGCCTTCAGGTCATGCAATTTTGTCAGCGACTATATTTAACAATAAAGTAATTATGGCAACAGAAAAAGGGCTAATTACTTGGGGAGATATCAAGTAATGAAAGCTTTATTAAACAAACTCGAATATGTTGTATTTCGCCACAGGCTATTTATGGTGTTGGCGTTTTTATTCGCCACTGTTTTTCTTGGTTATAAAGCGACACAAATTCAGTTAGACGCAGCGTTTACAAAGAATATACCTCTGCAACATGATTACATGAAAGTGTATCTCAAACATGAAAAGCAATTTGGTGGTGCCAACAGTATCTTAATTTCTGTATGTGATGCCAATGGCAACATTTTTAATGAAACATTTTTTTCAACACTAAAATCTGTTCATGACCAACTTTATTTCATCCCTGGTGTTAATAGACCACTAGTTAATTCTATTTTTTCTCCAAGTGCGCGCTTTGTAGAAGTTGTAGAAGATGGCTTTGCTGGGGGACCTATTATTCCTGCTAATTTTGCACCAACAGAACAAGGTTTAGCAGTCGTAAAGCAAAACATTGAAAAGGCTAATGTAGTGGGGCGCATGATAGCGAGTGACTACAGCTGTGCCATGGTAACCGCGCAATTATTAGAGACTGATCCGCAAACGCAGGAGAAGTTAGACACGTTGGCGTTCGCTAAAAAGTTAGAAGATGAAATTCGCAAGCCGCTAGAGAGTGATAATGTGAGTATTCATATTATAGGCTTCGCTAAAATGGCTGGTGACATTGCAGATGGTGCGAAAGGTGTCCTGCTATTTTTTGTTATTGCAATTGTCTTCACCTTTATCATGGTGTGGTTATTTTGTAAGAGTTTCAAATTAACACTTCTGCCTATTTTATGTTCATTAATCGCTGTTATCTGGCAAATGGGTTTATTGTCTTCACTAGGGTTCGGTTTAGATCCTATGTCAATTCTTGTGCCATTCTTAGTTTTTGCAATTGGTGTGAGTCATGGTGTGCAGATGATAAATGCCATTGGTAAGAAAGTTTCTGAAGGGGTCACGAGTAAAGTTGCAGCGCAAGCCAGCTTCAAAGCACTACTTATTCCTGGTGGTATTGCACTACTATCAGATACGGTTGGCTTCTTAACTTTACTAGCAATTGATATTGGAATTATTCGAGAGCTGGCTATCACTGCAAGTTTAGGTGTTGCTGTTATTATCTTTACTAATCTACTGTTATTACCTGTACTAGCTTCTTATTTTAACTCTTCAAAGATCAAATGTGTTGATGATGGGGATACAGCCTCGCATAAGCTATTCACTGCGATGCGCGAAAGCTTAGTGTCAGCAACAGATCCAAAGAAAGCAAAAATGATTATTTTTGTGTCTCTTTTGTTGTTTGTTTTCGGTTATTGGCAATCAAACAATATGAAGATAGGTGATCTACATGCTGGTGCCCCAGCGCTCCATGAAACAGCAAGATACAACCAAGATACCTTTTTGATAAATGATAGATATACGATTTCATCAGATATCTTAAAGGTACTTGTAGAAGCTTATCCTGCGGCCTGTACTGAGTTTGATACCATGGAACGAGTCAGTCGTTTCCAATGGCGCATCGAGAACTTGGAAGGTGTTCAATCGGCAGTATCCTTAAGCTCTGTTGCGCAATCAGTGAATGCTGGATATAACGAAGGTAATTTAAAGTGGCAAACGCTTCCACGCAATAGTGCTTCTTTAGTTCAGGCTACTTCTCGAGTAGAAACGAGCTCTGGTTTACTAAATGGTGATTGCTCAGTTATGCCAATTGTGATCTTTATGCAAGATCACAAAGCTGAAACCATTGATCATGTAGTTGCTAAAATCAAAGAGTTTGCAGAGATAGAAAATACTGACAAGCTTCAATTCAAGTTAGCTTCGGGTCCAATAGGGGTGATGGCTGCTACCAATGAATCCGTTGCTGAAGCTCAAATCCCAATGATGATCTATGTGTATGGTGCTGTCATTATTCTATGCCTATTAAGCTTTAGAAGTGTTAAAGCGACCATTGCAGTTGTTTTACCTCTTTACATCGTATCAACTTTGGCGCAAGCGCTGATGGTGAAGCTTGAAATTGGTTTAACTGTTTCAACATTACCAGTGATTGCCCTAGGCGTGGGTATTGGTGTTGATTATGGTATTTATATTCTCTCGTCCATGATGTCACAGCTGAAGCAAAATGTGCCTTTATCGATTGCCTATCGTAATGCTCTGGCTGAACGAGGTAGTGCTGTACTATTCACTGGTATTACGCTCGCAATAGGCGTGAGTACTTGGATATTCTCTGCACTTAAGTTCCAAGTTGATATGGGTATTCTATTAACCTTCATGTTTTTAGTGAATATGTTAGGTGCAGTACTATTATTACCTGCAATCGGTACGTTATTATGGCCTGACCAGAAAAAAAATTGTGAATAAATGTGCTGTAAATTGGCAAGGTTTGTCACTTTATATCTATTATTTGTGAATAGATGAGCAAACAGCTGAAAAGCTTAAAATGTTTTCGTCGAAAAGGCTGTTTATTAGCGTCAGAAAGGTTAGAATTTACCTGACTCCACGCTAATAAATGGCTGTACAAATAATCTACCGTTCAAGGTGGTATAGATTAAGGAACACATATGACACAAAATGAAGGTCCAGCATCTGTTATCTTAGATAATGTATGTAAGTTGATCCAAAAGAAAGTTCATGCAGACAATGTGTCACTCGTTGAAACTTTTGCCAAAGCCTTGTACAGCAACATGTCTAAAGAGGATCTGGCAAAACGTAACGACAGTGACCTATACGGTGCAGCACTGAGCCTTTGGAATTCACTTGAAAAAAATACGTCTGATGAAGCCGTAATTAGAGTGTTTAACCCAGAGGTATCAAAAGATGGTTGGCAATCGTCTCATACGATTGTTGAGATCATCGCAAACGACATGCCGTTCTTAGTTGATTCAGTACGTATGGCAATGAATCGCCTGAACATCGTCTCTCATCTACTTCTTCACAGTCCGTTGAAAATCAAACGTGACGAAAACAGCCAAATCTCAGCAATTTCAAATTTAAAAGCCGAGCAAGAATCAAATTCTACTAAAACTGTTTTCTTTATCGAAATTGATCGTCAAACAGATACTCAAGCAATTGAAACTTTGACAAGTGAATTACAGTCAGTTCTAAAAGACATTTCGCTTGCAGTAGCAGACTGGTTGCCAATCAGAGACAAACTTGTTTCTGTGACAAATGAGCTTCCATCTCGTAACTTCGGTTGTTCTGAAGCTGAAGTAAAGGAAGCCGCTGAATTTTTAGAATGGCTAGTAAAAGATAACTTTACGTTTATGGGCTACCGCCAGTATGACTTGAACCCAGTGCAAGGGGACTACGAGTTAAAACCGGTTTCAGGTACTTCTTTGGGTCTTATGAAGAATACGTCTGATGAAAACAGCCGTTTACTTTCTGAGTTACCAGAAGTCGCCCGTAAAGAAGCACGTAGCAATAACTTATTAATTCTTACAAAAACAAATTCGTTATCACGTGTTCACAGACCAGCTTATGTTGACTACGTTGGTATCAAACGTTTTGATGATAAGGGTAATGTAGTTGGTGAAGACCGCTTCATTGGTTTATTCTCTTCAAGCTTTTACAACAACAGCGCAGCAGATGTGCCAATCTTAAAAAGCAAGATTAATCGCATCATGGAAGCATGTGACTTTGCAAAAGGCACGCACGCATACAAAGCGGTATTGAACATCCTTGAAACTTATCCTCGAGATGAATTAGTTCAAGCGCGTGAAGCTGAGCTTTTAGAAGTTGCAACCGGTGTTTTACAGGTTCAAGAGCGCAACATGTGCCGTCTATTCATCCGTAAAGATGTTTATGGCCGTTTCTTCTCTTGTATGGTGTATGTACCTCGAGAGAGATATAACACAGCGCTTCGTCGTGAAACTCAGCAACTCCTTGCCCGTTCATTTAATTCAACGGATAAAGTTGAATTTACCACTTTCTTCTCAGAATCTACGTTAGCGCGTACACATTATATTGTGCGTGTAGCTGACAACAATATTGAATATAACGTGAAAGATATCGAAAATAATTTAGTTGAAGCGGCCCGCACTTGGGAAGATAAGCTTCAAGCAGCGCTTTTAGAAAGCAATGGCGAGTCTCGTGGTAATGAGCTAAACCGTAAATATAGCAATGCGTTCCCATCGGCATATAAAGATCAAGTTTTACCTTCAGCTGCGGTTGTCGATATCGAAAAGCTTGAAACGCTAGATGAAGAGAACAAACTCGAAATGCTGTTCTATCGTCCTCAAGAAGAAGCAAACTCTAACATTGTTCGTTTAAGCTTATTCCACAAAGATGAGCCTATTCACTTGTCAGATGTAATGCCGATGCTTGAAAACTTTGGTTTACGTGTTATTGGTGAAACACCCTATGCAGTGAAAACCAGCGATGGTCAAGTAAACTGGATCATGGATTTCTCTATGCTACTTGATAGCAAAGAAATTTCTGATTTCCATCAAGTTTCAGCGCGTTTCCGTGCAGCACTAACAAATGTTTGGAACAACCGTTTAGAAAATGATGGTTTTAACCGTCTAGTGCTTATGGGTGGCTTAAAAGGTCGCGAAGCGTCAATTCTTCGTGCATACGCTAAGTATATGCGTCAAATCGGTGTGACTTTCTCTCAGTCATATATCGAAAATACTTTTGAGCATTATCCTCAGATCGCAAGCAAGATTGTTGAGCTATTCACCAAAAAGTTCTCTCCTGCAAAACCAGCAGCGCAGAAGACCTTAGACAAGCTAGTTGTAAGTATTCATGAAGACTTAGAACATGTAGCAAACCTGGATGATGACCGAATCATTCGCTTATATGTTGATATGATCAATGCAACGCTTCGTACTAACTTCTTCCAAAAAGAAGCTGATGGTACGAACAAATCATATGTATCATTCAAAGTACAGCCAAGTGCGATTCCAGAAATGCCATTACCGCTGCCAGCGTTTGAAATCTTCGTATACTCGCCTCGCGTAGAAGGTGTCCACTTACGAGGTGGTAAAGTTGCTCGTGGTGGTTTACGTTGGTCTGACCGTCGTGAAGATTTCCGTACCGAAGTACTGGGTCTTGTAAAAGCACAACAAGTTAAGAACACTGTGATTGTGCCTGTTGGTTCAAAAGGTGGCTTCGTTTGTAAGCAGCTTCCAACAGAAAGAGAAGCTTTCTTCAAAGAAGGTCAAGAATGTTACAAACTATTTATCCGTGGTCTATTAGACATCACTGATAACATCATTCATGGTGACATTGTACCACCTGTTGATGTTGTTCGTCACGATGAAGACGACCCTTACCTAGTGGTTGCAGCTGATAAAGGGACGGCAACATTCTCAGATATCGCAAATGGTATTGCCGAGGAATACAACTTCTGGTTAGGTGATGCGTTTGCTTCAGGTGGTTCTATCGGTTATGACCACAAGAAGATGGGTATTACAGCGAAAGGTGCTTGGGAGTCAGTTAAACGTCATTTCAGAGAAATGGGAATCGATTGTCAAACAACTGATTTCACTGCGGTAGCTATTGGTGATATGGCAGGTGACGTATTTGGTAACGGTATGCTTCTATCTAAGCATATTCGTTTACAAGCTGCATTTAACCACATGCACATTTTCATTGACCCGAGCCCTGTTGCGGCAAGCTCCTACCTAGAGCGCGAGAGATTATTTGCACTACCTCGCTCAAGCTGGGAAGACTACGACAAGTCACTAATTTCTGAAGGTGGTGGTATATTCTCTCGTGCTGCTAAGTCAATTACGCTTTCACCAGAAATTAAGAAAATGCTTGGCACTAAAAAAGCGAGCATGACACCAAATGAATTGATCAAAGCATTATTAATGATGCCTTCAGATCTTTTATGGAATGGTGGTATCGGTACTTACATTAAAGCTAAATCTGAGACAGATGCTGATGTAGGCGACCGCGCGAATGATGCACTGCGTATTAATGGTTCTGAGTTAGGTGCAAAAATCTTTGGTGAGGGTGGTAACTTAGGTGCGACCCAACTCGGTCGTATAGAGTTTGCTGCTAAAGGTGGCCGTATCAATACGGACTTCATCGATAACGTAGGTGGTGTTGCGTGTTCAGATAATGAAGTAAATATCAAAATCTTGCTTAATGGTTTAGTGGCAGAAGGTGACTTAACTAAGAAGCAACGTGATGAATTACTTTACGCAATGACAGATGAAGTATCTGAGCTGGTATTGGCTGATTGTTACCGTCAAACTCACACGCTTTCTATCACTAAGTCTAAGGGTCCTGCGACGCTTAAAGAGAAGATCCGCTTCATCCATGCTTTAGAAAAAGATGGCAAGTTAGACAGAGCTATCGAGTTCCTTCCGACAGATGAAGAATTAGCAGAACGCGCAGCTGCAGGTCAAGACTTAACGCGTCCTGAGCTTTCTGTTCTTGTTTCTTACTCTAAGATGGTACTAAAAGAGTCTTTAGTAACAGATGAAGTTTCTGAAAACCCTTATTACCGTCAGTTATTGGTGAATTCTTTCCCTGTACCGCTTCGTGACAAATTCAATGCAGCAATGGATAACCATCCACTGCGCAAAGAAATTATTGCGACTAAACTTGCGAATAATATTGTTAATGACATGGGTCTTAACTTTATGGTTCGTATGCATGAAGAAACAGGTTCGTCAGACAGCGAGATTGCACTGTGTTACTCAATTGCAAGTGCGATTTTTGAAATGACAGGCACTTGGAATGACATTGCTGATTTAGATAACCAAATCTCAGCAGATGTTCAAACTGAAATGCTATATCAACTTCGTCGTACAGTTCGCCGAGCAACACGTTGGTTCTTGCGTCACCGCAACAAGGCTATGACCATTGAACAAACAATTGCGTTCTTTGCTCCGACATTTAAAGATGTAAGTGCAAACCTAAACGGTTACTTAGTTGCTGACGAAGCTGAATCAATTGCTAGAAATGCAGATAAGTTGATTGAACAAGGCGTTCCTTCTGAAATTGCTGCAAGAATTGTTTCTCTATCTAGCTTGTTCTCAGTAATGGACTTAGCTGAAGTTGCAGATAACTCGTCTAAAGCAATTGATATGGTATCTAATACTTACTTCAAGTTAGGTGCGAAAATGGGTCTGCATTGGTTCTTAGACCAAATTACGGCTCAGCCAGTGACAAACCACTGGCAAGCACTAGCACGTGCTTCATATCGTGAAGAGCTAGATTGGCAACAACGTTCATTGTCTGAAGTTGTACTTAACAGCCTAGAGACTGACACAGCAGATGTGAATGAACTTGTAGAGTCTTGGATGGATACTCAATCTGTGTTGCTAACGCGATGGCAGCATATGCTTCAAGAGTTTAAGACGTCACAAAGTCACGACTTTGCGAAGATTTCAGTTGCGCTACGTGAATTAATGTTACTTAGCCACAACTGTGACACTTCCAAATAATTTATAAACCGCTAAAATACCTCAGCTTTGCTGGGGTATTTTTTTGCCCTGATTTTTTAACGTTTACTAAGGAGTTTTCATGTTTTATGAACTAGCGCGTCGCTATATGTTCGGTCGAGATGCCGAGTGGGCCCATGATTTTGCATTGGGTAACCTTCGTCGTTTTGCCAATACACCGCTCAGCATGGCTTGGTCGCAATCTGTCGCAGATAAACCTGTAAACTTTCTTGGTATAGATTTTAAAAACCCAGTCGGTCTCGCTGCCGGACTAGACAAAAATGCTGAATGTATCGATGCGTTTGGTCAAATGGGTTTTGGTTTTATTGAAGTTGGCACGGTAACACCGCGTCCTCAAGCTGGTAACGATAAACCACGAATTTTCAGGCTACCTGAAGCACATGCTGTTATCAACCGCATGGGTTTCAATAACAAAGGTGTTGATAATTTAGTAAACAATGTAAAAGCTTCAAAATACACAGGTGTTTTAGGTATCAACATTGGTAAAAACAAAGACACGCCAAACGAAAAGGGTAAAGATGATTACATTCACTGCATGCGAAAAGTATTTGAGCATGCTTCTTACATCACTGTGAATATTTCATCACCGAACACACCTGGGCTTAGAGATCTACAATATGGTGATGCTCTGGATGACTTACTACAGAGCCTGAAAAATGAGCAAGTCGATTTAATTGCAAAACACAATAAATCGGCACCAATGCTTGTGAAGATCGCACCTGATGTTGATGCGGTTCAAGTTCAACAAATTGCCGAGTCGCTTATGAAGAATCGTATTGACGGTGTAATTGCGACAAACACAACCCTTGAGCGTGAAGCCGTTAAGGGTTTACAGTACGCTGATGAAATGGGTGGATTGTCTGGTCGTCCAGTTCGCGAAAAATCGACCTTTGTTGTCAACGAATTGAAAAGGATCACTGAAGGCAAACTTCCGATCATTGGTGTAGGTGGGATCGACTCAGCAGATTCTGCGAAAGAAAAACTGAATGCGGGTGCAGATTTAGTTCAGGTATATACAGGGTTTATCTACGAAGGGCCGCAATTGGTTAAGCGTATTCTTGACGCTTTATAATGATCAGTTATATAACTAAACGATCCTTTTAAATTTGTTCTTATAAACATTTTTAACATTCGTTATTTTTCGCTATACTCCTGTCACTAACTAGATATGGCTAGTAGGCAGGAGATTTCACAGTGCAAGCTTCTAAAGAATGGCAGTGGTTACGTTGTAATGAACGCAATCGACTTCTCATTGACTTAGGCGATGAGCTTCAACTTTGCACCCCCTACAAGTTACACCAACTTACTGGTGACTCATTATCTAACCCGAATTTTTGCATCGATGATGCAGAATACTACCAAAACGTATACTTTTACCTGCAAAACTTTAAGGTCTGGACTGACGCCCAGTGTTGTCAAATAGCTTTAAACGCGACAGCTGCTAAGTTTCATTTAAAACCCATGCTTGCAAAAAGTTGGTTTTTTTGTGAATACACAGGGAATGCTGACAGAACTGAAGCCATCATTGCACTTACTTCATCTGAGCAAGCCGGTGAATTTTTCATCGTCGAGTGTGACGCTGAGAGTTCATTGTGTATTAGTTTAAACGCTGAGTTCAAACTAGATGAGCACCTTACTCTTGAACCATTTCAAGCAATACGAGTTTTGAATAATCGTATTCACCCTCTGATGTTAGCTGACAAAATTAACAAAACAGCTTAACTCTACAAGGCAAGCAACGAACAACCTGTGATATACTTTCGACCATTAAAGTATATAGGGTTAAAACATTGCAATTTATCGCACTTACTTCCATTGGTATTGAAAATTTATTAGTCGATGAAATCAAAGAGCAAGGCTTAGAAGTTATCAAACAGTCTGTTGGTTCAGTAAAGTTTGAGGCGGATAATAGCCAAGCACAACGATTTTGTTTAGTCACACGTTTTGCAACACGTGTCATGCTGCTTCTAGAAGAAAATGCAGAAATAAACACCAAAGAAGATTTATATAAATTTGCACGTTTTCAGCCTTGGCAAGAATTCTTTGGCCCAAAACAAACATTTGCTATTGAATTCAATGGTACAAATCAGGCTTTAAAAAATACTCAATTCTCAGGCTTGGTGATTAAAGATGCTGTCGTCGATTATTTCAACGACTTGTTTGAACAACGTCCAAACGTAGATAAAGCCGAACCAAATATTCGTATTGTGGCTAAATTAAATAAAAGCCATTGTATGCTTTATCTTGATTACTCAGGCCCACGATTATCAGATAGAGGTTACAGAACTCGTCAGGGTAAAGCGCCTATTCGTGAAAACTTAGCAGCCGCATTAGTTAAACGCAGTGGTTGGTTGAATGATGTAAGCCAGCCTCTATTTGATCCATGTTGTGGCTCGGGTACTTTACTCATTGAAGCAGTTGGAATGGCAAACAAGGTGCCTGCAAATATTAATCGCAAGTTTGCATTCCAAAACTTACCTAGCTTCAGACCGACAAAATTTGATGAAATCAAACAGGCTTTGAAAAGCGAAATAACAGAAAACAACGTATGGATCATGGGGTCAGATTTTGATGAGCGAGTGATCAATGTCGCACAACAAAATGCGCGCAGAGCTGGCGTTGAGAATCTCATCGATTTTAGTGTTAAAGATGCAAATAAATTGTCTCAAGTTGCCAAGCGTTCTGGTGTTGTATTAAGCAACTTACCTTATGGCGAACGTTTAGGTGCGATGGCTGAACTTATAAACCTATACAGAAATATGGGTTTAGGCTTTAAAAAGTACTTTCAAAATTGGCAACTTGCACTATTAGGCACAGATGAAAGCTTATTCAAATTACTTAAATTAGCTAAATCTAAAACCTATAAGTTTAAAAATGGTCCACTTGATGTTGCACTCTATCTTTACGATGTGAACGAAAAGCAGGTAAGTCAGAGTCAAGAGAAGACAGGTTTGAACTTTGAAGGTTCAACGGCTTTTGGCAACCGTTTAAAGAAAAATAAAAACGCACTTAAGTCATGGATTAAAAAAGAGGGAATTAATGCTTATCGTTTATATGATGCTGACATTCCTGAATACAATGTCGCTGTTGATCTTTATAACGATTCAGCGGTTATCTTTGAATATGCAGCCCCGAAAGAAATTGACGATACCGTAGCTCAAAAACGTCTACAAGACGTCATCACCTTAACGTCTGAACAACTTAATATTGCAGCTGAGAATATTGCAGTTAAGGTTCGTAAAAAGCAAAAAGGCGATGCGCAATACAACAGCTTTGACAAGCAAAATCGGGTTGATGTTGTTGAAGAGTTTGGTGCTAAATTTAAAGTAAACTTGTTCGATTATCTAGATACAGGTTTATTCTTAGATCACCGTTTGGCACGACGCTATATTCAGAAAAATGCAAAGGGTCAACGTGTATTGAACTTATTCTCTTACACCGGAAGTGCGTCTGTGCATGCAGCAGTAGGTGGCGCTAAGTCGGTTACAACCGTTGATATGTCAAAAACCTATTTAAAGTGGGCAGAAGAAAACTTTGCACTAAACAATCTCAAGAATCCTCGCTTTAGATTTGAGCAAGCAGATTGTTTAAAGTGGCTCGAACACGCACAAGGTCAATATGATTTGATCTTTTTAGATCCACCCACCTTCTCAAACTCAAAGCGTATGAAAGCAGAGTTTGATGTACAGCGAGATCACATCAAATTGATGGAGTGGGTGAAGAAAATCTTAAGCCCAAAGGGTACCTTATTGTTTTCTAATAACAAACGTGGATTCAAAATGGATGAGGTCGCATTAATGGGCTTAGGATTGAAAGCGGTGAATATCTCTGACAAGACACTCTCACCCGACTTTAAACGCAATAAACAGATCCATAATAGTTGGTTGATCACACATGGATAAGTTTACCCTATATCATACCGAGGGTTGTCATTTATGTGAGCAAGCCTTTGAGTTATTGAATGCTCAGTTACAGTCTGAGCAAATAATTTTAAGAGATATTGTCGAAGAGCCAGAGTTGATAGAAAAATATCAGTTCATCATTCCTGTTGTGGCAAATAAAAACAACCAAGAGCTAGGTTGGCCATTCGACGAGCAAACATTAAAAGAGTTTATAAACTAAGATGGATTTAATCAGAATTGCAAAAGCACAGTTAGCTTTTGGCACACACCCATTATTAGATAATGCTGATGCGGTGATTGAAGCCGGTGAACGCGTTTGTATTGTTGGACGTAACGGCGCAGGTAAATCAACTTTACTCAAAGTACTAGACGGACAAGTTCAACTCGACGATGGTGAAATCAACCAAGTTGGTGATTTAAAGGTATCACGATTAGAGCAAGATCCGCCAAAAGGTGCTGAAGGCTCAGTGTTTGATTATGTAGCGAGTGGCATTCCAGACATCGCAAATTTACTCATTGAGTACCATCATGTCAGCGAGCAAATGCAATCAGACTACTCTGAGTCTGTACTAAATAAATTTGAGAAATTGTCTTCTCGTATTGAAGCACAAGATGGTTGGCGCTTCGAAAGCCGTATTAAGTTGGTTTTAGCACAGTTAGAGCTGACTCCTGATATGCGATTAGAGAAATTATCTGGTGGCTGGTTAAGAAAAGTAGCCCTAGCAAAAGCACTTGTGAGTGAACCTGATTTACTGTTACTTGATGAACCAACAAACCACTTGGATATGAACAGTGTTATTTGGCTTGAACAGTTTTTAAAAGACTTTAAAGGCGGCATTGTATTCATTTCGCACGATAGGGCGTTCATCCGCAGTATTGCAACACGTATTCTAGATTTAGATCGTGGTAAATTAATTTCTTACCCAGGTAACTACGAAAAATACCTTGAGCAAAAAGCGCACGACTTGAAAGTAGAAGAAGCGCAAAATGCCTTGTTTGATAAAAAATTGGCTGAAGAAGAGGCCTGGATCAGACAAGGTATTAAAGCACGTCGTACTCGAAATGAAGGTCGTGTAAGAGCATTAAAAGCACTACGTGTAGAGCGAAAACAGCGAGTAGAGCAAGTTGGTAAAGCTGACTTTAACATCGAAACTGCAGATCGCTCTGGCAAGCTTGTGTTTGAAGCTAAAAATTTAAAGCATGCATTTAAAGACAAGCCTATCGTTAATGATTTCTCGACCCTTGTTATGCGTGGGGATAGGGTAGGACTAATAGGTCCAAACGGTGTTGGTAAGACAACCTTACTTAAATTGTTATTCGGTCAACTTGAAGCCTTATCCGGCAGTGTAAAGCAGGGCGTAAACCTAGAAGTCGCTTATTTTGATCAATACCGAGAGAAGTTAGACGAAGAAGCAACAGTTCAAGATAATGTTGCTGAAGGTAAGCAAGAAGTCATGATGGGTGGTCGCAGCCGACACGTTCTGGGCTATCTACAAGATTTCTTATTTCCGCCAGCTAGAGCAAGAACACCCGTTAAAGCATTGTCAGGTGGTGAGAAAAACCGCTTATTATTGGCCAAGCTTTTCCTGAAACCTTCAAATGTGCTTGTGCTAGATGAACCGACAAATGACTTGGACATTGAAACACTTGAGTTGTTAGAAGATATTATTAATCAGTATCAAGGCACAATACTAATCGTTAGTCACGACCGAGAGTTTATTGATAACACTTGTAATAGTGTCTGGGCGTTTTCAGGTGATGGTGAAGTGATTGATATTGTTGGTGGTTACACAGACTATCAGGTGTATAAAGCTGAGCTCGATGAAAAAAGAAAGCAATTAGAAAAACAGCAAGTTGTGCAAACTGCTAAAGAGATAAAAAAAGATAAGAACAATAACAAAAGTAATAAGCTAAGTTACAAATTAAAACTTGAATTAGAGCAACTGCCAAGTAAAGTAGAAGCCCTTGAACTAACCCTAGAAGAACAACAGGCACTGGTTAATGATCCTGAGTTCTTTAAAAAACCTCAGCAAGAAACGCAAGCAGCATTGAACCAATTGGCTCAAATAGAGTCTGAGCTTGAAACCGCTTTCGCCCGCTGGGAAGAGTTAGAAGAATTACAGAATCAGTAGTAAGGATCAAAATGAAAAAAACAATTTTAGCAGCAAGTATGTTGTCTGTACTAAGTAGTACGGCATTCGCTGCTACTTACCAGTTAACAGAATTACCACGTCATCAAAATAGTAAGAATACTTTTATCTCCGATGTGAACGAAGCTGGTGATGTAATTGGTGCAGCAAGTTATTTGTTTGATATCCCGATTGATGTTAGCTATATCGACTTTGAAGATTCTCTAATTACTTCAAGCTATGATCGCTATGTAGATGGTCTTGATATCATTGGTGAAAAACCCTCTTTCACTTTAGATGATATTAAGAATGGGGCTGCTGATACGAACTCTGATGCAAAAGGGTTTATGGTATCATTTTTGTCAGGCCAAGATGGAAATGCTGAATATCAAAAACTGAGTGACCGTATTGCATTAAACTTAACAGCCACTAGTGCAGATGAATTCATTTTATTTGATACAGTGACAGATTTTTCTGCATCTTATTCTCGCTCAGTAAGTAATTACCCGACTTCAATTACTGAAGATGGAGTTATTGCTGGTTGGGGTTCTGCACCTTATCGAAAAGAAGTATTTATTAAAGAAGGCGAAGACGATACCACTTATTTTGTTCGTGATTGGCCTTCAAGAGGGTTAGTGATCAGCCCTAATGGTGATAAAACAATTCTTGAGCCTGAAATTGACACCTATGGTGGCACTTCAATGGTTACAGACATTATCAAAATGGATAATGGCAATTATGTAGCAGTTGGAAGTAGCAGTGTTTCTATCCCAGTAAACCGTCAAGAAAATTATGATGATAATTGTGATGGTGTTGATGAGCCTGAAAATGTTTGTGCTTGGGGTTACTTGCGCGGGAGTTTCTATAATACAGAAGCATATCAATGGGAACTAGATGCTAACTACAATGTTTTGGCAAAAACTAAGCTAGGGTTAGGCATTATTCGTCAAGATGATGAAAAAGATGCCTTCGGTAGTGTAGCCATGGCTGTGAATAAAAATGGTATTGCAGTTGGTTATTCACACGCTCGAAACAAAGAAGACGATGGCAGGTATGCTTATGTTCAGGCGGGTTATTTTAAAGATGGTCAATTTACACGAATTCATGAACATGAAACGTATAGTCAAGGTGGTAAAGCGATAGATATCAATGATAACGATATTTTGATTGGTAACTACTTTGAACAATATGGCAACACGGTAATTGAGCAATCTAGTTTTTATTATGATGTTGCAAATAAAACATATACAACCATTCCGACTTTCTTTAGCGGCTCTCAAACAACTGTTAGAGATATCAATAATAATGGTTTGATTATAGGTCAAGCAGAAATAGAAAAAACCACATCAGTGCCAAAATATGAAGCTTTTCTATATCAGATAGGTGCTGAAACAGTCATTAATATTAATGACCTTCTTCCATGCAAAGCTGCAGATGGTAGTGATTTTCCTTATATAATTGCTGAGGCTACGAAAGTTACTGACTCTGCTGAAATTTATGCAATAGCAACAAAGACAGTAGAAAGAAGAGACCGCCTTGGTAAAGTAATGAAAGACAGTGAAGGTGAGATTGAATATGAAGCAGTAGCTGTACCAGTTTTACTGACTCCTGTCGCAGGTGGAACTCAAGAAGCGTGTCCTCCTCCAGAGGCGGAAGAGTACGAAAGGCAGTCTGCAAGCTTTGGTTTCCTTTCACTCTTAGCTTTACCTTTAATGTGGTTTAGAAGAAGAAAACTTTAATTACATAGACATAAAAAAAGCCCGTAAGGGCTTTTTTTATGTCTATACTTTACTGTTATTAGCTTATTGACCTCTTGAATTCCAAGCTTTATTCACAGAGTGACGCCAAAGCCAGTCAATGCCAAAGTAGCCAACAAGCGCTGCAATTGAAGCACAAATTAAAGAGCCAATCATAAACGCAGGGCCTATGGTAGAAAGGCTTTCTAAAAGCCATTCCCAGCTTGCTTCAAAGTGAAAAGGTTGTGTTTTCTGGCCCAATGCAAATGCACCAACTCTATAAGAGCAATAAAAAATAGGCGGCATGGTAAGCGGATTAGTTAACCAAACTAATGCCACAGATAAGGGTAAGTTGACCCTAAAAGGAATTGCACAAGCTGCAGCTAACACCATTTGAAAAGGAACAGGGATGAAAGCGAAAAATAGACCTACAGAAAAAGCACCACGTGCAGAGCGACGATTGAGATGCCAAAGGTTCGCATCGTGGAGTAAACTGCCAAAAATCTTTAAAGATTTTTGCTGTTTGACCTTATCGTGATCAGGTAAAAATTTTTGGATCGTTTTCTTTGGCATAACAAGCAACCATATACTTCAATGTTGATGTGCTGGGGATTTCTGTACGGCTGTGTTCAAGCGGTATTTTACTTTCACACTTGGCAGTTTTACAGCTCACTGATATTCCTCATCGTAATGAGTTGCTATTTTAAGCCCATTTTGAATCTATTGTTAGGGTTTATTTTTGCTATTTTTGTCGTAGGCATACAATCTGAACTTTTTTATAGCTATAAACCAGACAAAATGGGATTTATCGAAGTCAGTCAAATAAATGGCCTTGTCACAAAAGTAATATCACCACATACAAACTCACTCGTAGAATTAAAATTAATAGAGCTGAATAAGCAAAAAATACCTTTCTATAAAACGATTAAAGCTCAATTAGCGATAAAAGCAGGAGCTGTTGATTTTAAAGAAGGCGACTTTGTTAGTGCAAAGGTTAAGCTAAAAGTTTTTCGCTCACGAAAGAATAAATACAGTTTTGACTCTGAGCTTTATGCTTTTACACAACAAATCTACTTTAAAGGAACAATTGAAGAGCTAGAAAAGAGAACTTCAGCAGTCAAAACTATAAGGCAAAGCTATCGAGATAAAATATGGGACACGTTCAAAGGAAAAGAGTTAAATTGGCTCTTTTATGGATTGAGTACAGGTGATAAATCAAGAACACCCAAAGAAACAAAAGAGCATGTTATAAAACTTGGCATTGGCCATATGCTGGCAATTTCTGGGTTACATGTAGGGATACTGGTTTTCATTTGTTTTTATGTTGTAAAGGGCGCAGCTTGGATGATACTAAATGTGTGCCAGATTAGTTATCAGCGTTTTAATCTTAATAAACTCTACGTCGCTTTGAGTCTATTAATTTCATTTCAGTATATTTATCTGTGTTACTTTCCAGTCTCAGCGATAAGAGCTTGGTTAATGGTTGCGCTGTTTTCGTACATATACCTTTCTAAACGATCTGTTAATTTAGTTCAGATGTTAAGTTATGCTTTAACTTTGGTGTTATTTTTAAACCCGTTTTCATTACTCGAACCCGGTTTATATTTATCCTTTATTGGTTACGCAACCGTAATATGGATTTTAAATAAAACCAAATCTCATGGTTTTTTTTCAAATCCAATAATAAGGTTATTATTGATTCAGTCAGCTTTGTTAATTAGCTTAGCACCACTTAGCATTTACTATTTTAATGGAGTGAGTATTGTTGGTTTGCTTTTTAACTTATGTGTCATTCCATTACTAAGTCTCGTTATTTTTCCATACATCATTATATGTTTATTACTAAACAGTGTATCTATTAATATGGATTTCATGTTTGTTGATTATCTATTGTCACTAGGATTGGATATGACAACTGAATATCTAATCGACTATGCATGGCTAGCTTGGTCTCAGCTAACAATTGAAACTGTCATTTTATTTTACCTGATTGTGACGCTGCTACTAATCAAACATTTCAGGGTATTTTCACTTGTACCAGCATTTTCATTAATTTCTAGCTATTCAGTTTCAAAACCAATATGGCAGGTTGATGTGATGGATGTCGGCCATGGTACATCTGTACTAGTCGCGTCTGATAACCTAGCATTATTGTATGATCTAGGAGCCAAATACTTTAACTTTTATTCACTGTTTGAACGTGTCACTTTACCTGAAATAAAGGCGCGTGGATTAGAGTTAAGGCACACCATTATTAGCCATGATGATAAAGACCACAGTGGAGGCCTCGATGAGCTTTATGCGTTTGATAATTTTGCTTCATTAAGGACATTTCATAACGGAGAACCGCTAAATTTCTGTCATATTAAGAATATAGGAATGAAAAATATAAGTATTCAGACTATTTGGCCTATTGAAAACATGGACTCTGATAACAACAATTCATGTGTAGCTAAAGTGACAGGCCCTAGTGGAAGTATTTTATTAACAGGTGACATTGAATTTGAAGCAGAAAAGCAACTCGTTGAACGATATGGCCAAATATTAAGGTCAGATATCTTACTTGTGCCACACCATGGTAGTAAAACATCTTCAAGTGCTGAATTTCTAGAAACTGTAAAACCTGAGATCGGTTTAATTTCAAGAAATTATTTCTCTCCTTGGCATTTACCCCATAAAACGGTTAAAGAACGCTACTCTTCGCAAAATATAAAATTAATTGACACCGCACTTTCTGGTCAAATCACTATTAATTTCTTTGATGATTATTATGAAGTAGAACAGGCAAGAGAAAAAACTAACTTTTGGGTAAAGCATCGATATCGATTTTAATTAAGAGTTAAAATACTTAACTAGCTTAGAGATAAAGTGGAGCTTCACATAAATGTTCACCATTCGTTGTAACTTTACCCATCGGATTTAACACACTAAAGCGAGTGTAATAACTAGTTTTTTATATAGAGCTGAGGTTATTTGCAGTAGAGCATTTAGTTTTATGCATTTGAGAAGTACAATAACAAGGTTATTAAGTAGTTGAGAGCTTCTATGCAAACCAATGCAAAGCAAATTTATAAACGTCTTTTTTCATATACCTATGATTTCAAATTAGCAGCCATATTTTCAGTCATTGGTATGTTGGGGTATGCGGCGATGGATGCCCAGTTCATTCGCTTAATGCAGCCGTTTATTGATGATGGTTTAACATCAAGAAATACAGAAGTCTTAACTTGGGCCCCCGTGGTTGTTATTGTGCTTGTATTAGGGCGAGGCGTATTTAATTACATGGCTTCTTATTGCTTAAGTTATGTTGGTTCAAGGGTTGTGCAAAAACTAAGACAGCAATTGTTTGAGCATATGCTTTTCTTACCTGTTTCATTTCATGATCAGCACTCTAATGGTGAACTGATATCTAAAATCACATTTGACACTGAACAAGTTCAACAAGCGATTACTAGAGCCCTGCAAGTGATTATCAGAGAGGGTGCGTTTGTTGTTTTCTTACTGTACGTTATGTTCGAAGCGAATTGGAAGTTATCGTCAATATTCTTAACCGTTATTCCGATTGTTGCAGTAATTGTGAGTGTGGTGGCAAAACGCTTTAGAAAAATCTCGAAAAATATTCAAGACGCCATGGGTGGGGTAACTCGTGGCTCTGAACAAATGTTGGCAGGTCATAAAGTGATCCACGGTTATGGTTGTCAAGATAAAGAAATTGCCAATTTCGCCCAAGTAAATAACCAAAACCGTCAGCAACGAGTAAAAATGGATGCAACACGAGCTATCAGTGTGTCTGTTATTCAGTTTTTAGCTGCTGGGGCGATGGCATTAATTTTAGCCATTATCGCAATGCCAAATGTTATCGATACCATTACTTCAGGCACATTTGTGGTTCTTTTGTCATCAATGATGATGATGCTAAAGCCACTAAAACAATTAGCCAATGTCAATGTCGAGTTGCAACGTGGTATTACTGCAGCACAAAGTATCTTTGAAATTTTAGATTTAGACATTGAAAAAGATACGGGCTCACGCGAGCTAAAAAAAGCGCAGGGTGATATTGAAGTTAACAACATTACATTTACTTACCCTACGAAGGGTGAACCGGTTTTAAGTAACTTGTCATTAAAGGTCCGAGCCGGTGAAAGTATCGCGTTAGTTGGTCGCTCTGGCTCTGGTAAGTCAACATTGTCATCTCTGCTTCCTCGTTTCTACGATTTCAAAGAAGGCGAAATTTTATTAGATGGCCATAATATTTCAGATTACCCGCTTAAAGATCTTAGAGCTCAATTTGCCATCGTTTCTCAGCAAGTGGTGTTGTTTAACGATACGCTGGCAAACAATATCTGTTATGGTGCTGATAAGGTTTTATCTGAACAAGAAATTATCGAAATCGCCAAAAAAGCCCATGTTTGGGAGTTTGTAAAAGACTTACCAAAAGGTCTTAACACGGTAGTCGGAGAAAATGGTGTGATGTTGTCTGGTGGTCAAAGACAACGTATTGCAATTGCACGTGCAATCGTTAAAGATGCACCTATTCTAATTCTAGACGAAGCCACATCAGCACTTGATACTGAATCTGAACGTTTAATTCAAGCAGAGCTTGACGAGCTGGTGAAAGAAAAGACCTCTATTGTTATCGCACACAGATTATCGACGATAGAAAATGCCGACTGTATTTATGTGCTAGATAAAGGAAAAGTGATTGAACAGGGCGATCATAAATCGTTACTTGCGCAAAAAGGCACTTATGCTGCCCTTTGCCAAATGCAGTATGGCGAATAAGTATGAACTATATTGAATCATCTTGGTATAAAAAAAAGTCACTGATGACTTGGCTGCTTGCGCCATTAAGTGGTCTTTTTTTTATCCTATCAAGTTTTAGAAAACTCCTGTTTAGGCTCGGTATTGCAAAATCATTTAAGGCTGACATTCCAATCATAGTTGTAGGTAACATTGGTATTGGCGGAAATGGTAAAACTCCGTTTGTATTATGGTTAGTACCACATTTAGAGAGTATGGGGCTAAAAGTAGGTGTGATTAGTCGAGGGTATGGCGCTAAAGCGCCTGCATACCCATATGAATTATCAAGTGCCTCGAGTGTAAAAGAAGCCGGAGATGAACCTTTCTTAATTTACAATCGCTTGCAATGCCCTTTGGTGATAGGTGCAGATAGAGAAGCGAGTTATAAAATACTCAAAGAAAAATACAAAGTAGATGTCATTGTTTCTGATGATGGCATGCAGCATTATAAAATGCCAAGGGCCATTGAGTTTTGTATTATTGACTCAAAAAGGCGTTTCGGAAATGGTTTTTTAATTCCCGCGGGGCCATTACGAGAATTACCTTCGCGTATTAACAGTGTTGATTTAGCGATAGAAAATGGCGGTGATAGTCTCTTATCATATCAGTTAGCGACTTCAGGCTTTTATAGCGTGAAAAATAAAGAGTTTGCTGATAACACACCGAACGAGGGGATTGCTGTCAGTGCCATTGGCTCTCCGAAGCGATTTGAAAAAAGCCTTGAAGCACTTGGTAAAAAGTTGATTGAATGTAAGCATTTCCGTGATCATCATGCCTATACTGAACAAGACTTTATAGAAACAGAATCAAACGCTGTATTTATGACGGAAAAAGATGCCGTAAAATGTCGGCAATTTGCAAAAAATAATTGGTATTACTTAAAAGTAGACGCCACACCAACCAAAGAATTGATTGAAGAGATTAATCAATTATTAAAACAAAAGGGTATTACACATGGCATTTGATAGAAAATTACTTGAGATCATCGCGTGTCCGGTAACAAAAGGAAAGTTACAGTACGATGCAGAAAATAAAGAGTTGATCAGCACAGCGGCTAAGCTTGCATACCCTATAAATGATGATATTCCAGTATTATTAGAAAATGAAGCGCGTGAGCTTTCTGCTGATGAGGTAGAGCAGTGGAATTCGTAGTCGTTATTCCTGCACGTTACGCATCAACCCGTTTACCAGGCAAACCTTTGGCTGATATTTGTGGTAAGCCAATGATCCAAAGAGTTTATGAGCAAGCATGCAAATCAAAAGCTGCTGCGGTTTATATCGCTACAGATCATCAAGCTGTGTTTGAAAGCGCAAAAAACTTTACAGACAATGTATTGATGACCAGAGAAGATCATCAATCTGGTACCGAAAGGTTGTCAGAAGTGGTTGAAAAATTATCACTAGATAGAGACACCATCATTGTAAATGTTCAGGGTGATGAGCCGCTATTAGAATCTGAAAATATCGACCAAGTTGCAGAGCTGTTATTTAACTCTACAGCGCCAATGGCGACTTTAAGTGTGGATTTAGCAGACGAAGAAGAAGTCTATAATCCAAATGCAGTAAAGGTTGTTCAAGATGTGAATAACAACGCGTTATATTTTTCTCGCGCATCAATACCTTTTCAAAGAGACAGCATGTTAGCGAAAAAAGAAGCCATTCCTCTGCAGCATTTTCAAAGGCATGTTGGTATTTACGCTTACAAAGCGGGTTTTATCTCTGAGTATCTTAATCTTGCTGTCTCGCCATTAGAAGTTCAAGAGTCACTTGAACAGTTGCGCGTTTTGTATCACGGTTATCAAATAAAAATCACCAAAGCGTGTAAACCTGTTTATGCCGGTGTTGATACCCCTGACGACTTGATTAGAGTTAATAACATTCTGAGTGGCAATGCTTAAAGTTATTTCTGACGAAGTTGATTTTATCGTTGCAGTAAAACCTGCTGGACTTAGCTTTCACTCTGAGCAAGGCGCGGGTTTCGTTGCGCTTTTAGAAGCGCAGCAAGAATCCAAACTCTACCCGGTTCATAGGTTAGACAAGGTCACCTCTGGATTAATCGTCTTGGCTAAATCTAGCAAAGCAGCGGCTAGCCTAACTGAGTTATTTTCGAATCGATTAGTAGATAAGTTTTATCTAGCTATCACTGAAGGCAAGCCGAAGAAGAAACAAGGCTGGATAAAAGGTGATATGTCAGTGTCCAGGCGTGGTACCTATAAGCTCGAGAAAACATCGAAGAACCCCGCGGTTACACGGTTTTACTCAACAAGTCTCGGTGAAGGGTTACGAGGGGTAATGTTAAAGCCATTCTCTGGTAAAACACACCAGCTGCGAGTGGCAATGAAAAGTATCTCAAGCCCAATATTGGGCGATACTGCTTATACGGCCTCGTCTTCCGATAGGGTATATTTACATGCCTTTGCTTTGTCGTTTCAATGGCAAGGGCAATACAAGTATTTTTCTTATTTGCCTGATACGGGCAAAGAATTTAGTAAACTAGTAACAACAGATGTTTTTCAGCAATGGAAAGCACCTTTGAACTAAGATTGGTAACATGACAGAAGAGCAACAATTACGATTTGGTGGCATCGGCCGTTTATATGGTGCGCAAGCTTTAACCTGGCTAGGTGAAGCACATTTTTGTGTCATTGGAATTGGCGGTGTTGGTAGCTGGGTTGCAGAGTCTCTAGCGCGAACAGGTGTTGGTAAAATCACGCTGATCGATATGGATGATATTTGTGTGACCAATATCAACCGCCAGATCCATGCACTGACTGACTCTGTTGGTGAGCAAAAAATTGAAGCTATGGCCGCGCGTATTCAACAAATTAATCCAGAATGCGATGTTCAGCTAATTGATGATTTTTTAACGCTAGAGAACATTCGTGAATATATTACTGGCTTTGATTATGTTATTGACTGTATCGATGCGGTAAATGAAAAAGCGGCACTCATCGCGCATTGTAAAAGAAATAAAATCCCAGTTATCACAACGGGTGGTGCAGGTGGTCAAATCGATCCAAGTCAAATTTTATATGGTGATGTGGCAAAAACGACACAAGATCCGTTATTGGCTAAAGTTCGTTACTTATTGCGTAAGAAGTATAACTTCACCACGAATCCTAAGCGTAAATTTGCAGTGGACTGTGTATATTCAACTGAGCAATTGGCTTATCCGACAGCTGATGGTGAAGTTTGTCTTACAAAGCAGGGCACTCAGGGGGCAAAGAATATGGACTGCGCAACAGGGTTTGGTTCTGCCACTATGGTCACAGCTAGTTTTGGCTTTTTTGCTTCATCAAAAGCAATAAAAAAATATCTAGAGAAAAAGAAAAAACAGTAGCGGTTTAAAGCCACTGTTTTACTTGCTCATGAATGGTATCAGCAATGGCCTTGATGCCATTTCCTCTTGATGGACTTAAATGTTTGATCAAGCCCAACTGTTCAAACTCATGGTAAGTATTAATATCTAAACTTTGTTCTGGCGTTTTACTTTGGTGCATAAGCATAATTAGTCCCATCAGACCTTTGACAATGCGCGTGTCTGAATCACCAATCAAAACAAGTATTTGTTCATCGCTCAATTCAACTCTCAGCCAGACTTTACTTTCACAGCCTTTAATCAAAACATCGTCTGTTTTTAGCAGCTCAGGCATTTCTGGTAAGCTTTTGCCGAGTAACATGATCTCTCGATACATTAACTGCCAAGATTTTAAATTAGAGAGTTTTTCTTTAAATTCTTTATACGTCATTTTTTAGATTTCAAGTAAGTCAATGGACTCTTTTAATGCGTGAATAAATGCATCAATGTCGTCATGATTATTATAAAAAGCAAGGCTAACACGGATTGTGCCATCGATACCAAGTGACTTCATTAAGGGCTGTGTGCAGTGGTGACCACTGCGTATTGCGATCCCATAGCCATTCAAAAATGTTGCCAGGTCAAAGTGGTGCTCATTTTTATATCTAAAACTCACCGTGCCTATATTATTTTCAGTATCACCATAAATGATAATGCCATTAATACTGCGCAATTGAGTTAGCAAGTAGTCATAAAGCCCTTGTTCGTATTGTTGTAGTTCTTCGTGATCAATTGAATTTAAAAAATCGAGCGCAGCAGAAAAACCAATGACAGCTGAAATATTTGGGGTACCCGCCTCAAATTTGCTTGGTGCATCTTGAAATGATGTATGCTCAAAAGAGACTTCTTTTATCATTTCGCCACCAAACCTTAATGGATTAAGTGCATTTAATAGATCATATTTACCATATAAAACTCCCAATCCTGTCGGTCCTAATGCTTTATGTGCAGAAAACACATAAAAGTCACAGTCAAGTTTACGAAGATCAGGACGAAGATGCATAAAGGCTTGTGCGCCATCAACAACGGTAGTTGCTGCAGCTTTATGAGCAGCTTCAATGATTTTCTCTACAGGTTGAATATTTCCTAAGGCATTTGAAGCGTGGCTTATGGCAACAATTTTTGGTTTCTGTTCGCAAATTAGTTCAACAGATGATTTTATATCTAAAATCCCCGATTCTGTGATAGGTAAAACTTTAAGAATACAGCCTCTTTCTTTACATAATTCTTGCCAAGGTACGATGTTTGCGTGATGTTCCAAAGCAGATACGCATATCACGTCACCTTGGTTTAGCTGCGCTTTAATTCCATTAGCTATAATATTAATGCTATCTGTTGCACCTGATGTCCAAACGACTTCTTTACTATGAACATTTAAAAGATTAGCGACTTTTTCACGGGCTAGCTCAAATGCTGAGGTGGCTTGAGCGCTTAATGTGTGTAAACCTCTGTGTACATTTGCATTTTGCTCGCGATAAAAAGAATCTACAGCCTCGATAACTTGTCTTGGTTTTTGGCTCGTCGCACCTGAATCAAGATAGATAAAAAGTTCTTCATTGTTAGAAGTGTTAAAGATAGGGAACTGTTGTCTAAGTTCAGAGATAGGGCACATACTAAGGAAATTAAGTAAAATTTTGCAAATTATAACAATAAAAAAGGCCGCGAGTGCGGCCTTTTTCAAATCTTAAAGGATTATCTTTCAGATTTTGCTTTGTAGTCGCGCTGTGTGTAGCCAGTGTAAAGCTGACGAGGACGACCAATCTTGTGACCTGGTTGAGAAAGCATCTCATCCCAGTGTGAGATCCAACCAACTGTGCGAGACATTGCAAAAATTACAGTGAACATACTTGTTGGAATACCAATCGCTTTAAGAATGATACCTGAGTAGAAGTCTACGTTAGGGTATAGTTTCTTCTCGATGAAGTATGGGTCTTCAAGCGCAATTTGCTCTAAACGCATAGCAACGTCTAGTAGCGGATCTTGAATGTTAAGCTCTTCAAGTACTTGGTGACACGTTTCACGCATTACTGTTGCACGAGGATCGAAGTTTTTGTAAACACGGTGACCGAAGCCCATTAGACGGAATGGGTCGTTTTTGTCTTTCGCTTTAGCAACATACTCGTCAATACGATCAACTGAACCGATCTCTTCTAACATGTTTAAACATGCTTCGTTTGCACCACCATGAGCAGGGCCCCATAGTGAAGCGATACCAGCAGCGATACATGCATATGGGTTTGCACCAGAAGAACCAGCCAGACGAACAGTAGAAGTTGAAGCGTTTTGTTCGTGATCAGCGTGAAGCATGAAAATACGGTCCATTGCTTTAGCAAGAACAGGGCTTACTTCATACTTTTCAGCTGGTACTGAGAACATCATGTGTAGGAAGTTTTCAGCGTAGCTAAGGTCGTTGCGTGGGTATACAAATGGCTGACCGATGTTGTACTTGTAACACATAGCCGCGATAGTAGGCAGCTTAGCGATTAGTTTAACTGCACTGCGGTGACGCTGTTCAGCATCTGAGATGTCTAAGTCATCATGGTAGAATGAAGAAAGTGCACCAACAACACCGCATAGCATAGCCATTGGGTGTGAATCTACACGGAAACCTTGGAAGAAAGCAGCAATCTTCTCGTGCATCATAGTGTTGGTTGTGATTTCTTCAGCGAACTCAGCATGTTGTTCTTCTGTAGGAAGTTCACCATTAAGAAGTAAGTAGCATAACTCGATGTAGTTTGAGTTCTCAGCTAACTGCTCGATAGGGTAACCACGGTGAAGTAGTACACCTTTACCGCCATCGATGTAGGTAATAGATGACTCACAAGAGCCAGTAGACATAAAACCTGGGTCATATGTGAAGTGGCCGTGAGCGCCTAAGGTACGAACGTCAATTACGTCTTGACCAGCAGTGCCAGAGTAAATTGGAAGTTCGATTGGATCATGACCATCAATATGGACTGTGGCTTTTTTATCTGCCATCTATTTATCTCCTATGAAATAACAATGTCGATTGTTATGTTGTGATACTAATGTTAAGCAAATTCAGATCATTTTAACGTATAACAGGGGTATAAAGTCAATTTTTATAAGGATTATGCAAAAGTGGATAATAAATATTCTACTCGAGTTTAAATATTATACCATTGGCTAATTCGCAAGCTTCTCAATCTAAACAAGAATTGTAAAAGCACTCACGGCCTTATATACTGTATGAGGTTTAATACCATGTCGTCTGTGGGTAAACCTATTTTTACAACAAAAATCCGTTTCTGTTTCAAAAAAGGTTTACTTAGAGTGTGTCATTTATACATTCGGTATAAATGGTTTTATAAAAACAAGTAGATGAAGCTCCTTATGTGGGCAAGATGGGCAAGTAACTGTGAAAAAGCAAAGACCTGTAAATCTAGATCTTACGACTATATCTATGCCAGCAACTGCTAAAGCATCAATCCTTCACCGTATTTCGGGTGTAGCATTGTTCATTGCTTTAACTTTTGTTATCTGGGCTTGGTCTGAGTCTCTTTCTTCTCCTGAAGGGTTTGAATTTGTAAAAGAGCTATTCACTGGCTTTATTGCAAAATTCATTGCATGGGGCACCTTCGCGGCGCTTTCATATCACCTAATCGGTGGTATTCGCCACATGATCCAAGACATGGGTCACTGGGAAGAATTAGAATCGGGCAATAGCAGCGCTAAAATTGCGATTGCACTTTGGGTAATCGTTGCAATTCTAGCTGGAGTGTGGATATGGTCTTAAATCAAGCAACTCTGAAGCGTGATGGTGTACAAGATTATGTATCATTACGTGCTACCGCGTTAATCATTGCAGCATATGCATTATTTATCGTTGGTTATTTATTCATTACCCCTGAACTTACTTATGAAGCTTGGACGGGTTTATTCTCAAACCTTTTCGTTAAAGCAGCAACGTTTATCACCTTAGTGTGCATTATGGTTCACACTCGCATTGGTCTTTGGCAAGTGCTAACAGACTATGTGAAAGCTTCTGCGTTGCGTTCAGTTTTAGGTTTCGTATTAAACCTTATGGCCGTTGCTTACGTAGCAATTGGTCTATTCGTTTTATGGGGTGTTTAAGTGAAATATAATGTTCGTGAATTTGATGCAGTAGTAGTAGGCGCCGGCGGTGCTGGTATGCGTGCTGCTCTTGCGATTTCTGAATCAGGCAAAAGCTGTGCCCTGATCTCAAAAGTATTCCCAACTCGCTCGCATACAGTGTCTGCGCAAGGTGGTATTACAGTTGCTCTTGGTAATTCTCATGAAGATAACTGGGAATGGCACATGTACGATACGGTTAAAGGTTCTGATTACATCGGTGACCAAGACGCTATCGAATACATGACTAAGACAGGTCCAGAAGCTATCACAGAACTTGAGAACATGGGTTTACCATTCTCGCGTTTCGAGAACGGCCGTGTTTACCAACGTCCATTTGGTGGTCAATCTAAAAACTTCGGTGGCGAACAGGCTGCGCGTACTGCAGCAGCAGCTGACCGAACTGGTCACGCACTTCTTCACTGTCTTTACCAACAAAACGTTAAAAACAAAACAAACGTATTCTCTGAGTGGTATGCGTTAGACCTTGTTAAAAATGACAAAGGTGACGTTGTTGGTGTAACAGCAATCTGTATTGAAACAGGTGAAGTTGTTTACTTCAAATCAAAAGCTGTTGTGCTTGCAACAGGCGGTGCTGGTCGTATTTATGCGTCTACAACGAATGCACACATCAACACGGGTGACGGTGTTGGTATGGCAGTTCGTGCTGGTATTGCAATGCAAGACATGGAAATGTGGCAGTTCCACCCAACGGGTATTGCTGGCGCAGGTACACTTGTAACTGAAGGTTGTCGTGGTGAAGGTGGTTACCTTCTTAATAAAGACGGCGAACGCTTCATGGAACGTTATGCGCCTAACGCAAAAGATTTAGCAGGTCGTGACGTTGTTGCTCGTGCAATGATGACAGAGATCCGTGAAGGTCGTGGTTGTGAAGGTCCTTGGGGTCCACACATCAAACTTAAGCTTGATCACCTTGGTGCTGAAATGCTTAACCTACGTCTTCCTGGTGTTTGTGACCTGTCTAAGACATTCGCACACGTTGACCCTGCAGAAGAGCCAATTCCAGTAATCCCAACATGTCACTACATGATGGGTGGTGTACCGACTAACGTAAATGGCCAAGTACTTAACGTGAATGAAAACGGTGACGAGCGCATCGTTGAAGGTCTATTCGCTGTTGGTGAGATTGCATGTGTATCTGTACACGGTGCAAACCGCCTAGGTGGTAACTCACTACTTGACCTTGTTGTATTCGGTCGCGCGGCAGGTAACTTCTTAGGTACCTACTTGAAAGACTTCGAGTCTACAGGTGATGCGACGCAGGATAACATTGACGAAGCATTTGCTCGCTTTAATCGTTGGGAAAACTCTGAACCTGGTAAAGGTGAAGACCCAGCGCAAATCAAGAAAGACTTACAAGAGTGTATGCAGCTTAACTTCTCGGTATTCCGTGAAGGTGACTCAATGGCTGAAGGCCTTGAACAGCTTAAAGCAATTCGTGAGCGTCTTAAGCACGCACGTCTTGACGATAAGTCGTCAGACTTCAACACACAACGTATCGAATGTCTTGAGTTAGACAACCTTATGGAAACTGCATACTCTACAGCAGTAGCTGCAAACTTCCGTACTGAAAGCCGTGGTGCTCACTCTCGCTTTGACTTCCCAGAGCGTGACGATGCAAACTGGCTATGTCACTCATTACATCACCCAGAGTCAGATTCAATGACTAAACGTGATGTAAACTTTGCGCCGACTACGCGTGAAGCATTCCCACCTAAAGCACGTACTTACTAGGAGTTAACGATGGCAACATTAGAATTTTCTGTTTATCGTTATAACCCTGATGTGGACAACGCGCCACGTATGCAGGATTATAAACTCGAGGTAGAAGAAGGCCGTGATATGATGGTTTTGGATGCGCTTTTATTATTAAAAGAGCAAGATCCAACACTTTCTTTCCGTCGTTCTTGCCGTGAAGGTGTATGTGGCTCTGATGGTTTAAACATGAACGGCAAAAACGGCCTTGCATGTATTACTCCGTTATCTGCATTAAAGGGCAACAAAGTTATTTTACGTCCTTTACCAGGTTTACCAGTCATTCGTGACCTTGTTATCGACATGACTCAGTTCTACACTCAATATGAGAAGGTTAAGCCTTTCTTAATTAATGATAAGCCAACAGGTGGTATTGAGCGTCTTCAGAGTGTTGAAGATCGTGAAAAGCTTGATGGTCTTTATGAGTGTATTTTATGTGCTTGTTGTTCAACATCTTGTCCTTCATTCTGGTGGAATCCAGATAAGTTCATCGGTCCTGCAGGTCTATTACACGCTTACCGTTTCTTAGCGGATAGCCGTGATACTGCTACTGAAGAGCGTCTGAAAGATTTAGATGATGCATTTAGCGTATTCCGCTGTCACAGTATCATGAACTGTGTAAGCGTATGTCCAAAAGGCTTAAATCCAACTAAAGCCATTGGTCAGATTAAATCTATGTTGTTAAATCGTTCGGTTTAATCCATAGTTAAATCCACAAGATGGCATCTGCAGATGCCATCTTGTTTTTAGTTTAATTTCTGCGCGAATAAAAAGGGCTAATTAATGCACGAAGGTGTGATGAAGGCATGGCTAGAATCTTCGCATTTATATGGCGGAAACGTAGCTTATGTAGAAGAGCTTTATGAAGCGTATCTAGACGATGCGTCTTCAGTGCCAGAAGAATGGCGTGAGGTGTTTGATCAACTTCCTAAAGTTGATGGTGTGGATGTTGATGTAAAACATTCAGAAGTGAAAGCACAATTTGCTGAACTTGCGAAAAACAAACACAGAGAAGTAGTTGTTGCAGCAGCTGGTACCACAGATGCTAAACAAGTACGTGTACTACAGCTTATCAATGCGTTTAGATTCCGAGGCCATCAAAATGCAAACCTCGATCCGTTAGGTTTGTGGCAACGTGAACGTGTTAGAGATCTAGATTTGTCTTACCATGATCTAGACAATGCTGACTTAGACAAAGAATTTAACGTTGGCTCTTTTGCTTGTGGCAAAGAGACAATGAAACTAAAAGAATTGTATGCAGCCTTGAAAACCACATACTGTGGTTCTGTTGGTGCTGAATACATGCATATCACTTCTACAGAAGAAAAACGTTGGTTACAAAAACGTTTAGAATCAACCTTCTCACAGCCTCAATTTAGCAAAGAAACTAAACTTAGAATTCTTAAAGGTCTAATTGCAGCTGATGGTCTTGAAAAGTATTTAGGTGCAAAATTCCCTGGTGCAAAACGCTTCTCTTTAGAAGGTGGTGATGCATTAGTACCTATGCTTAAAGAGCTTATTCATCGTGCAGGTGAAAGCGGCCAAGAAGAAGCTGTAATTGGTATGGCACACCGTGGTCGCTTGAACGTTCTTGTAAACGTACTAGGTAAAAATCCACAGGTTCTTTTCGATGAGTTTGCTGGTAAATACGGTGAACTAGCAGGTTCCGGTGATGTTAAGTATCACATGGGTTATTCGTCTGACTTCGCTACCAATGGTGGTGATGTTCATATGGCGCTTGCATTCAACCCATCTCACCTTGAAATCGTTAATCCTGTAGTAATGGGGTCAGTAAGAGCACGTCTTGACCGTTTAGGATGTAAGAATGGTTCTAAAGCACTGCCTATTACTATTCACGGTGACTCTGCAATTGCTGGTCAAGGTGTTGTTCAGGAAACATTCAACTTATCACAAACACGCGCATTTGGTGTTGGAGGTACAGTTCGAATCGTTGTAAATAACCAGGTAGGCTTCACAACATCTAAGCAAGAAGATGTGCGTTCTACAGACTATTGTACTGACATCGCTAAGATGGTTCAGGCACCAATCTTCCATGTGAATTCTGATGACCCAGAAGCAGTTGCGTTTGTAACTCAGCTAGCGCTTGATTTCCGTAATCAGTTTAAACGCGATGTTGTTATTGACTTAGTTTGTTACCGTCGTCACGGTCACAACGAAGCTGATGAGCCGAATGCAACTCAGCCACTGATGTATCAAAAGATCAAAAAGCACCCAGTTCCTCGTCAGCTTTATGCAGACAAACTAGCTGCTGAAGGTGTGATTTCTGCTGATGAGTCAAAAGCGCTTGCGAATGAATACCGAAATGGCTTAGACAACGGTGTATGTGTTGTTGAAGAAGTTAAAGAAGAAACTAAGCACTCGTCTGATTGGTCTAAGTTTGTAGGTCATGATTGGGATGTAGCTTATGATCCGAAACTATCTGTTGAGAAGCTGAAAGAGCTTGGTAATGTGCTTGCTGCTTATCCAGAAAACCACAAAGCACAGTCTCGTGTTAAGAAAATTTATGACGACCGTAAAGCAATGGCGAGCGGTGATAAATTACTAGACTGGGGTATGGCTGAATCTTTAGCGTATGCAACTTTAGTTGATGAAGGCACAGATGTTCGTATGACTGGTCAGGATTCTGGCCGTGGTACTTTCTTCCACCGTCATGCTGTTGTTCACAACCAAGAAGATGCATCTGTTTACCTACCTCTACAGAATATCCGTGAAGGTCAGGGCGCATTTGAAGTTTACGACTCAGTTTTATCTGAAGAAGCTGTATTAGCGTTTGAATATGGTTATGCAACAGCAGAGCCTACTTCACTTGTTCTTTGGGAAGCTCAGTTTGGTGACTTCGCTAACGGTGCTCAGGTTGTATTTGACCAGTTCTTAAGTTCAGGTGAGCAAAAATGGGGTCGTTTATGCGGTTTAACTATGCTTCTACCTCATGGCTACGAAGGTCAAGGTCCAGAGCACAGTTCTGCACGTTTAGAGCGTTACCTACAACTATGTGCTGACCATAATATGCAGGTGTGTGTTCCTTCAACACCAGCGCAAGTTTATGCAATGCTTCGTCGTCAATCAGTTCGTCCTTTACGTCGTCCATTGATTGTAATGACACCTAAATCACTATTACGTCATCCTCTAGCTGTTTCTTCTCTAAAAGAGCTTTCGGAAGGTGTTTTCCACAATATGATTGATGAGATTGACGATATCAATCCTGAAAATGTTGAAAGAGTGGTTTTCTGTAGTGGTAAAGTTTATTACGAACTACTGCAAGAGCGTCGTAAGCTTGAATTAAACAATGTTGCTATTGTTCGTGTTGAACAGCTATATCCTTTCCCTCATCAGGAAATGGAAGACATCATGTCTCGCTATCAACATGTTAAAGATTTTGTATGGTGTCAAGAAGAGCCACAAAACCAAGGTGCTTGGTATTGTTCTCAACACCACTTCTGGGAAGCAATCCCAGCAGGTGCAAATCTTTCTTACGCAGGACGTAAGGCTTCAGCTGCTCCAGCATGTGGTTATATGTCTACTCATACTAAAGAACAAAACGCGTTAGTTGCTGACGCATTAACAATTAAGAAATAAGGGATAAGAGATGACAACCGAAATTAAGGTTCCAGTTCTTCCTGAGTCAGTAGCAGACGCTACTGTCGCGACTTGGCATGTTAAAGTTGGTGACGCTGTATCACGCGACCAAAACTTAGTTGACATCGAAACTGACAAAGTTGTTCTAGAGGTAGTTGCACCAGAAGATGGTGTAATTGTATCTATTTCAGAAGATGAAGGCGCAACTGTATTAGGCGAGCAAGTGATTGCTCAACTTGGTGCTGCTGGCGAAGCCGCTGCACCAGCTCAACAATCAAATGAACAAGCTGCACCAGTAGCTGCTGCAGCAACAGAAGGTAAAGACGTGGAAATTAAAGTACCTGTACTTCCAGAATCTGTAGCAGACGCTACAATTGCAACTTGGCATGTTCAACCTGGTGAAGCGGTAAGCCGTGACCAGAACCTTGTTGATATTGAAACAGACAAGGTTGTACTAGAAGTTGTTGCACCTGAAGACGGTGTGATGGGTGAGCAGACCCATGCTGAAGGTGAAACTGTACTTGGCGAACAAGTGATTGGTAATATCGTTGTTGGCGCTTCTGCTCCAGCGGCGGCACCTGCTGCTGAAGCTGCACCAGCTTCTGTTGAGTCTTCAGACGTATTAACACCTTCAGTTCGTCGTTTAATCGCTGAAAAAGGCCTTGACGCTTCACAGATCAAAGGTTCTGGTAAAGGCGGTCGTATCACTAAAGAAGATGTTGATGCATTCCTTAAAGCACCAGCGGCTAAGCCTACTGCAGCACCAGCCGCAGCATCTGCACCTTTAGGTGACCGTTCACAGAAACGTGTACCAATGACGCGTCTTCGTAAGACAATTGCTAACCGTCTTCTTGAAGCTAAGAACTCAACTGCAATGCTTACTACGTTCAACGAAGTTAACATGAAGCCAATCATGGACCTTCGTAAGCAATACAAAGACGTATTTGAAGAGCGTCACGGTATCCGTTTAGGTTTCATGTCTTTCTATGTGAAAGCAGTAACTGAAGCACTTAAGCGTTTCCCTGAAGTAAATGCGTCAATCGACGGTGATGACATTGTTTACCACAACTATTTTGATATCAGCATCGCTGTTTCTACTCCACGTGGTCTAGTTACACCAGTACTTCGTGACTGTGACAAGCTTTCAGTGGCTGAAATCGAGAAGGGTATTCGTGAATTAGCACTTAAAGGTCGTGACGGCAAACTAACTGTCGACGATATGACAGGCGGTAACTTCACTATCACAAATGGTGGTGTATTCGGTTCATTACTTTCTACACCTATCATCAACTTACCTCAGTCTTCAATTCTTGGTATGCACAAAATCCAAGAGCGTCCTATGGCTGTAAATGGTAAAGTTGAAATTTTACCTATGATGTACCTAGCGCTTTCTTACGACCATCGTCAAATCGATGGTAAAGAATCAGTAGGTTTCTTGGTAACAATTAAGGAACTTCTTGAAGATCCAACGCGTCTTCTACTAGACGTATAATCGTTATTGTTTAGATATTAAGCTGTATGACACATCATACAGCTTTTTTTTTGCGGCTTTGGTCTAACTAGGGTTTTCATACTTAGCCTTGGGATCTATACTAGGGTCGCAATTTGGGATAGCTATTTATTAAATGTAGATAGCTTTAATAGTATAAGAAATTGGATAAAGCATCATGAATTTGCATGAGTATCAGGCAAAACAACTTTTTGCCGACTATGGTTTACCTGTATCTGAAGGTTTTGCTTGTGATACACCACAAGAAGCAGTTGAAGCTGCTGGTAAAATCGGTGGTGACAAGTGGGTTGTTAAATGTCAAGTGCACGCAGGTGGACGTGGTAAAGCTGGCGGTGTAAAACTTGCTGACAGCAAAGACGAAATCCGCGCATTCGCAGAAAACTGGTTAGGTAAAAACTTAGTAACTTACCAAACAGACGAAAAAGGTCAGCCAGTTGCTAAAATCTTAGTAGAAAGCTGCACTGATATTGCAAATGAATTATACCTAGGTGCTGTTGTAGACCGTGCTTCACGTAAAATCGTGTTCATGGCTTCAACTGAAGGCGGTGTTGAAATCGAGCAAGTTGCTGAAGAAACACCAGAACTAATTCACAAAGCAGAAATCGATCCACTTGTAGGCCCTCAGGCATACCAAGGTCGTGAGCTAGGCTTCAAGCTAGGTCTAACTCCTGTACAAATCAAACAGTTCACTAATATCTTCCTAGGTCTTGCGAACATGTTCATCGATCACGATTTCGCACTTCTTGAAATCAACCCTCTAGTGATCACAGACGCTGGTAACCTTCACTGTCTAGACGGTAAGATCGGTGTAGACGGTAACGCATTATTCCGTCAGCCTAAGATTCGTGAATTCCACGATCCTTCACAAGAAGACGCGCGTGAAGCTCATGCAGCAAGCTTCGAGCTTAACTACGTTGCGCTAGACGGTAACGTTGGTTGTATGGTTAACGGTGCAGGCCTTGCAATGGGTACTATGGACATCGTAAACCTACACGGTGGTAAGCCAGCTAACTTCCTAGATGTTGGTGGCGGCGCTACTAAAGAACGTGTTGCTGAAGCATTCAAGATCATTCTTTCTGATGACAATGTTAAAGCAGTTCTAGTTAACATCTTCGGTGGTATCGTACGTTGTGACATGATCGCAGAAGGTATCATTGGTGCTGTTAAAGAAGTTGGTGTAAACGTACCAGTTGTTGTACGTCTTGAAGGTACTAACTCTGAACTAGGTCGTGAAGTTCTTGCTAACTCTGATCTTGACATCATTGCAGCTGAGTCTCTAACTGACGCTGCTGAGAAAGTAGTTGCTGCTGCGGAGGGCAAATAATGTCTGTTTTAATTAACAAAGATACTAAAGTAATCTGTCAAGGTTTCACTGGTGGTCAAGGTACTTTCCACTCAGAGCAAGCTATCCAGTACGGTACACAGATGGTAGGTGGTGTTTCACCAGGTAAAGGTGGTACAACTCACCTAGGTCTTCCTGTATTCAACACTGTACGTGAAGCTGTAGAAACTACTGGCGCAACTGCTTCAGTTATCTACGTTCCAGCTGCGTTCTGTAAAGATGCTATCTTAGAAGCAATCGATGCTGGTATCCAGCTGATCGTTTGTATCACAGAAGGTATCCCTACACTAGACATGGTTGACGTGAAAGAGAAGCTTGAGCAAACTGGCGTTCGTATGATCGGTCCTAACTGCCCAGGTGTTATCACTCCAGGTGAAACTAAAATCGGTATCATGCCTGGTCACATCCACAAGCCAGGTAAAGTAGGTATCGTATCACGTTCTGGTACGCTTACTTACGAAGCAGTTAAGCAGACAACTGACGCTGGTTTTGGTCAATCAACGTGTGTTGGTATCGGTGGTGACCCAATCCCAGGTACTAACTTCATCGACGTACTTGAGATGTTCGAGAAAGACGAGCAAACTGAAGCTATCGTAATGATCGGTGAGATTGGTGGTACAGCTGAAGAAGAAGCCGCTGAGTACATCAAGCACAACGTAACTAAGCCAGTTGTTTCTTACATCGCTGGTGTTACAGCTCCTCCAGGTAAGCGCATGGGCCACGCTGGTGCAATTATCTCTGGTGGTAAAGGTACAGCTGACGAGAAGTTCGCTGCACTAGAAGCTGCAGGTGTTAAGACTGTTCGTTCACTAGCTGACATCGGTGTTGCACTTAAAGAAAAAGCTGGTTGGTAATCTAACCTTGCTTGAAAAAGGCTCCTGAGGGAGCCTTTTTTGTATTTAAATTTCGATAGCTAGAAGCTAGAAGCTAGAAGCTAGGAATGTAAAATAAAGTTTAAATTTGTTCTTCTTCACGAAGTGTGAGTACTTCAAAGCCGTCTTTTGTGACAAGAATAGTGTGTTCAGCTTGTGCGGAAAGCTTTCTATCTTTGGTGACTACAGTCCAACCATCTTTCTTTGTTTTAACGCGAGCTGTGCCTTGGTTGATCATAGGTTCAATGGTGAAAGTCATGCCTTCTTTTAAAGTTAGGCCAGTGTTAGGGCTTCCATAGTGTAAAACATTTGGCTCTTCATGCATTTCTCGGCCTATACCGTGGCCGCAATACTCTTTTACAACCGTGTAGCCAAATTTACTCACATAACTTTGTATTGCAAATCCAATGTCACCGAGCTTTGCACCAGGTTTAACGGTTTGTATACCTAACCACATCGCTTCTGTTGTGACTTTGACTAATGCTCTAGCATCAGGTTTAGCATCTGGCATGACATACATTTTGCTTGAGTCTGTGATAAAACCATTTTTCTCTAAGGTAATGTCGATATTGACGATATCTGTGCTTTTTAAAATTTGGCTTGCACTAGGTACGCCGTGACAGACTACTTCGTTAACTGAGCTATTGAGACAATACTGATAGCCGTATTGGCCTTTTGAAGCAGGGCGCGCCTTTAATTTATTAACGATATAGCTTTCTACTTGCGAATCTATATCGAGCGTTGAAACACCGGGCTTGATGAAGTCATCGAGTATTTTGAACACTTGGGCGAGCAACTTGCCTGATTCTCGCATCAGTGCAATCTCATCTACCGATTTAATGGTAACTTCATTCATTCAGTGACGCCTCTTTTTGTCGTTGTAACACGAGCTCTTGTTGAATTAAATCGTTAAATGTTTTGTCAGGATGCATTTCGCATAAGCGACCGATTTTTATCCAAAATTCGGCTTGTGAGTTGATAGAGCGAGACATAACTGACGACGTTGTACGAATTTCTTCGTGTAGGTCATCTGATATTTTTACAATACCCATTATATATTCCATATATAAAACATATATGCATTGTATATCGTAAAATAAAAAAAGGAAGCGAATGCTTCCTTTGGTTTGCTTAACATTACATCTAAAATGCTTTTTTAACTTTTTGCTATTTTTCTAATCCAAATGGGTCATCAATACTATGACTTGGCTCAGTAAACCATTTAGGGCCGTTTTCCGTCATATAGAAATGATCTTCAAGGCGAATACCAAACTCATCTGGGATCACTAGCATAGGTTCGTTACTAAAACACATACCTGGGGCTAATAGTTGTGGGTTATTCTTTACAAGGTAAGGCCATTCATGAATATCTAAGCCAATACCATGGCCTGTTCTGTGTGGACACCCAGGTGTTTGATAATCAGGACCAAGATCAACTGACGCTAAATAATCTCTTGCCGCTTTATCTACATCGCCACATGTATTATCGATTTGTGCCGCTTCAAATGCAGCGGCTTGCGCATTCTTCTCATGTTGCCACATTGTTCTTTGGCGTTCAGTTACTTCGCCAAATACAAATGTGCGGGTGATATCCGATAGGTAATCATGTACTTTACAGCCAGTATCAATCAGAACCACATCACCTTCTTTTAATGTTTGCGGATCTTTCACACCATGAGGAAACGAGCTTGCTTTACCAAACAGTACTATGACGAAGTAGTTTCCTGATGGGGCGCCCACTTTTTTATGGGCTTCGTTGATGAAGGCTTCAACTTCTGTCGTGGTGATCCCTTCATGCAACATGCTCGCTGTTGCTTTATGTACTTCTAAAGTCATGTCCATAGCACGTTGAATAAGCTTTAATTCGTTTTCTGATTTGTGCATACGGCAATGTGCAGTGACTTCTTTACCGTTAATTAGCTTAAGAGAAGGAGCAAGGTTACGAATACCATCAAAAATGAAAAACGCCGCACTTTCATCAATGCCAACTTTAGCATCAGAGCCAATGCCATGCTGTTCAAGTACGTTTAAGAATAATTGGTAAGGGCTCTGTTCTTCTTGCCAGCCGTGAATTGGACCTTCAACGACTTGGTAGTCTAATAGTGTGCCAATTTCGAAATAAGGCGCGATGAATTGCACATCGCCTTTTGCTGGCAAAATAGCACCAACCATGCGTTCACTGGCATACCACTGCATACCTGTGAAGTATTTTAAATTCGTGCCTGCATTCAAATATAAAGCTGCAATATCGTTGTCTTGCATATAGCGCTGCGCTTTTTTAATACGCTGCTGGTATTCTTCGATGCTAATTGGCTTTAAGTCATGAGTCATATTTTGTAATGACTCTAAAGCTTCTTGTTTGGTTTTCGTACCAACGCCTAATGGCTTCATATTTTGCTCCTAGAATCTGTCTATTCTGTAAGGGGTTAAATCTATGCTAGTTTTCTCACCTAAGCAAAGTTGTGAGACAATTTGTGCTGTAATTGCCGCTTGGGTCAGACCTAAATGTTGATGACCAAAAGCAAATACAATATTTTTATTATTGGGTGCTGTATTTAATACAGGCAATGAATCAGGAAGAGAAGGGCGATGACCCATCCACGTGGTTTTAACGGTTTGTCTTTCGATACCGTTAACTAGCGATTTAGCGTGATCTAAAAGCATAGTCGCTCTTGTCATGTTTTCAGCGGCTTCCAGTCCTGCAAACTCTACGGTGCCAGCTAATCTAAGCCCTTGCTTCATCGGGGTTATAATAAATTGTCTATCGGCTGAAGCTACAGGGCGTTTCAAACAAGTCGAATTATCAACCATGGCATGGTAACCACGCTCGGTATCTATCGGTACTTTAAAACCAAGTTGTTTTGCTAAAGGTTTGCTCCAAGCACCGGTCGAAACTACGACTTTAGCAAACTGATGTTTGGAGCCTGATGCGAGCTCTATCATCACCCCATTATTGTTAGGAACAATTCGTGCCACTTTATCTTTTTTAAACACTAAGCCCTGAGCCTCTGACATTTTATATATTGCTTGGCATAAGTCATATGGGTCAACGCTGTGGCCAACCTCAGTAAAATATAAAGCTTGTTTAATGTTTTTAGTTAGACTTGGTTCTAGTACAAAAACCTCATCACCTTTTAAGTGTTTAACTGCGACGCCATTTGATCGAAATGATTCAGCCATAAACGCAGCCAGTTTAAAATCTTCATGTTCAAAGGTGAGTAGGCTGCCATCTTCATGGATCAATTTTTTGAAGTTTTCTGCACCTAATAAATTTTTATACGCAGGTAGTGATGCTTCGTTTAATTGCCTAAGTGCCTTGGTATGCGCACTAAATTTTGACTTAGACATGTTAATTAGGAAGCGAGTGAACCAAGGTAAGGCTTTTAATAGATATAACCAATCTATTCTTAAAGCGCCTTTTGGATTTAACAACATACTAGGAAGTTTTGGTAATAAACTCGCTTGTGCGAGTGGGAAAACTTGTTCAGTAGCAAAGTGACCGGCGTTACCTTTCGAACATTTTTCTGCTATACCGTGTTCATCAAATAATGTGACTGAAAAGCCAGCATCAGTCAGACTTTTCGCATTGCAAAGCCCAATGATCCCAGCGCCGATAACAGCAATATGTTGCTTTTCTTGCATTGATTGTCTCCAAAATACCTTGAAAGCCTAATTTCAAGATATTGCATGTATCTATTTTTTAGTTTGCATAGAAAACTTTTGTCGTCTTCAAACTGTAAGATTTATTAATACTTTCAGTTGCTTAATCTTTTAAATGTCAATAAGTGTTTAGAACGATAAAAACTTTTAAAGAAAAATACACAGCAGAATATTGAACATTGTATACAATATGCGTAGGATGTAAACCATAAAAGGTAAAGAGGAAAGACAATGAACATTAATTGCCAAGTTATGTATTCAGTAGTTGCTCCGCAATTAAATGAAAGTTTTATGAATCAACTCCAAAATGCTGTGAACACGAATACGGTTCTTAGCTTAGTTAAGCAGGGTTATTAATATGCGAAAAGGGACATTTTCTTGTATCGATGGCCACACTTGCGGCAACCCAGTACGCTTAATCACCAGTGGTCACCCATACCTTAAGGGTGAAACGATGAGCGAAAAACGTCAGCACTTTCTTGCCGAGTTTGATTGGATCCGTCAATCACTGATGTTTGAGCCGCGCGGGCACGATATGATGTCAGGTTCATTTATTTATCCACCGACAACTGATGATGGCGATGCAGCTATTTTATTTGTTGAAACCTCCGGTTGTTTACCTATGTGTGGTCACGGCACAATTGGCACCGTAACGTTTGCACTTGAAAACGCACAAATGTATCCAAAAGTACCTGGTAAATTAAAGCTAGATACGCCAGCAGGGCGTGTAAATGCAGAATACTCTATGGTTGATGGCAAAGTTGAATGGGTAAAAATATTCAATGTGCCAGCTTTCTTAGCTTATGAAAATATTGAAGTTGAAGTGCCAGAGCTAGGCAAGTTAACGGTTGATATCTCTTATGGTGGAAACTACTACATTATTGTTGAGCCACAGGAAAACTTCCCGGGTATCGAAAACTGGTCTGCTGCCGAAATTCTTAAATATAGTCCGCTTGTTCGCACAGCAATAAATCAGTTGCTTGAGTGTGTGCATCCAGAAGATCCCACCGTAAAAGGTGCGTCGCATCTTCTTTGGACTGGCAAACCAAAACACGCAGAATCTAGCGCTGCAAATGCGGTATTCTATGGCGATAAAGCAATAGACAGATCGCCATGTGGCACGGGCACAAGTGCAAGAATGGCGCAGTTATTTGCAAAAGGTAAATTACTGCCTGGTGAAGATTTTGTCCACGAAAGTTACATTGGCAGCCAGTTCGTTGGTTGCATCGAAGGCGTTACTGAAGTAGCGGGTAAAACAGCAATTCTACCAAGTATCAAAGGATGGTCGAAAGTAACGGGCACTAGCAACATTAGCGTGGATGATAGTGACCCGTATGCTTTTGGCTTTCAAGTTGTATAACAAATTTAAACTAGACTAAAACCAGCAATTAGTAGCTGGTTTTTTCATTGAGGAGAAAAAGATGGAAATTAGCGGTGCAAGTTTTATCGCGGGTGAATGGTTAAAGGATGCGGATGCATCAGTATTTCATGCCTTTTCACCAAAGCGCCATGAGCCAATCGATACTCAGTTTTTCGAAGCAAGCCAAGACATGCTTGCAACAGCGATCAATGAAGCTGAAAAAGCATTTAAAGTTTATAGAAAGACTTCTCTTATTGAGCGTGCAACATTCTTACATGCTATTGCAGATGAAATAGAAGCCCTAGGTGATCAACTGCTTGAAGTGACTCACGAAGAGACAAACTTGCCGTTTGCCCGTTTACAAGGCGAGCGCGGTCGTACTATGAATCAGTTACGTGCTTTTGCACAAGGTTTAGAGCAAAGCCAAAACGGCATTGTAAACCTTAGTGTATTAGACGAAGCAGACCCTGCACGTGCACCGTTAGCTAAGCCTCGTACCCAACTTGACTTTATTCCTGTCGGTGTTGTTGCTGTTTTTGGTGCTTCAAACTTCCCATATGCATTCTCGACGCTTGGTGGTGATACGGCATCGGCACTTGCTGCAGGTTGCCCAGTTGTTATGAAAAGCCATACTGCGCACCCAGCAACCAGCGAGTTAATGACCCGAGCTATTGAAAAAGCGATTGAGAAGTGTGATATGCCAAAAGGTGTATTCTCAATGATCCAAGCGAAGAAATACGACATGGCACATGCACTTGTTGCAGCAGACCCGATTAAAGCGATCGGTTTCACGGGCTCAATGTCTGTCGCGAGTAAATTAATCGAGACGATTAATTCTCGTGAAGAAGCTATTCCATTCTATGGCGAGTTAGGCAGTATTAATCCGCAGTTTGTGTTACCAGAAATGGCTGAACAAAATGGCGAAGAGCTTGGTGCGAATTTATGTAATTCAATGTTGATGGGCAATGGCCAATTTTGTACTAGCCCAGGTCTTTGGTTAGTACCAAATAGCTCAATTGCATTACTAGAAAGCGTTAAGAAAACTGTGGCTGCAAGCAGTTCAGATACTTTATTATCACCAAATATTCTGAATAGCTTCAAACAAGCCATGATTGAGCGCTCAGATATCGAGGGTGTAGAGCTTTTGGCAGTGGCAGAGTTATCTGAAGAGTTTCATGCAAATGCCCATATCTTTAAAACTGATATTGGCACTTACTTGAATACACCTTCATTAAATGAAGAAGTGTTTGGTCCAGCTGCTATGTTGGTGACCTACGATACTTTAGCTCAGCTAGAAAGCCTAGTTGATGGTCTAGAAGGTCAGTTAACAGCATCAATTCATGGCACGGGCAATGATTTAGCATCGGCATCTGATCTAAGTGAAGATCTACAGTACAAAGTAGGGCGTTTAATCGAGAATCAAATGCCTACTGGCGTTGAAGTTTGTGCATCAATGAACCATGGTGGTCCATTCCCATCTTCAACAGACGTACGTTCAACCTCAGTTGGCTTGAATGCGATTCAACGCTTTTTACGTCCAATTTGTCGTCAAAGTGCGGTTTAATCTAAGTATTGAATTTCTCTATTCGCATATTTAATGCAAAAAAAGACCCAGAGTACAGGTTACTCTGGGCTTAGGGGACGGCTCATTTGAGCCAATGCGTTAACTTAAAACACCTTTCTAACAATCAGGGAGAAGTAAGAAAGTAATTTAATTGTAGTTAACTCTTAACAAAAACTACAAATAAACAACATAAAATAAACCCTTTAATTATCAATAGTATATATTCTTATAAGAATTTAGTCTAAAAACTTAACCTGACTGCTTACACGGCCATTCAATAACTCTATTATTCATAACCAAATCTCTAGGTAATGAGTTTTTAATCTTATTTTTTTGCCATTTCCCTAAACCTATCGGTGCACCACAAAGGGTTAAAATAACCTCACCGCTATGATTAGAGACTGTTTCAAGTCGAATATCTTTACCTTGATAATAATCTGCAGCTTGTGATTGGGTAAGCGCATAGGTGTTATTTTCTGCAAGTTTGCCAAGTGCTGTTGCAAATTCATGTTCAAGCCGCACGCCATTTTTATGGGTTGTGCCTAACTTGATCCCGATACGAGAATATTTGATTTTGTTTTCAATTTCAGAGAATCTTTCAGGAAAAAGCCAGAGCTCTTTGTCACGAACTGTCAGCTCACCAGGTAGTGATTTAATTCCAAACTGTTTTTTGATTGCTGACATGAAGCTATTTGTTAACTTTGTTTCAGCCGATGAAAACGGGAAAGCGCCTTTTTTGGTTTTTAAATTCGGGTTATCAACTGATTTTAACTTTTTAAATTTAGCGATGAAAAAGCCTTCGCTGTCAAAAATCTGAGGCCATACATGCAAATAGCCTTCTGAAGTACAGGCTTTATCTGCATTTTCAAAAAGTGCATTTAATGGTTCGATTTCAACACAGTCACCAAATTGCTCAAGCAGATACAGACAAACCGCTTGGTTTTCAACAGGCGTGAGTGTACAGGTTGAGTAAATTAAAGAGCCACCGGGTTTCAGAGCAAAGAATGCGCTCTTGATAAGTTGTTTTTGTACATTGGCAATATCAATATTTGACTCAACAGACCAATTTTTTAAAGCGTCAGCATCTTTTCTGACTGTGCCTTCACCAGAACAAGGTGCATCAAGCTGAATGTTATCGAAACACTCAAACATATAATCGCCAAAGACAGCACCGTCAAAATGAGACAGTGCGCAGTTATGTACGCCCATACGCTTCATATTGGCAGCAAGTACTTTTAATCGTGAAGATGAAAGTTCGTTTGCAATAAGAATACCTTGGTTACCCATCATTGCCGCTATTTGTGACGTCTTAGAACCTGGTGCGGCAGCCATATCTAGGACTATGTCTTGTTCACCTAAACTTGTTTCAAGTGCCATTGGGGGTAACATTGAGCTGGCTTCTTGTACATAAATGCCACCACTCAAGTGAATATCTGTACAGCCTAGAGGCAGGGCCTCTTCCTCTTCAGCACTACGCTCTAGCCAAAAACCTGTGTCACACCAAGGAACAGCTTCAATTTCCCAGTTATGTTCTGAACAGTATTGTTTAAATTCAGTGACTGTCATCTTCAAAGTATTCACTCTGACAGAGCGCCTTAGAGGCTTTTGACAATACTCAATAAAAGACTCGATGCTTAAATTTTCTGGCAAATAAGTTTGCACATCGTCAATAAAGTTTTGCGGGATAAAAGTAGAATGATTCAAAATTTGGTCAACTGAGCTTACTATTTTTTGCAATTTTAACAGTTACAAAAAAAAATACTTTTAAATAAATCTGATGATTAGCTTTAAAATCTTACATTTAGTTAAAAATTCTTATTTTTATTGTTTTGCATTAGTACTAAAGTGTATTTAACACCCATAAGTAGGATCTAGAGCCATGCTTAAGAAAAATACCTTAATATTTTTTTTTGCAGTGATGCTGAGTGGTTGTGGAGGTGGAAGTTCAGAGAGTGCTGATACACAAAGCGTTCCAGAATCAAATTCAAGTGATGCTTCAGGCTCAAGCGATGACTCAGGCTCAAGCGATGACTCAGACTCAAACGATAATTCAGGCTCAAACGATAATTCAGGTTCAAATGATGATTCAGCTGAAGAAGAGCCAAGTCCACCCGATATTTCCACAAGTGTTAGCTCAGACACTTATCAAGCAGGAGAAAAAGTTAGCTTTTCAGTTAATCTCTCAGAGCAAGATGCTAAAACAAGTACCATAGAGTGGCAGCAGTTATCTGGCCCTACAATTGAAATTACAACTGATTTAACAGTTGAGTTTTCGATTGATGAAAATGTATCTGCCCTAGACGAGCATTACCATTTTATTGTAACTGTTACTAATGAAGCGGGCTTATCCTCTCAAGAAGAAATAAAATTTTCAGTAATTAAAGCCATGTCAGAACAGCAATCAGCTCGTCTCCTTCATCAAGCAACACTAGGTCCTACTTATGACGAAATTCAAACAGCTACAGGTAAAAGTTACGAGCAGTGGTTAGATGAGCAAATCCAGTTGCCAATTACATACCACAGTCCATTAGTCGAGAATTACCCTGATAGAGATGAGCCAAGTCAAATCAATCGTATTGATGCCTGGTGGAAGGCAAGTTTAAATGCCAATGATCAACTTCGCCAGCGTGTAGCGTTTGCTTTGAGTGAAATATTCGTTGTTTCTGATTTAAATACTTCACTCAGTGGAGAGCCTGAAGGCATGGCCGCATATTATGATTTATTGCTAGAGCATGCATTTGCAAACTATCGAGACCTTTTAGAGCAAGTCACTTTATCACCTATTATGGGTGTGTACTTAAGCCATTTAGGCAATGAAAAAGCCGACGTTGAGCGAAATATCAGACCAGATGAGAATTACGCCCGAGAAGTCATGCAATTATTCACGATTGGCTTAAATGAGTTAAATCTAAATGGTACGAATAAGCTGGACGAAAATGACGAAGTGATCGCTACATATGGCCAGCAAGAAATAGAGGGCTTTGCTCGTGTATTTACAGGCTGGACGTTTGCATATAGTGCAAGATGGAATAGACCAAGTAGAAATTATACTTTACCTATGCATGCGTTTGATGATTATCACTCTTCGGCTGAAAAAGTTTTACTTAATGGTGAAGTCATTCCTGAAAATACCAATGCAGAACAAAGTTTAGCTATTGCATTGGATAACTTATTTAATCATGACAATGTGGCACCATTTATTTCAAAGCAATTGATTCAAAGATTAATCACTTCAAATCCAAGTCCTGGTTATGTTGAGCGGGTTGCAGCAGTATTTAATGACAATGGTGATGGGATCAGAGGCGATTTAGCTGCCACAGTAAAAGCAATTTATCTAGATAATGAAGCTAGAGGTTTAGAAACGCCACTTGCACACTTTGGGAAAATTAAAGAACCATTGTTGAAAACTGTACAGTTTTGGCGAGTGTATAATACTAAGTCACTGACAAACAGGTATTTCACATGGAACTTACCAACGACTTACGGGCAAGGACCATTACAGTCTCCATCGGTTTTTAATTTTTTCAGACCCGACTTTCAGCCAGGAGAGCTAGTTGATACTGAATTGTTGGCACCAGAATTACAAATAGCGAATGATGCTGCATTAATAGGTATTGTGAACACACATTATGCAGATTTAGTTTGGCGCGTTGCAGAAAGACATGATGAGTTAAATGAAAATAGTCTTTATCTCTATATGCAAGACGATCATGAATTGATAAATATGAATGGTTTAAGTGCAGTATTAGACAAATACGATATCTTATTTTTTGCTGGCAACATGTCTGAAGAAATGCGCCAAGCACTTATTGATATGGACGAATTTTTTGCCACAAGAGACAGTTACCAACGTATTTCAAATCTTGTCTATTTAATTTCAATTTCACCAGAATTTACTTTACAGCAATAGGAGCGAGTCATGAATAGAAGAAAATTTTTATCTTATTGCTTAAAAGGTGGCGTCTCAATGGCCGCATTGACTCAATTACAATTACAAGCTTTTCAAGGTTCTTTGTCGTATGAGTTTGATGATCATAAAGCATTGGTCTGTGTATTTTTATATGGCGGTAATGATTCTCTGAATATGTTGGTTCCCATTGAAGGTGAAGCACGAGCCTTGTATGAAGCTAGCCGACAGAATCTGGCTGTTTCAAACCCACTTTCACTATCTCCAATCACAGCTATTGATGGCGGCGTAGGTCTTCACCCCTCAATGAGTGCCATTCAACCTGTTTTTGAATCTCAAAATCTAGCTTTTATTTCTGGTGTAGGTAGTTTAGTAGTACCTACAAGTAAAGCTGATTATGATAATGAAGCTGTGCCACTACCCAAGCATTTATTTTCACATAATGACCAGCAAGCTACTTGGATGCATGGCAGAGAGAAGATCTCTTTAAACAGTGGGTGGGGTGCCAGATTACTTGAAAGAATTGAACAAGGGGGAGCATTTGTGAATAATATCTCGCTAGCTGGTACAAACCCTTGGCAAACGAGTGCAAATTTAACTCCATTTTCTCTTCACCAAAGTGGTGTGAGTCGGATTAATCCAATCAATGGCACCTCAAACCGAGCAACTCATGTGCGTGATATTATGACCAGAGTACTATCACAATCCACTCACCCATTGGCGAGTACTTATGGCACCAAGGTACAAAGCGCTATAACTAATACTGAAGCAATGAATTCAGCAATAGAATCAAGTATTGACTTAAGTAGCTATTTTTCAGATAGCAGTTTATCGCAGCAACTCCATACCGTGGCTAAGTCTATTTCGGTTAGACAAACCCTTAATGCCAAAAGGCAAATATACTTTGTGAGTATGGGAGGGTTTGATACACATGATAATCAATTAACGACGCACCCCGCATTACTTGGTGCTTTGTCTCAATCTCTAGCTGAATTTAATACTGCCATGTCTGCAATTGAGGCAAGTAATGATGTGACATTATTCACCATGAGCGATTTTGGTCGCACGCTTACTTCTAACGGAGATGGTACAGATCATGGTTGGGCTGGTAATCAAATTGTCATGGGCGGCGCCGTGAATGGCGGAGAAATTTATGGCTCGTTGATGACACAACACCTGGATGGACCAAATGACACGCGAGGCGGTCGATTAATCCCACAAGTAGCAAATGAACAATACTTTTCGTCCATGGCGCAGTGGTTTGGTTTAGCAAATAGCGAATTAGTTGATCTTTTTCCAAACTTAACGAACTTTGATACCCATTCTTTATCTTTTATGAATATCTAGTTTCTAAAAACCCAAAAGGATATTGTATACAATAATGGTTTGAGTTATTTTATGCCTATGATTTGGTCATGAAATAACTGCAATGCTAACTAGATATATTCAGCGTCAGCAACACTTGCTTGATATTTTACAAGAGCAAGATATTGAAAATTTGTTGGTTTTTAATTACGAAAATATTCTTTATTTAACGGGCTATAGTGGTAATGCAGCCTACTTAATTGTTTCTTCGAAAGGTTTTTGGCTCATAACGGATTATAGATATTTTGAAAGAGCCAAGACTGAAAGTTTTGGTTGTGAATTGATTTGCAGGGATAGAGATACTGAGTCTTTAGGGGCATGCATCAAACGCCTTCTACCAAAAGGTAAAACGGCTTTTGAAAGTATTTCTATTAACGTCGCGCTTTGGTCATCCATAGAGAAACATCTAAACTTAGATAGTATTTCTCCATTAGATGGTAGTGTTGAAAAATTAAGAATGGTGAAAGATGAATACGAAATTGCCTCGATAAAAAAAGCGGCAGCTATCGCGGATCTTGCTTTAAGCGATTTACTTACCCAGATCTCAGTTGGCGTCACAGAATTGGATTTAGCGACTGAGCTAGATTATAAAATGAAGAAGTTAGGCTCAGATGGTGTTAGCTTCGATACGATATTATTATTTGCACAACGCAGTGCACTTCCACATGGAAAGCCGGGTGAAACCCAACTTAAATATGGTGATCTGCTACTAGTTGATTTTGGTGCAGTCATTAATGGCTATCGTTCTGATATGACTCGAACATATGTTTTTGGTGAAGCGAACTCTCGCCAACAAGATATGTATGATGCAGTGTTATCATGTCAAATTACATCTCTTAATAGTTTAAAAGCGGGCTTAGATTGCCAAGCATTAAACAATATATCCACTAAGATACTGACCGAAGCCGGGTATGGAGATTATGCGGGTAAAGGGTTAGGGCACGGGGTCGGTTTAGCCTTACATGAAGTCCCTTTTATAAATCCGAACACAAACTACAAATTAGAAGCTGGCAACATTATCACCATTGAGCCAGGCGTATATATTCCTCAAGTAGGTGGAGTACGAATAGAAGACGATGTACTTATAACTGAATCGGGCTTTGAATTTTTAACACATGCATCTAAATCGTTTGTAATCAATTAAGGTTAATTAATGAAAATCATATCAGAACAACAAGTACACCAATGCCTTAACTTTGATAAAGTGATTAACGCATTAAAAAAGGATTTGCAAAACCTGCTGGCACACCTACTAGGCAGGTCTTTGAATTATCTGAAAATGAAAGCAATCACGACGCCTTTGCAGTGCTTCCTGCATGGAATGACGAAGTGATAGGTGTAAAATCTTTTACTTATTTTCCATCTAATTCAGATCATGGCTATAAAAGCTTATATTCTAAAATCATGTTGTTTAATAGGTCGCATGGAGAACCTTTAGCATTAGTTGATGGTACGAGTGTCACCTTGTGGCGAACTGCTGCAGTTTCTGCATTGGCTAGTCAATATTTATCCAGGGTAAATAGTAAACACCTTATATTTTTTGGTACAGGTAATTTATCTACTTATATGATCGGTGCACATATCAGCGTGCGAAATATTGAAAAAGTAACGATCATTGCTCGTAATCATGATAAAGCTCAAAGCTTACAATCGAGCATGAAATCTAAATATCCAAATATTGAATTTTTAGTAGGTAAATCGGATGAAGCTACGATTCGTTCTGCAGACATTATAAGTTGCGGCACAGGTTCACATATCCCTCTATTTGATGGTAATTGGCTAAGTGAAGGAACTCACATTGATCTAATAGGCAATCATCATAAAAAATTCAGAGAATGTGATACCAAGAGCGTGATCCGTTCAAAAGTATTTGTTGATAGTAAAAAGAATGTATTGAACGAGGCAGGAGAGTTACTAATCCCCATCGCTGAGGGTGTGTTTTCTGAGCAAAAAGTAGTTGCTGAGTTAAGCCAATTTCATGAATTAGAAATGCGTCGTTCTGATGACATTACATTGTTTAAATCTGTTGGGACTGCATTAAGTGATTTACTGACAGCAAATCTAGTGTTTAAGTCACAATTATGATTTGGTTAAGTATATTGGCTGCTTTATTATTCTTCTTAGCTATTTATGTGATGTGGCAAAGTAAGAAAAAGCAGCTAAAAAAACGAGTATGGCGGCAAGTACAAGTAGACAACCTTGTTAAAGTAAAACAACATAAAGCGGGACCACTTGAAATGTTAAGTGAGTCTAGTTTGCTGGTGGAGTTTACGTTCAATGATGAAAGCTTTTGTTGTCAAACCTCATTCAGAACCGATATATATAATTCTTTTAAAGCTGAAGAAGCGACTTTTATATTGATAGATCCTGATAATCCAAAGCAGTGTTACCATAATGTTTGTCAACAAACAAAGTTTGCAAAGTTATGGGTTACGTTATCTCTAATGCTTCTGATTTGCTTGATTATGATTGCAATCACGCCAAAAGGATTGGTTAATTAACTTAAAGTTTTATTTTGACTTATTATAAATATAAAAAAACCGACTGAAGTCGGTTTTTTTATATTTGGTAAACAGCGTAATTAGCTATTTTCATCCGCGTATTTTTTACATGCGTCTGTATCAACACACTCACCATAAAGGTATAGAGAGTGGTTAGTAAGCTTAATGCCATTTTGCGTAGCAATCTCAACCTGGCGAGTTTCAATAACGTCATCTTCAAACTCGATTACACGACCGCATTTTAAGCAAACTAAATGATCGTGATGAGTACTGCCAGCTAATTCAAAAACAGATTTACCACCCTCAAAGTGATGGCGGGTGACAATGCCTGCATCATCAAACTGGTTTAAAACTCGGTATACAGTCGCAAGACCAATTTCTTCACCTTTGTCTAATAAAATTTTGTACACATCTTCAGCACTGATATGTTGATTGTCAGGTGACTGTAAGATTTCTAAAATTTTAATACGTGGCAAAGTAACTTTTAACCCTGCTTTCTTTAACTCTAAGTTATGATCAGTCATATCTGTCTCAGTAAATTATTTATTTTATTTTTCTCTAGTATTGAGCACGACATTCAGTACTAAAGGTAACGCGCATTTTGACTTAGTGCAAAATTTATTACTAGTCTACTAGTTCACTTAAACACATTTCATCAAATACTTGTGCACACCAAGCTTTCACACGTTGTTCTGTTAGCTCTGGTTGACGGTCTTCGTCGATACCTAAGCCGACGAAGTGATTGTCATCAGCCATCGCTTTAGATGCTTCAAAATCATAGCCTTCAGTTGACCAGTGACCTACTACAATCGCACCACGCTCAGTAACGATGTCATTGATCATGCCCATCGCGTCTAAGAAATACTCAGCGTAATCTTCTTGGTCACCACAGCCAAAGATTGCAACAAGTTTACCTTCGAAATCGACTTCTTCTAGTTCAGGGAAAAAATCATCCCAATCGCATTGGGCTTCACCATAGTACCAAGTTGGAATACCGAACAAGATTAAATCAAACTCAGCAATTTCTTCTTTACTACTTTTAGCGATGTCTTTTACATCAACAAGCTTTTTACCAAGCTCTTTTTGAATCATCTTAGCAACGTGCTCAGTGTTACCAGTATCGCTACCGAAAAAAATACCTACGCTTGCCATGTAATACTTACCTTCTATCTATTATTCGCTAATTTCTCTTGCAAGATGGTTTCTATCAGTGCACTTCGACTGATATTTTGCGCTTGAGCCATATCACTTAAAGCATCGTAAAGCTCTGATGATACTTTAAACTCAACACGTTTTAACCCTCTCGCTCTATCACGTTTGATCTGGTTTCTTTTATTAACCTTTAACTGCACTTCACGTGGCAGTGGGTTGGTTTTAGGTCGACCAGGACGTTTTTCATTTTCAAAAAGATCGATCGTTGTACGATCGGTTTCAGACTTGGCCATGTTTATCCTACGCCAGCGCCTTGCCAAAAAGCTTGAATTAGCCCTTTAGCGATAAAACCAGAGCAACCTAAAAATAATACGAGCCAAACAATATATCGACCAAATTTTGGCACATCACCTTTTTTAAGAACGTCATTTATTGCCATTCCAATAAAGAAGAAAATGCCAGCTAAACCGAAATACAGTCCCATGGTTTCAAACTGTTGAATATACTGATTGGCCATACTTGCTCTAACTAATATTTAAACGGCAGGTACTATACCATAACCGAGTATCATAATTTAATAGTGCTTTTTTAAAAACTCGTGAATTATTGAAGAAAATCAATAATTGAACGATTGACTGCAGCTGGTTTTTCAGCGTGTAACCAATGACCAGCACCATGAATGACTTTAGCCTTTGAATTTGGAAACAAAGACACGATCGCTTCACGATGTTCTGCTAATATATAATCAGAGTCATTACCCTTAATAAATAAGGTAGCACATGAGCAAGAATGAGTCTCATTAATATTTGAAATGATTTTTGAATAGTTATCAACAATCGTGTCTAGGTTAAACTTCCACTGATAGCCTGTTTCAACTTTAGTGAGACTTTTTAAAAGAAACTGTCTAACCCCCATTTCTTCGATATAATTTTTCATTAAAGTGTCAGCTTCAGCTCTAGATTTTACAGATGCATTATCAATAGTCTGCAGAGCTTGTATTATTTTATCATGACGAGGGTGATAATTTACTGGAGCAATGTCTAACACAACGAGCTTATCAACAATGTCGTTATTTAGCATTGCCAATTGCATGGCGACTTTACCGCCCATAGAATGACCAATGATATGCGCTTTCTCTATGTTTAAATCACTTAATAATGACAACACATCATTTGCCATTGCTGGATATGACATTTCAACGTCATGAAATGATGAGCCGTGATTTCTTAAGTCTACGTTTATAACAGTAAAAGACTCCGATAGCGCTTTTGCTATGATATTCAAATTTTCTAATGATCCAAACAGACCATGCATAATGACGACTACTGGTCCTTGACCTGTTTGTTTATAATTTAATTGCATTTTGCACTCCAAGACATTATGCGGTAATTTTGCCAGTGTAATCACGAATTGCAAAGGCATAGTCTATTGAAGCATTTCATTATATAATCCTCGTGATGCACCAAAATCAGTAATGACAGGAAAAGCATGAAAAAAATAGAAATAGATGACGAGCTTTATCAATATATTGCCAGTAATACGCAAAGCATTGGTGAAAGTGCCTCAGACATACTCCGTCGTTTATTAAAACTCTCTCCTAGTGAATCAGCTCAAAATAATGGCGTTGTTGAAGAAAAACAAGAACAGTCAGAGCAAGTTGTAGAGCAGAGCGTCACAAAACTGACCTCTAGAACTGCTAACGTATTTAATATTCTTAATAAAGAAGAGCTCGCTATGCAAAAAGGTGTAGTCGGCCGCTTCTTGTTTATTTTAAGTGCATTACATCGCACGCATAAAGAAAGCTTTGACTCAGTACTTGAGATCAAAGGTAGAGATAGAATTTATTTTGCTAAAAGCAAAGAAGCCTTATTAGAAAGTGGCAGCAGTATGAACCCGAAGAATATTGCAGAAAGTGAATATTGGGTCATGACCAACTCTAATACTACGCGTAAGAAAATGATGTTACACGAGGTTGCTCTGGGTTTAGGGTATAAAGAATCTGAAGCTGAAACCATTCGCGATTACCTATAAGGACGTACTATGTCAATTCATTCGGGTGCTGGCAAACCAGCGAAACACGACACATTAGTGAATATTCCAAAACTTGTCTCGGCTTATTATCTAAATGAACCAGATTTAGAACAAAACCCTGAGCAATGTGTTGCTTTTGGCACATCAGGTCACCGTGGATGTTCGTTGAATGTTAAGTTTAATGAATCTCATATTCTAGCTATTACTCAAGCAATTTGTGATTATCGAAAAGCGAATAATATCTTTGGCCCATTATTTTTAGGTAAAGATACTCATGCGCTATCAGAAGCAGCATTTAATTCTGCAATTGAAGTATTAGTTGCTAATGAAGTGCAAGTCATTACGCAAGAAAATGATGATTACACGCCAACACCTGTGATTAGCCATGCGGTGGTTTGCTATAACAAAGCACATCCTCATGAATTAAGTGATGGTATTGTTGTTACCCCTTCGCACAATCCACCTGAAGATGGTGGCTTTAAATATAATCCACCAAATGGTGGTCCTGCAGATACAGATATCACCAAATGGATTGAAGACAGAGCCAATCAGTTATTACTAGAAGATTTAGTTGAAGTAGAGTTATTTCCTTTTGCTAAAGCAAAACAATCAGGCTTTATTAAGTATGAAGATTTAATCACACCTTATGTTGATGATTTAATCAATATTGTTGATCTTGAAGCGATTTCAAAAGCAGACGTGAAAATCGGTATCGATCCGCTAGGTGGTTCTGGTATTAACTTCTGGCCAGTGATCAAAGAAAAGTACGGCCTAGATTTAACAGTTGTAAACCCTGAAGTTGATCCTCGCTTTGCATTTATGCCTCTAGATAAAGATGGCAAGATCCGCATGGATTGTTCGTCACCTTATGCGATGGCAAACTTAATTGCGTTAAAAGATGACTTCGATATTGGTATCGGTAACGATCCAGATTATGACCGCCATGGCATAGTAACCAAAGATGGTTTAATTAACCCAAATCATTTCCTAGCGGTTGCAATTGATTATTTGCTTACTCATCGTGATTGGGCGAAAGACATTAAAGTGGGTAAAACATTGGTGTCTTCAGCGATGATCGACAAAGTGGTTAAATCTTTAGATAAAGAAGTGTTTGAAGTACCAGTAGGCTTCAAATGGTTTGTAAAAGGTTTAAGTGAGCAGTGGCTCGCATTCGGTGGTGAAGAAAGTGCCGGTGCGTCATTCTTACGCCGTGATGGAACAGTTTGGAATACCGACAAAGATGGCTTTATATTAGGTCTACTTGCAGCCGAAATATTAGCTGTAACAGGTAAAACACCATCAGAACGGTACAAAGAGCTTGAAGCAGAGTTCGGTGCGCCAATTTACAAACGTATTGATGCCCCCGCTAATGCAGCGCAAAAAGCAAAATTAAAAGCGCTTAGTGCTGCAGATGTGACTGCAGATACACTAGCAGGTGACAAGATTGTTGAAAAGCTCACTGAAGCACCAGGTAACAAAGCTGGAATTGGTGGCTTAAAAGTAGTCACTGAGTCAGGCTGGTTTGCTGCTCGTCCATCAGGCACTGAAGATATTTACAAAATTTACCTTGAATCTTTCAAAGGTGAAGAACATCTAGCGTTACTAGAACAAGAGGCCAAAGCGCTTGTTGACTCTGTAATTAGCTAAACAGTTTATTCTATAAAAGCCATGCTCAAGCATGGCTTTTTTATTTATACACTCTCACAAAAGGGGACAGTATGTACCTTGAAACACTTAAAAAGTCAGGTGACTTTTTATCGATTACACGCGACAACGAATTTCATTTAGAACCGACTTCATTTGCCCTTGCAAATGGTACGCAAGTTGAAGTACTTGATACGGGCGTTATTAAATTCACACCTAGTGTAAAAACAACAAAAGATATCGTTTTATCAAGTGCGGTGCATGGTAATGAGACTGCACCCATTGAAATTTGTGATGAACTGATCCAACACATTATCTTAGGCAAGTTAGAACTTAAGCAACGCGTACTGTTTATTTTTGGTAATCCAAAGTCAATTAACATTGGTGAGCGATTTGTAGAAGAAAACCTAAACCGCTTGTTCAGTGGATCACATAGCAAAGGAGATGTGAAAAATGCAGAAAGAGACAGAGCGAAAAACTTAGAAGGTTATGTGACTGACTTTTTTAATGAGGCAGAAGCAGGGCGTTATCGTTGTCATTATGATTTACATACAGCGATCCGTGGTTCAAAAAATGAAAAATTTGCAGTTTATCCGTTTTTAAATGGTGAGCCTTGGAAAAAGTCACAGCTTCAATTCTTGTTATCGTGTGGCGTTAATACCGTATTAATGATGGCAGCACCGGCAACGACATTCAGTTATTTTTCTTCAAATGAATTTGGAGCAGATGCGTTTACCATAGAGCTTGGTCAGGTTAAGCATTTTGGTGAAAATGATATGGCGAGTTTTGAGAAAACCAAGCAAACACTGACTGCATTAATTAGCCAAGAAAGCGTCAAATATAAGAAATTTAATACTGAAGACTTTGAATTGTTTGAAGTGTATAGAACGATTAATAGAACACAAGAAGCATTTAGCTTTACTTTCCCAGACAGCGCAGTGAACTTCACAGGCTTTGCAAAGGGTGAGTTGTTAGCAAATGACGGCGAAAAGCAGTATTTTGCAGAAGTTGAAGGTGAAGCCATTATTTTCCCAAATGCTAAAGTTGCCTTAGGTCAACGTGCATTATTAACCGTTATTCCTATGCAAATTAATGAAAACTTCATATAAGTAACTGAATTAAAAGCTAATAGCATAGCGTATTCTTTTCTTTCCGGTAATATTTATGCAAATTAAGTGTTATTCATCTATGATCAGTTGAATAACACTTTACGTTAACGTAAAGTGTCGATAGGTTTAATTTAAACCAATTGCATAAATCGCACAGATTATTCATAAAACAACATAGCGAACGAATAAATACTTTTGAGTAGTTATTTGCATGCAAATGGATAATGACAACAAGAGAAGGTAGGTTATGATTAACCCGAATAACATATCTCTAAATATCAGCCATGCGCTGGAATTTATTGATGGCCATGCACTGAATATCCCCACCTTAAAAATTCTCGGTGACAATGGTGAAATCCTTGATGGTGCATCCGCACCAGAGCTAGACAAAGAAACAGCATTAAAAATTTATAGCACTATGCGCTTCATTCGTTTACTAGATGAACGTATGCAGGCTGCACAGCGTCAAGGTCGTGTTAGTTTTTACATGCAATGTCTTGGTGAAGAAGCTGCTGTGACAGCAAGTGCTGCAGCGCTTAAACATGATGACATGATCATGGCCCAATACCGCGAGCAAGCAGCGCTCGCTTATCGTGGTTTTAGCCTAGATAACTTTATGAATCAAATGTTCTCAAATGAACTTGATTTAGGTAAAGGTCGTCAGATGCCAATCCACTATGGCTCTAACGAACTTAATTATATGACGATTTCTTCACCGCTTGGTACGCAAATCCCGCAAGCGACAGGGTATGCGTATGGTCAAAAATTGAATCATATCGATGCTGCAACCGGTGAACTAGCTTCTGAAATTGATAACGTGACTATTTGTTATTTCGGTGAAGGTGCTGCATCTGAAGGTGACTTCCATGCGGGTTTAAACATGGCTGCTGTGCATAAAGCACCGGTTGTATTCTTCGCGCGTAATAATGGTTATGCGATTTCAACGCCAGCTGATGAACAATTTAAAGGCGATGGTATTGCCGCGCGCGGTGTCGGTTATGGTATTAAGACTATTCGTGTTGATGGTACTGACACACTGGCTGTGTATGCAGCAACACAAGCTGCACGTAAAATTGCAGCAGAGCAGGGCGAGCCTGTATTAGTTGAATCGATTGCTTATCGTCTAGGTGCTCACTCAACATCAGATGATCCATCTGGCTACCGTAGTAAAGATGAAGAAGCAGAATTCAGAGCGGCTTGTCCAATCGAGCGATTCAAAAGCTGGCTATTAAAGCAAGGCTGGTTAAACGAAGCAGAAGACGAAGCGGCAAAAGATAAAATCCGTGAAGAAATACTTGCTGCATTGAAGGTTGCTGAGAAAGTACAAAAACCAGCATTAGAAGAGCTAGTTTCTGACGTATACGATACGCCAATTCCAGCACTTCAAAAACAATATGAAGAATTAAAAGAACATATTAAGCAACATCCAGAAGCGTACCCAGTGACTGCAGGGAGAATTAAATAATGGCTAAAATGAACATGCTACACGCCATTAACTCGGCGCTAGACATCACTATGGCAGAGCATCCGCAAGCCTGTATCTTCGGTGAAGATGTGGGTTATTTCGGCGGTGTATTCCGTGCAACCTCAGGTTTACAAGAAAAATACGGTAAGCACCGTGTATTCAATACGCCACTGACAGAGCAAGGTATTCTTGGCTTTGCAAACGGTTTAGCGGCTTTTGGCGCACCGGCACTGGCTGAAATTCAGTTTGCTGATTATATCTTTCCGGCATTCGATCAAATCGTGAATGAATCTGCTAAGTTCCGTTACCGCAGTGGTAATGAATTCAATGTTGGCAATCTAACAATTCGTACGCCATACGGCGGTGGTATTGCGGGTGGTTTATACCATTCACAATCTCCAGAAGCTTACTTTGCGCATACGCCAGGTTTGAAACTAGTTGTACCTCGTAACCCTTACCAAGCTAAAGGCTTATTACGTGCATGTATTAAAGACGATAACCCGGTCATTTTCTTTGAGCCTAAGCGTTTATATCGTGCCTCAGTTGGTGAAGTACCTGAAGAAGATTATGAAATCGAATTGGGTAAAGCTGAAGTCGTTAAAGAAGGCTCAGATGTAACGCTACTTGCTTGGGGTGCGCAGATGGAAATCATCGAGCAAGCTGCTGAAAAAGCAGAGGAAGCGGGTATTAGCTGTGAGATTATTGACTTACGCAGTATTCTGCCATGGGATGTTGAAACGATTGCTAAATCTGTGACCAAAACAGGCCGATTGATCATTAGTCATGAAGCACCGATCACCAATGGTTTTGGTGCTGAGGTTGCTGCAACTATTCAGCAAGAATGTTTCTTACATTTAGAGTCGCCGATTTTACGAGTGTGTGGCTTAGATACTCCTTACCCACTTGCACTTGAAAAAGAGTATGTACCAGATGCACTTAAAGTGTTCTCTGCGATTAAAAAGTCGGTTGAGTTTTAAGGATTAGACATGTCAAAAGAATTTATCTTACCTGATATTGGCGAAGGCATTGTAGAGTGCGAAATTGTTGAATGGTTAGTTTCAGTTGGTGATGAAGTAAAAGAAGATCAACCTATATGTGATGTTATGACCGACAAAGCCTTGGTACAAATCCCTGCTGTACATGATGGTGTGATTACACAATTACACTATGAAAAAGGCGAAATTGCCAAAGTACATGAGCCGCTTTTTGCTATGGATGTAGCGGGCGCAGCACCTGTCGAAGTAGCTAATGACACTCAAGCATCATCAGATACTTCAGGTTCACATTTAGAAGACTTTATTCTGCCAGACATTGGTGAAGGTATTGTTGAGTGTGAAATCGTTGAGTGGTTAGTCAGCGAAGGTGACACTATTGTTGAAGACCAAGCAGTGTGTGACGTAATGACAGATAAAGCCTTGGTACAGATCCCAGCTAAATACGATGGTGTAGTTGAAAAGCTTTATTATCAAAAAGGCGAAATTGCGCAAGTTCATAGTCCGTTATTCCAAATGCTTTTAGCTGGTGGTAATGGCAATGTTCAAACTTCTTCGGTAGCTGAAAGTAACCCAGCTGCAAAAGCAGAAACACAAAATACTGCAGTGAAAACGCAATTACCAAAAAATGGTAAAGCAATCGCGTCTCCGGCTGTTCGTCGTTTAGCACGTGAGCAAGATATCGACATTAACTTGGTACCTGGCTCTGGCAAAAATGGCCGAGTGTATAAAGAAGATATTGCTAGGTTTGTAAGCGGTGAGACTAAGCATCATGCGGTTGTTGAAACTAAACCAGCTTCAACAAACAACAATGCGCCAGTTGTGCAGGCATCTCAAGCTGTTACTTCAGGTGGCACACGTGTAGAGCCTATTCGTGGCATGAAAGCAGCAATGGCAAAACAAATGGTTTCGTCGGTCTCGACTATTCCACACTTCACATTCAGCGATGAAATCGACTTAACTGACCTGATCGCGCTTCGCAAAGAGCTTAAAGAGCAATATGCGAAAGAGGGCATTAAGCTAACCATGATGCCATTCTTTATTAAGGCACTTTCGCTTGCGATTAAAGAGTTCCCAATCGTTAACTCACAAGTAAACGACGACTGCACTGAGATCACCTATTTTGATGACCACAATATTGGTATGGCCGTAGATTCGAAACTCGGTTTATTGGTGCCAAATATCAAAGGTTGTCAGGGTAAATCTATCGTTGATGTTGCCCAGGATGTTACGCGATTAACTGATGCAGCTCGAGAAGGGCGCGTTTCACCGGATGATTTGAAGGGCGGCACAATTTCAATTTCGAATATAGGTGCAATTGGTGGTACAACCGCAACACCAATTATCAATAAGCCGGAAGTAGCGATTGTTGCACTAGGTAAATTACAACACTTACCACGTTTTGATTCACAAGGTAATGTTGTATCTCGTGCAATTATGCAAGTCAGTTGGTCTGGCGACCACAGAGTTATTGACGGTGGCACAATTGCTCGATTCAATAACCTTTGGAAAGCTTACCTAGAAAACCCTGCGAAAATGATGATGGCGATGCGTTAAGTTATTTTCAAATTAAATTTGTAAAGCCCCGCCAAGTGCGGGGTTTTTTGTTAATGACCACTTCACGTTTTTATTCTAATCCTACCTTGTCGATATTTCTTTTTTGTACCTGTTAACTCTTAATTTATGAGCAAATGTATATTTTGTTACATATTCAAGTTAACAAAATGCCAAATAAAATATTGTATACAATATAAATTGTATGTATTGTGTTACGCGTCATTATGAAAAACGCAAAACTCACAGGAGTAGGACAACTCATGAAGTACAATAATAAAAAAGGTAACTATCTTAGAAAAAGCCTTGCAGCGACTGCAATCGCTGCTGCATTAAGTTGGCACGCGCCAACGTTAGCTGTAGACGGTAGCAGTATTGTTAAGGGTCATATCGAAGCAAGTACGGGCTCTGATATTATTGGTGCAACATTGACTTTCAAACACAAAACTAAAGGTTTGAAATATACAGTGACAACCAATGCTGAAGGTGAGTACTTGTTACGTAATGTACCTGTTGGTACTTACGACGTAACAATCGTCAAAGATGGTTATCAAAGTGTACTACAAGAAAATGTAAACGTTACCATTGGTCAATCTATGATCATTGATGCACAAATGTCGCAAGCTGGTCAAAATATTGAGCGCATCGCTGTAACAGGCGCTTCAATTCGTCGAGTTGATTTAAGTAACTCGACATCTGGTGTGACATTCAGTGATGAAGAGTTAAACATGATGCCAGTAAATACTGGTTTTGAAAGTATCGCATTATTAGCACCAGGAACAGCAGCACCTGGTGGTAGTAACTTTAAAGGTGCATCAAGCTTTGGTGGTGCATCTGCGGCAGAAAACGGTTATTACTTTAACGGTCTAAATGTTGCCTCAATAAGAACTGGCTTAGGTTCAATTCGCTTACCTTGGGAAGCTATCTCTCAAACTCAAGTTAAAACAGGCGGTGTAAGTCCTGAGTTTGGCGGTGCTATGGGTGGTATCGTAAATGCCGTGTCTAAAACTGGTGAAAATGACTTCGATTTCGGTGTTGAAATGCGCTGGGATCCTGCAAGCCTTGAATCAAACCACGATTCAATCTATCAGTCAAATGGTACCATTGATACGAATACGCAACGTGACAGCTACGACTTTAAAGAATTCCAAGTATGGGCTTCAGGCGCTTTAATTGAAGACAAGCTATTTGCATACGCACTATTTTCTCCACGTCGTGAACAGGAAGAATGGGCAACGCAAACAGTATTCTCAGATAAGTCTCGTGAAGAAGATCGCTGGTTTACTAAACTAGATTGGTTCATTAACGAAGATCATTCAATTGGTTTCTCTGCAATGAATAACAAGCGAACTTGGGACACAAGTAACTTTGTCTATGATTGGCAAACAAATGTTATTGGCGATCAAAAAGGGGTTGCTGCACCGGGTGAAGATGGCGGTAAAGTTTATAGCTTTAACTATAACGGTTATCTAACTGATACACTTTCTGTTACAGCTGTAATTGGTCAAGTAACAGAAAATGTTGAAAATGTAGTAGCATCAACCGATCCAGGTGTATGGGATTCACGTGATGGCTGGTCTACACTAAGTCAACATACAACATCAACAGTTTCTGAAGAAGAGTATGTTCGTGAACAAGCACGTGTTGACTTCACCTATGACTTAGATGAACACGCTTTACAGTTTGGTATTGACTATAACAAAGTAAAAGTAAAATTTAGCTCAGGTCAAAATGGTATCGGCGACGGTATGGGCTGGTGGGAAATCAAAAACGCAGGTGTTGATGATATCTCAGGTGCGGCAGAAGGTGACTCTTTCATTGAAAGACGTGTAAGAACACGTGACGTAGACTCTGATTCAACGTCATTGGCTTTCTACATCAATGATACTTGGCAAGCTACAGAGAACCTAGTTCTTAATTTAGGTGTTCGTTATAGCGAATTTGAAAATACAGTATCAGACGGTCGTGCCTACGTTGATATGAAAGATCAAATTTCACCTCGTCTTCAAGCAATTTATGACTTACACGGTGACGGTACAGCAAAAGTTTTTGCTACTTTCGGTCGATATTACCAGCCAGTTTCTGCAAACATGAACATCACTCAAGGTTCAGCTTCAGTTGAGTGGTTCGAATATCATGAAATGGGTGAAGTAGACGCAAATGGTGCGCCTGTATTATTAGCTGATGGCTCTCCAAGCCGTGGTGATATGTTACGAGATCGACGCTGGCGTCAACGTGGTATCACAGAGCCAGGTCTTATCGCATCCTCAAGTTTGAAACCTATGTACTCAGATGAGATCACAATTGGTTATCAACAAGAGGTTTTCGATACTATGTCTGCAGGTGTTCGCTTTGTTCACCGTGATTTAGGACGCAGTGTAGAAGATACCGATGTGGGCCCAGTATTAGCCAAGAAGCTTGCAGAATTGGGTATCACGGATAACGTAGGTCAAGGTTCATATTATGTATTGAACAACCCAGGTGAAGCAATTCAAATGTCGTACGATTTCGATGGTGATGGTACGGTAGATGTGGTTAATTTGAGTGCTGCTGAGCTTGCATTACCAGCAGCTATTCGTAAGTACACCGCAGTTGAATTTACGTTAGATGGTAACGTGACTGAAGACTTTAGAATTAATGCTTCATACACATGGTCTAAGAACTATGGTAACACTGAAGGTCTAGTTAAAACTGATAATAACCAGGCTGATCCGGGTTGGACAACATCATATGACTACGGTGACTTAATGGACCATGGCTACGGTAATCTTCCAAACGATCACCGCCATGCGATTAAATTTTCAGGTTCTTACAATGTAACTGACAATCTAGTGGCTGGTTTAGTGGCACGTACTACTTCAGGTCGTCCACAAAGCTATTTCTCTGTACACCCTAAAGATGTTGACAGCTGTGCGGCAGGCAACCCTTGGGATGCATGTATCAGCCGTTACTACGACCACGCTTCTCACTATGATGAGAACGGTAACCCTGCACCACGTGGTAGTGCAGGCACATTACCTTGGGTAACGAATATAGATGTATCAATGGCTTATTACACAGAGTTAATGGGTAATGATGTAACACTTAAAGCATCAATCTATAACTTACTTAACTCTGATTCAGCAATGAACATTAATGAAGAACGTACAATATACGGCGATAACGGTATTGAGCTAAACCCAGATTATGGTTTGGTAACGAGTCGTCAATCTGCACGTTCAGTGTCATTTACAGCACGAATGGTATTTTAATCTCCCTGAAATTCCCGTGCGCACCGAGCTTAGTTTTAGTTCGGTATCCACTTAATGCCAAGCTTGCTTGGCATTTTTCGTTTGAGGCATAAAGATGACTAATTTTATTAAGAAATTGAAAAACCTAGATGTCAGTTGTAACTCAACTATTGACTGTATTGATATGCATACTGGTGGAGAACCTTTAAGAATAATACAAAGTGGCTTTGCACCTTTAAAAGGTAAACGAATTGTAGATAAGCGTTTAGATTGTTTAAAACATCAAGACCATTTGCGAACTGCGGTAATGGGAGAGCCACGAGGTCACTCGGATATGTATGGTGCACTTATTTGTGATCCTGAAAGAATCGAAAGTGAATTTGGCGTATTGTTTTTGCATAATGAGGGCTACAGTACAATGTGTGGTCATGCGATTATCGCGCTGTCGACTTTGGCTGCAAAAATGGGTCATTTTAAAGAGAAAGACGATCTAAAAATTGACTCTCCAGCAGGGCAGGTAACTGCCTACTATAAAAATGGGCAGGCGTATTTTGATAATGTCGCCAGTTTTGTAGTGAAACTCGATCATCAAATTAATCATCCTGCTCTCGGTTCTTTTACAGCTGATGTTGCTTTTGGTGGCGCTTATTATGCATACGTAGATGCAGACAAGCTTGATATCTCGTTGTCCAAAGCAAATGCCGCTAAATTATCTGAACTTGGAGAAGAAATTAAAGCGTTAGTTAACGACTCTTTAGCGTTTTCACACCCAGAAGACGAAAGTTTGAGTTTTTTATATGGTGTGATTTTTTACTCGTCGTCTCAAATTAAAGACAAAGAAAGCCATAGTAAACACGTGTGTATATTTGCTGATGGTGAGCTTGATAGAAGCCCAACAGGAACTGGGGTAAGTGCAAGAGCCGCAATACTTCATGCTAGAGAGCAAATAAAAGTAGGTGACAAAGTTACTATTGAAAGTATCGTAGATAGTAGTTTTGATATAACAATCCAAAAAGAATCACAATTTCATGGTTACAACGCCGTAATACCACGAGTATTTGGCACTGCATATATCACCGCATTTTCTAACTTCGTTTTAGAAGACTCAGATCCATTCAAACATGGCTTTTTCCTAAAATAGCCCGCTTTATAAACCAGAACGAAAATTAAACTTGAATATATGGAAAATCAAATATATGATTTTCCATATATTTTGAGGTTAACAGTTTTTTCTTCAAAACTAGGAATCACATTTTCAAGAAAGTTGACCATAATCGATGTGTCTTCGTTTAATTTCTGGGAGTAAACATGAGTATAAAAGTTGGAATAAATGGCTTTGGCCGTATGGGTCGCCTAACTATGCGTGCCTTATATGATACTGCTGGTATTGAGATCATTCAGATCAATGACCCAGCAGGCAATGCAGAAACACTAGCACACCTGATGAATTTTGACTCGGTACATGGTCGCTGGAACCATGAAGTGGATTTTGCAGGCGATACTATGCAAATCAATGGTCATACTATTTTAGTTACTCAGAATAAAGCGATTGAAGCGTCAGATTGGTCAAACTGTGATTTGGTGATTGAAGCCTCAGGTGTGATGAAAACTAAAGCCAAACTACAAGCTTATTTTGATCAAGGTGTGAAACAGGTAGTCGTGACTGCACCAGTAAAAGAAGAGGGTGTATTAAACGTAGTTTATGGCATCAACCATGATTTATTTGATGTTGAAAAGCACAATATAGTGACCGCAGCATCGTGTACAACGAACTGTTTAGCGCCACCTATTAAAGTATTACAAGATAAAATAGGTATTGTGCACGGTTCAATGACCACAATTCACGATATAACCAATACTCAAACTATCCTTGATGCACCGCACAAAGACCTTCGTCGTGCAAGAGCATGTGGTATGAGTTTGATCCCAACCACAACGGGGTCAGCTACTGCAATTACACATATTTTTCCTGAATTGAAAGGTAAACTAAACGGCCATGCTGTTCGCGTACCGCTGGCGAATGCATCAATCACAGATTGTGTATTTGAAGTAAGCCGTGCGACCACTGCTGAAGAAATCAATGATTGGATGAAAGAAGCGGCAGAAGGAGAGCTAAAAGACATTCTAGGTTTTGAAACTCGTCCACTTGTGTCAATTGATTATAAGACAGATCCAAGAAGCAGTGTTGTTGATGCCCAATCAACCATGGTCGTAAATGGTACGCAAGTAAAAATGTATCTGTGGTACGACAATGAATGGGGTTATGCAAATAGAACTGCAGATCTAGTTCGTTATGTTATTGATCAAAAGTGGGGATAATCTAAATGTTGTCCAAACTCTCGGATGACATAAAACAATATTTACTCATCACCAGTAATTATTGGGCGTTCACATTGACAGATGGAGCGATCAGAATGCTGGTGGTGTTGTATTTCCACCAACTTGGCTACAGCGCACTTGAAGTCGCCATGTTGTTTTTGTTTTATGAATTCTTTGGTGTTGTTACTAACCTAGTGGGTGGCTGGCTAGGTGCTCGACTTGGTTTGAACAAAACCATGAATCTGGGTTTGTCCATTCAAATTTTTGCACTGGTCATGCTTGCTATTAACCCTGAGTGGTTGAGTGTTGTTTATGTCATGTGCGCGCAGGCATTATCTGGCATTGCAAAAGATCTCAATAAAATGAGTGCTAAAAGTGCCATAAAAAAACTGGTGCCTGAAGACGCTGATGGTGTTTTGTACAAGTGGGTGGCTATTTTAACTGGCTCTAAAAATGCGCTAAAAGGTGTCGGCTTCTTTTTAGGTGGTTTGCTGCTGACCTTGTTTGGGTTTCAAGGCGCTTTATGGTTAATGGCTGGTATGTTGATGTTAGTCTGGTTATTAAGTCTGTGGCGTTTGAAAACAGATTTAGGTAAGAAAAAAGCAAAACCTAAATTCACTGAAATGTTTTCAAAAAGCCCGCAAATCAATCGGCTTTCAGCTGCGAGATTATTTTTATTTGCAGCCAGAGACGTATGGTTTGTGGTTGCATTGCCGGTTTATTTTGTCAGTGAATTGGGCTGGCAAAGTAGTACTGTAGGCACGTTTATGGCTGTGTGGGTCATTCTATATGGCTTAGTACAGGCAAACGCGCCCAAAGTTACTGGCCAAAATATGGCGTTAAGCCAAAGTAAGCAATCAGCAGCGTCATGGGTAACAACTCTTGCGATAATTCCGGCAATGATAGTATTAGGTTTAGATTCAAGTTTCTCACCAGAGCTTATCCTTGTTGGTGGTTTGCTAATTTTTGGTGCTGTATTTGCCATTAACTCATCGTTACACAGCTATCTTATTGTGAGGTGTGCAGACAGTGACGGCGTATCAATGGATGTGGGTTTTTATTATATGGCCAACGCAGCAGGGCGCTTAACCGGTACTGTATTGTCTGGTGTTATGTATCAATATTATGGCTTAAGCGCCTGCTTATTGGTTTCGTCAGTTATGTTAGGCATTGCCATAGTGTTAACTAAACGACTTTAATCTCTTTTTCTAAAACCCAGAAACTTAGATTCTGGGTTTTACTTCCACTTTTATCCATAATTATCAAATACAGTTAATGTAGGTTTGATAATGATTGGTGTCACGTTGAAACAGTTTAAATACATCTTTTTTGTTCTCTTACTATCCTTATTTTCAAATTTTAATGCTTTAGCAAAGCAATTAACTTTGTCTGTAGGAGAGTGGCCGCCTTATGTGGGGAGCGATCTACTGAATAACGGTGCCATTGCAGAAGTAATAGCTGAGGCATTTGCAGATATAGGGTATCAAGTGTCTTTTGAATTTTACCCGTGGGCGAGAGCGATGGAGCAAGCGCAACTCGGAAGAGTTGATGGTACCGGCTTATGGCTTAAAACTGACTCTAGAGAAAGTGAATTCTATTTTTCTGAGCCAGTATTAGAAGAAAAGCATGTATTTTTTTACAACAGAACAGATAAGCCGATACTAGATAGCTTTGAAGCATTAAAGTCATATAGTTATGTTGGCCATGAAGATTTCTGTTATGGCATAGATCTAGATAACATTATTCGAGCGAAACAAATCAACATGCACAGAGTGTCTAATGATGAACAAGCATTTGGCATGTTATTAAAAAACAGAGTATCGATTTACCTTCAGGAGATGGCGGTGGGGTATTATCTGTTACGTCAGCATTTTTCAGAGCAAGACATGAATAAAATAGCTCATATTGAACAGCCGTTCATGCGCAAAAACAGCCACATCATCTTATCGAAAGTAGATAAGAATAATTCTGAAATTCTGAAGATGTTTGATGAAGCTTTACATAGAATGAAACAATCAGGTCGTTATGATCAACTTTTAGCAAAAGTGATTAAATTTTAAATCTGAGCTGTGTTTAATACACAGCTCATAGAAGGTTCTAAATCAAAGCAGTGATAGTTTTGATTTGATCATCAAGTTTTGAGTTAGTTAACTGACCAGTTTCTAAATCGAAATTATCATAGAAGCTCGGCACAGAAAGTGAGCCTTTTACATCCATCGCAAAAAACTGAGATGAACCAACTGCAGAAGCGAGTACGCTTTGCGCACCACCAGGACCCGGTGAAGTCGCTAACAAAATAACTGGTTTACCTTGATACACTTTCATATCAATTCTAGATGTCCAATCAAAAATGTTTTTGTAAGCAGCCGTATAAGAGCCATTGTGCTCAGCAAATGAAATAACAACAGCATCTGCTTCGCCGATTTTTTTGAAGAAAGTTTGAGCTTGTTCTGGAATACCTGATTCATTTTCACGATCTGAGCTGTAGATTGGCATTTCAAAATCGTTTAAATCTAATAATTCAACGTCTGCGTTTTCAATTTGGTTTGCCGTGTACTGAGCCAACTGTTTGTTTATTGATTGACGGCTGCTACTTGCTGCAAATGCTAATACTTTCATAATTTATTCCTCATTAATTAAGTGATGAGTCTTCAATTCATTGCTCGACTCGATGAAACTTAGTCTATATTATCTTTATCTAGTTATTAATCCCTCGATTGGGTTTTCACTATTTCCATATGACTATGAATAAGCTGTTTGAGGGTATAGAAGTTTTTGTTGAAGTGGTTAAGAGAGGCAGCTTTGCAAGTGCAGCGCAACAACTAGACCATTCTAACTCTCATATTTCTAAAGAAATGAATAAGCTTGAAGCAAGGCTAGGTGTGAGATTGTTAAATAGAACAACACGCTCTTTAGCGCTCACGCCAGAAGGTGAGGCTTATTACCAGCAATGCATACAACTAATAAGTGATGCACAAGATGCCTTTAACCTTGTCACACAAGGAGACGATACGCCAAAAGGCAACTTAAAGTTAAGTTGTCCTATAGGGCTGTATCGTTCCCATATCCAGTCTATTTTGGTGAAGTTTTTAAAGCTTTATCCAAACGTGACGCTTGACTTAGATTTGAGTGATAAACGGGTCGATTTGGTTGCAGATGGTTTTGATCTTGTGATCCGAGCAACGCCAGCATTAGATGAATCTAGTCTCATCTGTAAAAAGGTTTATGCCTGTCCAACCTATGTTGTTGCATCAAAATCTTATATTGAAAAATATGGTCAACCCTATCATCCCAAAGAGCTAAATAACCACCACTGTATAGGCTACAGCAACCACAAGAACCCAGGCAAATGGACATTTACGCCAGTTGATGGCGAGCAATTTACCGTTGATGTAAAACTCAAAGCACTTTGTAATAATGGAGAAGCTGAAACCGCGCTGGTCGAGGCAGGTATAGGGATCACGCGTTTACCTGAGTTTTATCTATCGGGTGGTATTGCGTCTGGCAACTTACAGATCCTTTTCGAAGAATATCAACAACCAACAGTGAATGTTTACGCGGTTTACCCAAGTAGAAAGCACCTGTCTTCTAAAGTCAGGCGCTTTATTGATATGTTGAGTAATGAGCTTAAGTAATGTTTTAGACCTTTGTTTAAGACTGATGTTAGAAATTAACGCCAACAAAAATTGCGAAGTTGCTTACATCATAGTCTAAATTTACCTTTTCTGTATATTGACCCTCTTTTTCTGTTTTGTCCGATGCCATATTAGTAATAGAGTATTCTAAACCAAGATAGATATTTTCAGACGCTAAGTATTTAAGCCCGAAACCATAGTAAAGGTCATTGCCATCTTCGCTATCTTCTTCAACAACACCAGGATAATAACTATCTGTACTTCTTGCTTTTAAATCCCACGCAGCAATACCTAGTCGGCCATTGATAAACAAATTATCGTTGATTGGCCATTGAGCATTTACCCCCAGTGTGGTTGATGAACTTTTGATTTTATCGTTAATGGTGTCATTAAATTCGTCAACATAGGTATGATCAGTTTCGCCGAATTGATTGTGACCAATTTCAACACTAAAGCTGTTAGTAAATTGATAGCCTAGTCTTACGCCAAAAGAGGTTGTGTTTTGACTCGGTTGCTTATAATACTCTTTACCAGAATCATAAGGGCTTGAATATTCGAAACTTGATTCGAATTCTTGTTTTGCTTTACCAAGAAGAATGTCTGTGTAAATGTTATTATTTGCAAAAACTGATGGTGATAAAAAAAGAGCAGAAGTAAGAGCTATAACTGTTTTACGCATTGTAGTCCTTTTTATGTTTAATTCTTATGTTAAAGGTTGGTCCCAATAAGGGTGCGGGAATTATAGTTAAAATTAATAAAATGTACACCGAAAATGATGAGACTAAAGCGAGCTTACCCTTTCTAATGCGTGTTTAGCGCGAGTTGATTCTGGGTTGAGATCAACATTTAGCTTTAACAATGCAATAGCAGCTTGTTGTTCGTTAGCATCAACAAGCTCATATGCAAATCTGATTAATTGACGCTCACTAAAACCTTCGTCGTGCGCTATCAATGTTTCATACCAAGCGATTGATGCAGAAGTTCCTTGCTCTATGATCATTTTATAGAGTTTTTGTGAAAGCCTTAATTCAGGCTGTTCATACGCTTTGTCATAGATAATACTCAGTACTTTTTCGGTGATTGGTGTCATTGGCGCACCGCCCGTATTATCAAGCAATACAACTAAAATGTCGTCTTCTAACACACGACTGATATTGGCATTAAAACCAGGGATCATACCACCATGATGTACTCGAGTGAGTGGTTTACCAAATCGCGTTTCTGGGTAGTTGTCGACCAACCAACCCGCTGCATAGTTTCTATGCTCAGTGACTTGATATAATACCTCTGTAAACGGTTTAGATAAGATTTTGTATTCGGCTAAACCTCGATCCCATCGATACAAATCAATGGCCGTTGAATACATACTGCCAGCAGAAAAGGGCACTGACATGTCTATAAAACTTGGGTGTTCTAAACGATTTAATAGTCGTTTATAACCAGTTACTCGATTGTTTAGGATAGAATGTTGTTGGTTAAACCCAGAGTTATTCATATTGAGCGGCTTAAGGATTTGCTGTGTTAAAACTTCGCTGTAAGGTTTACCCGTTACGTGTTCGATGACTTTACCCAAAATGGTATAACCCGCATTGCTATATCTGAATTGGGTGCCAGGCTCGAAGTTTAAATCCTCGCTACAAAACTTTGAGATAAACTCATCAAGCGTGTAAGGGTTTCTTGCTTCAACAGCTTTGTAACCATCCAGATGAAAGAAATTGCCAAGGCCCGATGTGTGATTTAGTAACTGTCTAATTGTAATTTTCGAGCCAGTATCTGCTCTGTAGCTTGGATAGTATTCGATTAACTTTTCATCCAGCTTTAGCTTTTTTTGTTCAACAAGTTGCAGTATCAACATGGCTGTAAATTGTTTAGTAATCGAGGCAATTTTGAATTTGCCTTCGATAGTATGATTAATGTCCCATTCAAAGTTGGCTTTACCATAACCTTTCTTAAAGAGCACTTTCCCTTTATGACTGATTAACGCTACGCCATTAAATTGCGCTAGTTGGTGATATCGAGTCAGTAGCTTATCAATTTCTGAAACCTTATTTTCACTTGCAACGCTTAAAAATGAAGTAATAAATATAAGTAAAAAAAGAACCTTTATACGCATCATGCTTTTCCATAAATTAATAACGCATTTAATCTAACGACTTCTAAACAAATTGAAGAGTGAATTAAAGTGAGTTAGGGTGACGCATAGTGACAAGGTAACTTATCTAATAATAAGAATAAGTTAAGTATATTTAAGGAATGGGATGTCAGTTTATAAAGTCGGAGAAAACCTAACTTTAAACCTTGATGAACGAAAGTTATTTAATGGTTCTACAGAGCTTATTTTGCCTGAGTTATCTTATCGATTATTAGTGTGTTTGGTTGAAAGCGCACCGAATGTCGTTTCTCATGACATACTCTTGAACTATGTATGGCAGGGGAAAATCGTCTCAGAAGATACCATTAAAAAACGAGTATCTCGCCTTAGGGAAGTTTTGGCAGTCGAAGAAAAACTCGAACCTATTATTGCAGAACGAGGCCTAGGTTATCGTTTAAATTTATCAGTCAAGCGCGACGAGCGAACAGTTAGCCTACAAGAAGAACAACAAAAGCTATCAAAACTTGTAAGTCCACAATTTAACTTTTTTATTAGGCATCGAGTCATACTTGGTGGATTAGTTATCTTTGGGATCATTACTTTAGGTGTTTTGCAACAAACAGAACTAAGCAAGATACAGCAACTAGAACAAGTAAGTATAAGCCTATCATCTCACGATGCATCGAGTGAGCTAGATGTGTCTCGATTTATGGCGTTACAAGACAGCTTAAAAATAGATAGTGCGATTAGCGAGCTAGAAAACTCAATCAAACACGCCAGCAATAAAGTCGCTATTTTCTCAATATTAAGCGAATTGTATTTAACTAAACATAAGTTACATGGCGCAAATCAGGCTGATTTAATACAAGCCTATCAATTTGCATTAAAAGCAGTAAACGCTTCGAACAGCCAACCTTGGCCTTATGTTGTGCTAGGGAATGTGCAAATTGAACAGGGAAAATATAAAAACGCCATTGAAAGTGCAAATAAAGCCATTTCACTTTCGCCTAAATGGGTGAACGCGCATGCCGTCAAATCTAGCGCATTGAATCACCGTGGTGATATTTCAGGAGCGTGGCAAGCGATCCAAATTGCGCATAAATTACAACCAGACAATCCGCTTGTTCAAAAGATACGGGTTCAGGTTTTATTAAATAAAAATATGTTTAGTTGGAGTGAACGCCATTTAGAATCATTGATAGCGTCTTATCCGAATGATGCATTTTATTTAATGGCTCAGGCAGAACATTTCTTGTTGACCAGACAATATGAAAAAGCAGAGAAAACCTTAACTGATTTACTGACCTTAAAGCCAAACTATATTGAAGCCCATCTACTCATGGCAAGCGCTTTAGATTTACAAGGAAAAGTAGATAAGTCACTTGTCCATTTAGAGAGAGTTTCTATTAGCCAAAGTTCATCTGCGCAGCTAGCGTTGCTACTTGCAAATTTAGTTGACGGTAAAGATAGGAAAGTGAAGGGAGAAGCTTCAAAGGAAATTAAAGGCCCAAATCATTTTATCGCTTCCCTCATAGCGTTAAATAACAAAGACCCTGAGCAATTTATACAGCTAGCAGAAAAAGCTGTACAAAATGGGTTTTCTAAAGAGTATTTATTAGAATCCAATATTATTTACACTTCGTTAAAGCAACAAGTACAAAGTGATAAGCTACTTAAAGATTACCTAGCGCTGAAAACAAACTTATTTAATATCAAGCAGGCACGGCGAGTAAAGCGGGTGCCTATCCTGTAGCTGAAATAATCATTAGCATTTTACGACAAAACCTTCACAAACGTTTTGCTAATTTCATGGTTTGGCATACTACAAAGTTAGCAAAGCGATGTTCAAACTGTTTTAAAAACCAATTAATAAATTATTGTTAATGGCGTAAGTGCTTCTAGAGCACCATCAGCATATGAAGTTGCAAATGAAATAGAACAAGCTTGCCAAGCATTTAAACTAGATTTTCTTAATGATGAACCTATTACACCGATAGAGAATAAAATAAATAGTTACAAATAGACTACATGGTTAGAGGAACAAAATGCTTGCTTAAAATCTAAACTCGATCTAATGTGATATCAACTTGATATCACATTGATGGAGTTTTCAATGAAAGAAACAAAAGGATTCTCAGTAAACGGGTATGTTGCAACCGTGATTTTTATTGCAATTGCAATAGCTTGTTTGAGTCAATTTAACCCCGTAAATGGCGATGGTATTTTATTTGTCGCTTTAGCAGTAATTAGCCTAGCGTGTTTGGCTGGTTTATTTATGGTTCAGCCAAACCAAGGTCGCGTACTCACTTTGTTTGGCAGTTACGTAGGCACAGTAAAAGAAAATGGGTTACGTTGGACTGTCCCTTTCTTTATTCGCAGAAATATTTCTTTAAGATTAAGAAATTTTGAAAGTAATAAAATCAAAGTAAATGATGCGCACGGTAATCCGATTGAGATTGCCACTGTGGTTGTGTGGTCAGTGAATGACACTGCAGAAGCCGTATTTGAAGTAGATGACTACGAAAGCTTTGTAAACATTCAAAGTGAAGCGGCGCTAAGAAATATGTCGAGTGCTTATCCATACGATCAACATGACGGTGATGAAATTGCATTGCGCAGTCACCCAATTCAAGTCTCTGAAGCACTAAAAACAGAAATTCAAGACAGATTGGCAAAAGCAGGTGTAAAAGTACATGAAGCTAGAATTTCACACCTTGCCTATGCCTCTGAAATTGCCAGTGCCATGTTACAACGTCAACAAGCTTCAGCCATTATTGCTGCAAGACAAAAAATTGTAGATGGTGCTGTTGGCATGGTGGAGCTTGCGCTAAGCCGATTGTCAGAACGAGAAATCGTAGATCTAGACGAAGAGCGCAAAGCAGCTATGGTTAGCAACTTGCTGGTGGTATTATGCGCCGAGCAAAATACGCAACCTGTGGTCAATGCAGGTAGCCTTTACTGATACTAGATTTTCAAATTGAGTTGAAGTGTAAGCTTCAACTCAGCAATTTAAAGAGGCTTATTTTGTCCAGTAAGAAAAGTTACCCACTGAGAATAAACCCTGATGTATTAGCCGCAGTACAGCGCTGGGCCGACGATGACTTACGCAGTGTAAACGCGCAAATAGAGTATATTTTGCGAGATGCATTGGTAAAATCGGGTAGGGTGAAAATCGTACAAAAAGTGGTAACCGAAGTACATCCACAAGACCCAGAAGAATAAAGCTTATTTTAAGCTTCAAGGAGTAAAAATGGTTCAGGAAGAGATTGTATTTAAGTCACAAACGCTAAACTTAAAAGGTACATTGTCATTCCCTAAAAGTAAGGGGAAATTTCCTTGTGTTGTTATGGTTCACGGTAGTGGCCAGCAAGACAGGGATGGCAATATCAATGGCTTTGACACCTATATTTTTAAACAACTTTCAGAGCAGTTAATTGAAGCTGGTTACGCCACTTTTTGTTATGACAAGCGTGGTGCAGGTAAAAGTGAAGGCGATTTTAAAACAGCTGGGTTAGAAGAAGTTGTGTTAGATGCTCATGAAGCGATTAACCATATTTCAACCCATAAACAAGTAAATACTGATGCCATTTATGTGTTAGGGCATAGTGAAGGGGCTTGTTTAGCACCAGAAATAGCAAACGAAAATAAACTTATTTCAGGGTTAATTATGCTTTGCGCTAGCCTTCGTAGCTTTGAAGAAGATGGCATTAAAAATGCCGAAGTAATGAATCGAGACCTCGATGCTCTTAAGGGCTTAAAAGGCAAGATCTTAAGACTTTTTTTGTACACCAAAGACCCAGCTAAAACTATGCGAGATTTGCGGCAAAAAGTTGAAAGTACCGATAAGCCAACAGTGAGAGTTGGCTTTCACAAAGTAAGCACCAAGTTCTACAGAGAAACATTTAATTATGATGTGAAGTCGCACCTGGTTAATACGATAAAACCGATATTAGCCATTGGAGGTGAGAAAGACTTTCAATGTCACCCTGATGACACCAAGCTCATCGCTCAGGTTACAAGAGCATCAACAAGTACACATATCATCAAAAATATGGACCATACTTTGCGATTGCAAACAGGATTGCCGTCACTTGCCAGCTACAAACACGCTTGTAAAAATGACATAATACCTGAGGTCGCAATTCAGTTAATTAATTGGTTATCAGGGCAAATCAATTTAATTGAAAAACATGCAACCGATGAGAAACCAAAACCAACAGCCATTACTTAAGCGAATGACAGTTAACTTACTTAATAATATTCCTACTGACTTATCAAATGAGGTCTTTGAAGATCTAATTAATACTGGTTCTGTTCGGGTTGAGCGAATTATTTCTAAAGGACATAGCTCACCTGCAACGGGTTGGTATGACCAAGACGAGCATGAATGGGTGATGGTCTTAGAAGGGTTTGGCGTACTTGAATTTGAAAATGGCAAATGTGTGAGGCTAGAGAAAGGAGATTCATTGAATATACCTGCTCATACTAAGCACAAAGTGAAACAAACTTCAGAACAACAGCCAACGATTTGGTTGGCTGTTTTTTATAAATAATCGCCATGGCAAAACCCAATAAGAAAGGGCCGGTGAAAACGGTTGATATTTTTTGCGCAAAATGTCGAACTCAGCTTTTTAAATATCGAAAGGGCGGTAAAGGCGCACTAGTCAAATGTTTTGAAGAGCGAATTGTTGAAGATTACACAAACGATAAAATTCACTGCCCTCAATGTAATATTGAGTTTTCAAGAAAAACCATGATAAGAGGCACGCCTGCTTTAAAGATCATTGGTGGTAAAGTGCATTTCAAATAATTTATTAAGACAACCTAATCCTGTTAGTGGTTAAGTTGTTTAACCCCTAACTACATTTCTTATGACCACGTTTACACTCAGTAACAACCTTTCAAACGCTTAACAAATATACTTTCTTCATCGGCAAATGAGGGAGAAAGAATATGAAACTAATCAAAAGCATTTTGTTATCTACTGTACTTGCAACAGCACTAACAGCATGTAGTGATGAAGAAACATATACCGCAGATGTAATGGCAGTCAATCTGATTGAAGACGAAATCGATGTGATTTGGCAATATGAAGACGAAAGAGAAGAATGGTCACTTACAGATGATAAGGGTTTACTTTTTGGCGAAGCATCAAGTGAAAAACTATTAGTACAAGATGAAACAGATAGAGATGTATTTGGTTTTTATGCCATTGATGGTAATACCAAGGAAGTAGAAATAGATCAAACATACTACAGGTTTGACGAACATGCTGATTACCTAGTGTATACCTATGGGCTATTAGGTAATGACGGTAGAGATCAAAAAGCACGCATTGGTGCAGTCAAAGTCACTGATGAAGGCTTAAATGAAGATAAATATCGCATTATTGTTTTTCATACTTATGTAAGCGATATGGGTGATGTAGATATATTTATTGGCGAGAAAAAAATAGGTGAAGCGATTGAATATGGTGAAGCGACAAAGTTTTGGGATTTATCGCCAGATGAAAATGTGATTACTGTAAAAAAAGCTGATCGCCCTAAAACAATTGCACAGTTTACAATTAGCCCAGAAGCAGGTGATGCACATGTTGCATTTGTAGTGAATACGCCTGCAAACGATGAAAATATTTTGGCTTATAAAGTAAACATCGAAAAGTAACAGTTCAACGGTAACAATAGGGGGGAGCTTGATGGTTCCCCGCTATTTTTTATTTTTAACTAAAAAAATAATTGTAGAGCACAGCAGCCCAAACCAAACCCAAAATTACTATAGCTATAGTTACGCAGGCAGAGCCCAAGTCTTTAGCTAATCCAGATAAATCATGCAACTCTAAGCCAATCCTATCAACTACAGCCTCTATTGCCGTATTTACAATCTCAGCAAACATGACAAAAAGCGTGGCACATAAAATAACGACACTGTCTGAAAAACTCAAAGAAAGTAAAGGAAGGGCGATGATAGTCGCGAGTAACAAAATCAGTTCTTGACGAAAAGCAGCTTCATTTTTAGCTAACCACTTAAAAGCTCTTAATGAATGTCTAAGTGCTAAGAATAGACGGGTTACCCCTTTGGGTTTGTTTTTATTGTCAAACTTCATGATTTATACAGATACAATGTTGGAGAAAGGTCTTGAGTTACAGCTTCAGCAGTTTCAAGTAACTTAACTCAAATTTTAAGAAAGGTAATATACTAAAAACATCTCATAAAATCAGCAGTATATTCAGAGAAATATGTTTGCTATCTGATTTTATCGTTCAAGTTATCTTGGGCAGTTTTTATATGATAGTAAATTCTCCTTTTTAAAGGTTTATATCTTAATTTGAGAGCGGAGTTTAAACAAAAAAGCGAGGTTAGAAATGAGTCCAACTTTATGGGGTCACTTCAGAAGTAACCTCGCTTTTTTACCTAATTAAAATACTTTAAAACGATAAATTATTTAAGATATCATCTTCGACATTGTTTGAAAGTGTCACTTTAAGCTTAGGTGTACGTTCCATTTCACGTTTAATGGCGAAATTTGCTTCTTCGTTACGCGCCCAGCTACGGCGTGCAATACCATTGTTTACATCAAATAGTAGCATAGACTTAAGGCGACGCTCTGCATCGCTTGAGCCGTCAAGTAGCATACCGAAACCGCCGTTGATCACTTCACCCCAACCAACGCCACCGCCGTTGTGGATAGACACCCATGTTGCACCACGGAAACCGTCACCGATCACATTGTGAATCGCCATGTCTGCTGTGAAGCGGCTGCCATCATAGATGTTAGATGTTTCGCGGAATGGTGAATCTGTACCAGATACATCGTGGTGGTCACGACCAAGTACCACAGGACCAATCTCACCGCGCTCAATGGCATCGTTAAATGCTTTAGCAATTTTAATTCGGCCTTCAGAGTCAGCATAAAGAATACGTGCTTGTGAACCAACCACTAGCTTGTTTTCTTTCGCGTCTTTGATCCACGTGATGTTGTCTTGCATCTGCTGTTGAATTTCTTCTGGCGAATTCGCCATGATCTCTTCAAGCACTTGCGCGGCAATCGCATCTGTTTTGTCTAAATCTGCAGGGTTACCAGAAGTACATACCCAACGGAATGGACCAAAGCCATAGTCAAAACACATAGGACCTAGAATATCTTGCACGTATGACGGATATTTAAAGTCGATGCCGTTTTCAGCCATAACATCACCGCCCGCACGCGATGACTCTAGTAAGAACGCATTACCGTAATCGAAGAAATATGTGCCTTTCGCTGTGTGCTTGTTTACCGCTTCAGCGTGGCGCTTAAGGGTTGATTGCACTTTTTCTTTGAATAGTTCTGGTTCTTCACGGATTAAACGGTTTGATTCTTCGTAGCTAATATCAGCTGGGTAGTAGCCGCCTGACCAAGGGTTATGAAGAGACGTTTGGTCTGAACCTAGGTGAATAAAGATGTCTTCTTCTAAGAAGCTTTCCCACACATTAACAATGTTTCCAATGAACGCAATAGACACTACTTCTTCGTTTTCTTGTGCTTTACGCACGCGTGCAACTAAGTCATCGATGTTATCAACGAGTTCATCTACCCAACCTTGCTCATGACGTTTAATCGCGGCTTTTGGATTAACTTCGGCACATACTGTAATACAGTTAGCAATGTTACCCGCTTTTGGTTGAGCACCACTCATACCGCCAAGACCCGCAGTTAAGAAGATCTTACCTTTCGGACTTTCGCCTTTGTTAAGGACTTTACGGAATGCATTCATTACCGTGATAGTTGTACCGTGAACGATACCTTGTGGGCCAATGTACATGAATGAACCCGCAGTCATTTGACCGTACTGAGTGACACCTAATGCATTGAATTTTTCCCAGTCATCAGGCTGAGAGTAGTTCGGGATCATCATGCCGTTTGTAACCACAACGCGCGGCGCGTCTTTTGAAGATGGGAATAAGCCCATAGGGTGACCAGAGTACATGTGAAGCGTTTGGTCTTCTTCCATCTCGCTTAGGTACTTCATAGCCAGTAGGTATTGCGCCCAGTTTTGGAATACTGCACCGTTACCACCGTAAGTGATTAGCTCTTCTGGGTGTTGTGCGACAGCCGGATCAAGGTTGTTGTCGATCATCAGCATGATCGCAGCAGCTTGCTCACATTTTGCTGGATAGTCAGAGATCGAACGTGCTTTTAGCTCATAGTTAGGCTTAAAGCGGTACATATAAATACGGCCAAAATCTTTCAATTCTTGAGCAAATTCCTCTGCAAGTTCAGCATGCCATTCTTTTGGAAAATAACGAAGTGCATTGCGAACAGCGAGTTGTTTTTCTTCTTCGCTTAAAATATCTTTACGTTTTGGTGCTCGGTTGGCACCAGCCGGATACGCTTTTGGCTCTGGCAAAACGCTTGGAATACCTTGTTTGATGATATCTTGGAAATTCATGTCGGTTTTCCTTAGTTTACTGAAACTGTGAAAGCTTGAGAGTTAACAAATTCAACCATGGCATCGATGTCTGGTTTAAGTAGTCTGTCTTCTTCAAGCTTGGCGACCTTAGTACGGATCAACGCGTGATTTTGTTCAATAATATCTGAACACGTATTTGGGCGTCTGAAATCAACGGCTTGCGCAGCATACATTAATTCGATAGCAAAGATCTTTTCTAGGTTACCAAGAATTTGGTTGAATTTACGGCCAGAAATACTACCCATAGATACATGGTCTTCTTGACCCATTGACGTTGGTACGCTGTCAGCAGATGGTGGGAAACACAGAGACTTGTTTTCAGTTACCAATGCCGCTGTGGTGTACTGCGGGATCATCATGCCAGAGTTTAAGCCACCCGATGTCGTTAATAGACGCGGCAGACCGTGCAGGCCTTCAAGTAATAAGTAACAACGACGGTCTGAAATATTACCCAGTTCAGCAGCTGCAATTGACGCGTAGTCAAGTACCATAGCCAAAGGCTGACCATGGAAGCTACCACCCGAGATGGCTTCTTCTTCACTGATAACGATTGGGTTGTCTGTAACAGAGTTCATTTCAGTCTCTGCTAATTCTTTTAAATGGTTGTACGCGTTACGTGATGCGCCGTGCACCTGTGGAATACAACGTAAAGAGTACGGATCTTGTACGCGGTCACACTCTTCATGATCAGCCATGTTTTGTGAGTCTTTAAATAAGCGGCGCATACGTTTAGCCACTTCAATGTTGCCTTCAAACGCACGAATTGCGTGTAGTTCTTTTCTGAATGGTTGCTCACTACCTTGCATGCCTTCAATACTCATCGCACCTGCAATGTCTGCAAGGTCGAGTAAGTAACGCATTTTAGTTAGGCCAGTGATGGCATGTGACAGAATAAACTGAGTACCATTGATAAGTGCTAGACCTTCTTTGGCATGTAAGTCCATTGCTTCAAGGTTGTTGTCTGCCAGTACTTTTGCTGCTGGTTGAATTTCGTCTCCTACCCAAAATTCACCTTCACCAAGTAGTGGTAAGAATAAATGAGAAAGTGGCGCAAGATCACCTGAAGCACCAACAGAGCCTTGCTCAGGTACAACTGGGATAATATCAAGTTCAACGAACTTAAGCATGCGCTCAACCACTGCTAAGCGAATACCAGAGAAACCTTGGCTTAATGCATGTACTTTGGTGATAAGCATTAGCTTAGAGATTGACTTTGCAATTGGGTTACCTACACCAACAGCGTGAGTGATAAGTAGGTTTTTTTGTAAAAGGTGCGTTTCTTCAGGTGTGATTTGAGTATCACATAAAGGACCAAAACCTGTGTTAATGCCATAAACTGCTTTATCAGAGGCAGCCATTTTGTCTACACGTTGGCGGCTAACATTGATTTTTTCAATCGCTTCGGCGGTTAGTTCTGCTTTTACACTGCCATCAGCAATGCCATTCACAATATCAAGATTTAGACGATCAACACCATATCTAAACGTCATCTTCTTTCTCCTACTTTACGAGTTGCGAGCGTGTTTTTTAATGATTTTTTCAAACACTCAAGGTACTTATCGTACGATTATGGCAGGGATCTTAGCTTGCTATTTATGTTTTATAAATAAATAATAATCAATGCTTATTCCGAATTTATCAAACTAATAATAAATACAGTTTGAGCGCTTAAAATTCGTTCTGTTTTTCTGTTTATTAAGGGTTAAATTTAAACAAAACAGATATTTGAAGAATAATGATTATTTAGTAGGAAATGTTGATGCAAATACATGATGTTGATTTAAGGTTATTGCGAATTTTCGTTGCGATTGTCGAGTGTGGTGGGCTTTCAGCCGCTGAGTCTAGGCTAAATATTGGCCGCTCTACTATAAGTTCACATTTATCAGATTTAGAAGTTCGCTTAGGGCTCACACTCTGTAAACGTGGTCGTAGTGGGTTTGAGCTTACCGAGCCGGGTAGGGTGACATACCAAGCTTCTTTAGAACTTCTACAACAATGTGAAGCCTTTGCAAATATGATTGCTAGTTCAAAAGATGAATTGTCTGGACGAGTCAGTATTGCCGTCATAGATACGATGGTGAGTGATCCTCGTTGTGGTTTATCCCGCACAATCTCTGCATTACGTAAGAAGAGTAAAAGTATACAGTTTGATATTAATGTATGTGAAGCTAGAGAAGTTGAAACGTCAGTCATAAATGGCCGCTCAATCGTTGGTTTAGGGGTAAGTCGTCACCATATTCGTGGCCTCGATTATCACGCATTGCATAATGAAAATAATTTTTTATATTGTGGACAGGGTCATCCTTTATTTGATTGCGAAGAAAATAAAATCAATAAGTTGCTGAAAGGCGCTGAGGTGATTTCATCCAATTATATGCGCGACAAAGAAGTTCGTAATGATGGGTTAAACTACCAAAATACAGCAACAGCGTATCACGATGAAGGTATCGTACATTTAATTTTATCTGGAGAGTTTATAGGTTACTTACCAGAGCATTATGCAAGTTATTGGTTAAATAAGGGGCAGCTTAAAGTGATAAAACCTGAAAAGTATGCCTATCAAATACCGGTCTCGTTGATTATATCAAAAAAGAATCAAACCAATCCATTGGCAAAAGCACTGATAGAAGAATTAAAACGCTCACATTTGAAATAGTCATAATGTAATTAAGCACATTCTAATAACCTGATTATACTTATTTAGACAATAACAATAGAGACCGTTAGTGACTTTCATAAGTATTAAACACTCGTTTAAAGCAGCATTACATAGTCGACTTTTACTCTCTCTAAGAGAAGCTTTTATTGCGCTCATTCCTTATTTTGTGAGTAGTGCATTAGCTATTTTACTTCTCAATAGTGCAATAAAGCTCAATGTTGTGACGCCTTCTGATGATCTTTATAAAGTGGTACTAGATGGCGCTTCTCTTGTGCTCGTGCTATTTCCTGTGATTGTTGCTATTTCTATTGGCTTCTTTATCAGTAAAAATTATGGTCAAAGTGGCATAGTAGGGGCTATGCTGGCATTGCTATGCTTTTCTCTGCATGGGCAATATATATTATTTCATGGTGATGTTTTTCAATTAAACCCAACAGGCTCAACACCATATGCTGTTATTGTGCCCTGTTTAAGTAGCTTGATCTTAAAGTTTTTTGTAAAAGCACAACCGAATTTCGATAAATATTTTCATCATGTTAGTAATTTTTTGGGTGAAAAATTACTGATTATTTTGCCATTTACGCTGACATTCTTTAGTTTTTATTTTTTTATGCCATTTCTTAATGGTATCGGAAATAGTCTTGCTGCATTAATTACCCCAGATATTTCAACAACCAGTATTGCAGCACTCACTTTTCAGAGAATGGTCATTACTCATGGCTTTTGGTTTTTCGGTATTCATGGTGATAATACTTTTAGCATGATGTTTGATGCTGACTATTTACTTCAGCCAATCATTCAAAATTTACCTGCGAAAACGTTTTACGATACATTTGTTTTGATAGGTGGAACAGGTTGTTTTGCCGGGCTTATTATTGCTGCGATGTTTTTAAAAACGGGCTCTCATGAAAAAAATATCGCAAAGTTATCAATTCCGCTAACCGCATTTAATTTTTGTGAAATTATTTTATTTGCCTTACCTATTTTCTTAAATCCGATCATGTTGGTGCCGTTTATTTTGGCTCCAATGATCAACTTTTTTATATCATATTTTTTTATTGCCGAAGGTTATGTTGTGGTGAGCAATGTGACAGTAAGTTGGATGACACCCACTTTAATCAATGGTTACTTAGTCTCTGATGGCTTCTCGGGGGTTGCATTACAACTCTTATTATTACTGTTGAATGCATTACTGTACTTTCCTTTTCTAAGATGGCACAGCCAGCAAGTGAATTTTGATAAAGCAATAAGCAAATTAAGCGATCAACTTAATATCTCTGAACAGCTAAGAAACAAAGGAGAGGCAGGTTTTATCGCACATCAACACGATATTGATGAATCAAATAAAGCGTTAAAAAAAGCATTAACTGATATTAGCGAAGGGCAACTTAAACTGTTTTATCAACCTCAGGTTTGCCAATTAACGAATTCAATTTGTGGTTTTGAAGCACTACTTAGGCTAAAACAGAAGTCGGGTAAGCTTGTAGGGCCCTATTTCTTAGATACATTAGTTAAACATGATGAAACAGAAATAATAGATAACTGGGTTATAGAGCAAGCAAAGCGTGATTTGGAATATTTTAAACACAAAAATATAAAGCCTATAATTAGTATCAACGTGGATCCTAAAGTTATGAGCAATGACGAAGTGATTGCTTATATCTGTGAGTGCTTTAAGGGCTTTCCAAATCAACTTAAGATTGAAATAGTAGAATCCAGCTATTTGCTAGATAAAAATAAAGTCTTAAACAACATTGAGAAACTAAAAGCGTCAAATATCCAAACAGTCATAGATGACTTTGGGACAGGTTACTCTAGTCTGTCAATGCTTAGTGATTTACCTTTAGACTTTATTAAACTTGATAAATCTCTATTAGATAAAGCTGAAAAAGAGAAAGGTAAAGTTTTTTATCAGCATATTGTAGAGCTACTTCACAAAATGGATAAAACATTAGTTGCTGAGGGAGTAGAAAACGACATGCAACTGAAATTTGTAAATCAACTTGGTATTGCTGTAGTGCAAGGCTGGGTGTATCAAAAAGCAATTCCTAAACATGAAATAGCAGATTATTTAAATAAGTTTAGAAATAAGATAGGTAGCTAAAATAATATCTGTGTAATCTGAGTATAAAAAAACGCGATAAGTAAACTTATCGCGTTTTTAATAAAAATGCGTTTATAAATTAAGCATCAACAACTTTTACTGGCACCGCTTGCTCAGAACCAAACTTAGTTGTTAGTTCTTCTTCAGCAGGAGTAAATGCTGTTAGGTCGATGCCCTCAACTGCCGCAGAATATTCTTCGATAGTTGGGAAGCGCCCTAGTACGGTTGAAAGCACTACTAGTGGTGTTGAACCAAGTAGAGATTCACCTTTCTTCTCAGCTGTATCAGCTACAACACGGCCTTGGAAAAGACGCGTTGATGTTGCGATTACAGTGTCACCAGGTTCAGCTTTTTCTTGGTTACCCATACAAAGGTTACAACCAGGGCGTTCTAGATAAAGGATGTTTTCGTACTTAGTACGTGCAGCCGTTTTCGGTTGTTCATCGTCAAACTGGAAGCCAGCGTACTTAGCTAGGATATCCCAATCGCCTTCAGCTTTAAGCTCATCAACGATGTTGTATGTTGGTGGAGCTACAACTAGCGGAGCTTTGAATTCGATAGAACCATTTAGTTTTTCAAGGTTACGTAGCATCTGAGCGATGATTTGCATGTCACCTTTGTGAACCATACAAGAACCAACGAAACCTAGGTCTACAGGCTTGTCATTGTAGAATGAAACAGGGCGAATAACGTCGTGCGTGTAACGCTTAGATACGTCTTCGTTGTTTACATCTGGGTCAGCAATCATTGGCTCAACGATTTCGTCAAGGTCAACAACAACTTCAGCGTAGTACTTAGCGTTGTCATCTGGTGCTAGGGCTGGTTGCTCGCCAGATTGAACACCTGCAATACGCTCGTCAGCTAGGTCGATAAGGCCTTGTAGCGTCTTAGCTTCGTTTTCCATACCCTTGTTGATCATAATCTGGATACGGCTCTTAGCTAGCTCGATAGACTTAACAAGTGTTTCATTGTTTGAAATACAGATAGACGCTTTCGCTTTCATTTCTGCAGTCCAGTCAGTGAATGTGAACGCTTGGTCAGCCATTAGTGTACCAATGTGAACTTCGATGATACGACCTTGGAACACATTCTCACCGCCAAATTGCTTAAGCATTTGCGCTTGAGTTGCGTGAACAACGTCACGGAAGTCCATGTGCTTAGCCATATTGCCTTTGAAAGTTACTTTCACAGACTCTGGAATTGGCATTGCAGACTCACCCGTTGCTAGTGCTAGTGCAACAGTACCTGAGTCAGCACCAAACGCCACACCTTTAGACATACGCGTGTGCGAGTCACCACCGATGATGATTGCACGGTCGTCAACAGTAATATCGTTAAGTACTTTGTGGATTACGTCAGTCATTGAGTGATAAACACCCTTAGGGTCACGTGCAGTGATAAGACCAAACTTGTTCATGAATGCCATTAGCTTAGGAATGTTTGCTTGCGCTTTTTTATCCCATACTGAAGCCGTGTGACAACCTGATTGGTATGCACCGTCAACAAGAGGTGAAATCGTTGAAGCAGCCATCGCTTCAAGTTCCTGACAAGTCATAGGACCTGTTGTATCTTGAGAACCAACGATGTTTACTTTAACACGTACGTTAGAACCTGCGTGTAGTGGCGTTTCAGACTGAACACCTACTGCGTTACGGTTAAAGATTTTCTCAACAGCTGTTAGACCTTGGCCTTCATGTGAGATTTCTTTAGATGGTGCGTATACTGCAGGTGCTGCAACACCTAGTGTTTCAGCTGCTAGTGTTTGAAGTTTCTTACCGAATACAACCGCGTAAGAACCACCCGCTTTCATGAATTCAACTTTTTGTGGTGTGAACGCAGATGAGATGTCTGCTAGCTCTTCTTCGCCGTTGAATAGCTTTTTAGCTTTAGTATCGATAGTAAGCACAGTACCCGTTGCTACTGAGTATGCTTCTTCTAATACTGGGTCGCCGTTTTCATCAGTCACTGTGTTACCATCAGCGTCTACTTTCTTAACCCAGTTTTTAAGGTCAAGGCCGATACCACCGGTTACATCAACCGTAGTAAGGAAGATAGGTGCAATACCGTTAGTACCCGCAACAACAGGTGCAATGTTTATGAATGGAACATATGGGCTTGCTTGCTCACCTGCCCAAAGTGCTACGTTGTTCACACCAGACATACGTGAAGAACCTACACCCATGGTACCTTTCTCTGCGATAAGCATCACTTTCGCGTTAGGGTGCTTTTCTTTAAGAGCAACAATTTCTTGCTGTGCTTCAGGGGTGATCATACATTGGCCGTGTAGTTCACGGTCAGCACGTGAGTGCGCTTGGTGACCAGGAGAAAGTAAATCTGTTGAGATATCACCTTCACCAGCAATGTAAGTTACAACTTCAATTTTTTCTGCAACGTCAGGCAACTTAGTGAAGAACTCAGCTTTTGCGTAGCTTTCTAAGATGTCTTTAGCAACGGCATTGCCAGCTTTGAATGCGTCTTGTAGACGAGTTGTATCTGCATCGTATAAGAAAACTTGTGTTTTAAGTACGTCAGCAGCTTTTGAGGCGGTTGCAGAATCTTCACCTAAAGCAAGGTCTAGTAGAGCAGCGATTGATGGACCACCTTTCATGTGTGAAAGAAGTTCAAATGCAAAATCAGCTGTGATTTCAGCTACAGACTCTTCACCAAGAATGATCTCTTTTAAAAATTGTGCCTTAACACCTGCTGCAGATGTAGTACCTGGCAATGTGTTGTAGATGAAGAAGTTTAAAGAATCTTCACGATGCTCATTTGTTGTATCTTTAATTTGAGCAATGATTTCAGACAGAAGCTCTGCGTTGTCGATTGGTTTTGGGCTAAGTCCAAGTTCCGCTTTACGCGTTTGGATCTCTTCCATGTATTCTGTATACAAACTCATAGAAAACTCTCGGTGTTTTTTTACTTGATACGAAGTGAGCAACTTAGTGCTAAATTAAATTGCCCAACGAAAATGCTCATTAAAGCCGACTCATATTATAGCTGACTTTATGTATGATATTTTGAATCTATCAATTACTTGCATTGCGATTCTATCGCAAATACATAATAATTTACATCAATACCAAAAATAGTTGCTATTAATATAATTGATGTCAAAGCGCGCCATCAGGCTCAAATCCATCTTCACCGCTGATCTGCTCAGGTATACCGCAAATGGCTCTTGATGTTTGCATACCAGCCATTACTGCGGCTTCAACACACCCAGCATTCACACCAGTTTTGATCCAGTCTCCCGTGATGAATAAATTGCTGAAAATAGTGCCATCGGTTTCTAATCTAAATTGGCTACTATTTGTGACAGATAACACATAACGTTCTGAGGGGTCGACGTTTACGCGCCAATATTGTTCATCAAAACGTGATTCCCCCGGTAGATTACTTGCAGAGTAAAGAATGTCCCAATTAAATTGATCACCGTGATAGGCTTCAGGCCATAATGGTTGCATTTCTCTATTCAATTTCTCTAGCGCGTTTTGTTTTACAATGGCTTTTTGTTGAGCAGGGAAGTCATGTGTATCTTTACTTGGGTAATCATCACACGTAAAGGCACTACAAAAATAAGCGAGATTTTTGGGATGATTGTTCAGTGGCCAATCTTCTTTGTCTAATAAGTTAGACATAGCAGCCCAGGTATCAAAAGGCTGTGAAAAACTACTGAGAATAGGACGCTCTTGGCTTTCAGGAATGTAGTTAAAACCAAGCTGCTCATCCGTTTTATTCATCCACAACTGAAATGCTTGGGTAGCGACAGCTTTGACTTCAGTTGCTTGTTGTCTAAATTTGCGGTCTAGTGCGATTAATTCTGGACATAAGTGAGCAATAGAGGCGACTGAAATACCAAAAATCACTTTGTCGAAATCTTGCCCTTGCTTCAGAGTCTTGGTTGGTAAAGCGTGTCCAAATTTTGCCTCATAAACTTCAGGCCAATCACTCCAAAACGATTCCAAATTAATATTTTTGTCTTGTAATAAATCAGCTTGCGCATCTTCAATTTGATCATAAAGCGGGTAGGAGGGCCAGCAAGGTAAGCCTTTCACATCTACAAGTGGATCATAGCTATTTGACTTCAATGAGACCTGTTCAGTCATCACAATCTCACTAATGAGATTATCAGTTTGGCTATTAGTTGCGGGCTTTAAAGCTTCAACCTGGTGGAAAAATTCAAATTTTACACCGCGGTGTTTTAGTAATTCGTAAATAGGTGAAAATATTACATCACCCATGCCTGCTTGCATTTTCCACATAACGCCACCGTGGTAACAGAGCATAAGTCTGAGCATGGCTAAACTTGCAACGCCAGCTTCAACATCTCCTTTACTAAAATCACCATCGACATAACCGAATACTAAATCGTAAAAACCAATAACAGGCGCTGATTCAACACTGTACTTTTCGTTCGCGCCATTCTTTTTGAGCCAATCTTTAAAATCGATATTGTTAATTGCTCCAAAGCCTTTAGAGAAAACTTTATCTTTTATTAGTCCTGTCGCCATTGCGATGGCTAAATCAGCGCAGATATAAGCGCGTCTAATCGTTGGATTATCATCGAGTAATTCAATGGCCTCACTATTTAACCAGCGTTTCAATTTACGAACTATGTACCAAACAACAAGTCTGTCTTTTGGGTTTTGTAAATTTTTATCATTCGATCTGAGGGATAAAAGGTGTTTGAGCTGGGTGGCAAGGATCTTAGGCGAAGACCAAATTTCTTTCAGTTCATCATGCGCGGAGTCAAAAAAATCACTCACTTCGTCTTCAATGTCATCGAAGGCATCAGTTATTTCTGTAGCCAAGTGTCTTAACAAGTTTCTATCTCTAGGCTTTTTGGTTTGTAACTTAGTTACCTTGTTTGCCTGTTCAATTTCGTCTTCTAATGAGTCTATGAATTTATGAAGCCATGCAATAAGTACTTCGAGCAATTGCCAAAAATGCAGATCGAGAGTGCCATCAGCTGGGTTCCCCTCAATTGTTGGAAAGTCTACTGGCCAAGTTTGCCACTCATTTTCAATGAACTCTTGTAACACCACAAAGCTATGCGGCTTAAATGCTTCTTGCCAGGTACTCAAGGGCATATTGTCAGGTCTGTTCAATTGGTTATATACAGTTTCAATAGCACGAAATGAATTAACATAAGCACCAAACCAAACATGTAGACCATGCTCTTCAATTCTTTGTCCTAAATAAGAGTTTCTACCACTGGCGCCTTTACCGCCTAAACGCCAACCTAGCTGGTAAACTGTAATGTCATATTTATCTTGCCAGTTTTCATCTTCTGTTAAGTAAACAGCTGATGTCATTGCGGCAACGCCGCCACCTAAAACAACGATTTTTTCCTTAGCCATAGTCAGCTCCTTTAGCTGTTACTTGAAACTATTTCATAAGCACCATCCTGGTCAAAATCCATACATACATAATAGGGAAGTAGGGCTTTTTGCTGCCCAATTTTAATGCCAAACATCTGATCAAACGGGAAAGCATCGAGTTTATTGATGTTGACGTGATACTCGTCTTTGAGCATCGCTATCTTATGGACTTTTCTCACCGTTGAAGGTGAGTGAACCACTGCACTGTATACCGCATTATGGGCAAACCCGTCAGGTATTTGTTTAAACAGAATTTGATCCATTTGCGGGTTTTTAATCCCACTCATAAATTGCTTTATAAGTTCAGCGCTTATTTGGACCTCCTCAATACTCGCATGGATAAGTTCGGCCACTTCTTGACCAACTTCTATGATCTCTTCAAATAGCGAATCACCGTCAGAGAAACGTTTAATGGTGAGCAATTCGTGCCAGTCCATTTTGGTAGTGGGGTTAAACGGCTGAAAGGTTTCTAGGCTTAAAGTAAAGTTGTCAGCTTGTTTATAGTCACTTGGCATAGAGTAGCGGCACAAATACTTGTTATAACCCCAAGTTTCGCGACCATTCACTAAGGCGTTAATATTATTTACGGTGATAAACGCCGGATACCAATAAATATGTAAAGCTTTCTTTGTGCTCTTATCTACCTTAGCAATAGGCAACCAAACAATAATATCTGTTTCTTGCATCCAACCGTATTGACTAAAGGGTTCAACTTTTGAAGCGATGTCTTCAATATCAGTAAAAGTAAGTAAACAATATTGAGAGAGTGGCTTAAAATACACCTCATTTGTTGAAACTGAATTTAGCGTTGAATCGACAAAATTGGTGATCGTGTCGTATTTACCTTCAATAAAAAAACCGTACATTCTTGCATTGAGCATTCGACAGGGTGGCTTTGCAATAGGGTTTCCTAAAAAGTGCTGGTAACTTCCAGAGTTATTCTCTGACATAGCAATTTCCTTCTTCGATAGCGTGATTGCTCTATCTGTTTTAGCAGAGGAAATTTGAATTATCGAGTAAATGATAAGAAATAGCAGAGCGCTAACTCTACTATTTATAAATTAAGCCGCTGATGTATCGGCTTTCTTATTTTTAGCCATTTTTTTAGCTCTCTTGATTGCAAACTTTTTTGATGCTTTCTTTTGGGCAATTTTCATGACTTTGGCATCTTTTAGCTGTTTTGTTGCATGCTTCAGTTTCTTTGAGGCTTTCTCGGCTGCACTTTCTGCTTCTTTGGCTTGTTTTACTGCCAATTCAGCCTTTTGAGAAGCGTGTCTTGCAATCGCCGTTGTCCGCTCAACTTCAAGTTGACTATTTTTGATTATCTTTTCTAGTTTTGTCAGCCTATCTTCAAAATCCAGATCAATATCTACTGTTAATTCTTCCATTTTGGCTCCTTATTTATGTTCAAAAGAGCTAGGCTCACCAACAATCAATGGGTCTACTTGATTAACCACGTCTTCGTCTTTACCAGGGTAGTCTAAACAGCTCAAAAAGTGTCTCATACAGTTAATACGGCCACGTTTTTTGTCGTCAGAGCGGATCTGTGTCCATGGTGCATCTTTGGTATGAGTGTGAAACATCATGGCATCTTTCGCTTCGCTGTAATTATGCCATTTTGAAAGCGAGGCCATATCAACTGGACTGAGCTTCCATTGCTTTAATGGGTCGTTTTGGCGAGACTTAAAGCGTCTAAATTGTTCTTCACGACTAACAGAGAACCAATATTTAAATAATTTAATACCGCTATTGACCAGCATACGTTCGAGATCGGGTGTTTGGCGCATAAATTCGAGATATTCATTATCGTCACAAAAGCCCATGACTTTTTCTACACCAGCACGGTTATACCAAGAGCGGTCGAATAGAATGATTTCACCTTTTGTTGGTAAATGCTGAATATAACGTTGAAAATACCACTGATTACGCTCTCTGGCATTGGGTTTTTCTAGGGCGATGACGTGCGCGCCACGGGGGTTGAGGTGTTCCATAAAACGCTTAATTGTGCCGCCTTTACCTGCTGCATCTCGGCCTTCAAATAAAATCACAATACGTTGATTGGTTTGCTTGACCCAACCTTGCATTTTTAAAAGCTCAATTTGTAATTCGTGTTTATGCCTTTCGTAATCAACAACATCCATCTTAGATGAATAGGGGTACTTACCATCAGCGTTCCACTTCATTGGTGGGTTTTTAGCATGTAGATCAAATACAAGCTCATCACCTGAATTATTGACCGAATTGGGTCGAACCGGCTCAACATTGTTTGATTGCATAAGCACTCCTTAGATTAAGTAAGGGTAAAAGGTAAGGGGATATTTTAACTATAATCGCTTTGTTTAGATAAGCATTGATCTGAATCTAAAGAATGGAGATTCACCTCTAAAAGAGGGTTGCGTTTCACGAGCACATCGATTTTGTTATTCTCCAAGTGCTTTAAGTGAGATCAGACGAAAAAGAAAGTTTTCAATAAATATAGACATAAAAAAAGTAACGCCTGATTATAATCATCAGGCGTTACTTTAATAGACATAGGCTATTGATTAATATTTATTACTTCAATGCATTAATACGTTGCTCAAGTGGTGGGTGAGAAGCAAACATATCAGCAATACTCTTACCTGAAGCAATACCAAAAGCCATCATAGAGCCCTCAAGCTGTGATTCATGGTTGGTACGCAGGCGCTCAAGTGCTGCTCGCATTTTATGTGCACCAACTAATTGCGCAGCACCGCTGTCAGCAGCGAATTCTCGCTTACGGCTAAAGTAGGCAACGACAACCGACGCTAAAATGCCGAAAATCACTTGGAAGATCATATCAAAGATGAAATAAGTCCAACTGCCACCACTGTTTTCACCTTCTTCATCACTGTTTAAGAAGTTATCAACGATGCCTGCAAGTACTTTAGAGATGAAGATAACAAAGGTATTTACAACGCCCTGGATCAAAGTCAGGGTTACCATGTCACCATTTGCAACGTGAGAAACCTCATGTGCCAGGACGGCTTCAGCTTCGTCACGAGTCATGTTGTGCATGAGCCCTGTGCTTACAGCAACAAGACTATTATTCTTACTCGGGCCAGTTGCGAACGCATTCATTTCTTGGCTGTCGTAAATTGCCACTTCTGGCATTTTAATTCCTACTTGCTCCGCTTGACGTGAAACCGTTGTCATTAACCAATGTTCAGTTTCATTTCTTGGTTGCTCAATGACATAAGCACCAGTCGATTTCTTGGCCATCCATTTCGACATAAATAGTGAAATAAACGCGCCACCAAAACCAAACACAGTTGATATCATTAAAATACCACCTAGGCTTCGGTTGCTAATACCAAAGACACTCATTAGGATGGATAAGACAACACCTAAAACGATCATCACCGCTAGGTTTGTAATCAAAAACAACACGACTCGTTTCATAAGACCCCTCAAAAATAAAGCCAATCAGTAATTTGTGCGATTATTTGTTTAAAAGTTCAATATTCATCAATATATGGGCGAAATGTTTCGTTTAAATAGTTTCAAACAAAAATTTGGATTTGTTGATAATTAAATACGTTAATTTTGTGGTTTGGGTTTGAAATAGTGCTGCGTTGAAGCAGCTAGGATCAAATCCTAGCTGCTTGTGGTGAGGTGAAGGGTAGTTACAGTCGTTTCATAAGTTGATTTACTTTTGCGATAACAGGCCAAGCTGATGACTCATAATTACCCAACACAACTAAGATATAGCCTTTTTCTTGATACATATTTAAACGAGCGGTCATACCGAGGTGCTGACCGTTATGACCAATAATGGTATTTTCTTCGTCGCCTCTTATTGAAAAGCCATACCCCCAGTTATTTGCATTAAGCTCTGGTTTTGCACTTAGTGCTTGTTGAGCGAGGGATTTGCTTATTAATTTGCCATTTTGCATTGCAATCGCAAATTTATGGAGATCTGACACTGTAGAGTAGCCCCCGCCAGCAGGGCCACCTTTTACAGATTGAAACATTAAATTCTCGGTGATTTGGCCGGTTTCTACTGAAAACCAATAGTTCCTTGCCGTGTTCTTGACGGGGACGTCTAAGTCAAAACTACCGCTATTGCGCATGTCTGCTTTGGCATAAACGTGTTTGTTAATGAAGTCGAAATAACTTTCACCGCTCACATTTTCGATGATTTTCCCAAGCAGCATCATACCGTTATTGCTGTACCTCCATCTTGAACCTGGTTCAAAGGTTGTATCGATGGAAGCAAGTAGGGGGGTTATATCTTTTAATGATCGGACTTTATTTTGAATTGCATTAAAGCCTTCTCCATTTCCAATACCCGATGTATGACTCAGCAAATGTTTAATTTTAATTTTTGAAAAATCTCCCTCACCTAAAAGGTTTGGGTCAATATACTTTGTCATTGGGTCATCTAGTGACATTTTACCTTGTTCAACTAGCTGCAAAATAGCAGTACTGGTAAACATCTTATTCATCGAACCAATTTGGAATTTCGTATTTAAATTATTAGGCACATCGTAACGTCTTGAAGCTAATCCGTGTGCAGCAGAGAAGAGCACTTTGTCACCTTTAGCGAGTAAAATAGCGCCAGAAAACGCGCCGTTATTCGCCAATCTGGTACTGTAGCTTTTTACTTCTTCGACAAATCTATCATCCGATAATTTAGAAAGATGAGAGGTGTCTTTTGGGTTTTCCCCAATATACCAACCTGTTATAGCGCGCTGTTGCTCATTATTGAAATAGATTACCATGCGGTATTGCATATCAATGTTTTTAGAATAAAGCGTACTAATATGTTGTAAGCCGTTGTCTGTTGTTTCCAATTTAGAATCTAAGACTTCTAAATTGCCAAGGTAAAGTGCTTTGTTCATTGAGTAGCCAACATATCTGTCTTTGCCCGTACCTTCCCAACGTGAAAGCGCATCTTTTGAGAAATGAGAAACAACAAAGTTTTCTATGTTAGACAGGTTTTGACTATTCAGTGCGGTTAAAAAAGTATCAGCCACTTTATTGTGATTAAGGGTTTTTTCAGCAGCAACTGAGGCGCTGCTAACAACTGCTAATAGAGAAAGTGCAATAAAAGTTCGATTCATGTTGTATTCCTTTTGTATTTAATTGATTAATATGGCTGTCTGCCTTGGTGACTGTTTTACTTTTTTATTTGCAAGCAGGCGATGATGAAGCCATTAAGAACAGATTAAAAAAGGCTTAAGGAAAATATAACTCATAATTACAAAGAGATAAGATTGGATTCGTCATATAAAAATTTACCAGAAAAAATTTCTATCAATGAATTTAGAGTTGATTTTGGAACCGGACAGATTTCGACAGATACAAAAATAGAAGTAATAGAGCCAAAAGTAATGGATTTACTAAGGGTACTTTGTGGTGCACCTAAACAGGTTCATAGCGCTGAAGTTCTATTTGAAAAAGTTTGGCCCAAATCTATTTACAGCCCCAACTCAGTTAGAAGAAATATAGCTTTGCTGAGACAAGCATTATCTGATGAAGATAAAACGCTAATTAAAACCCACCCAAAAAGAGGATACAGTTTAGAAGCGTCAATAAACTTGCTTGATAGTACGAATGAAAAAGCACAGCAGCAAGGCTCAAGTTTAGATACTGAAAAGTCTGCATTACTCAAGATAAAGTCATCGCACTTAGCTTTGATTTTCTTAATCGTATGTATTGTTTCGGTTTCTAGTGTGGTTTTATTCAATGCTCAAAAGTCAGAAATTAAGCTTTCTAATCTGAGTCCGATAACGTCTAGTAATGAGAAAGAGCGTTATATGCAGGTTAGTCCGGATGGTCGATATATGGCTTATATTCAAAGCGGACCTAGTCAACGCAGACTATTATTGAAAGACCTTGTAACGCAAAAGGAGTGGCCTTTAAGTCAAAAGGGTAAAGCTTATACATATCTTGCATGGGACATGCATTTAAATAGTATTGTTTATTCCTCAAAAGAACAAAATAGCATCTCTTTTAATCGTATTTTACTGGATGCACAAAGAAAGCCAGTTTCGGAGCAAATATTATTTCAGCGCCAAGATATCACTTGGAATAGTGTGTTTTTTATTGATGAGAAACAGAACCTTTATTATCTAGCTAATAAAAACAGTTCTGAGCACAGCCGCAATGCAAGTTTGTATCGCCATAACCTTGCAACAGGTTTATCTGAAGCACTTCTTGAGCCAAATGATGAATTTAAGCCTTATAAAATTGCATTATCACCAACTCAAAACGACTTAGCATTAATTGGCTTTAATCATTCAGGTATTTCAGAGATTAAAATATTAAACTTTAATTCTAAAAAGATAAGTTTAGTTGGTGAGATTGATCATAATTGGCATTTCTTGACTTGGTTTGAAGATGAGCGCGCTATTTTGCTTAGTAATGGTAGCCAACTTAATAAAATAGACTTAAATGGTAAACTCAGCCCATTGAATTATAAGAGTTTTAATTTTCTTGTTTATCCACAAATCGTGAAAGATATCTTGTACTTTGTAGAAGCAAAAACTGACCAAGACATTTTGCTAGCACAATTAAACAAGTCAGCAAAACCGGTCACGATTATAGATTCCAATACAGTTGATATGTTTCCTGCAATTTCTAATGACAAAAAGACAATTGCTTATGTCTCTCTTAGAAATGGTTTGCCGCAATTGTTTATAAAAGATTTGCAGAGCAAACAGAACCGCTTAATATTTGAAAATGAAGATAAAGAATATGCCCTGAGTGAACCTATTTGGGATAGAACCAATAAACGATTAGTAAGTAGTATTAATAATAAACCCTTTATTGTTCATCTCGAAGAGACTCATCAAAGAATAGAATGGTTAGAAAGTGTTATTGGAGTACCAAAAGCATGGTATCAAGAAACAGATGCCATTTTGTTTGTAGATAAAAGAACCCATAATGATGAACTTATTCGTCTTAAAGTATCGACACGCCAGGTAAAGCCCTTAAACTTTGTACTTGGCAAACAAAAAGTGTTCTTAAATAACGCAGACAGTTTGATTGTCTTCAATGGTGAAAAGGTTGCGGATGCTCAGTCAGGTTTAAACCTACTTACTGATATTGAAACAATACAAGAAGTGTACCCTCAAAATAATGGGTTTTATTTTACGACAAGTGATAAAATCAAAACGGATTTGCATTTTTATCAATATGAAAGCAGAGAAGTTATCAAAGTTAAAAGACAGTACGGCACCTTTGATCTGATCTGTTCAAATCACTGTGACCAAATTCTTTCTATATCCGGTGACATTGTCTTGCTTAAGGAGCGAGAGGGTTTTGCTGATATTCTAAAGGTACAACTCTCTACTGAATAGGTCTTTTGATGTTAAAACCTCATCTGTAGTATGTAAGTAAATTCATATAATGAAAGTAAAATCAAAGTAATTTGGTTCTACTTTCATTTTTACAGGATGAGACATGGTTTTCTTTTATTAGGTCTTCAAGCGTGCTTGCAGAGTTATAACCTTGGGTATAAAAGGTCAGCTTTCCGTATTTATTAAAAACTAAAGCCATTGGAACTGGAGGTTTACCTCCTAGAGCCTTAACTATTTCAGGGTGACTAACAAACGCCGGAAAATGATTCCGCTTCTTTCTTAAAGCGCGCTTCAAATCTCTGTTATTACCATTGATCCCCAACATTATACTTCTGACTTCGGGGCATTGAGTCTTGAGCAATTTTAAAGCCTTGTGTTGTTTTTCGCACCAACTACAGTTTGGCATAAAAAAAGAAGCAATGATGGGTTGGTTTTTAAATTGAGATAATGTTTCTTGCTTACCGTATGCTGCGTCATTCAGACGCAGCATAGCCAGTTCATAAAACTCAAATGCATGAGCTTTATGAACAAAAATGAGTAAAAACAGTACAGTGGCTGTTTTAAAATTCATAGGTTAAACCAGCGTATACCATTCTTCCACGAAGTGGGCCGTGAATGTAAACAACATCGTAGCCTCCTTCGGCGTCAAACATAAGCGGGCTGCCCATATCCTCTGCTTGGTTATAATCAAATAAATTACTGGCACCAAAATATAATGTGAATGTTTCAGACATTGCTTTTGATACTTTCATGTCTACAGTGATGTAACTTTCAGCCGTAGTTGGTTTTGCAAGCTGCGCTTGTGTGTCGTTAAAACCCTCATAGCCGTACTCAGTGAGATCTCTACTCGCTACCCAGGTTGCACTTGAGATAATCTCCCAACCTTTAAAGTGTAGGTCAGAACTAATAGTCGCTCTTTTCTCTATGGGTGCAATACCGAATGATGCTTTAAATGTATCGTCATAGTGATATTGCTCTGCAATTGCGTAAATAGTCAGATCATCATTTACCTGATAATTAGCAGAGATATCTATTGCAGTGACAGCCGCTGTTTCTGCTAGCTGAGTAAGAAGCGGCGTACCTTCTTCATTCTCAGAGAGTGTTGCTAGATGATCGACTTTTGAATGTGCTGCAGAGGCAGTAACAGTCAATGTTTCTTTTTCGTAGCTCAATGAATAAGTAGCTGATTTTGAGCGCTCAGGCTGATTCACTTCGACCAAGAAACCTTTACCAGAATCTAAAATTCCGTGATCGCTTTCAAAGAATGAGAGGGGAGCACGGTACCCTTGACCAAATGATAAGCGTGAAGTTAATGTTTCGTTATGGAAATAACGCATATCAACACGCGGAGAAATAATGGTTTTGTCAATTTCAACACCTGGCTTGCTAGGGTCAACAAAATCAGCCTTTATTTGATCAAGGCGGATGGCGGCCGAAGCTTCAAAATATTCGTTTGGTAACCAAGTATCTTGAATGTATAAACCTGTTGTATCGTAGTCAAAACTATCAGAGACATAGTTTTCAGTCCCTTCAAGCGCAGCAGAAGCCGAGCGCATTTCTTCTTTGCGCTGATCGATACCAAAGGTTAATAAATGCTTGTCGTTTAAGTCATAATTAAAGCGAATTGACGTATAGAACATTGTATCTTCAGCATAATAATCTGTGCTTTCATAAAATGAGTCTTGCGTATGATCGACATAGGCAAGGCTTGAGGTTACATTTAATCGAGAAGAAACCTCATGTAGCCAGCTAATGCTTGCTTCTTCACGATCTGTCTTTACCCATTCAGCGGTTTCCCATGCATTACCAACATAGCGATTTCTTACATCATTACCTTCAAATAGGCTGTCAGCTTCGCCAAGGTTGACACTCGCTAAAGTTGCAGAAACGCTGGTTGCTGTATCTCCTAATACTGGACCGCCAAATACCTCAGATTGAGTTTGATTTAAACGAACTCGGATATTATTTGAATAGTCTATATCATGAGACAAACTCAAAGTTAGAGATTGATTTGTTAGGGCTGGGTTTTCACTAACGCCATTTTTGTCGCCATCGAATTGGTCTTTATTGTCGTATTGCCCAATCAAAATAGCTTTAGTGCGACCATCTTCACTAATACCCGTTGCCATGCCAGACACGAGTCGATAGCCATTACTGCCAGCGGCAATGTCTAGTTCTACCTTTTCTTCACTCGGATCACTGGTTACTAGATTTACAGTACCACCAATTGCCTCTGGTGTAGTAAGAGAAGCACCAGCACCTCGAGCAATTTCAATGCGACCGATACCCGCAGCTGCAACAGAATCCATACCATAGAATCCAGAGATCATGGTGTGCATAGGTATGCCGTCAACAAGTACGTTGGTATGCTCACCTTTGAGGCCATTAATCATGATACGTTTTGCACCACACATAGCGCATTCATTTGAAACACGAATACCAATGGCATTTTTAATCGCATCAGCCAAGCTCGATGATTGTGTATTTTTAATATAATCTTCTGATAATAGTTCAGTTTTAGAAATATCATCTTTTAAAGCGCCAGACTCTATCAGGCGAGACCTTACACCTTTAACTTCTATTTTTTCTACTTCTTGTTGTTCAGAAATTGGTGCTGATGCTGTAGACGCTAAAACAGCTAGCGTTGGAAATAGTAATGCCATTAATTATGGATCCTTGACGAGATTAGATTGAAAAACTTCCATTATGTTATATTGTAACATTATTGTTTTCACCTATAAAAAGTAAAAATATGTAACTAATTTCTCAAATGATATTAGTTATCAATTGTATTTGTTGAGTCTATCGTGCTAATTGCAAAATGCAATGAAGTATATTCATTTGGGGATTACATTTTGTGATATACGTATGAAGCGAAACAAATTATTTGAGATGTTAATTTAAGGAATTGAAATGCAGTCAAAAATCACACTTCCAGTGACACTTTTTTTAGCAAGTACATTTAGCATTGAAATCTCAGCTAAAACAGATGATAAGTCACTGTGGCAATATGAAGACGTATTTAATATTGAGTATGCAGCGTCACCTAAAACGAGCCCTGATAACAGTATGATTATATATGAACGCCGTGCAATGGATATCATGAGCGATGGGATCAGAACTAACTTATGGTCACTCGATATAAAAGATGGGTCTCATAGACCTTTTTTATCAGGTAAGTCTCAATATAGATCTTTAGAATTTTCTCCTGATGGTAAACGTGTTGCATATGTCAGTAACTCTGAAGGAGATAACCAGCTTTATGTAAAGTGGTTAGACACAGGTGATATAGCTAGAGTGTCAGAGGTTCAAAGTGGTATTAGCAATATTAGCTGGTCCCCAAATGGACAGTGGATTGCTTTTTCAATGTTTAAAAAAATGCCCTCCAAAGGTATTTTCAATGAGATGCCAAAGCAGCCAAAAGGTGCAAAATGGGCTGGTACAGCAACTTATATTGAGCAGAAACGCTATAGAGGCGATGGTGTAGGCATATTACCAAAGGGTAATAGACATATATTTGTTGTGCCTTAAGAAGGTGGCACAGTACGACAAATATCAAAGGGTCAATATAATCACGGAGGCATGTTAAGCTGGACACCTGACAGTAAAAATATCCTTTTCTCAGCTGATAGGCATGAAGATTGGCAATCTAGGTCGAGAGAGTCTGATATTTATCGAATCAACATCGACACCGGTGAGACAGTTAATATCACATCTAAACCAGGACCGGAGACACGTCCTTTAATAAGCCCTAACGGCAAGCACGTTGCGTTTCTCGGCTTTAATGATAAAAAAATGTCGAGTCAAAATTACGATATATTCATCATGAATATAGATGGTACAAGGCAAAAAAATTTAACAAAATCTTTAGATAGGCCAATTAACTCTCCAAAGTGGGATAGTAAAGGTAAAGGAGTCTACTTTAGTTACGATGACCATGGTCAGAAATATATTGGTTATGTGTCAGTTAAAGGAAAAATAAAGACTAAATTGGCACAATTAGGAGGTCAATCTTTAGGGCGGCCTTACACATCAGGTGAGTTCGCTGTAACTAATGATAATCAGCTTGTTTTTACACAAGCTAATACAAATAGACCCGCTGACCTTGCATTGCTTTCTAAACGTGGAAAAGTTACAAAACTCACGAATTTAAACGAGGATTTGCTGGGTCACAAAAAAACAGCCAACTTTAAAGCTTTAACGGTTAAATCGTCTGTTGACGGACGTGAAATACAAGCTTGGTATGCGTTACCGCCTCATTTCGACAGCAGTAAAAAGTATCCGCTAATACTAGAGATACATGGTGGCCCTCATACTGCATACGGTCCAAACTTTAGTACCGAGGTGCAATTAATGGCAGCTAAAGGGTATGTGGTTGTGTGGTCAAATCCAAGAGGAAGTACTTCATACGGTGAAGACTTCGCTAACTTAATTCACCATAAATATCCATCTGAAGATCATAATGACTTAATGGATGTTGTTGATGGCATGGTTCGAAAAGAGTTTATTGATAAAAATAACTTGTTCGTAACGGGTGGTTCTGGTGGTGGTGTTTTAACAGCATGGATGATAGGAAATACAGACAGATTCAAAGCTGCGGTTGTCGCTAAGCCTGTCATTAATTGGTTGAGTTTTGCTTTGACAGCTGATGCATATCCTTACTTTGCAGAGTATTGGATGCCAGGCATGCCTTGGGAGCAGGCAGATCATTTATGGAAACATTCACCTCTATCGTTAGTAGGGAATGTGAATACGCCAACCATGTTGTTGACGGGTGAAGTTGATTATAGGACGCCTATGAGTGAAACCGAGCAGTATTATCAAGCGCTTCAGCTTCGAGGAGTTGAATCAGCAATGGTAAGAATACCAAAAGCATCCCATGGTATCGCTGCCAGACCAAGTAACTTAATTCAAAAGGTCGGCAATATTCTTGCTTGGTTTGAGAGATATAAAACAGATGGTGAGTAAGAGACCGTTTATTTAATATGGATAATAAAAAAGCCAGCATAGCTGGCTTTTTTATTAAGGTCATTATACTTATTAGTACTGAGCTTTTGGCGGAAAGTTCTTTAAAATTTCAGCTATTGTTTTATTAATTGCTTCAGTGCGTTGCTCTGGTGTTTGTTTTTTACGTAAACGACCTTCTTTTGCACCACGCCAAACCAGTTGGTTTGATTTCGCATCTACAATATCAACAACTAGCGTGCCGACATCATACTCACGTGTTGTGGTTTGAGTTTGGTAACCCCATCCCCAGTAATTCCAACGAGCAGAGTAGGTAGTTTGCATCGTATCTGATTCAAGTTTTTGATCGACAGACGCATGATAGTTTACTAATACATCGGCATTTTTAGCATCAACAAACTTGAAGCCTTGTGCAACTAAATTGTCAACAATGGCTTTGCGTATGCGTTTTTCCATTAAGTCATTAATTTGATAGTCACTACCGTGATTTTTAATATCGGCATGTTCTGACCATGCAAATGTTTTGTAGTTAGCAAACTTAACAGAGGTATCATAATCCCAATCTGGTGTGCTACCACAAGCCGCAACGAGCGTGAGCAATACTGCAATAAATAAATGCTTTAACATAGCGTTCTCCTAATTTTGGGTTCCATCCCAGTTGATAATGTCATTTGCGTTCTGAGACCTAATTGGCCTCAGAATGTTCCACTTCAATCCAATCTTTTTCGTCAACCCAGTTCTGACTGCCATCTTTTACACTACGGATAGGTACTAAGTAGTCACAACTGATTTGCGGTTTAACCGAAGCAAAAATTGGCACAAAGCCGAAACTCAATGCGGTTTCAATAATGGCTTTTTGGTTTTGCGGGTCAATATCTGCCGCTTCATCTATATAGATGGGAATACGAAACAACGTCTGTTCCTGATCTGATAATAGATAACGAATAAACAACATACCACATAACAGCTTGATTGTAATACGTGTCCCGTTAGAACCGGCAGAATCGATTTTATCAAAATGTTCAGTCTCACCGGCGCGATTAACTACCTCAAAACGAATGTCGAATAGATCGGTAAGCGTTAAACCGGCCTTTTCGCTGGCAAGCTTGATCAAATGATCTTTCGCTGCATTGACGGCTTTTTCGTCCGCAGGTGATTCACTCAATAGATCAAGATTATCACCTTTTTCATAACTATCAGACGTGCTGATAATCGTATCGATAGAGTCAACTAGCATCTTACGAGGGATCACGTTGATCTTAAACGCTTGTAAATTTGAGATCCTATGCTGACTGATCCCTTTGTTAAAGCTATTCATCTCTCGACGTAAGCGGTCTAAATCTTCACGTAAACCTTTAATGGTTGCAGCTACCTCAGTGAGAGCAACACGTGCTTGTTTCTCAACCGCGTCACGTTCATTGTCAATATTATGATATGCGCTGATAAGTTTTTGATACTTAGTAAATTCATCAGATTCATTATCAAACTTTGTGATACCCGCATTGTAAATATGCAAATAGGTATTACGCACGTTGACAGCTAGATTACGTAGCTCATGGCAATCTTTATTGAACTGATGGATCACATCAGCCAAGTTATCGAAATCGAGATTTATCTCAACAGGGTAAGGCGTTTGTTGCTCGCTCACTATGTCTAGTGTGTGATCAATACGCTCAGATTTAACCTGTTTTAATCTATCCCCTTGACGTTTAATTAAGTCTTGCTTCGATAAGATAATTGAACGCCTATCTGAGATTGAGCTCGCGTTGTGTTGAATATCTTGAAGGTAACTGTCTACTTGCTCGCGCTCAGCGTCTAATTGCTCTTTGAGTAATGATTGAGCTTCAACAGATTGCAGCATGGTTTGGTATTGCTCGAAGCGTTTTAGCGTTGCTTCTAGCGCCATTAGCTCGTCATATAAGGTATCACGCTCTTGCTGTTTTTGTACTACGTTTGCTGCAACTTCACGCTGTTGTTTGAGCTCGACTAAAGATTGCTGTAATGATTCTAACTGCGCTTTTAATTGTACTTTGTTCTCACCACTTTGCATTTGCACAGGGCTGAGCTTTTTAAGCTTAATGGTCGCACCTGGTAGTTTTAATTCACCACCTTTTACGCTGTTAGATAAGTTGGCTAAGAACTCACCGAAGGCGTCTTCGTCATGAATGTCAACTTCACCTTGGCTAGTCGTCGCAAAGCTCAGAATATCTGGATTCAAAATACGAGAAATTTCTTCCACTTCTTTTAAAGACAGATCTTCACGCATACGAGTAAATAAATTGAACTCAAGATTTTTAAGTTGCAGCTTGAGGCTCTTGATCTGTTTGTTATTTTCATTAATACGATAATCAAGGGTATGTAAGCTTTGCCCTTGGGCGCTATTTATAGAAAACGACAACTGCTCATATTCTTTTTTCAATAATTGCAGATTAGTTTTTAAGGTCGCGTGATTGGTTAATTCGAACTCAGTTTTAAGGGCCGAGTAGTCAATAAACCACTGCTCAATTTGCGCTTGGCGGCGGGCAATGTCGCCAGATTGTTGTAAGTAAAGCTGTTGCTTTTGTTCGAAGTCGTGTTTTTCTTGCTCTATGTCTTCTAGTTGAACTTCAAGCTCACTCATTTGTGATTCTTGATAATCGGCAAATTCCACCAATGCCATATCAATTTTAGGGGCGTAGGCGGCAAGTTTACCTTTTATGCCACTCTCGCTATCGAGCATTTGTTCAAGGGCTGCAATGGGCTCTTGCATTGACTCAAGGGCAGCAAGTTCGCGACGAGAGTGGTTTACTTTATCAAAAGCGCGACGCCATACTTCATAAAAGTCGACTTTTGAGTTTGACATGTGGCGTTCAAATACACGCAGCATAAAGCGTTTTACGTCTTGTGCGCCTAACTTATGTAAGTTAAGAATTCGTCTGAAAATCTCTTTGTAAATAGACGCATCTTGTACGTTATTTAATGGGATCATTTTTAGGTTAATATCACCATCAAATTGCGTTGCGCCACCAATGAGAAGGGCATTTAGCTCTTGCGCTTTTAATTCGACCGCTTTTTTGCCCTTTCTCTCCAAGTGATTAAACAGCTTGGTATATTTAATGATGCTTTTGTCTTGCGTGAAGTCGTTTAAATCTAGCTTACCTGGGTAGCAGAAAAACTGGTGGGCGTAACCTGCAATCTTACCTAAACCTGCAACACCGATGACGACATCACCATGGGGAAGATTGGCTTCAAGTAAGATGTAACTTTGATCGCTTGAGAAGTAGAACTTACGTGTTTCTTCTAAGTCGTGACCATCCCACTCAGTTAAACGCAGGTCGTTGATCAGTGGAAATTGCAGTGCATTAATTACCGAGCTTTTACCAGTATTGTTTGGCGCACAAATAGAGGCACTCTTATTTAGCGGGATCACACATTTTGCATAGCCCGCCGTATTTAACAGTGCAAGCTTACTTAATCCATATAACTTACTCATACTTCTTCCTCGAGTTCGTCAAAGTTATTATCATTTACTTCCATTAATGCATCTATATATCTATAAACTGGCGCGAGTAATATAAAGCCTTGCTCAACTTCTTTAGCCAGCCCTAAGCGCACCATGCGTAAATACACGTCTTTACGAAGTTCTGAGCCTGAAAAAATTTCGAGCTGGTCAAAAAGGTGTTTATTGATTTGTACCAATGTTTGCATCAGTTCTAAGTCGGCGATGTTATCAAAGAGAGCGCGAAGGGGATCTTTACCTTGGTTCGCGTAATGCTCGATAAGAATATAGATAGTTAATGCAATGGCACGAGAAATCTTACCCATGTTAGGTGTGCTCTCATCACTGCCTAAATAGTAAAAACCTCGGGCATCATGAATAAGGTCGTGACCTAGCGCAGTAAATAAGGCTTGGTAAGCATCAATGTTTTGGTCTAGTTGCTGCCATAAGGTGGTGTCTTGTTCACTGATGTGATACCCGCTAACCAATTTTTTATTGATGGCTTGTAATTCTGATAAATCAGTTAAATTAATGTTTGTCATTCTTTTGTTCTTGCTTGTTGGCGGCATTAAATGGATACAGTTTGAGTGTCTGTCCCGAAATAGACACGCTTGTGCGTTGTTCGTCCTGTTGTAATTCGAGATCTGTATCGTTGATTAACTTTTGATATAAAAACAACATCTCATCGGCTTCGAGATCTGGATATTGTTCTGATAAGAAACCTAAAATTGCCGTTCGCTTTTTGCCTGTTTTTGCGAAAGTCGTTCTTACGTTGTTGTAATCTGGAATATTTGGGCTTTGATAGGCTGGTACGTCGTTTTGGTCGGGGAGTTCGTATTCGTCATGCTCAAACTCTACTAGGCTTGCCATATAAGCGACCATGTGGCGTTGTTGCCCTAATGAAAAGCGTTGAATATCAGAGACAAACTCAGGCTGTACGGCACTTAATGTACGATCAACGCCATTTTTACGAATAAGGCCCAGTACTTTAGATGCTTGTCGCGTAATAAGGTTGTTACGTCTTAGTTCTTCTCGCAAAGGCATTAGCATATCAGCACTTTTACGCAGACTTTCTCGACCAACTAGGTGCATATCAAGAATACGAGTACGAAGTTGTTCTAGCATGCGCTTATCAATATTGCCTCGGCCAAAGAGTTCAATGTGTTCTATCTGAGCACTAATTTGCATTTCTATGCGACTAAAGCAGCGGTGAAAGTCACCACGTATATCGACCATTTCCAACATGGGCTCAATATACTCGTCGAAGGCTTCTATGACGGCTTTATAACGCTTTTGAAGTGAAACATGGCTAGTATCAGACTTTGCTTGCTCTACAATGTTAAAAATAGCGTTTTCATTGTGATTAAACAGCTTGACGATTTTACGTACGCGCTCGTCCATAATGCGGCTAAAGCGACGTAACTCTGTAAAGTCTCCATCTTCACCAGACTGTGCTAGGCGGTTCCCGAGTCGTTCAAGATCTGTGACTAAAACCGTTATTTCTGCAGCAAGGCCTAAGTCCTCTTCTTGTAATAAGAAACTGATGAACTCAGCAATCGCTCTGTTGATTTCTAATTGTGACGATTTTGCCAGTGGTATGATTATTTCCTGATTTAATAATTTATTAGTTTCCTTGAATATTTTGTCACTTTTCCAATGAGGATTTTTGTTTTTTATGATGTTTTGAACGTCTTTGATGCTGAAGTCAGTCATTTTGAAACGTTTAAACAAAAGCTCAATAACAGACCAGTGTTCAGTGAGCGTATTTAAAACTTTCTTCGCTGGGATCATATTTTTCCACTTTGTGTCTTTTTTGTGAAAAAAGACCGTATTTTATACTTATATTGATAGCTTACATGTACCTATAATGCTAGAATCTGCGCCGACTTACGTTACCCACCATTTTTGTTAATTTTTAAACACAGGTTGTTTACGCATTATGGTTACTACTATAATCCTAACACTGATAGCGATAGCTTTTGTGCTCATCGTTATAGAGGATATAATCCATGTAAACAAGGCCAAAACTACACTTTTTTTTGGTACTTTATGTTGGATTATCGCCTTTATATCTCCAATACATGGTCAAAGCCCAGAAAATGTACAACATGAGCTAAACCACAACATATTAGAGATAGCAACCTTGTGGCTATTTTTAATGGCCACCATGACTTTCGTCGCTTATCTAAACTCTAAAGGCTTTATACAAAATATCGTGCACCGTGTCATGCCATCACAAATCAGCGAACGTAAACTCATGTTCCTGGTTGGCATTGCCGCTTTTGTATTTTCGTCAATTTCAGACAATATTACAGCAACGCTTATTTCATTAGCTGTTGTTATGTCGCTGAAATTAGACCCAAAGAAGCTTATAAAATATGCAACTTTAATCATATTTAGTGTCAACTCAGGGGGAGTATCATTGATCACAGGCGATGTGACAACACTTATGATATTTCTTGCCGATAAAGTAACCATTCCAGACTTATTATTGCTCGTGGCTCCAGCGATTGTGAGCGTAATCGTGTTGGCTACATTGCTGTCATTTGGCATGAATGAAACGATTGTGTTTGAAAAAGAACAAACACGTCGTATCGAGAAAACGGATGTAACAATAGCGTGTATTTTTGCATTAACGGTTTTTTCTACTTTATTTTTGAGTGTTGAGTATCAAGTGCCACCTTTATTAACCATGTTATTTGGCTTGTCACTGATGTTCTTAGTTGCTCAGTTCTTAATGCGTAAAAAAGACGTAAACCGTAAAATTATTGACTACATTCGCGAGATAGAATACGACACGCTGCTGTTCTTCGTTGGTATCTTACTTGTGGTTGGCGCACTAAAAGAAGTGGGTTTCTTAGTTAAGTTCACTCAGTTGTATGACTATCTAAAACCCGAGTATGCGAATTACATTGTTGGTATTATGTCCGCAGCAGTAGATAACGTGCCTTTAACTGCGGCACTTTTAAAAGCTGATATCACTATGTCTACACAGCAGTGGCTAATGTTTACCTATGCAACGGGGGTTGGTGGTTCAATGCTGATCATCGGCTCTGCTGCAGGCATTATTGCAATGAACAAGGTTAAAGCACTGACATTTGTGAGCTACTTACGTATGTTCTTTTATCTACTTATAGCTTATTCAGTAGGTTATGTAGGTGCTTATTACGCAGGCATGATGATTTAGAAGCTTTAAGTACAAATTAGTTAAAACAGTACTTGACACCTAGACGTCTAAAAGTTACTTTTTAAAAACCCGCACAAACTTGCGTTTGCGCGGGTTTTATTTTGCCTAAGTTCAGCTTAGATTACGCAAAATAAACAGAAGAGGCGCGAAACTTAGGTAGCTGGTTTGAGGTGACGTATACCGATGACAGTCAGTGAGGGAAGTGTTCGCCGAGAAGAATATCAGTACGTCGCTGCTATTTTTCGGTTTACGAGGCTGAATCCTCGGAACTGTCACCGATTTATGGTGGAGAGCTTCTGGCAATGAGCATATCAAATCTATCCGTATATTCTTGCCGAGTTCTCCTTATTGTTGTTGAACACACAGTGTTCATAAAGGAGATAAAATGACTTCCCAGTTCACAGTTGCTAAGTTTGGTGGTACAAGTGTCGCCAACTTTGAAGCAATGCATCGCTGTGCACAAATTATTCATGATGATAATCAAGTACGTATTGTAGTAGTGAGTGCCAGTGCAGGTGTTACTAATCACCTAGTGACATTAACTCAGCAAAAAGCCGATTTAGCAGAGCGTAAAACCCTGGTTAAAGCTGTACTTGATATTCAGGACGCCATTTTAGAAAAACTGACACTAGATGCAGACTTAGCAACCGGCTTCTCTCAAACAATTAGCGAGTTTGAAGAACTGGCTGAACTCCCTGCGTTAAGTGCACAGCAGTGTGACGAAATGCTTAGCTTCGGTGAGCGACTATCCGCTTTTCTATTTACTCAAGTATTACGTAATCTAGGGGTTGCTGCTGACAGGTTTGATGTACGGCAAGTACTTAAAACAGATAACCAGTTTGGTAAAGCAACGCCTGACGTGAGTGCAACTGCAAGCGCAGCAGAGCAGCATTTATTGCCACAACTTGCAGACAAAGTGTTAGTAACACAAGGTTTTATTGGCAGTGATACCTATGGACAAACAACCACGCTAGGCAGAGGTGGTTCAGATTACAGCGCCGCATTATTGGCGGAAGCGATAGGTGCACAAAGCGTACAGATATGGACAGATGTTGTAGGCATATTCAGCACAGATCCTCGTTTATGTAAAAAAGCGTCACCGATTGCACGATTGAGCTTTGATGAAGCGGCTGAGATGGCCACTTTTGGTGCAAAGGTATTACACCCAGCAACCATCTTACCTGCGAGTCGCAGCGGTATAGCTGTCTTTGTTGGTTCTAGTCGCGAACCTCAAGCCGGTGGCACTTGGATTGAAAAAGAAACCGAATCAAAAGCTGGGATTAGAGCAGTTACACAACGTAAAAATCAAATACTTTTAACATTAAAGAGCCCTGAAATGTTGTTAGCGAGTGGTTTTTTAGCGCGTATTTTTACTATTTTAAGTAAATTTAATATCTCGGTAGATTTGGTAACCACTTCTGAGATCAGTGTTGCCATCACACTTGATAATGCCTTGAGTTCATCTAGACCTGAACTTGATCAAGCGTGTTTAGAAGAATTGAGTGAATTCTGTCATGTAACTGTAGAAACGAATCTGACACTAGTTGCCCTGATAGGTTCTGAGATCCAGCTTCGTCAACACGAAGTGAATTTTATGAATGTCCTTAAAGGCTTTAACATTCGTTTAATTTGCCATGGCGCAAGTAAGCACAATTTGTGCTTTTTAGTTGAACAAAGTGAATCAGATAACGTTGTTCAGTCGATACATGCGCAACTGCTAGAAGCGTGTTAAGAAGGCGTTTCATTGTTAAATTCTATCAAGCGAGCTGAGCATTAATACTCAGCTCGCTTTTTTAATTCAAATTTTTGATAGAAAGTGTCAGTACCATAACTAGAAACTCTATGTTATTAAACTCAGTTGCTTCGCAAAGGGTTTTAACTTGCGTATACTCATACGTCTATAACAAAAACATAAAGATATCAAAATGGCTCAATTGCGTGATGGCTTTCAAAGTCGCCTAGGCTTTGTTTTGGCAGCTGCTGGTGCTGCTGTAGGGCTTGGAAATATTTGGGGGTTTCCCACCCAAGCTGCAAACCACGGCGGTGGTGCATTTTTATTAGTGTACTTTGCCGTTATATTTCTCTTGGCTTTACCTGCTTTATACACAGAGTTGTATATTGGTCACCAGGCACAATCTAACCCAGTTAAAGCACTTAATCAGGCATGGCAGGATAGTAATCCTAAAATAGGATCTACAGCAGGTTATGTCGGCCTATGTGGTGCCATTGTGATGTTAAGTTTTTACTCGATCGTTGCTGGTTGGATGCTCGCCTTTTCAATTGAACCACTGGCAAGGTTATTAGAACTAAATGAGATAGCTGAATTCTTGAAAGGTGACTCGACATTGAGGAACTTCATTTTCACGCCGCTTATGTTGCTGCTTACTGCTAGTATCATTTTGAAAGGTGTTAAGTCAGGTATTGAGGCATGGTCTAGAAGGCTAATGCCTTTATTATTGTTGTTACTTATAGGTCTAATTGGCTATATGGCAACCCTTGAAGGTTCTATAGAGGGTTTTAAAGCTTATTTAGTTCCAGATTTTTCAAAAGTAACAGATCCTGATTTGGTTATTGCTGCTATGGGCCAAGCTTTCTTCTCACTCTCATTAGGGGTTGGCTGCATGATGATCTACGGCTCATATTTGAAGCCAAATGAAAATCTACCTAAATTAACCGCAAGTGTTGCCTTACTTGATACCTGTGTTGCTTTTCTAGCTGGGTTGCTAATCATTCCTGCAATATTCGTCGCACAGCAAAGTGGCGTGGAGGTTTTCCAAGATGGTAAGTTGATTGGTGAAGGTCGCTTGATTTTTGCCGTTCTGCCAGAGCTATTTATGAATATGGGCCAAATAGGTCTATTTGTAGGCCTAAGCTTTTTTGTACTTATGTCTATTGCAGCTCTTACCTCAACCATCTCTTCAACTGAGATACCGGTGTCTTTTTTAGTAGAAAACCATGGCTTTAGGCGTAAAAACGCAACAATATGGGTCACTTTAGTAATTATACTGGTCTCCACGACAATTATACTTAATTTTGAATGGTTGTTTGGACTTATAATAAGTGTATTGACCCATTACCAATTACCTCTGATGGGACTATTTTACTTCATTACAGTTGGTTGGATGTGGCATAGAGGCAATAAGCTTTTAGAGGCAAGAAGTGGTTTCCATTATTACTTCGCGCAATATGTACGATTTATTTGCCCTATTTTGATGACGGCTGTATTTGTTAATGTTGCTTTGAAATAGTGTCGGCGTAGACTAGAAAAGCCTTGGTAGTCCCAAGGCTTTTTTATTTGTAATAAATTACATCACATTTCATAAAAAAACGTCTAATGAAAGCATCAGACTTTTTAAATGTATTAAGTGTCAGTAGAGATAAAGACTGACTTAACTTAATTACAGCCTACTTGAATTTGTTCCGTCCAGACCTTCACTACAAAATCATTATAATCGGCATCATTCTGATCTTCCCAATATTGTTTTTGACCATGCCACCTAAAGTTCTGACCCAGGTTTGAAGCGTTTCCATTTAATGCTAATGCATAATCGAAATGCGTTGCTGAAGGGAGTTGATAGCTTCCTGTACCGCCATACTCATCTAATAACTTAATGAATTGGTGATTGACTTTTAACCCCCAATCATTGTTGTAACCAGCGCTTTCACTGATGAATTGATAGTTTATTTTGGTGTAAGGCACAGGTGTACAGGCTGGATCATCATTTAATATTGTTGCAGGTGCAATTGAACTACCGGTACTATTTAATATTGCGCTTGCTTGAATTGAGAAAGTCTTTGCTTCGCTATATTCATTGTTATCAATTGTAGGAATGGTTATGGTCTTTTGCGTTTCACCAGTAGCAAACGTTAAAGTTTGTGTAGCAAAGCTGTAATCGCTTGAGGTTGCAGATCCTGCAATGGCTTCAACTTCTATTTCGACATCTTCAAAGTAGGTATCAGAAAGATTAATTGCAAACTCGAGCGTACCGCCTTCAGTGACAGTATCAATTACGGATGATACTGTCACTGAAGGTAATGGATCAGTTTCACAAATAGGTGCTGAGTAACAAGTCGTTGTCTCTTTTGTGTTAGTTGCTAAATCGTTGAGACGAATAGGCAGCTCTGTGATGAAACATGTATTACCAGAGTGAGGGTTTAACTTAAATAACTCAGACTTATTCAAATGACCTTGGTCATTAATTTTGGTACGGCTAATAATTAGGTTGCCATCATGATCAATGGTTGAGCCTGTTACCGCTTGTAAACCATGACTAGATAGTTTCTCCAGTGAAAAATCTGCGGTATTTACCTCATACACACTGCTACTTGTTACAAGAATAAGAGCATCATCATAAAAAGCTAAATCACCACGATACTTGCCACTGAGGTTATTTAATTCAGCAAGTTGATTGTAGTCACCTGTCTGAGGGTTAATTTCGTATAACTTTGTCGATGAGCTGCCGATTAAACGATTATTAGTTTGATCATAAGCAAGTGCAATCACGCCTTTTGTTCGTCCAACCTCAACATGTGACTGTGATGCAAAATCGTAATAGGCAAGTTTAGTATACTTAAATCGACTTCCAGCAATTGGTAAATTCTTTTTTTCTTCACTTGAAAGATTGAGGTGGCTTATATCGACTTTATACTTAATCTGTCTAGGCGCAGATACATAGTACATACGATTTTGGCTAGAGTCATACGCCAAGGCTGATGAGCTAAATTTAGCAACTGAATTGGCGTTAACTGATGACAGTTGATCAGTGATGTTGAATAGAATACCAGTTTCACCACGACCAGAATTTATTCCGTAGAGTTCACCTTTACACTCGTTCGCATATAAATTAAAAGATGTTGCTGATATGGCAAACGCTAAAGATGATAGTGTGAAAGACTTATACATAGTGCAATCCTAAATACAGTTCCGTAACTAAAGAAAACACAAAGTAATGACACATCAAATCCAAACTGATGTGGATCTTAGTCCGTCAAGTGCAGGCGCATCCATTATTATCTTTGCAGATGACGCTATTATTCCTTTTTAGTTAACATTTTGCAAATATAAATTAATCCTTTTGTATTTGTTTTTCGAAGTTGGGTAAAAGTTCCTCAATAATCTTTTTGGCAGGAATAGTGTAACGAGTACCGTTAAACATCACTGAAGTATGCTCATTAATATCTGTAATACCGGTTAACGTCCAACCTTCACCACGTTCACTACAGAATACCTTGGTAGTGGGAGGAATAACTTTAAATGTTTGGTTCATATAAAACTTATTTCTAAAAGCAAAATCTAATTTTGTAGAATTATAAAATATAAAAGTGTAAAAAAAACCCCTCTATTGAGGGGTTTTGGGTAACTCAGTGCATTAGCACTGGGAATGAGGTCGGTACATTAGTGTTGTTATTGTCGACACTGAATTAGAACTGCATTTCGGGGATATCGCCTTCAACGATTAGCTTACCCGCTGTTTTGCTTATAATTTCATCAACAGTAACACCCGGCGCGCGTTCTAGCAAATAAAATGCGCCATCTTTAACTTCTAATACGGCAAGGTCAGTCACGATTTTCTTAACGCAATTAACGCCTGTTAAAGGTAGCGAGCATTTCTCTAATAATTTAGAGTCGCCATGTTTACTAGCATGGGTCATAGTAACGATGATGTTTTGTGCGCCGGCAACTAAATCCATCGCGCCACCCATGCCTTTGATTAATTTTTTCGGGATCATCCAAGAAGCAATATTACCTTCTTGGTCAACTTCAAATGCACCTAGAACCGTTAAGTCTACATGACCACCACGGATCATGGCAAAGCTTTCAGCACTATTAAAAATAGCGGCACCTGTCGCTGCTGTCACGGTTTCTTTACCCGCGTTGATCATATCTGCATCAACTTGGTCTTCAGTAGGGTATGGACCCATGCCTAATAAGCCATTTTCTGATTGCAGCATAACTTTAATGCCATCAGGTACATAGTTGGCAACTAGGGTAGGAATACCAATACCTAAATTAACGTAATAACCGTCTTGAAGCTCTTGCGCAACACGCATTGCAACTTGTTCACGAGATAAAGCCATTGTTATTCTCCTTACTTACTGGTTGTAACGCGTTCGATGCGTTTTTCAAAGTCGCCTTTGATAACACGGTTTACATAAATGCCTGGTGTGTGAATTTGACTTGGTTCTAGTTCACCCGGCTCAACGATTTCTTCAACTTCAGCAACGGTAATTTTGCCCGCCGTTGCAGCCATAGGGTTGAAGTTCATTGCTGTATGGCGGAACACAAGGTTGCCGTAACGGTCTGCTTTCCATGCCTTTACGATGGCAAATTCACCTGTGATTGATTCTTCAAGAATATAAGGGCGGCCGTTGAACTCTTTTACTTCTTTACCTTCAGCAATCGGTGTACCGTAACCTGTTGCAGTATAGAAACCAGGAATACCTGCACCACCGGCACGCATTTTCTCAGCCAATGTACCTTGTGGTGTTAACTCAACGTCGATGATGCCGTCTAGTAATTGCTGTTCGAAAAGGGCGTTTTCACCAACATAAGAGGCGATGATTTTTTTGATCTGACGGTCTTGTAATAAAATACCTAAACCAAAGTCATCAACACCACAGTTGTTAGAGACAACAGTCAGCTCTTTGGTTTGTAGACGTTTAATTTCTGCAATTAAACCTTCAGGGATCCCACACAAACCAAAACCACCGGCGATGATGGTGTCACCATCTTTTAAACCCGCCATTGCTTCGGCGTAGGTATTTACTACTTTATCAAAACCGGCCATAAGACCACTCCTAACTTTTGTTTGTCAAAAGAGCGCGAGCATTATGCTCACGCAGCTATCATTTTTTATTGTTCGCACTTCGCACGTAATGCTAAAGAAACTTTGCTGGCAGGGGGCTTATTTAAGGCATCACAGATAGCCCAACCTGCGCTAGCAAGTCTTTCTAAATCAATTTGGGTACTTATGCCAAGTCCTTCAAGCAAGTAAATTACATCCTCAGTGGCAACATTTCCTGACGCACCTTGTGCATAAGGGCAGCCGCCAAGGCCTGCAACGGCGCTGTCTATTGTACTAATGCCCATTTCTAGTGCCGTGTGGATGTTGGCGATAGCTTGGCCGTAGGTATCGTGAAAGTGCACAGCCAGCTTGTCTAAAGGCAGGTCTTTAATAAGTAAATCAAGCAGTTTTTTTACTTTACCTGGTGTACCAACGCCTATGGTGTCGCCTAAGCTAATCTCGTAACAGCCAAGAGCCAACAATTGTTTACACACATCCAACACGGCTTCTGGCAGCACTTCGCCTTGGTAAGGGCAACCAACCACACAACTGACATAGCCGCGAACTTTAACGTTATGCTGCTGTGCTAGTTCAACCACAGGTTTAAAGCGCTCAATACTTTCTTCAATAGAGCAATTAATGTTCTTTTGTGTGAATGCCTCGCTGGCCGCGGTAAAAATTGCGAACTCTGTAATGCCACATTCAAGAGCGGCTTGTGCACCTTTTAAGTTTGGTGTTAAGGCTGAAAGCTGTGCATTATCGGCAACAGATAAACCTTTTATAACTTCAGCCGAGTCCGCCATTTGTGGCACCCATTTAGGCGATACAAACGCACCAGCCTCAAGATGAACCATACCAGCTTCAGATAACCCATTTAACAGGGTTATCTTTTGCTCTGTGGTGACTTTACTTTCATTTTGTAAGCCATCACGGGCACCGACTTCAACGATTTTGACTTGAGTTGGGTACGCCATGTTATGCCTCCGCTTCATCAACGATGGCAAGTAGGGCACCGTGGCTAACTAATTCGCCTTCAGCAAAGCAATAGCTGGTTAGTGTGCCTGCAAATGGGGCGTTAAGCGTGTACTCCATCTTCATGGCTTCAATAACCACGACAGCATCACCTTTAGCAACTTCAGCACCCACTTCAACAAGATGTTTAACAACCGTACCGTTTAGCGGCGCTGCTAATGGTGCTTCTTCATGCTCATGTTGGCTAATGTAATGTTTAGAACGTAAATCAAAAGTACGTACAAAGGCACTAAACATCACTGTCACTTGCTCGTCGTTGACGAGTGTGCAGGCTTTATAAATGCGGCCATCAAGATTGATAGTTAGTGACTCACCGTTAAGAGTTGCTGAAACTGTATGTTCGTTACCATTCACCGTTAATTTAAAGCCATTGTCTTCAACGAATGCCCTAATGTTCAATCCATCAAACGGCACAACCACAGATGCAGCTTGGTTTAGCTTAAAGCCTAAGGCACTTTGCCAAGGTGATTTAGCCGCAGCAAAGTTCGCTTGGTTTTGTTTATTTGCTAAGTAAGCGGCTGATGCAATCAATGAGATCATTTCTTCAGGGGCATGCTCAACAGTTAATACATCAGTTTGTGTATCAATAAAGTGGGTATCTGGCGCACCTGCAACAAAAGTATCGTGTCCCGATAGGTGATGTAAAAACGCAATGTTGGATTTAACACCCGATAAATGCACTTCTTCAAGTGCGTGGTGAAGCTTTAACAATGCAGTTTTACGATCTGCGCCATGCACAATTAACTTGGCGATCATTGGGTCGTAGAAAGGGCTGATCTCTGCACCCGATTGCACACCTGTATCAACACGCACGCCTTGGTTTTCAACTGGGAAAGATAAGTGTGTCAGTGTGCCCGAGTATGGCATAAAGTTTTCTGTCGGATCTTCAGCGTAAATACGCGCTTCAAAGCTATGGCCTGACAAAGTCACTTGCTCTTGTTTAAGAGGAAGCACCTCACCACTTGCGACACGAATTTGCCACTCTACAAGGTCAAGGCCGGTGACCATTTCAGTAACTGGATGCTCTACTTGCAGGCGCGTGTTCATTTCCATAAAGAAGAATTCTTCGCCACATAGTAAAAACTCAACCGTACCTGCACCACGATAGTTAATCGCCTGAGCACAACGTACCGCTGCTTCACCCATCTCGCGGCGAAGTTCGTCAGATAAACTTGGGGCAGGGGCTTCTTCAATCACTTTTTGGTGACGGCGTTGTAAAGAGCAATCGCGGTCACCTAAATAAACACAATTACCGTGCGTATCTGCAAAGACTTGAACTTCAACGTGACGCGGTGTATCTACGTAGCGCTCTAGCAAAACTAGGTCGTTACCAAACCCTGCAAGTGCTTCACGCTTTGCGCCTTCTAACGCGCTTACAAACTCTGACGCTTCGCGCACAACGCGCATGCCTTTACCACCGCCGCCAAACGCAGCTTTGATAAGCACTGGATAACCAATTTTCTCAGCTTCTGCCGTTAAAAAGTCGACATCTTGGTTTTGACCATAGTAACCAGGCACAAGCGGTACATTGGCTTCAGCCATTATCTCTTTAGCACGAGTTTTTGAACCCATCGCTTCAATAGAGCTTGCAAGTGGTCCTAAAAAAGCAATACCCGAGTCTTCACACTTTTGAGCAAAAATATCGTTCTCAGATAAGAAGCCATAGCCCGGGTGAATACAATCAGCACCAGCGAGCTTGGCGACTTCTAGTACTCTATCAGCAACTAGGTAAGAATCTTTACTTGGTGCTGGTCCAATATGGTAGGCTTCGTCAGCCTGTTTAACATGCAGGGCATTGTCATCTGCATCTGAATAAACGGCAACAGTACGCAAACCTAAGCGTTTAGCTGTTTTCATAACGCGGCAGGCAATTTCACCACGGTTCGCAATTAGAATTTTCTTTAACATAGTGATGACCTTATTGCTTTGCGGCGGTTTGCCAATTTGGCGCACGTTTATCGAAAAATGCAGATAAGCCCTCTTGACCTTCTTCACTTACTCTGATTTCAGCAATGCGTTTTGCTGTATGAAGGATCAGCTCTGCATCAATGTCTCGATTAGCCACTTCATTAATTAATGATTTTGCAGATTTAACAGCTGCAGGGCCGTTGTTCAGTAAAAGTTCAACAAATTGGTCTTGTGCAGCAGCTAGGTCATCATTAATGTCATGGATTAAGCCTATATCTAGCGCTTTTTCAGCCATAAACACTTCGGCCGTTAAGAAGTAACGACGCGCTTGGCGCTCACCGATGGCTTTAATGACATAAGGGCTAATAACCGCAGGAATAAGACCTAGTTTAACTTCGCTCAAACAAAATTTAGCTTTGCTTGTAGCCACTGCAATGTCACAACAGGCGATTAAACCCAGTGCACCACCAAATGCTGCACCTTGCACTAAACACAGAGTTGGGTGGGGGCTGGTAGCCAATACATGCATTAACTTTGCAAGTTGCTGGGAATCTGCAACGTTTTCATCGTAGTTATTACCGGCCATTGATTTCATCCAACCAAGGTCGGCACCTGCTGAGAAGTGCTTACCTTCGGTTTTTAAAACCAAAGCGCGGATATCAAGGCTATTTGCATGCTCAATACATTGGATCAACTCGTTCATCACATGAGAGTCAAAGGCGTTATGTTTTTCAGGGCGACTTAGTTCTAAAATCGCCACTTTTGTTTTTGTTATATTTAAAGTGACCGACATAGTGCGCTCCTTACATTCTGAAAATGCCAAACTTAGATTCTTGCTTCGGCGCGTTAGCTGCGGCCTCAAGGGCAAGACCTAAAACAGTACGTGTATCAGCTGGGTCAATTATGCCGTCATCCCATAAACGGGCGCTTGCATAATAAGGGTGACCTTGCTCTTCATATTGCGCAACAATTGGCTTTTTGAACTCAGCAACTTCATCGTCAGTCATGCTTAAACCTTTACGTGCAAGACCATCTTGACGTACTTGCGTTAGCACACCCGCAGCTTGTTCACCGCCCATCACTGAAATACGCGCGTTTGGCCACATCCACATCATGGTAGGCTCGTAAGCGCGACCACACATACCATAGTTACCCGCGCCGTATGAGCCACCAATTAATACCGTAAACTTTGGTACGTCAGCACAAGATACAGCGGTTACCATTTTGGCACCGTGTTTGGCGATACCTTCTGCTTCGTATTTTTGACCAACCATAAAGCCAGTAATATTTTGTAAGAACAGCAAAGGGATGTCGCGCTGTGCACATAACTGAATAAAGTGTGCGCCTTTTTGTGCCGACTCAGAGAATAAGATACCGTTGTTGGCAACAATCCCTACTGGGTGGCCGTAGATTTCAGCAAAGCCAGTAACCAGGGTTTCACCAAAGAAGCGCTTGAATTCGTCAAATTGTGAATCATCAACAATACGTGCAATTACTTCACGTACATCGAATGGTTTTTTCAGATCCGTACCGACAATGCCATACACTTCACGAATATCGTAACGTGGTGGTTTAATGTCTTTAAGTATTGGCGCAGTAGGGCGTTGATGGTTTAAACGGGCAACACATTGACGAGCAATCGATAGCGCATGTTCGTCGTTTTCTGCATAGTGATCGGCAACACCTGACGTTTTACAATGAACATCTGCACCGCCTAAGTCTTCAGCAGAAACTTCTTCACCTGTTGCAGCTTTAACCAGTGGTGGGCCAGCTAAGAAAATCGTGCCTTGCTCTTTGACGATGATACTTTCATCTGCCATTGCTGGAACATACGCACCACCTGCGGTACATAAACCCATTACTACGGCAATTTGCGGTATGCCTTTGGCTGACATACGTGCTTGGTTATAAAAAATACGACCGAAATGCAATTTGTCTGGGAATACTTCATCTTGTTCAGGTAAGTTAGCGCCCCCTGAATCAACTAAATAGATACAAGGTAAATGACAGCGCTCTGCGATTTCTTGGGCGCGTAGGTGCTTTTTAACAGTCAGTGGGAAGTAAGTGCCGCCTTTTACGGTTGCATCGTTACCGACAATCATACACTCAACGCCTTGAACTCGGCCGATACCAGCAACCACACCTGCACAAGGTATATCTTGCTCGTATACGCCGAACGCAGCAAATTGAGAGATTTCTAGAAAAGGAGAACCTTCGTCGAGAAGGGTATTGATACGGTCACGAACAAACATTTTTCCGCGACTTTCATGACGAGCGATAAGTGATTCACCACCGCCTTGTGCAAGTTGAGCAACTTTGTCGTTTAAATCTGCAACCAGTGAAGCCATGGCTTCACTGTTTGCTTTAAACTGACTGTCATGCACATTAATAGATGAGTTTAAAACAGTCATGGTGTGTCCTTAGCGGCTTTCTGTGAATAGTTCACGACCAATCAACATACGGCGAATTTCAGACGTACCCGCACCAATCTCATAAAGTTTGGCATCACGAAGTAGACGACCAGTAGCGTATTCGTTGATGTAACCATTACCACCTAAAATTTGGATCGCATCTAGTGCAAGCTTAGTTGCCAACTCTGCAGCATATAAAATGGCACCTGCAGCATCTTTACGGGTTGTTTCACCACGGTCACAAGCTTTTGCTACCGTGTATACGTATGAACGCGCAGCATTCATTTGCGTATACATGTCAGCGACTTTACCTTGAATTAACTGGAACTCACCAATTGATTTATTGAACTGTTTACGCTCGTGAATATACGGCACAACAATGTCCATACACGCTTGCATAATACCCAGTGGTCCACCTGCAAGCACAACACGCTCATAATCAAGACCACTCATTAGCACCTTAACACCTTCGTTTAGGGTGCCTAGAATGTTTTCTTCTGGTACTTCACAGTCTTCAAAAACCAGTTCACAGGTGTTTGAGCCGCGCATACCTAATTTATCTAGCTTTTGTGCGGTAGAAAAACCTGGGAAGTCTTTTTCAATGATGAATGCTGTGATCCCTTTAGAACCAGCTTCTAAATCAGTCTTTGCATAAACGACTAACACATCTGCGTCTGGCCCATTGGTGATCCACATTTTATTACCATTAAGAATGTACTTATCGCCTTTCTTTTCTGCTTTTAGCTTCATAGAAACAACGTCAGAACCAGCATTTGGCTCACTCATAGCAAGTGCGCCAATGTGTTCGCCGCTAATTAACTTAGGCAGATACTTTTGTTTTTGCGCGTCGTTACCGTTGCGGTTAATTTGGTTTACACACAGGTTAGAGTGAGCGCCATAGCTTAAACCGATAGAGGCACTTGCACGGCTGATCTCTTCAATCGCAATTACGTGTTCAAGGTAGCCCATATTTGCACCACCAAATTCTTCAGGTACGGTAATACCTAATAAGCCCATCTCACCGAATTGTGGCCAAAGTTGATTTGGGAATGCATTGTCTAAATCAGTTTTCTCAGCAAGTGGTGCAATTTCAGCACTTGCAAAGCTGTTTACATGATCACGTATCATGTCAGCTGTTTCACCTAATCCAAAGTTTAATTCTTTATATAAAGATACAGTGCTCATCTTGGTTATCCTGTGTGAGAGTTATTATAAATTTATTTAGTCTTCGTGCTTTTCAAGCTCTTTTAGGGTGTCGTGACAACGACGCTCTGCGGTAACGAGTTCCATCAAAACCACTTTAATGTCATCCATTTGTTGACTTAAATCAGCTTTCTTTTCTTCTATTAACGCCAGCATAGTGGTGAGCTGTTTCGCACTTGATTTATCGGCATCGTATAGTTCAAATAATCGGCCTGTTTCAGCCAGGGTGAAGCCTAAACGCTTGCCGCGTAAGATAAGTTTTAGACGTACTTTGTCTCGTTTTGAATAAATGCGGGTTTGACCATTTCGCTCTGGCGAAATTAATCCCTGATCTTCATAAAAACGAATAGAACGGGTGGTAATGTCAAATTCCTTAGCCAATTCGCTAATAGAGAATGTAGGTTCGTTAAGGTTATCTTGCATAATTGTTTAACACTTACTTCAAAACAGATTAGACCAATATAAGTGAAGTTTACGTAAAGGTAAAGTTGCGTTTTGGGGAATGTATTATTGAGTGTTAACAAAAATAGTGAATATTTAATGCAGTTCTAATTAAATAAACCGCCTTTTCGCAGTTTCTAGCAGTATTGGCAAGGAAAACGTGCAACTTAAGTTTACAGTTTAAGTCAACGCAATTAACTTGATTTTAGATTTACGTTGGCGTAAACGTAAATATTAGGTATGCTCAAATCATCAATTTGAAACAAACAAGCAAGAAGCTTGTGAACAGGAGTTTAACATGAGTAACGAAGCAGTTGTAATCGTAGCAGCAAAACGTACCCCGATGGGTGGCTTTATGGGTGCACTTTCAGGCGCAAGCGCAACAGATCTTGGCGCAACTGCAATCAAAAGCGTTATGAGCGAAACAGGGCTTACGGACGCATCAATTGATGAAGTGATCATGGGTTGTGTATTACCGGCAGGTCTTGGTCAAGCACCAGCACGTCAAGCTATGCTGCATGCAGGTCTAGCGCGTTCAACCGGCGCAACAACAATTAACAAGGTATGTGGCTCAGGTTTAAAAGCAGCCATGCTTGCTCACGACTTAATCAAAGCAGGCAGCATTTCATCTGCAATCGCAGGTGGTATGGAAAGCATGACTAACTCACCGTATTTCATTCCTAAAGCGCGTGGTGGAATGCGTATGGGTCATGGTGAGATTAAAGATCACATGATGGCCGATGGTCTTGAAGATGCTTACGACAACAAAGCGATGGGTTGTTTTGCACAAGCAACCGCGGATGATTATGGCATCACGCGTGAAGAAATGGATGAGTTTGCGCTTAGCTCTCTAAGCAAAGCAAATGAAGCAATTGAAAACGGCAGCTTCAATAACGAAGTAGTTCCTCATGTGTTAAAAACGCGTAAAGGTGATGTTGAAGTCGCGATTGACGAGCAGCCAGGTAATGCACGTCCAGACAAAATTCCAGGTTTACGTCCAGCATTCAAAAAAGACGGCACGATTACCGCCGCAAACTCTTCTTCAATCTCAGATGGTGCGGCAGCACTTATTCTGATGAGCGAATCAGAAGCTAAGAAGCAAGGCTTAACACCACTTTGTAAAGTAGTTGCTCACGCGACTCACTCACAAGCGCCAGCAGAATTTACGGTTGCGCCAGTTGGTGCAATGAACACGCTACTTGAAAAAGCGGGCTGGGACAAAGCTGACGTAGATTTATGGGAAATCAACGAAGCATTTGCCATGGTGACTATGCTAGCAATCAACGAGCTAGGTCTTGAGCAAAGCAAAGTTAACGTTAATGGTGGTGCATGTGCCCTTGGTCACCCAATCGGTGCAAGTGGTGCGCGTATCCTAGTTACTCTTATTCATGCCCTACGTAATCGCGGCCTTTCAAAAGGTGTTGCATCACTGTGTATCGGTGGTGGTGAAGCGGTTGCACTGGCAGTCGAAGTTTAATCACACCAAGTTGTAGGCACCGTATAAATAATATAACAGCGGTGCCTTTTTTCTATTTACCAGGGGAGGAGTGCAAATGCACCAAGTACCTTTATACATCAATGGCGAGTTCACTCAATCATCATCAGAGCAATGGATTGATGTTGTTAATCCAGCAAACCAAGAAGTACTTGCAAAAGTACCTTGTGCGACAGAGCAAGAAGTAAAAGCAGCGATTGATTCTGCACAAGAAGCATTTAAAACTTGGCGCAACGTACCAGTACCAGAGCGTGCTCGTATTATGATGAAGTACGCGGCGCTTTTAAAAGAGCACCAAGAAGAAATTGCGACCATTATCTGTCATGAATTAGGTAAGACGTTCGAAGACGCAAAAGGCGATGTATGGCGTGGTATTGAAGTGGTTGAGCAAGCTGCAAATGCCCCTGCAATGATGATGGGTGAAACTGTTGAAAACGTTGCTCGTAACATCGATACCTATTCTTACACGCAGCCTTTAGGTGTGTGTGCAGGTATTACCCCATTTAACTTCCCAGCAATGATCCCACTTTGGATGTTCCCAATGGCGATCGTATGCGGTAACACTTTTGTACTTAAGCCATCAGAGCAAGATCCATTGACGCCAATGCGTTTAGTTGAGCTATTCGAAGAGGCAGGTGCACCAAAAGGGGTACTACAAGTTGTACATGGTACAAAAGACCAGGTTGACCAAATTCTAGAAGCGCCAGAAATCAAAGCGGTTTCTTTTGTTGGTTCTTGTAATGTAGGTCATTACATTTACAGCAAAGGCACACAGCACAAGAAACGTGTTCAAGCTTGTGTTGGTGCTAAAAACCACATGGTAATCATGCCTGATGCGGCAAAAGCGCAAACAGTAAATAACTTAGTTGGTGCGTCAGTGGGTGCTGGTGGTCAACGTTGTATGGGTATTTCAGTGGCTGTATTTGTGGGCTCATCGAAAGAGTGGGTAGAAGACATTAAAAAAGGCTTTGAAGGCGTTCGCCCTGGTCTTTGGGATGACCCAGAAGCGGCTTATGGCCCGCAAACGACACCACAAGCCAAACAAAGAATTCTTTCACTAATTCAAAGTGGTAAAGATCAAGGTGCAACCTGTTTAGTCGATGGTTCAGACTACACTGTTAAAGGTTATGAAGCAGGTAACTGGGTAGGCCCGACGCTGTTTACTGATGTGACTGAAGAGATGGAAATCTACAAAGAAGAAATCTTTGGTCCAGTTTTATGTTGCGTATTTGTTGATACGCTAGACGAAGCAATTGCGCTAATTAACCGTAACCCTTATGGTAACGGTACGTCTCTATTCACAGCAAGTGGTGCAGCAGCGCGTAAATTCCAACAGCAAATCGAAGTAGGTCAAGTGGGTATTAATATTCCAATTCCTGTGCCACTGCCTTTCTTCTCGTTCACAGGTTGGAAAAACTCTTTCTACGGTGACCAACACACCTACGGTAAGCAAGGTGTACGTTTCTACACAGAAACGAAAACGGTGACTTCACGTTGGTTTGATGATGAGGTCGTGACTGGCCCGAATATGAGCATCAACCTACGTTAATCCTTTCATTTTAATTTTTATAATAACAATGTGAGCCGACATGAGCGGCTCACCTTTGACAACAAGAGGTCTTTTATGGACTTTAATCTAAATGAAGATCAACAGGCATTTGCCGAAACAGCATATCAATTCGCGATGAGTGAACTAGCGCCAAACGCTGCGCTGTGGGACCGTGAACATATTTTCCCTAAAGACGTGATTAAAAAAGCCGGTGAACTGGGCTTTTGTGGTTTATACACGCCAGAAGAGGCAGGTGGCCTTGGTTTATCACGTTTAGATTCAAGCATTATTTTTGAACAGCTTGCTATGGGCTGTACAGCAACAACCGCCATGCTAACAATCCACAACATGGCAACTTGGATGATTGCAAGCTTTGGTACTGATGCAGTTAAAGAGCAATACATCGATCAACTAGTGATGGGTGAATTGTTAGCGTCTTATTGCTTAACTGAGCCAGGCTCAGGTTCTGATGCTGCGTCACTTAAAACTAAAGCTGATAAAGATGGCGACAGCTATGTATTGAACGGCTCGAAAATGTTTATCTCAGGTGCTGGTGAAACTGACGTACTTGTGGTAATGGCACGTACTGGTGAAGCAGGTCCAAAAGGTATTTCTGCGTTTGTTGTACCAGCAGATGCTGAAGGTATTTCATACGGTAAAGCCGAAGAAAAAATGGGTTGGAATGCACAACCTACACGTCTTGTAACCCTTGAAAACGTTCGTATTCCTGCTGCAAATCTCATGGGTGCTGAAGGCGAAGGATTTAAGTTTGCAATGCAAGGCTTAGACGGTGGTCGTATTAACATTGCAACTTGTTCAATCGGTACTGCACAGCAAGCGCTTAACACAGCTAAGCAATATATGACTGAACGCGAACAGTTTGGTAAACCCCTTGCGGCATTCCAAGCGCTACAGTTCAAGATTGCAGACATGAATACTGAGCTTGTTGCTGCCCGTCAAATGGTTCGCCTTGCGGCATTCAAACTAGACACCAACGACAGTGAAAAAACCACTTACTGTGCAATGGCAAAACGATTCGCTACTGATGTTGGTTTTAAAGTGTGTGACGACGCATTACAAATTCACGGTGGTTACGGTTACATCAAAGAATATCCGCTAGAGCGTCATGTTCGTGATGTACGTGTTCACCAAATTCTTGAAGGCACCAATGAGATCATGCGCGTGATTATCGGTCGTCGTATTTTAGCTGAAGGCGCGCCAAGCGTATTGTAATAAGGAAACCAAAATGACTGCACAACTTAAATTAGAAAAGCAGGGTAACATCGCGGTAGTAACAATGAGCAACCCGCCTGCGAATACATGGACGCGCGATACCTTGGTAGGTTTAAAGAACCTTGTAATCGAGTTAAATCAAGATAAAGAAATTTACGCTTTAGTGATCACAGGTGAAGGCGAGAAATTCTTCTCAGCTGGTGCCGACTTAAACGTTTTTGCAGACGGCGACAAAGGAGTTGCTGCTGACATGTCTCGTGTATTCGGTGAAGCGTTCGAAACCTTGAGCGATTTTAGAGGTGTTTCGATTGCGGCTATCAATGGCTTTGCAATGGGCGGCGGCCTTGAAGTGGCATTGGCTTGTGATATTCGTATTGCTGAAAGCCAAGCGCAAATGGCGTTACCAGAAGCTAAAGTGGGTTTACTGCCTTGTGCTGGTGGTACACAAAATCTTTCGTGGCTTGTTGGCGAAGGTTGGGCTAAGCGCATGATTTTATGTGGTGAACGTCTAAAAGCTGACAAAGCACAACAAATTGGGCTAGTTGAAGAAGTGGTTGAAACAGGTGAGGCCTTGAAAGCTGCACTTGCTCTAGCTGAGAAAGTAGCTGATCAAAGTCCAGTGGCGGTGACGGCTTGTAAAGCGCTTATTCAAAAAGGTCGTACAGGTACAATCAACAGTGCGCTTCCGCTAGAGCGTGAACTATTTGTCACCTTGTTTGATACGCAAGACCAAAAAGAAGGCGTTAACGCATTCTTAGAAAAGCGTAAAGCTAATTGGGTGAACGGGTAATGGCAAAATTACAGTTACTAAACCAAGCAGATGCGCCAGTCGTATTTGAGTTGGCTGACTGTGATAATGGCAAAAAGGTGGCGTTTGCCACCTTAAATGTGCCAAAAGCACTGAATGCACTCAACTTAGATATGATCCGCTTATTAGCCCCTCAGCTAACCGAATGGGCTAATGACGATGCCATCGCTTTGGTAGTTTTAAAAGGTCATGGTGATAAAGCGTTTTGCGCTGGTGGCGATGTAGTCAGCTTATACAAAGCAATGGCTGCAAATGACGGTAATAACCACATCGAAACCTTCTTCAGCGAAGAATATACACTTGATTATCAAATCCACACTTATGAAAAGCCTATCTTACTTTGGGGTAATGGCATCATCATGGGTGGTGGCTTAGGCCTAATGGCAGGTGCAAGTCACCGCGTTGTGACTGAATCAGCCCGTATTGCCATGCCTGAGATCACTATTGGTTTATACCCAGATGTAGGTGGCAGCTATTTCTTAAATAAGATGCCAGCAGGTGTAGGTTTATTCTTAGGCCTTACAGGCGCGTCAATTAATGCCAAAGATGCACAATTTGTTGGTCTGGCAGATCATTTTGTGAATGCCGAGCTTTACGGTGAGGTATTAGCAAATTTACTGGGTACAGATTGGAAAAACAGCGCTGAGTATAATCATGGCTTGTTGTCTGAGCTGTTGCATTCACAACAAAACCAATCGAGTAACGAACCTGCGAGCGAAATTGAACCACTACAATCTGTGCTAGCAGAACTTGAAACTAAAGACAGCTTAGAGTCGCAAATCGATGCCATTTTGTCTCTTGACGCAACGGATAACAAATGGCTAACTCGCGCACAAAAATCACTGAAACATGGCTCACCATTAAGTGCAAAGCTTGTCAGCGAACAACTCAAGCGCGCACAAGGTTTGAGTTTAGCTGACTGCTTTAGATTAGAGCTTGGTTTGTCAGTGGCTGCGGGTGAATTCGGTGAATTTAAAGAAGGTGTTCGTGCATTATTAATCGATAAAGATGGCGCACCTAAATGGAAGTTTGAAAATACACAAAGTGTGACAGATGACGCGATTAACGTTTTCTTCGAAGCGCGTTGGTCAGAACATCCTCTTCAAGGTTTGTAAGGAATGTAACAATGGCAAAAATTGGATTTATTGGTTTAGGAAATATGGGTGGTCCAATGGCCATCAATTTGGTTAAAGCAGGTCACGAAGTACGCGTTTTTGATTTAAGCCCAGACGCAATCTCAACCCTTGTAGAAGCCGGTGCAACTGCCGTAAACGCGGTAGAAGAAGTTTGCGAGAACGCTGATTTTGTTGTCAGTATGTTACCTGCAGGCAAGCATGTTAAAGCGATTTACACTGGCGAAAATGGCTTAGTAAATCATTTAAACAAAAGCACCTTAGTCATTGATTGCTCGACAATTGATGCCGAGTCAGCACAATTCGTTGGCAAGGCACTTGGCGAAGCTGGTATTAAATTCGTAGATGCGCCGGTATCTGGTGGTGTTGCAGGTGCTGCCGCTGGCACGTTAACCTTTATTGTGGGTGGTTCAACTGCTTGTTTTGAATTAGCAAATACGATACTGCCTACCATGGGTAAAAATATTTATCATGCAGGTGATATTGGTGCAGGGCAAGTTGCGAAGATTTGTAACAATATGCTGTTAAGTATACTCATGGCAGGTACCAGTGAAGCATTACAGATGGGTGTAGACCATGGTTTAGATCCAAAAGTACTAAGTGAGATTATGCTTAACAGCTCAGGTCGTAACTGGACGTTAGAGCTTTATAATCCTTGTCCAGATGTACTTGAGAATGTTCCGAGTTCAAATGGCTACAAGCCGGGCTTTATGGTGGACTTAATGGCCAAAGATTTAGGTTTAGCTCAGCAAGCTGCGCAACAAACTAACTCGGCAACACCTATGGGCGCATTGGCGAAAAACCTTTACAACCTGATGCAAAATCAGGGTAAAGGTGCCGAAGACTTTAGCGCAATCTTCAAACTTTATAGTGAAAAATAGACTGCATTATGGACATTAAAAATAAAACAGTTGTCATTACTGGTGGCGCGCAAGGCTTAGGTTTTGCGATGGCCACACAAATGGCAGAACTAGGCGCTAACCTTGCTTTAATCGATATGCAAGATGAAGTGTTGGTAGAGGCAAAGGCGGAATTGGTTAAGCTTGATGTTAAAGTTGAAACCTATGTAGCTAACGTGAGTGTTGAGGCTGACGTTGAAGCAGTTTTCAACAATATCGTCAGTGATTTCGGTGCCGTACATGTACTTATTAACAACGCCGGCATTCTACGCGATGGTCTGCTTTTAAAAGCAAAAGATGGCGTAGTCACTGCAAAAATGGAGTTAACACAATTCCAATCTGTTATTGATGTTAACCTCACTGGTGTTTTCCTATGTGGCCGAGAAGCTGCTGCAAAAATGGTTGAAAGTGGTGAAGGTGGTGTCATTGTTAATATGTCGAGCGTTGCACGTGCGGGTAATATGGGTCAAACCAACTACGCAGCTGCTAAAGCAGGTGTGGTTGCCATGACAACGACATGGGCGAAAGAACTTGGTCGCTTTGGTATTCGTGTCGGTGCAATCGCACCTGGTGTTATTCGCACTAAAATGACGGATGCCATGAAACCTGAAGCGAAAGAGCGTTTGGTTAAGATGAAACCTGTTGGTCGTTTAGGAGAAGCACAAGAAATTTCCCATACAGCAAAATACATCATTGAAAATGACTTTTTCACAGGTCGTGTCGTCGAAGTTGATGGCGGTATACGACTTTAATCTAACAAATAGACGCTAGATTATCATTTTTGATAATCTAGCGTCTATTTTGTCAACACCTTTCATTTAATCAACCTATTAACAAACTTATAAAGTCTGCTTTTGGTTGGTGCTTTTTCGTTATCAATCACAGTACTATACGTTATAGCTAATGTGCTGGAAAAACCTGACATTTAATTCTTGATCTTTTGCTGATATCTCTAAGCTTTGGGATAAACTACGAATTAACGCCTCAACATTATTCATGAACTTTCCATACCCGACATCTTTTTTGTCTGAATATTTTGCAACAACAACAAAGTGTAGAGTATCTACAAGTTGGTTTTTGTTCCATTGAGATTTCAATTGAATCTCATCAGAGCTGATATCAAAGCTTAATTTTTGTAATTCACTATTTTGATCTGGTTGATCAGTTTTGCTGTTTCTGACCAGTGGCAGACGTCCATCAGCAACCATTGACGCCAGTGTGATTTGCTTAAAAGTACAAGCACTGAAAAACTTATCTTCAACGAGTTTATAAAATTTTTCGTAATCATTACTATCGAATAAACTAGGAAAATTTGTTTTTAAACTACGTGTCACAGGAATATTAAAAGTCACATATGTCATTTCTGAGTGATTGTCTGGAATATAACAATTTCTAGCCTCGTATCTAGGATATAGACTTCTAAGTTTGAAACCATACGTTTCTTTATGTCCTTTCGCTCTAGAGAATAGGTCGTATGTGAGGTGTTGATGATCTCTCACCCTTAGTAAATCACTAATCCCTAACTTTGATTTTAAATCTTTCAATGTCTTTAGAACTTTATTGTGGAACGCGGCTGCATTCTCTCTTAGCGCATCGCCCGTGGCTAAAAATAAAAGACTAATTTTTTTTGATTTTACACCCTTTTGCCAATAGGACTTATGGCCTTCATGGTATCTAGGGTTGTAGAAGAATATCATTTGTTTTTCAGTTTGAAGGCAGTATGATTCTTCATGAAAACGTGTGATTGGTAGCTTGTCATTGGCAATCATATGCACGTTATACAAACCATTCTCTTCGCATGCGATAAACAGTTTCCTTGAAACCCTGTCATAGAAGTCATCAATAGAATCAAAACTAGACATAAATTCATTACTTGGCTTGAATTCAGCTAGAAGATATTGATTGTTTCGCGCGTTAGTCGGAATATAAACTCTACTTGTACTACTAGTTGCCATTATGTTGTCCTTGGTCATCAAATTCACGCGAACTTTAACGACTTTATGTGATGAATTTATGACATTGGGTCAAGATTAAGACAGTAGTCATATTTTATGATGCTTTTAGAGTTTCCTACTCAATTCTGTAAATAATCATCTTTAACACCTATTAGTTTTAATTGGATTTTGTAATAATGCGGCGAGAATGTGAATGCTTAATTCAGAGGAATGCATATCTATGGCGGAAACAGAAAATCGCCCAACTAACTTTATCCGAAATATCATTGATGCCGACTTAGCAAGTGGCAAGCATCAATCAACACATACACGTTTTCCACCTGAGCCAAATGGTTTCCTTCACATTGGCCATGCGAAATCTATTTGTTTAAACTTCGGTATAGCTCAAGATTACAAAGGTTTATGTAACTTACGTTTTGATGACACAAACCCAGAAAAAGAAGACATCAACTACGTTAAGTCGATTCAAGAAGACGTATCTTGGTTAGGTTTTAACTGGGATGGTGAAATTTGCTATTCATCTAATTACTTCGATAAGCTTCATGGCTATGCAGTTGAACTTATCGAAAAAGGTTTGGCATATGTATGTTTCTTATCACCTGATGAAGCGCGTGAATATCGCGGCACATTAACTGAGCCAGGTAAAAACAGTCCGTACAGAGACACATCAGTTGAAGAAAACTTAGCTTTATTTGAAAAAATGCGTAAAGGTGAGTTCAAAGAGGGCGAATGTGTTCTTAGAGCTAAGATTGATATGTCTAGCTCGTTCATGGTACTTCGTGATCCTATTATCTACCGTATCCGCTTTGCACATCACCACCAAACAGGTGATAAGTGGTGCATTTACCCTATGTATGACTTCACTCATTGTATTTCTGATGCACTTGAAGGCATTACTCATTCATTATGTACACTTGAGTTCCAAGATAACCGCCGTCTTTATGACTGGGTTTTAGATAACATCTCACTAGAGTGTCACCCACAACAGATCGAATTTTCCCGCTTAAACCTTGAATACACGGTTATGTCAAAGCGTAAGCTAAATGATTTAGTGGTTGAGAATCATGTTGATGGTTGGGATGACCCACGCATGCCTACTATCGCAGGCCTTCGTCGTCGTGGTTACACGCCTGCTTCAATTCGTGAGTTTTGTAAGCGTATAGGTATCACCAAGCAAGATAATATGGTTGAAATGGGCATGTTAGAATCCTGTATTCGTGATGACCTAAACAATAACGCACCACGTGCGATGGCAGTTATCGATCCTGTACGTATTGTGATAGAAAATTTCGAAGAAGGTAAAGTTGAGCAGTTAGTTGCACCAAACCATCCTTCAGAAGAATCTATGGGCACCCGTGAATTACCATTTACGAAAGAGTTATTTATTGAGCGTGAAGATTTCCGCGTTGAAGCAAATAAGAAGTTTAAGCGTTTAGTACTTGGCAAGGAAGTACGTTTACGCAATGCTTATGTTATTAAAGCTGAACGTATTGAAGAAGATACTGAGGGTAATATCACAACTATTTTCTGTAGTTATGATGCAGATACACTAGGCAAAAACCCAGCTGATGGCCGTAAAGTAAAAGGTGTTATTCATTGGGTATCGGCAACACACTGTGTAGAAGCTGAAGTACGTCAGTATGACAGATTGTTCAATGTACCAAACCCTGCTGCAGCTGAGTCGTTTGTTGAAACCCTTAACCCTGACTCACTCACTGTGATTAAGTCAGCTAAACTTGAGCCGTCTTTAGCTCAAGCAGCCGTTGAGCAAGGCTTCCAATTTGAGCGTTTAGGGTATTATTGCCGCGACAATAAAGAAGAAGGTCTTGTATTCAACCAAACAGTTGGTTTAAGAGATTCTTGGGCCAAAATAGAACAAGCTTAATCTTCAATATAAAAGGCCGATTTATCGGCCTTTTTTGATCAAAATAACAATAATTATGACTGCCAAATCAATCAATAATTTCTATATCAACGAACAACAATCTATTTATCTGCTCTCTCACCATGACGCAAAAAAGCATAGGCAGTGGCTAAATATATGTAAGAAACAATTGCAGTTATTGGGTTATAGCAGTGTTGAAGAAATTGGTTCTGGTGCGTTTGGGTTTGTTTTCGCAGGCATTGGTGAAGACGGGCGAGAGTGGGTGTTTAAGTTCTCTCGAATTACTCTTGCTCAAAGTATCAGGGATAGGCTTGAAGACGAAGCTTATATGTTGTCGCAAATTAATAACCCCATGGTGCCTAAGTTTTTTGCCTTTGAAAGGGTAAAAAAACAAGGCATTTTGATGATGGCTCGAGCAAAAGGAGAAGATTTAGAAAAAATCTCACTTAAACGAGGCCGTTTCTCCGTTCAAGACATCATGAGCTTAGCGTTAAAACTAAGAAATGTGTTGTTAGATCTTCGTCGCCATAAAAATGGTTTAAGCCCACAACCTATTGTCCACGGTGATATCAAACCCTCTAATATTGTATGGGATGTTGATACAGATGAGTTCTCTCTGGTTGATTGGGGGAGTTCTGTCTATGCGCAAATTGATGAATATGGTGAAGTCGTTGCCAGCAACATCATGGACTTAATGTCAGCAGATTTATCGAGTACCAATGCCCGCATGGGCGACGTGTATTTTATAGGTGATGAACAAATGTCAGGTATGCAGTCATCACCCCGATTTGATGAACAAGGTGTTGCGTCAACACTCTATGCATTGGCAAGTGCACAATCATGCCGTTTTGGTGTGGGTGTTATTCCAGCTGCAAGTCTTGGGTTACCTCAGGAGTTTGCGACAGTCATAGACAATATGCTGTCAAAGGATAAAAAATTAAGAGATGCAGCAGGAGACTATTTTATCCGCAATATGCCAAGTATGGCTAAAGTTTATTTGCCTGAACTAGATAATAAAACAGTCAAAGCGAATATTCCATTTTGGGTTAATGAATTTGAATTTGAACCTGACACTGTTGTGTACAGTTCTCGTAAAGAATTCCTACGAAGAGCAGATCATAATCAACAACTGCTTGATGTTAACGATGCACAACTAGATAGATATTATAAAGAGTTTTTGTTTGATACCGGAGATACCGAAAAAGCTTTCTTAGCGTCAATAAGTCGCCTTGCAAAATTCCCCGTGGTTGGTGGCTTAAGTTTTCATTGGCGAGAAGAAAACCTACATATTGAATCAAGTCTAATTTTGCATGATGAATCTTTACATCAAGCATTTACCGATTCTGTGAATGCAACGGTTATGCTTGCGCAAGGCATAACCCAAAAAGGCTTGTTCAAATGTTGCTTATTTGATGCAAGGCAAACTATTCAATTAGAAAGAGACAGCACGGGGGCGTTTATTTTCGATGTATTACCTAAGTTACATTACTCGGTTGTTGATACCAGTAGCCAAGAAATAACCCGTCCACATAGTTATTTCGAAGATGGGAAAGATCCTGACGAGCAATTGCAGTTACCAAAAAGTATTATTCAATGTGTTTTTGAGTTAAACAAAATTCACCACACAGGATGCATTATTTTTGAATCGGTAGAAAACCGTTTAAAGATCCACCATTACTATCGCTTATTGGATGCGTCTAAGGAAAGTCAATTTAAGGCACTTTTAGAAGAAATCATGCAGTACGCCTTATGTATAGACAACTTTGGTGTTGCAGGTTTTATGAAGCTACCTTATAAAAACACCCGTGAATTTGATTTATGCCAGAGCCAGCCTCAAAACTACTATCCAAGAAATCCTAAAGCACTAAATAAATAGGACTTACCCATAAAAAGT
>NZ_PNEC01000030.1 GCF_005886345.1 Pseudoalteromonas phenolica
TTTGCAATTTTGGGTTTGGTGGGTGTTTTTTTAATTTTTAGTTTGGCTTATTAGTGCAGGCGCAAGCGCTTTTAATTTTGCGTGTCAACGCATAACAAGGTCGTCAACGCGGACAAAAAACTGTTGGCTGTTACGCTTCGCTTCACATTTTAGCCAACAACTTTTTGCCGGTTACAACGGCGTTATGCGTCATTCTAAATCGCTGTCTTTAATGCAGTTTTTACTTCAAGTCTTTTCTTCAAATCAGCTTTTAGGTACAGTGGCGTAATCAAGTTTTTAGTTGGTCTTGGCTTTTCGTTTTTCAATTTAAGCTGTGACCAGAAAGGTCATTCACCAGTCGAACGCTTCTTTGCAATTATGAGCTTGGTGAGTGTTTTTATAAATAAAAGTTTAGCTCGTTGGTGCAGGCGCAAGCGCTTTGAAAGTGGTATGTCAACGCATAACAAGGCGCTAAACTAGGACAAAATTAAATAAGCTCGTCGCTTCGCTCGATTTTGGCTTATTTAATTTTGCCTGTTAGCTAAGCGTTAGGTGTTTTTTTGGTTTCGTGCAGGATTTAATTATACAGTTATTAAAAAAGTTGCTTAGATATATATTAGTGTTTATGTCGCTATGGCTAATTGTATTCTTCTTATCGTTTTCTATTGATGCCTTAGTTGAAATATCAAGTGAACCCGCAGGAAATGGAGCAGGTATTTTAACGTTTGTTTTAACTATGATAGTGTCTCAAACATTATGTGCTCCTTGGTTTGATTATATGTATCAAGGTCATGAAAATGTTTATATTATTTTTTTGCTAGCAACAGCTTCTTATTTTATAAATGTATTTATTGTTTCATTGCTACTGACAATATTGAAGTATAGAAAGCACCTAACAAGCAATTAAACAGGGATAAAAACTTGCGGGCTATTCGCTTCGCTCAATTTTAGCCCACAATTTTTTACCCGTTAATCGGTCGTTATATGCCTTTGGATTTTCGTTTTGTATGACCCTCTTGAAGATATTATCGATCAAAAATTGGATGTAAGTGACGAGACTGTAAGATCTTTAATTAGTCTCTCCAAAGGAGACCTGTTTTCTGATCTACCAGGTGAAATACCTGGGGAAAAAGAAATGCTTATTGAACATTTTCAGACTGTAATCGATGCAATTATTCAAGGAATAGTAGCTAACCCTAGTAAGCTATGGGTGTTTACTATAATTCAGACCGCTCTTATCGAAATTGATGGTGAAGACACAGAAACTAAAGAGCACTTCGGTGATCATATTGAAATGATCATGGATGTTTTAAGTATTGAAAGTTCGGATGGACTGCTTGGTCATTACCTGTAATTCGGCATATAACAAGTTAATTAAACCGTGGTCGCAAAACAGTAGGCTTGCGCTCCTCCGTCGCTTATTTTAGCCTACTATTTTTCGCCGTTTATTAGGACGTTATATGTACTCATGAAAAATGAAAGTTTAGTATCTTTGCTTGGTCTACGCTATAAAATACTAACCCAAGTTATCTCTGCATTGTCCTTTTTTCCGGCAATGGGGGCGATGTATTTATGGTTACCTTTTTTAGAGAGTATTGAAATTGAATATTCAAGGTTGCATGTCGGTCTGCTGTTTATTTTGATTTATTCTGGTCAAGCCATATTGAATTTTATAATCGTTTATTATGCTTACAGGTTCGTTTTAAAAAGATTCATTCCAATTACAAACGAACAATTTAAATTACTCGCTTGGTGTAAATGGTATCCAGCGCACTGGTTTTACTAGGGTACATATAACAAGGTGCTCAAGGGCGGACACAAAAGTTTGGCTTGTCGTTCGTGCCTCACTAATTTTAGCCAAACTTTTTTTAGCCGCTTAGCACGGCGTTATGTGTACCAGTGGAAATGTGGAAGAACGAAAAATAGCACCAATAATTATATTTGTAAGCTCTTTTGCAGTCGCCATATTTAATTGTTGGCTTATTCATTATTGGTTTCATATAGGTAAAGCATCAAATGAGGCTTTAATTGTAGCCTCATACTTCATGTTTCCCGCTTGTATATTTATTTTTATCAATTCTTCGATATTGTGGTTCAGACATAAGCTCTTAAATCACCTATTAAAAAGAATTTGTGCGGTTAATTTATTAATCTCTTATAGTTGTGTTTTATATATTATTGTTGAGGCGCCGCTTTAAAGGTACACATAACAAATTAATTAAACAATGGACGCAAAACAGCAGGCTTGCGCTCATTCTTCGCTTAGTTTAGCCTGCTGTTTTTCGCCGTTTATTAAGGCGTTATGCGTCACTTTAAATCGCTGTCTTTAACACGGTTTTTACTTCAAGTCTTTTCTTCAAATCAGCTTTTAGGTACAGTGGCGTAATTAAGTTTTAAGTTGGTCTTGGCTCTTCGTTTTTCAATTTAAGCTGTGACCAGAAAGGTCATTCACCAGTCGATCGCTTCTTTGCAATTTTGGGTTTGGTGAGTGTTTTTTAACTTTAAGTTTGGTTTATTGGTGCATGCGCAAGCGCTTTTAATTTTGAGTGTCAACGCATAACAAGGTCGTCAACGCGGACAAAAAACTGTTGGCTGTTACGCTTCGCTTCACATTTTAGCCAACAATTTTTTGCCGGTTACAACGGCGTTAGGTATTAAAAGTTGCATTCATGAAAAATGATAAAGTCAGACCGCTTTTTCGAGTTCTAGCAGTCATCGCTAGCATTCCAGGTTGGCTGGCAGTTTTGCTATCATTTGCCGAGTTAATTGGTGGAGGGGAATCTAGCCTAGGAACCTTGCT
>NZ_PNEC01000031.1 GCF_005886345.1 Pseudoalteromonas phenolica
TCTTATACAGATCTGAGGTTACCTAAAGCAACGGCAAAATCAAAATTATTAGTGCCGATGTAAGCTAATCTGTATGAAGCATGTTGAGGTAATAATTCAGAGTCAAAGGTGATTACAGGAATATTCTTTATTTTTAATTGCTTTAATTAATGGGGAACTAAATACTCCGAGTCAGTGGTTGAAATTAAAAAAGCATCGACATTCTCATTGGCTAACTCATTTATAATGATTGATTGTGTTCTAACGTCCTGATAGTAATCCGCACCATCATAAATACATTTAACGTTGCTGTTTTTCTCAGCAAAGTGCAAGCAGCCTTTAAATGACTGTTCATCAAAAGAGTCATTTTTGGTTTTACCGATGACTGCTATTGTGAATGTCTTGTTTGCAAGTACTGCAAAAGAGAGCACAGAGAAAAGAAAGGTAATAAAAAGTGCCAAAGAGTTAAAACATTTTCGAAAAGTTAATGCCATTGGTTCATCTTTGATGAGATAACCAAATATATTATTGCATTAGTATACATAAAAAATTTATAAAATAATTGTTTTGCGAACTACCTTATTTAAATCCCTGTTTCTCAGAGGTTTAAATTTTAGCTTTTAGTCGTTAAACGACTAGAATTAAGGGTAAAGATTAAACAAGAACGATCATGTTTAAGAAACGCTTTTTATTTGTATGCTTTTTTATCAGCTTTTTATCAGAGGCCACAACACTCAATTTCTGTTACGAAAGCAAAGAGCTATTTCCGCATTATATTGGTGAAGGTGTTCATGTTCCTGATAAAAAGCCAGGTGCTGCTATAGAGATGTTGCAGCATTTAGATAGCAATTTTCACAATGTTCAAATTAGATTTGTTAGAGAGCCTTGGAATCGTTGTTTAAACGACCTTAAGCTAGGGAAAGTGGATGCCCTAATTGCACGTTATTCAGAAGCAAGGGCTAAATTTGCCAAATACCCTAAACAAAACAATGGGGCAATAGACACTAGCAGATCATTTTCTAATACAAGCACATGCTTTATACATAGTAACAATGTCTTACTTGAGTGGGATGGGCAAGAGTTGAAAACAAAACAACGGCAAGGCATAGCTGTACCAAGAGGTTATTCTCTAGTCGAAGACTTAAAAAGCAAAGGTTTCCAAATTTATGAAACAACATCAGTAAAAAAAGCGCATGAATTGCTATTTAATGGCAGAGTAGGCGTTTCATTGAGTGATTGTAACCATAAAAAACTGCCGGTTGGCTTTGTAGAAAATAAAACACCGATTGTCGAGAATTATGGTTACTTAGTGTTTAGTCATCAATTTTACGATTTGTACCCAAGGCTGTCTGAGAGAATGTGGGACAAATTAATACAAATAAATCACAAACTTTTTTATGAAAAGTACTAGAAATTCTTAAGTTGGTCTTGCCTTACTAAATGAGCAAGCTTACAAATTGTAATGTATTCTTCATCTTCTAAAAGCATAGGTGAATTTTCGATCAGCTGAAACTTAAAATTTTTCCTGTTTTTATTACACTCAATCCAAAACTCTTGTTCACCATCATCATATATAAAAATCGTTTGCTTATTTGTCACATTTATTTTTTCTACATGATTATCGACCATGTATTTTATTGAGGCATGAACAAAATCGACGGTTTTAAAAAATGAATTCCGGTCTCTTGTAAGCAACATTCTTTGCTTCTCATCTAGGCAACTTTCAGGTGGAATAGGTAAATTAACGATTTGTTTATCTAAATACATGTATAACTCCGAATAGAATAATTATGTACGAAGAGGAAATCCGGTTGGATTGATTTCAGTAACATTAAATTATCGAAAATTATCAATGTGAGCTTATTGTTGTTATAAATTTCAGCTACCAATAGCATTAAGGTGCTTAAAACTAGTTTTTAGAGAAATTAACCAAAAAAAATTGCATTTTAAAATATTCAGCTTACACTTGTTCGCTCAATGGGCGTACACGTGTAAGCTAAAATGGTTTTGACATGCAAAATATCTCACGATTCATTTCAAAAAATTTATTTCATCACAAAGATTTAACAGGTTATTTCGAGCCTGTTTTACAAGTTTTCAAACCATCGTGGAGAAGCGGTTATTTTCGGGCACAAGTTAAAAGCATTCGAGTTCTCTGCGAAAATGCACTCAAAATAACCCTAAAACCAGAGAGAAAATGGCCAATACACACAGCCGGCCAGCACATTTCTTTGACAACAGAGCAACAAGGTCGGCTGATTTCACGGGTATTCACCATTGCGTCTGGGGCGAAAAAATTAAAAGAAACGGGTTTGATTGATCTGGTGATCCGCACTCATGATAAGGGTAACTTCACTCCGTATCTTGGTGAGTTAGCTATGAACAGCTGGGTTAATATTTCCGAGCCAATGGGAGAATTTATATTTGATGAGCAAAGCAATCATACGACATTGTTAGCGGGCGGTTCTGGCATTACCCCATTCATTGCAATGTTGGATGACTTACAAGCAAATACGCAGAATCACATTCATTTATTGTATTACGCAAAGCCTAACGGGCATTTAATGGTGGAAGTTTTAGAGAAGTTTATGACTGCTCTTCCTAATTTTAGTTTTGAGCTACTTCATCGCAGTGGACATGGTTCATTTACCAAATATGTTTCAGTAGAACATACCGAAGAGCTTCTCGTCTGTGGACCAGAAGAAATGTTCGTTGAAGCTGGAAAATTCTGTAAGTCACGTCAAATACCCATCAGAGCAGAACATTTTCAAGCAATTAGGCCAACTCAATCTGTAAATGAAGCTGCAAGATTCAAGGTAAAACTCAATCATGGTGACTTAGAAGTCAGTAACCAAGATTCGTTATTAAGTGAATTTCAATCGCACAATAAGCCTGTGACATATGGCTGTGGAATGGGTATTTGTCATCAATGTCAGTGTCTAAAAAAGAAAGGTATTGTCCGAGATATACGTGATGGTAGTTTGTCAGACAATAGCGAGGAGCTGATCCAATTGTGTGTAACTCAAGCCGTGACAGATTTGGAGTTAGAATTATGAAACAAGTGAATTTTGACCAGCTTGCTTTGCAACTTGATGAAGTAAAACAACAAGTGCAAACAAAAGTCGGACAAGAAGATGCGAACTATATTCGTAAAGTCATTGTCTGGCAGAGAGTATATGAGTGGAGCGGCAGAATTTTATTGATGTTAGGATTCTGGCAGCCGTTACTTTGGGTCGTGGGGGTCTTAAGTCTTGCAATAGGCAAGATTTTAGACAATATGGAAATTGGTCATAACGTGATGCATGGTCAATATGACTGGATGAACGACAAGTTCATTAATTCTCGTGCCTATGAATGGGATATTGCCTGTGATGGTAGTAGTTGGAACAGGGTACATAACTACGAACATCACACTTATACCAATATAATCGGTAAAGACAGAGACTTTGGTTATGGCCTTTTGAGGTTATCGAATGACTTCAGGTGGCGTGTGAAAAACCTTTGGCAGTTTATTACTTACGTTTTACTGAGTGTGCTTTTTCAGTGGGGCGTTTCATATCATGAAATGGCGGCGGAGCGTGTTTTCTTTGGTAAAAAGAAAGACAACCGAGATAATAAAGTATCACACGCAGAGCTTAAAAAACGCTTCTTTAGTAAAGGGGCTAAGCAACTGGTTAAAGATTATATCATTTTTCCACTTCTTGCAGGGCCGCTCTTTCTATGGGTTTTTTGTGGTAACTTGATAGCAAATTTATTAAGAAACTTATGGACTTCAACCATTATTTTTTGCGGTCATTTTACGGAGCATGTTCATACTTTCACAGAAGAAGAGTGTAAAAATGAAAGTAAAGGGCAGTGGTATTATCGACAAGCTTTGGGCTCATCAAACCTGAAAGGTCGCACATGGTTTCACATTTTAACAGGGCATTTAAGCTTTCAGATTGAACATCATTTGTTTCCAGACTTACCGGCGAAGCGCTACCCAGAAATAGCCCCGAAAGTACAACAAATCTTTCAGCAGCACGGTATTCACTACAATACGGGCGGATTTTGGCGCCAATACGGCTCAGTCTTAAAACGTATTATTCGATATTCATTTCCTTAGAAAAGCGGCTCCCTCAGTTAAAATTTGGCTGAGGGAGATTTATCTTTAATACTCCACACGTTCTAGTTTATCAGATGGGATCTCTGGAAATTTACCATCTATCCATTTTTGTTTTGCTTGTTCTATTTTTTCTTTACTAAACGATACAAAGTTCCAATGAATATAAGGCACATGCTGCCATTTCTCTCCACCCAGTAAAATAACACGGCTGTTTTTAGCAAACTTAATCGTTGTTTCTGTATCTTCTAATAATACAAGCTCATTTGGATAGATAGTCTCGTCATTGACCATGACTTGACCATATAAAACATAGAGTGCGGTTTCAAAGTCTGGGTTGGGTACGTCAATTGTTTTACCTTCAGCACCAATTACATCTAGATAAAACATTTCTGAATAGGTTTTGATTGGTGATCTTAAACCATAGGCATTACCCGCTATGAGGCGGGTCATAACGCCATCTTTAACTATTTTTGGCAAGGCTTCTCGCTTCACATGCGTGAATGTAGGCACAATATCTTCATGTTGTGCTGGTAAGGCAATCCAAGATTGTAAGCCGTTGAGAGCGTGTTCGCTTGCCCTTGTTTCGACGCTTTCTCTTTCAGAGTGGGTAATACCTGAACCAGCTGTCATCCAATTCACATCACCTGGTGCGATTTCTAAGTTATTACCCAATGAATCTCTATGTAAAATTTTACCTTCAATTAAATAAGTCAAAGTAGAAAGGCCGATGTGCGGATGCGGTTTGACATCAATTCCTTCACCTTGAGAAAAAGTAGTCGGGCCCATATGGTCAAAAAATATAAATGGCCCAACCATGCGTTTTTTCATGTGGGGAAGTAAACGTTTTACGTTTAGGCCACCAATATCATGTTCTGTTGCGGATAATTTTAATGCCATTAGTAACTCAAGTCAGTTGATTAGCTATTTACAGCATAGGTGCAAAATACACATTTAATCTATTCAAAAATTTTGATTAGAGTGTTCAAAATTTATAGCTGTTTAACATTTTCTGCCCAACATAGACTGGAGTTATTGAAATGACTTAAGGTGAATACAGATGAAAAATGTTTTAACCTGAGCTCTGGTTAAGAGATTTAGTAGTCTAGCGATATTGAATTAGTAAATTTGTTCAACTCTGCAGCCGGAAACTTTTAGGGCTAACAAGGCGAATTTACGAGTCAATAGCTAGTCTATTGCGAGTAAATTCAACGCAGAAAGCATTAAAAGTAGCCGCTGGTGATAGATTTATTACCCAAAACTCAGGTTATAAATTAACACATCAATTAATCATGACGTTGGTAATTCTTATATTTTGAGCAGTGAGTTTGTCGACAGATTATCAAATAAGTTTGAGTTAACAGTTACACATCGCGATCTAGTTAATGAGCCGCTGGAACACTTGAACCAAACAGAAATGCTTGCTTGGATGACGCCTGAAGCGCAGAGAAACAGTGAACAAAAATCTTTGGCTAATTTATCTGATAATTTGATCAAAGAAGTGCAGCAAAGCGATGTTTTGGTGATTGGCTTGCCTATGTATAACTTTGGTGTGCCTTCACAGTTTAAAGCCTGGATGGATAGGATCGCCAGAGCGGGTGTGACGTTTAAATTCACAGAACAAGGCCCTGTTGGCCTGATAGCAAATAAGAAGGTGATAGTGTTAGCTGCACGTGGCGGAATTTATGCATGTACTGATAATGACTCATAAACTACACATATTAAATCGTTTTTTGCGCTTTTAGGGATCACAGACATTGAGTTCATTTATGCTGAGGGTTTGAATATGCCTAACAAAGATAAGGAGATGGCATTTGCTAGAGAGAATATGGAAGACATTATCGTAAATTTATGATTAAAAAGTAGAGCAGCGTACTTTATATTGCAGCTCTACTTTCTTGCTTAGTTTATATCAAATCTACCAACTAGTCTATTGAGGCTATTTGCAAGTTCTACTAATTGAGTTGCACCAGCAGAGAGGTTATAAGCAGCTTCGCCTACATGCTGAGCTGAGTCATTAACCCCAGAAATGGTATGTTTGGTCTCACTTGCTGTATCACCTTGCTGTTTAGCTTGCTCGGCAATTTGCGCAATAAAATTCTGCACTAAACGAACAGATTCAGCGATTACGTCAAAACTTTGATGTGCCTGTTCCGAGCATTCAATGGCTTGCTCTGAGTCAGCGACACTGGACGTCATTTGTTGAGAAACACTGCGCGTTTGATCAATTAATTCGGTAAGTACTTTTTCAATATCTTGCGTCGCATCATGAGAGCGTTGTGCCAGTGTTCTAACTTCGTCAGCAACAACAGCAAAGCCTCGACCTTGTTCTCCTGCACGGGCAGCTTCGATAGCGGCATTAAGTGCTAGTAAGTTAGTCTGTTCTGCGATATTTCTAATTACTTCTAGAATATTGGTGATGTTATTTGATTGCTTCTCAAGGTCACTCATAGCGCCGGCTGATTCGCCCAAAGAACCATGAAGTTGTGCAACTTGTGAAACCGTCTGCTTAATTAAATCATTACCATTTTGAGCATGAGAATCAGTCGTTTCAATCGCATTTAAAGCATCACCACAGTTTTGGCTAATGGTTATGGCCATGCTCTCAACTGACTCGGTAGTGTATGTTGCTTGTTGCGCTTGGTCTAGTTGCGTTTGGCAGCGTTGTCGAATCTCACTGATACGTGATTTTGAGCTTTGCGCTTCATCATTTAACGTAGCTGCGTTGTTTTGAATGTCTTTAACTAATTCATTAATTGAATTTAAGAATTGGTTGAACCAAGAGGCAAGTTCGCTGATTTCATCGTTACCTATGACTTTAAGGCGTTTCGACAAATTACCTTCGCCTTGCGCTATTTCTTTCAAGCCTTCAGATACCATTTCGATTGGGTAAACAATTTTATTTGCTAACACCACCGCGATAATGACAAAGACGATTAACATGAGCACTGCAATCACACTGATGCTATAAGACATGTTGTAGGCAGAAGACAGAATTTCGTCTTCATCAATGATGGCGACAAATGTCCAATTCAATTCATCTGAATGGTACAACTGAGCAACCATGGTTTTATTGCTTCCTTCAATATTGATCAAAGGCTGATTTTTATTCGCTTTGATCGCATTGAAAATAGGCGAGTTTAATTTGTTAATTGATTTAAAGTTGTTATCAGGATTTTTAGGATCTGCTAGGACTGTACCTTGACCATCCAATAACATTAAATACCCAGTTTCACCTAAACGAATGTTGCTCACAATATCAGTTAGAGTAGATAAGGTAACATCGAGCGACTGTACACCTATCGTTTGCCCTGACTTTTTAATCGCCGTTGCCACACTCACCATGGCTTGACCTGTTACACCTTGATACGGCTCAGTTACAATGACTTCACTCGGATTTTGCGTAACTTGTTTGTACCAAGGACGTTTACGCGGATCGTAATTTCCTAAGGGTTCGGCAGGGTATTGAATGAAACCACCATATTGAGTGCCTAAGTATACAAATAGGAGTTCTTCATGAGTTTGTCCGAACGATTCAAACAACTCAAAAATTTCAGCTTCTTCTTTTCCTGCTGAACGCGGGTCCATCATTTTTTCAGTACCAAAGTAAGTCGAGGTGTTTTCTGAAACCGAAGTGACTGTGCTGCTTTGCGCTAAAAAGCGAGTATTATTCTTCATTTGATCAAAGAATAAATTGAATGTGTTTTCGACCTGCCGTATCTCACTACTTGAGCTATCGATAAAGCGCTCTAAAGATTCGGTTTTGGTTTGTGAAATGCTCACAATTGAAATTGCTAAGATAGGGACAATCACAGTTAATACAAAGCTAGCTATCAGCTTTTGGCGCATTCTCATAAATATCACCTCCCGGGTTATTGTTTTTATTGTAGATGATTTATTTGAATACTATGGGGAATTAGGGGTATTTGGCAACAGTTAACGATTATTTAACTATTTTTTTGTTACTTATTCCTTTTAGTTTAGTTGTGATTTAATTCTTACACATAAAAACATAAGAGAAATGTAATTTTTTTGTAAATTAATTCATTTAGGGTGTGGCTCCAATTTTGATACAGCCAAGTGGATAAACAGTTTGCAAGTGAAAAGAGCCAATCGACACCTTTTTATTATTCTGCATTTAATCGTTATGATTACTGTAACACTCTCCTTGATAACAGGTTTGAGAGTCAGCTTGTTACAGTATGATCACTTTTCATTTCTAGCCCATGTTTTGCCGCAAGGTAAAATGCATACCGTTCACTATTATTCTGGGATTACACTTGCTTTAGCGAGTGTCTGTTTTATTCTTTACCGCTTAACGTTTGAGCATAAAACAACAAATAATAAGTATCATCGATCAGTAAACTGGTTTGGTTATATCGTTCTTCTTGTTAGTTTAATCTCGGGCTTTATCCGATGGTTAGACTTAGCCAATGTATGGATCTCAACAGTTCATTACCTGAGTGCTTTAGCGATCATACTCTTCTTGATATTGCATAGTTACGTTTACTTCTTAACATTAGGCAAAAAATTAGTAAGTAAACTCTTCCAAATAAAAGCGATAGTGAGATTTAAATGGCATCTCATTAGTTTTGGCTTGCTGGCAGGTACAGGCTTATTTATTTTTGAGCAAAATAAATCTCTAAGCTTTCAGGTGTTACCACTTGAACATTCAGACTTTATTGCAATCGATGGACAAGATTCAGAGCCTTTTTGGCAAAATATCGAATGGAAAACAATTAACACCTACGGCGGGGCAAACTTCAATAACGGTTATACACCCGTACAAATAAAGATTGCCAGCAACGATGTCGAGAGCTATTTCTTATTTCGTTGGCAAGATGAGACTAAAAGTCTAACCCACCTGCCATTGGTTAAATTAAATCAACAGTGGCAAGTGAAGCAACAAGGCTTCCATATATTCAATGAAACTCGCTATTACGAAGATAAATTTGCAGTTTTGCTTAGTCAGAGTTGTGACCATGGCGGCGATGGCACAGCGCATTTAGGAAAGTCACCCATCAAAGGCAAACCTGCCAATTGGCATGGCAAAGGCTACCATGGTGCACTCGATGGCAGAGTACGTGACCTTTGGCATTGGAAAGCTCTACGCACCAACGACATGGTACAAATGGATGACAATGTCATTGCCGCGCCAAGAATTGCTAAATCTGGAGATAGGCGTTATACCGCAGGTTACTTTGCAGATGGTAAAGAAAGTGGTGCGTATGTAATGAATTGGCTTTGGTACGACAAAAACAAAGTCATCCCCAAGCGTTTGCCATTACCTGAATATCAGCACATGTATAGAGTTGATAACCAACATATTGAACAAGCCGTTTTACCTTGGTTCTCAAGTAAACCTTATAAACCATTGCTAGATACCTTCCCTGAAGGCACTTTATTAAGTTCGGTACTTTATCGTTCGAATCGCTTTGAAGGAGACCGAGGCGATGTCACAGCAAAAGGTCATTGGCAAGACGGGTATTGGACATTAGAAGTTGCGAGAAGGAACAAAACAGGTTCTGAATATGACGTAGCGTTAGAGCAGGGCGTTTGTTTGTGGGTTGCCGCTTTTGACCACGCACAAATCGCACATACTCGTCACCAGAGGCCTTTGAAATTGGATTACTCGGCGCTCAGTCAAAAAGGAAAGTTATGATGCTTAAACGATTATTACTTTCTATTGTTTTTTTTTCGGTTTGCTTAGCTGTTGGGCATCTAACTCAGAGAGCGCCGAGTATACCCCTAGATAATAAATTTTATAAAGTTGATAAAGATGGTCAGTTGATGGCTGCGTGGAAGGGCCCTTGGGCTTGCGTTTACGATGAAAAACAAAATCTGTTATGGGAAGTGAAGCGTGACGATGAATCCATCCATGATGGTTACTGGAGTTATTCGTGGTTAAACGACCAAATAGGCGTAAAAGATAGCGGCGATTGCTATTTTGAGCCGAACCGATGCGATACCCAAGACTTGATCCGTAAAGCAAATCAAATTGAGCTTTGTAAAGTAACAGGTTGGCGCTTACCGACAAAACAAGAAGTAGAAGCAATCTTACAAACTCAAGATAAACCTCAGCAAGCAATGCTTTCTACAGATTATTTTCGTCATATAAAAGCGGGCGATTATTGGACTCAAGACGCAGAGCGACCTTTAGGTGGGCATTATCGCCATCTAGATAAAGGTGCGATTGCTGTCGATTTTTATCAAGGGCGTTTTCATACTCTTCCCTACAGAAATGCTGCATTTGTGATGTTAGTAACTTCCGAATTACCCAATTCGATTAAGGAGGCTAATGTACATTAAACCCGTCAATTTAATACCAATACTCAAAATAGATCATTTAATTAAGAGGATTGATATAAGACGATTTTTTAACAGCAACATCAGTACTAAGGAACAACTATGAAAACTTATAGCAAGGTCGCTATATCATTTGCTTTGCTTGGTGCGTTTAACGCGCAAGCAGGCAGTAAATATCATCGTCTCATTTGGGATAACGCCCCACAGAGTCAAGCGACTATCGGCTTTACACCTAATGGCAGCTCAAATCATTATGTCAAATATGGCGTATCGACAGATGAGTCTTTATGGCAAAGAAAGAACGTGACAGCTAGCCATACCTTCGATGGTTCTTTACAAAGTAAATTTGTAAAGCTCACAGGGTTATCTGCGAATAAAGCCGTGTATTATCGCGTCTGTGATGATTCGGGGTGTGGGCAGCGTCTGTGGTTCAAAACAGCTCCGAATGACAGCTCCCCCTTTATTGCAATCGCTGGTGGAGATACACGCACTGGATGGACGAATCGACAAAATGGTAATAAGTTAGTCGCTAAGATCCGTCCACTGTTTATTATGCATGGCGGCGACTATACCAATGCAAACACCGCTTCTGAAATGAGCAGTTACCTCAATGATTGGCAGCTTACTTTCTCGTCAGATAGCATTGACGGGCTGAGTTACAAACGGATCTACCCGTTTGTTGCCACACATGGTAATCATGAAGATGATAACTACAAAACACTGTGCCAGGTGTTTGGTGTGGATTACGACAACAATAATGTCTGTGACGCGAAAGATACCTATGGTGCATTTAACGTTTCGCCATTATTACGTGTATATACGTTAAATTCTCAATATAAAAACTCGGGCTGGTCGAGTTATGCAACAGCAATGAATAATTGGTTGCAACAAGATCTGCAAAGCTCTGGTGGCTCAGTAAGTTGGCGCGTAGCACAATACCATAAGCCAATGTTCCCGCATTATTCAGGTAAATCAGACAACACCATTTTGCATACTTGGTGGGCAAATCATTTCTATAACCATAAAATGAATTTGGTGGTTGAATCTGATACGCACATCAACAAAGTGACACAAGCACTGAAACCAAGTGGTAACAATTTTACGAGTACAACCAGTGGCGGTACTGTGTTTGTAGGGGAAGGAAGTTGGGGGGCGCCTGCCCGTAGTGCCAACGAACCTAAATCTTGGACGATTGATCTTGCCAGTATTCAACAATTCAAAGTGCTCACGGTATCAAGTGATAAGCTTGATGTGAGAACTGCACAATTTAACTCTACTGCAAACACACTTTCAAAAGCTGATCGAGATGCAAATCCAACCTTGCTACCCAATAATGTTAATTGGTGGTATGCCTCAGGGGCAGGTGATGTACTTAACTTAGTTAAAGCGACTAACGGATTAACTAAAATTGATACTGGTGTGATAGATCAACCTGTGGGTGATACGGAGTTAACAAGTGGTGTTGCTGCAACAAATATCAGCGGTAATAAATCGCAAGAGCTAGGTTTTTATATTGACGTGCCAGCTGGTCAAAATGCTTTATTAGTTGAAATGTCTGGTGGAGCTGGTGATGCCGATATGTATGTGCGTTATGGCAGCAAACCAACGTCGAGTTCATACGACTGCCGCCCTTATAAAAATGGCAATAATGAAACTTGCAGTATTGATGCTGTGAAAACGGGTAAATACTACGTGGTCGTTAAAGGTTACAGCGCATTTAGTGGTGTGAGCTTAAAAGCAACCTATAGCAATAATGGCAGCGGAGGTAATGGCGGGTCTGATACCTTTACAAACCTGTCTGCGAGTACCGGTAAATGGCAATATCGAAGTGCAACTTTACCCAGTGGTGTAAGCAAAATGACGGTCACTATTTCTGGTGGCACTGGCGACGCGGACCTATATGTTAAAAGTGGTTCTGCACCCAATAGTTCCAGTTATGAATGTCGTCCTTATAAAGATGGCAACAGTGAGACATGCACGCTCATAAACCCAAAAGCAGGCGAGTGGCACTTTGGCGTAAAAGCCTATAAAGCCTATTCGGGTGTGACGTTAAGTTATAGTTATGAATAAATTTGCGTGATAATTGAAAAAGCCAAGCTTCGCTTGGCTTTTTTGTTTGACCTGTCTACTACTTTACACTTTATGCTTTCATCATCGAAACAAGCTAATCTTAATTACGCTTTAATTTATACACTCAGAATGGGCTATATGTTTTTAATCTCCGAACTTGCAAAACGTGTAGGTGTATCAAGAACGACCGTGTTGTACTTCGAGAAATTAGGTGTCATTAGAGGTCAACGTTTAGACAATGGTTATCGGGTTTACACCGAATTGGATGCTCAGCGTTTAATTTTAACCATGCAGTTACAAGCTGGTGGATTATCACTTAAAGAGTGTATTGCCTGTCTGAATGGCAAATTAGAGAAAGATATTTTAAGTGAAAGACTGCGCTTGTTAGATGAAGAAATAGTGCAAAAACAGAAAGCGAGAAATTACTTTCTGGTTTACTGGGGGAAAGTTCTAATCGTGACTTTCATGCGCAATTAAATGAACTTGCTCCACAAGCGGACTATGAATGGTTATTACAGCAGGGTTTACTGAAAAAGAAGCGCAAAGAATCAGGTAGTTATCAAAAGATATGAATACACACGACCAATATATGCAAGACTTCCTAACCGTTTTGAACCTTTGACTCGTTGGGGGCCCGGAGACGACATTGATACGCTCAAAGCGATTGCACATATTCCGAGTAAAGCTGATAGCATTTTAGAAATCGGCAGTGGTAAAGGTTTATCGACTTGTTTATTGGCAGAGTATTTTAACGCTCAGAACACAGCCATTGATAACGAACCCATTGCAGTAACAAACTTAGCAGAGTTGATAGATAGTAAGGGTTTCACAAAACAGGTTACCCCCATGTGTGCGAGTATGTCTGAACTGCCATTTAAGGCAAATAGTTTTGATGCAATTTTGGCAGAAAACTGTGTCTATATTATGGGTTTTGAAGAAGCTCTAAAGCACTGGCAAACTGTGCTCAAGACTAATGGTTAGATTATTGTCAGTGATTTAGTTTGGTTAACTTCTAAGCCAAGTGAAAAGTATCAATCATTTTGGTCAACTGAATATCCAGCTATGACAAATGTTGATACGCGTTTTATGCAAGCTAAAAAACAGGCTTTTGAGGTGTTAGATGACTTCACAATTAGTGACAAAGCTTGGCAAAACTATTGGCAGCCCTTGCAAGCAAGGGTGAATGCGCTAAAAGCCAGTATGCCAGAGTCACAGGCAATCAAAGATATTCAAAGAGAGCTCGATATTTATCAATCACATGATGGGTCGCAGTTCGGTTATCATTTCTTTGTGCTAAGAAGAAAAGAGTTATAAAGTTAAGCATAAATAGTTAGTTAGGATGTTCGTTATGTACCCGCAAGTACTCGATTTTTGGTTTAATGAAATCTCACCAAAGATGTGGTGGCAAAAAGATTTAGCGTTTGATACTGAAATTGTTCGACGCTTTGGCGCATTACATCAACAAGCGGTTCTAGGAGAGTTGTTTGAATGGCGAGAGAATGCAGAGTCTAGTCTTGCAGAAGTGCTTGTACTCGATCAATTTTCCAGGAATATACATCGAGATACGCCACAAGCTTTTGCTGCAGATCCGCTCGCCTTGGCACTTGCTCAGCAAGCCATTAAAAATGGTTTTGATAAATTAGTTGAGGTTGATAAACGCAGCTTCTTTTATCTTCCATTCATGCACAGTGAGTCAAAACGCATTCATGAAGAAGCAGTAAAGCTCTATACAGCGTATGGCAATGAAAATAATCTAGAATTCGAGCTGAAACATAAAGTGATCATAGACAGATTTGGCCGTTATCCACATCGTAATGAAATTTTAGGCAGAGAATCTACCCAACAAGAAATCGCTTTTTTGCAAGAACCAGACTCGAGCTTTTAGGCTTTTATAAACTAACTCACAAAGCGCGTGTAAATCGCGCTTTGTTTCCTTTGAACATAAAAAATAGAATATGCTTAGTCATTACTGAATCATTCATAAAGATAAGTTAAACTCTCGCCTTTATTTTTAGGAGGCGAACAAGCGTGATCTCAGGACTAACAGCAGCAGAGCAACAATGTCATAATCTAAATGATTTAAAAGCAGGGAAGTACCAAGGTTATAAAAGGCTGCAATTAGTCGAAGGCTTATCTGAATTCCCTGAAGAAATCCTTTCTTTATCAAACACACTTGAAGTGTTAGATCTCTCAAATAATCTGCTATCAGAATTACCAGACAGTTTTGTTCAATTAAAAAACTTAAAAGTATTATTTTTATCGTTTAATCAGTTTAAAGTTTTCCCTGACGTGTTAGGGGAATGCATCAATTTAGACATGGTTGGGTTTAAATCGAATCAAATCGAGTCAATTAGCGAGACGGCACTCCCAATAAACTTACGCTGGTTGATTTTAACCGACAATCGTCTAACTCAATTACCACACAGCTTTGGTCAATTAAGTCAGTTAAAGAAGTTAGCATTAGCCGGGAATAAACTTTCTGCAATTCCAGAAAGTTTTACACAGTGCAAGCAATTAGAGTTAATTAGGCTTTCAGCGAATGAACTAACTTTAGTCCCAGCGGGTTTATTCAAACTGCCAAAATTGGCTTGGCTGGCACTATCAGGTAATCCATTGGTTGGCGAGCATAAAGCACATTCAGGTATTGCCCAGTATGAACAGCAAGATATTGTTCTCAATGAGCAAATAGGTCAGGGCGCATCGGGTGTAATTTACAGAGGAAAATTAAATAATGCTGACACAGACATTGCCATTAAGGTGTTTAAAGGCGGTAAAACCAGTGATGGTTATCCAGAAGATGAGTTAAATGCTTGTTTAACTGCAGGTCAGCATGAGAACTTGATCAAAACATTTGCGCATATTTCAGACCAAGACTTTTTGGCGCTTCTTATGGATTTAATTCCAGCAGGTTATGAAAATCTTGGCCTTCCTCCAAACTATGAAACCTGTACAAGAGACACATTTGTCGAAGGCACGCAATTTTCTATTGAAACAATAAACAATATTGCTAAACAGTTAGCAGATGTATTATCGCATTTACATAACCAGCAAGTCAGTCATGGTGATTTCTACGCGCATAATACGATGATTAATGCTCAAGGGCATGTGATGTTTGGTGACTTTGGTGCCGCGACGCAATTACATAACTTGTCTGAAGTACAGCAACAGCAATTTGAACGCATTGAAGTCAGAGCGTTTGGTAATTTGCTAGACGATTTATTGAATCATTATGAAGTAATAGAAACAGAAGAAAGGTCAAAGCTCGAGGACTTAGCATTGTTTGAAAAAGTTTCAAATATTCGAAATTCGTGTTTGAATGATGACATATCACACAGGCCAAGCTTTACTGATATTAAGAAATTGATGACTCAAAACTAAACAGGCTTTTTGAGTCAACAGCACTTGCTGAATTCATAGATGAAGTTATAAGGATTATTCATGCCTCACTTTATATTAGATTGTTCAGATTCTATCCTTGATAATTATACAGAAGAAGATTTGATGGCAAGCATTCATCACGCAGCGAATTCTTCTGACTTATTTGTTGAAAATGAAATTAAGGTAAGGATTAACCCTTATCAAAAATACTTAGTTGGTAATAAAAGTGCTGATTTCATTCATGTATTTGCACACATCATGCAGGGCAGGACTACCGAACAGAAAGCCATGCTTTCAAAGATTATTGTTTCTAAACTCGCTGAACTATTTCCAAATATTGAGAATATCGCGATGAACGTCAGCGATTTTGAGAAAGCAACTTATTGTAATCTTGGGAAGTTATAAATTTTTTAGCTTTGAACTTCCCAAGTAGCCTATGCATTGCTATCCCTAGCGGTGCTTGTACTGTGTTTTACAATATCCTCGTGAAATGTCAGGGTTTCGTAATTTAAGATGTTTGGTCTCTCGTCCAGACATGCGTTTTCGCCACATTTTGAAACTGCTTGGTTTCATTTCTTTACGCATTAAATTAACGACTTGCGTTTCATTTAAGCCATATAAGGTATTAATTGCTTCAAATGGTGTTCTGTCTTCCCACGCCATTTCGATTATGCGTGAAACTTCGTGCTCTAATAGGTCCATATTTTTTATGTACTGAGATACTTATTCTGTTATTACGGAAAATTCTAAGCTTTAGATTTATAAATTTTCTGTATTTTTATGAAATAGTTAAATCCAATTATCCGGGATAAAATTGTAGTTTTCAGAAACAATATAGAAATATTTGTAAACAAAATATTGCAATTGTTCACAATTCGATCTAAAACTCTAACTGCATCTGGACTGATGTCATACCAGATTCCGCACGGGAAACCTTATTCCTAGTAATGAGAATAAGATTATTTTTGCAATAAACTTGGAGGTTGCGATGGGCAATCTGAATACAATGAAAATAACAAGCTTAGTTTTTGCAGTATGGGCTTTAGCACAATCAAGCGTTGTAAGTGCAACGGATTATAAAACAGTATTGATTCATGGTTTTCAACCACAACAGCTATTATTTGGTTCGCCAAATACAGTTAGTAGTGATGGGGAGAGCTATTGGGCTGACTATTGGGGCGCTTTGGCAGATGAAAGGATTGATTGGCCTTCATTTGAGCGCGTTAAAGGTAAAATCGCGACAGATTATGTATGGCCGAAATTAAAGTCTATGAGTGAGCGTGGTGTATGCGACCAAGGCTGTATACTTGTTACACACTCAACAGGTGATTTAGTCGCACGTTACATTATTGATAACCAAGCAAACTGGTTAAGTGCAGCAGGACTTAAGCCGCTCAATATCATTGCAACATTTGATATAGCAGGCGCTGGTGGCGGCAGTGAGTTAGCGGATTTGGCAGTGAATGTGACTCAAGGCGCAACATCTTGGAACCCACTTATAGAGTTGGCCTTACAAGCCTGGTTGGGAGGACCATTGACCGATAAGCTTGGGGTTCTAAACGACCTCAAAGTTAATAATGCTCGTCAATTGGCAGCATTACCCAGTGATAGAGCCCCAAGATTAAGATTTGTTGGTGAGGGCGATCTATTCCTGGGGGCAACAAAGCTATTTTTAAAAGGCAAAGATGACAGTGTAGTGGCTTCTCATTCAAGCTGTGGATCAAGCAAAGCAGGGAACTTTGGTAGTTGTTCTTCAAGCGTTGCATTTAACGGCAAGATCTCATCACAAGGTGATGCTGTGAAAAGTTTCATGCCAAATCACTATCCAATGTTGATGTCTGATAACTATGATCACTTATCAATCATTTTGAATAAGCCAAAAGGCAAAGTGACAGCGGCTAATGACACTGTAAGGTTGGATAATGGCGACACAATTTCATTTTCTACCTACCAAAAAGATTATGGGTTCTGGATCTTTAAGACACATTATAAATATGTAAGTCAGTCTGACTCTCAAAGTATGTCTAAATTAATCTATAACACACTATAAATTTTCAATCTGAGTAATGTTACTAAGGCCGTAAAAACTTTTTACGGCCTTGTATGGTAGATACTATGAAAAAGAACAAAATCATCATTGGATTAGTTGCCATTAGCTTTATAAGCATTTGCTATTTTCTTGGTACAAAACAAAATAGCGATAATGAATTAGATACTGATAGAAAAACAGCACTTGGAAGCAATCAAGTTGATGAAATGAAGTCTTCGAAAGAAATCATTCAAGAAACTAAGACACCTATGCCTATAAGCTTTAATCAATCAACGGTTGATTCGGCAAAAGTCATCGCAACTAAATATGAGCAAACTTTGAATTATCCGCCTTATTCGCAGCCACTTTCTTTAAATGACTTTAGTATTTTAAATCCAAATTATTTCGAACCAGTAACTATGGTTACTCAAGATAGCAATGTGAAAATATCAATGATGCTTGAGAAATATCATTTTGTTTCGCCAGAAGCCATTATAGTTCAAGTAAAGGGTATCGATATTTATGGTGTGGAACTAAAAGTGCAGGATGCTGATACGCGCAAGCTATTATCTAGTTATACGATGCACCCTTCACAAGATGCATACTTAGCACAAATAAAAGGAAACACTGATTACCCAGCTAACTTACAAATCACGGCAATAGCCAATGTAAACGGCGATGAAGTGCCTATGGTTGCGCAAATTAGTTACAACCAAAAAAGTGCGACAATTGTCGGAGGAACCAAACCATTTGTTGAAAGCGCCGACCTAGTTTTTCCTATTGATATTAAAGTTGAGAAAGCAGGTCTTTATAGAGTGAGAGCAAATTTGTTTTCAGGTGCGCAACCCATCGCCTCTTTAGTCTCTGAAACCAAATTAGAGGTAGGGCAAAAACATATTTTGTTGCGAGCACATCAAAGTGTACTGCCAAACACAAGTGAATTTGAGCTGGCCACTTTTACTATTGAGAGGCGCTCTACACACCCCGCAGAGCCATCTCGATTTGGTAACTCTGAGATTGAAAAATTGGTATTCGATGATGTTGACCTGTCAGGCATAGACAAAACTCACTACCAACCAAATGAAAACGAAAGAAAGCGTTTGATGTTTTTGAAAGGCATGGCAAATCAGGATTAACCAGTTTACCCGTAATCATAACTTAATTGTTAACTAAATAACTCATAATAATGGCATCAATCTTAGGTTGTGACTCGTTTATTGCTCTATTAATTATTTTAACTTCGTATGGTGTGAAAGATTTATGGCTAAGTAGAAGGTGGACGGGGTTATCATGCACTATGTAAGGCCATATTTTAATGTTGTCGTGGCCGAGTGTTGTCTTATAGTAATGCGCACTGATAATGTCATCAATAATAAAATCGACGCGGTTTTTAACCAGCATTGAGATGCGGCTGTTAGCACTTGCCAAACTCACAAACTGCTCTTTGAATTTTTTGTGTTCGAGTAGTTTTTTTAATTCCTTTCCATAGTAAGACCCGATGCTTAAACCAATGGTATGATCTTTTCTGAGAATTGCCTTGAGGTTTTGTATAGGCCTTGGTTTAAACAGAGATATTAATCTCATCTTCTCATCTCGATAGCTTACGGAGAAAACACCATATTTTTGCCTTTCAACTGTAAAGCTTGTCATGGTGGAAACATCAATGATAGCTTTGCCCATTTCTTCAAAAGTTCTTGCACTGGAGGGAAGCCGCACAAATTTGTAGCACAAACCGGCTTGATCAAATATTGCTTTTACAATCTCAACATCAAGACCTGTTGCACCAGTACTATCGAAAACGGTTAGAGGAGGCCAGCTAGCTACTACACCAATCTTTTTACAGTTTTGTGCAAGTATAGTTTGTGAAAAAATCAGGCAAGCAAAAGAAAGTAGAAACGTAATTCGCCTCATTGAGAACACCATCATCAAATTTTATTTAAGCATAGAGCAAAAAACACCGAATGATTGTGGAATCTAACTATCTTAGTTCCTAATTTGTTGTTTTTTATATGTGTTTTCATACCTAAAAAGGTATTTTTTAATTGCTTTTAGATATAATTCTCTCATAAGTCATTATTTATATTGCTAATAATTTTATTGCGAAATTCTTAATCATTAATAACTGAGAGAAATATGAAATTAAAAACACTATGTGCAATGGGCATCATCACATCTACTTCATTTGCTGTCATGGCAGATGTATCTGACAAAGTGATCGCAGATCAGCGTGCTAACCTTGCTAAAAATACTGAGGGTAAAGGTTTTGGCCCGCAATCTCCGCGTGATATTGATACTCTAGAGGGCGAAAACAACATCGCTTTTAATGCTGCACCTTCTCATAAAGAAATGAACTTGTGTAACATCCACTTCCATAAAAACGCAGAGCATAAAGGTGGCGAGTTTACTAGATATGCTGGCAATGGAAATGGCAAAGGCTCTGAAACTGGATTCGTTTTTAACGGTGAGCTTTCAAAGAAAGAGCTAAAAGCAGTTAAAGGCCAAAATTGCCCTTCTAAAACGGGTAGTCTATTCCCGGGCGACACCATTGAACTTCACTATGTTCATACAACAGCGCAAGTGAAACCAGGTCCAACACTGGGTGCTTGTTTAAGTGACCCAATTGCTAACCCGCAATTACGAGTAGAAGCGCAAGTGTATGTACTTGTAAATGACAAAAATGCATTAGATTTTGCTGAACTGACAAAGTTTGGTAAACAAAACGGCTACTATCAAGCGCTGAATATTCCTAACTTTACCGGTGCACCAGTACAATATGCGGGTTCAACAACTGGCCCTAGTTACAATGAAAAAGGTTCACCTTTACAAGTAAGCTGGAGCGTTCGCCCACGTGTCGCGAAAGTTAATATTGAAACGGTAGGTGAGTGGTGTAAAGGTAATGAGTTCGACGAAGATCACGCTCATGGTGTGCGTAATTTAGTTATAAACCCTAAGCTTATTTCAGATATTAACTAAATATTTTTTCTCCATAAAAAAGGAGTACAAATCTGTACTCCTTTTGTTATTCAAATCAGAACTTAGTTACAATAGTTGTCTACGAACGTTAAGTCATTAATGTGCTCAGGTGCGTCCATTACATATGTGGCAACCGCTGTTTGAGGGTTTACACTGTAAATTTTGGCATTCTCACCTGAAATTCTGCCTGATACATACAAAGTACCGTCGTCTGAAATTGCTAAACCAGATGCCCAGTTAATTCCATGGTGACCAATTAAAGTAAGCTCCATGTTGCTATCATCAATTGTGTAAAGAGACTTACCAGTTAACACGTAAAGCGTATTGCTATCGGGAGAATAGGCTACATCGCCGTGTGAGAATCTATCACCAGAATAACGCATTTTACCTAAAACTGTTTTCTCGCCAGTTTGTAGGTCGTAGTCATACATATATGTTTTACTTGTTGCTCTTAAAGATTGACCATCAGCGCTTACAGCTGAGCGATAAATAGGCCATGAAGTTGCATCAGCTTCAGTGGTTTGAACACCTGTCTCTAAGTCTAAAGACCAAAGTTTAGAAGCTTTAGTTTTAGAATCTAATTGCTCCATGAAATAGAGTTTACCGTTATGACTTGCAAGGTTAGACGCTGTGTTTTGAACACCGGCGACAACACTGTAAGTATTATTTTCTAAGTCAAATTTATATACGTAACCTGATTCAGTAGAACCACTATTGTTAATACCAAAAATACCTGTATGACATACTAGGTTCTCAGTTACGCTGACATTATCGATAAAGCCACCATAGCTATCATTTTTTCCAGCACCAGTAAAACGAAGTTCGGAAGACTCTGATGATGCTTCAACAGTAATAGAGAAAGACTGCCAACCTCTTTGAGTGGCATTTAGATTTAAAACGGTAACACCATCCCACTTTACATCTACTTTATTGGTTTCTTCATTACCATTAACTCGTGGAGAGTAGTAGAATGAAACTTCATAAGTTTTGCCGCTTTGCGTTGCAATATTTTGATATACACTGTGATTTGCTGTTGAATCTAGTTCAATATATTGATTTCCATCTTGTGCATTGATGATCCCTAAACGAGATGTTTGGATCTCGAATCTAGCTCCATCATTTTGCCAACCAGTTACAGTGTTCAACAACGTCCATTTTGAATTTACTACGTCCTGCTCGAATGAGCCATTGGTAATTAGATTGTCAGCAAATGCAAATTGCGAAGCAAAAAGCGAAGACATTGCGATTAAAGATAACTTCATATGGTTGTTCTCCAAGTTTAGAAACTGCTACAACAAACTTAAAAAGTAAAAACTAACCCTATTTTCTAGTATTATTCTGTTTCCGTCAACAATTAAATAACATTTGATCAGAAATTAGAGTAGTAAAATGTGTTTATCAACACAATAAAAGCAGATAAATATTTGTATAAGCAAAAATTATGCTCAAAAGTTTATAAGGTTGATTATGGGTGGAGGGAGGATCTAATTTTAGAACAAAGGAGTGTAAATTTATAAAGTAAAAGCACTCTAAACACTTTCTATGTTAGAGTGCTTATAAGGTCAAAATTAGCTATTAGGTTTCATTGCAATTAAAGCTCGCTCTAAAGCATCTATTCTCGAATTACAAAAGGCGCTTTCACCGAGTTTTTCATTGATTTGAAAACGATGAAGTTGTTCGCTAGTGTCATCATTTGGAGAATAGATAAACACTTTGCAGTTTGCATCAAGTGCGTCTGTCATTGCGTTTTCTAAAGCTAAACTCACAGTTACATCTAACATTGGTACATCACTTAAATCTAAGACCATTGCTTTATACTTGCTAATGTCACGGTGTTGGCGCGCAATGGCTTTAGACACACTAAATATCATTGGCCCAGATAAATAGAAGTATAAGAGTTGGCCATTAGCTTTTTCGAATAATAGTTGCTCAGTTTCATTCATCGGCACATCATCATCGGAGTCACTAATGGCTTTAACTTGTTCTGATTGAACTCGGCTCAATCGCTCTATAACCATAATATTAGAAATAAATACACCTAAGCCCACAGCTGCAATGAGATCTACAAATACAGTGAGTAACATTACACCATACATAATTGCCATTTGAGATATACTTAATTTGTGCGCTCTTTGAATAAAGCTCCAATCAAGAATGTTGATACCAACATATACGGCAATACCCGCTAAAACAGCCAATGGAATTGGTTCTGTTAAGCTTCCGGCTACAAATACAACCGCCATTAAAATCAGTGCTCGGAAAATACCCGCCAACGGAGAACGCGCACCGACTTGAATATTTACCACTGTGCCCATGGTCGCACCTGCACCAGGTAATGCACCGAATAAGCCAGAGATGATATTTGCAACACCTTGGCCTCTTAACTCTTTATCAGAATCGTGCTCAGTTCGGGTTAAGCTGTCGCCTATAACAGCAGTTAATAAGGTATCAATACAACCCAGCGTACCAAGCACCAAAGCATCGATTACCATTGATTGAAATTGGTCAGCAGTAAAAGTCGGGATAACAATAGAAGGTAGGCCACTTGGTATCTCACCGATCCTTCGAATGCTATCAGTGTCAAAAATGATAATCGAAACTAAGGTCACAGCAACAAGTGCGACTAATTGAGCAGGGACATATTGGCGATATTTCTTAGGAAAATAAAACAATATTGCTAATGTAGCTGCGCCTAACAACACCTCTGAAAACTTAATATTTAATAAAAGCTCTGGGAGTTGACCTAAAGTGCCTGCAACTCCTCCTGCAGGTGCTTGATGGCCTAATAAAGGTGCAAGCTGTAAAATGATGAGTATCACGCCAATACCGGACATAAATCCGGAAATAACCGAGTAGGGCATTAGTGTTACGTATTTACCGAGCTTTAAGGTACCAATTAACACTTGAAAGGCACCAGCCATCATCACGACGGTGAAACCCATAGCCAGGCCAGACTCAGGATATTTAGCCATCATTCCAGTCAAAACCGCGGTCATAATAACCGTCATTGGACCAGTTGGTTCAGAAATCAAGGAAGTGGAACCACCAAACAAGGCAGCGAAAAGACCGACTAAAATTGCACCCCACATACCTGCTTCAGCACCGGCTCCTGAAGCAACACCAAACGCGAGGGCGAGCGGGAGAGATATTATGGCAGTGGTCACACCACCAAATAAATCGCCCTTTAAATTCATATGCTTATATCGAGAAAGAGATAACATAGAACTTCCATACCGCGAGATTTCACGCATTTTACACCAAATTTTCTTTTTAACTATCGGATTTACAAACTTTTTTACAAGTTAGTATTTATATATGTAATGTGACTTTGTGGTAGTATGCAAGCATGTAGAAAATGAAATTTTAATTTATTATATATGTTTCAACCAGTTAGCCTTTTTGTTGGGCTTCGGTATGCCAAAGCGAGCAAAGGAAATGCGTTTATTTCATTCATTTCTTTTTTTTCTATCGCAGGTATCGCATTAGGACTTATGTCCTTGATCACAGTGAGCTCTGTGATGAATGGCTTTGAGCAAACACTAAAAAACGCGATGCTTGATATGATCCCTCATGTGCAGCTAAAACCTGAAAGGGAAGTAAAATCATCTAATAATTTAAAGACGCAATTAGCCGATTTAAGCACGGTCAAACGTGTGCAATCTTATCTCACCTCAGATGTTATTTTGCAAACCAATGAAGAACTTTTAGGTGTTAGGTTGCAGGGTGTTTTTGAAGGCGGGACTACGCAATTAGAGAGTCATATAGAGTCTGGCAGTATAAAGCAATTCCAATCGGGTAAGTATCAATTAGCCATCAGTCGTTATCTGGCAAATAGTTTGAAAGTTCAGGTCGGTAGTCAAATTCGAGTGATTATGCCTGAGATTACAACTTACTCGCCTATGGGCAGGGTTCCTGCGCAAAGACTATTTACTGTGGCCCTTATTTATAATTCAAGAAGTGAAGCTGATACACAACTTGCCTTCGCAAATGGTCAAAGCCTTGCAAGATTAATGCGGAAAAAGTCGCAATCTCATTTAGATATTAGTATTTCACTACATGATGCTTTTTCTCTTGAAGACTTTTATGAAGAGCTTTCTAGTATAGATACCTCTAATTACATAAGCATTGACTGGCAAGTACAGCAGGGGGCTTTGTTTGCAGCCGTTGCAATGGAAAAAAGAGTGATGTCTCTATTGCTAGGACTGATTGTCTTAGTCGCGATTTTCAATATTATTTCGGGTCTTTCAATGATGGTCAAAGAGAAACAAGGTGAAGTAGCCATATTACAAACTTTAGGTTTCACACCTGTGATGATATCGAAAGTGTTTATGGTTCAAGGACTTTACAATGGAGTTATCGGTACTTTATTGGGGCTATTTGCTGGTTTGCTACTGGCAAATTATATCAATGAAGTGATGTCATTGGTCGGCTTGTCTTTACTGGGAGGGATGGCCTTACCCGTAAAGTTTGAATTTACAGGTCTAATAATCATGGCCACATTGAGTGTTTTATTAAGTTTTATAGCTACCCTTTATCCAGCTAAACAAGCTGCCAAAGTAATGCCTGCTGAGGTTTTAAGATATGAGTAATTTAGTAATTGATTGTCAAAACTTAGGCAAAGTTTACCAAGATGGAAAGAACAAAGTTGAAGTGTTGAAAGGTGTAAACTTACAGTTAGAGCAAGGACAAATGCTTGCAATAGTTGGCAGCTCTGGTTCAGGTAAAAGTACCTTATTACATATTCTTGGTACGCTAGATCATGCAACAACTGGGCATGCCAAAATTAAAAGTACAAATGTTGCGGAGTTATCAAGAAATCAGCAGGCTGAATTTAGAAATAAACATATGGGGTTTATCTACCAATTTCACCATCTATTAATGGAATTTACTGCACTTGAAAATGTCGCTATGCCGCTACTCATTCAAGGTGAAAAAGTAAATCGTGCGCATTCTGAAGCGCTAAGTATGCTAGAAAAGGTGGGTTTGGGGCATAGGGCTGAACATAAACCATCTGAGTTATCAGGTGGTGAGCGTCAACGCGTGGCTATCGCTCGCGCACTCGTTACAAAACCTGCATTAGTTTTAGCTGATGAGCCAACTGGTAATCTAGATAAGCAAAATGCTATTAAAATTTATGATTTATTAAATGAGCTCAACCAGCAACTTCAGACCAGTTTTGTCATTGTCACTCATGACTTAGAACTTGCAGAAAAGCTTGGGCGAAGTGTGCAACTCGATGATGGCGTGTTGACTGAGGTTAGTCATGCTTAGCCTATTTTTATCTAAGCGATTCAGTCAATCACGACAAAAAGGATTCGCTTCAATCTTAAACAAAGCCTCTACTTTAGGCGTTTTACTCGGGGTTAGTGTATTAATCGTGGCCTTGTCAGTTATTAATGGTTTTGAAGAGCAACTTGAAAAGCGGCTTTTATCTGTTGTTTCTCATGTCACCTATGATGCGCCATATGAACCAATCAATGATTGGCAATCAAAAGTATATATACTAGAGAAACAACAAGGTGTTCTTGCTGCTGTACCAGAAATAAATGTGACTGGTATGGTGCAATTTAAGGGGAAATTAAAGGCCGCCCAAATAAAGGGGGTTGATATTCATTCACATGAAGAGGTATCGAGCGTCGGTGAGTTTATTAAAGATGTCAGCATAAAGAGCTTGGCACAAAATGAAGTGATTTTAGGAGCTCAAATTGCTGAAAGTTTGAACCTTTCTATTGGTGATAATTTTACTTTATTAATTGCCAATAAAAATGCGAAATCAATGTTATCAGCGCCTAAACGAATAAAAGTAACATTAGTCGGTTTGGTTAAAATGGGCGGCCCGATAGATCAATCTATGGCACTTATTAACCTGGAGTCTTTACAAACTTCGTTAAGCCTAAAACCAGATCAAGTCACAAGCTTGAGAGTCAAAGTGACGGATGTATTTGAAGCTCATAATATTGCTATGTCTGCAGGCAGAAGCTTACCCGATCTAGTGTATGTAAATAGTTGGTTTAGAACGCAAGGCAGCTTGTACCAAGATATTCAAATGGTTCGTACCATTGTGTTTCTAGTGGTTATTTTGATTATTGCTGTAGCAAGTTTTAACATTGTTTCGTCTATGGTGATGGAAGTTAAAGATAAGCAGTCTGATATCGCAATACTCAAAACTATGGGCGCCAAAGACAGTACTATTTTTTCTACTTTTGCCTTCAAAGGTGTTGGTAATGCGTTACTTGGTTCATTAGTTGGCAGTGCGCTGGGTGTTGTAATATCTCTTTATTTACCTGAATTATTTGTCTGGTTTTATGGTGAGGGTACACAAAACCCACTTTCAGGCGTCTATTTTGTTGAATTTCTTCCATCAAAACTGATCTGGACAGATATCGCCATCACTTTAGGTGTAACTTTAGTACTCGCACTTTTAGCCAGTATTTATCCTGCTTGGCAAGCAACAAAAACTGATCCAGCGAAGGTGTTAGGCAACGGTTAAGAATCAAAATGAAGAAAGTTTGACTCCTCATCTGACAAGAAATTAACCTTATTTATAAAGTCATATGTACAATCAGTTATGTAGTTTATGATTAATGAAGAATGTTTCTTGTGCAAATTAATCAATAAATAAATTTTTGAACGTGCGCATGTTGACAAGGTGTTGTAAGAAAGTAGAGTGACAGCAACAAAAATTATGAGAAAGATAAATGTCTGAAGAAAAGAAAGCACCGGTAGAGATTACAAACGAGCAAGTAGAAGCATGGCAAAGAGAGTGTTTGGGTAATGCGCAAAAATTTTTAGCTGATAAGGGAATTTTACCTGTCAGTATACTAGACAAAGAGTGCCGTATTTTGCCTCCTTTATGTGCTATCTGGAAAATTAAAGGTAACGATGGAAAAACCTATTGGGTCATCACTGGGCGTTTACCTACAGATGCTGTTGAAGTAACTGCTGCTTCAAATGCACGTGATGTTATGCGACATTTTTCATTTCAATGGCAAGTTAAAGCTGATGCAATTATGGCAAATAAGTTTATTGATAAAACGCAAGTTGATTTTGCTAATCTATTAGTAAACAGGGCACATGGCCTTTATGAAATGTATGAAAACGAACAGCTATGGGCTAATGAAGCATCGTAAATGGCTCGGCATTAAAGTCACTAACAGGGCAGTACAGTTGCTGCCTTGCTATACCTGCTTCCATGAATACACTTCCTTTTTTACAGAATCCGTATTGAACAAATGTAGGTACTTCATCAAGAACAGAGTTGATGAATATGTTGTTCAACCCTTTTTCTTTTGCTATTACAACCAAATAATTGAGAATGGAACAATATGCAGTTTTATTTCTATGTTTTCTTTCAATGGCAACGCGACTAATCAAGCCATTTGGAGTCAGTCTACCGGTGCCGACTGGCGTATTGAAGTTATCATAAATTATTGCATGCTCAGATTGTCTATCGAGTGAGTCGAACTCAACTTTTTTTGGTAAGTTTAGTTCATAAACAAACACTTTTTCTCTTAGCTCAGTTAATAACGTTTGTTGTTCAAACCAATTAACTCTAGTTACATGGTAAACCATGTGTCCTCCAGTAAGATTCAAATCAAATGTGCAAGCCTTGGCACTCAAAGTAATTAATAATCAGGCTTGCTTGCACATACAGGATCTTTATTCTTCTTGTTGGATAAAGTAGTAACCTTCATTAATAAGCTTAGTTAACATTTCAGCAAACTCCAAACATGAAACTGAAGGAATAATTTCGTTAGCTTCAAAATAAGTTAAATCTGTAAGTAACTTGGTAGCATCTAACATATTGATTGGCAGTGAGAAAGTCTCACTATTTACACTTAGAAGTATCGAGTTTTCAAACAGTTGATAAAAGGTTCTAACACCACCTGCTCTGTTAATTACTTGTGATGATATGTAGTTAGCTAACTCATTTGATGAGATTGGTTCCTCAAGTGGTAATAAATCCATATCATGCTTTGGTTGACTTAAATAATTTCCAAGCCAACGTTTAATAACAGCTTTGTCTTGAATTGCATCTAGCATTAAGCTCTGGATCTTTTCGACTTCCTCATTCTTAAGCTCGCCAGATGATTCTCTGAGTGTAAGTGTTTTGTCTGAATAGCGTGTTTTACCGAGCTCATTATCAATTAAGTAATCGGCAAAATTGCTTAAGAAATCTTTCGTGTCAGGCGCTCTAAAACCAACTGAGTAGTTTAATGCATTCTCAACCGCATAACCTTCGTGTGGGCAGCCTGGTGGAATATAAAGAATATCACCAGGTTCAAGAACTTCATCAATGATAGCATTGAATTGCTCAACTTGGAGTAAGCTCTTATTTTGTGCAAACTCTTTTAGACTTGAGTCAGGCAAACCAACTCGCCAATGTCTTTTACCTTCACCCTGTATGATGAACACATCATACTGATCTAGATGAGGCCCAACACCTCCGCCAGGGGTTGAATAGCTAATCATTAAGTCATCAATTCGCCAGTTAGGAATGAATCGAAATGGCTCTAACAATTCAGTTGCAACAGGATGCCAGTGATCGACTGCTTGAACGAGCAGGGTACTATTAGTTTCTGTTAATTGTGAAAAGTCTTCGAATGGACCGTGGTAAGATTCCCATTTATCGTCATGATTTGTGATTAGACGAGATTCAATGTCATCTTCCATGGCAAGACCCGCTAATTCTTCTGGCTCAATCGGATCTTCGAAATCAGTAAAACCACCTTTGATTAATAACGGCTGTTTTTGCCAATATTCTTTTAGAAACTCGGCGTGAGTTAATGCGTTAATTTTCAAATCAAACATATTTTTCCATAAAAAAAGCGAAAGGGTTACCTTTCGCTTTATAAACTAAATTTGTGTGTAATTACACTAATTCGTCAATGAATGCTTCAGCACGGCCGATGTAGTTAGCCGGAGTCATTAGTTTCATTTCAGCTTTTACAGTATCTGGTAATTCTAACCCATCAATGAAATCAGCCATGATTTCTTGGTTTACGCGTTTACCTCGTGTTAGCTCTTTAAGTTTCTCGTAAGGCTTTTCGATACCGTATTTACGCATAACTGTTTGAATTGGTTCTGCAAGCAGTTCCCAGTTTTGATCTAGCTCTTCTAGAAGACGATCAGCGTTTACTTCTAATTTGCTTACACCTTTTAATGTTGCTTGGTACGCAATTAGTGTATAGCCCATACCAACGCCAAGGTTACGAAGAACTGTTGAATCAGTTAGGTCACGCTGCCAGCGAGATACTGGAAGTTTTTGTGCTAAGTGTGCAAAAATTGCATTAGCTAGGCCTAGGTTACCTTCTGAGTTTTCAAAGTCGATAGGGTTAACTTTGTGCGGCATAGTTGATGAACCAATTTCACCAGCAACTGTTTTTTGCTTGAAGTGATTTAGTGCAATGTAACCCCAAACGTCACGGTCGAAGTCTAATAAGATAGTGTTGAAACGCGCGATTGCATCGAATAGCTCAGCAATGTAATCGTGTGGTTCGATTTGCGTCGTGAATGCATTCCAAGTTAAGCCAAGGCTAGTTACGAATTGCTCTGCATGTGCATGCCAGTCGTAATCACGGTACGCGCTCAAGTGCGCATTGTAGTTACCAACAGCACCATTGATTTTACCAAGTAATTCTACGTTTGCGATTTGCTGACGTTGACGTTGTAAACGAACATACACGTTAGCAAACTCTTTACCCATTGTTGAAGGAGAAGCAGGCTGACCGTGAGTACGAGTCATCATAGGTACGCTTTTGTACTCAACCGCTTTTGCTTTGATTGCAGCAAGTAGCTCATCACAGTACGGTAAAAGTACTTTGTCACGTGCTTCTGCTAACATTAAACCGTGAGATAGATTATTGATGTCTTCAGACGTACATGCAAAGTGAATGAATTCATTGATTGCATTTAACTCTGCATTATCTGCAACTTTCTCTTTTAGAAGATACTCAACCGCTTTAACGTCATGGTTCGTTGTGCGCTCGATTTCTTTAACGCGTGCAGCATCTGCTTCGCTAAAGTTGTCAACAATGCTGTCTAAAAGCGCATTGGCTTCGTCACTGAAAGCTGGTACTTCATCAATACCTTGTGCTTTAGCTAGGGCTTGTAACCAACGAACTTCTACAGTTACGCGGTACTTGATAAGGCCGAACTCACTGAAAATGCCACGCAACTCAGTAGTTTTACTACCATAGCGGCCATCCACTGGAGAGATAGCGGTTAACGCTGAAAGCTCCATAATTTCTCCTAAACTAATTGGTTTGTTTGAACGATTTCTTTAAATACTTTTTTTGGCGATTTCGATAATTTTCTTTTTGCCAAAGAAAAATTGACGTCGCTTACCACCAAGTTGTCGCCATAGCACAGCACTGCGTATGCCTGCTAATAAAAGCGCTCGGATCTTATGTTGGTAACTTGGTTGTTTTAATAAATCTGGTTGGCCAAATACTTGAATTTTTTGTCCAAGTGGACTGAGTACTTGGCTGTAGATATCAGCTAAAGCAGCAACTATGGTGCTATCGCAAATATCAAAATGTAATAGTTGTCTTTCCACTTGGTTCAAACGGTTTGCAAGCTCATCTAATGCTTTTGGGTTTGCTGAAAGAGCGCGCTCTAGCTGCATCAAACTGCCAACATATTTAACCAGTTCAACATCTTTCTCGCCTTCAGGAGAGAGCTGCTGAACAAGCGTTTTATAACCGTCTTTGATAACCCACTTGTCGTCATAAACATCTTCTGGCTGAGCAGGACTGAGGTTAACAATACTTTTTAGAAAAGTACTGACTTCCGCTTCATTAAACTGGCCGTATTTTGCTGTTTTTTGGACAAGTTTGCTGATCTGGCACATAGCCGCCAGCGGTAAAACATAACTTGTTGACATTATTTGATCACCGAGTCGATTATACCGCCACCTAAGCAGACGTCGTCAGCGTAGAATACAGCTGATTGACCAGGGGTTACTGCTTTTTGGGGCTCATCAAATAAAACCCGTGCCATCCCGTCTTCGCCAACCAGCAAAGTACATGGAATGTCAGTTTGTCTATAACGGGTTTTTACTGTGCAACGTGTTGTGCCTTGCGGTCCAACTCGATCAACCCAGTGTAATTGATTTGCGTTAAGGCCGTTACTAAATAGGCGAGGGTGGTTTTTGCCTTGGCCGACAATTAACACGTTACGCTCTACGTCTTTATCAACGACATACCAAGGCTCGCCACTGCCTTCTTTCATACCACCGATTAATAGGCCTTTTCTCTGACCAAGCGTGTGGTACATTAAACCTTCATGTTCACCCACTTCATGACCGTCAGTGTCTTCAATTTTACCTGGTTGTGCTGGTAAGAATTTTTGTAAGAAGTCTTTGAACTTGCGCTCACCAATAAAGCAAATACCGGTACTGTCTTTTTTATCGTGTGTAATTAAACCTTGCTCTTCAGCAATACGACGTACTTCAGGCTTTTCAACTTGACCTACAGGGAATAGTGTTTGTGCAATATGCTCATGGCTAAGTGTATAAAGGAAGTAGCTTTGATCTTTGTTGTCATCAAGGCCACGTTGCATCACACATTTACCATCGCGCTCTTCACGACGAACATAGTGACCTGTTGCAATGTAATCTGCACCGAGTGCTTGTGCAGCGAATTCTAAGAAAGCTTTGAATTTGATTTCTTTATTACACATGATGTCTGGGTTTGGCGTGCGGCCCGCTTTGTATTCCTCTAAGAAATACTCAAAAACGTTGTCCCAGTACTCAGCTGCAAAGTTTACGGTATGGAGTTCAATACCTAACTTATCGCAGACAGCTTGTGCATCTTTAAGATCTTCAGCAGCAGCACAATATTCGTCATTGTCATCTTCTTCCCAGTTCTTCATGAACAGGCCTTCTACCTGATAGCCTTGTTGTTTTAATAAGTAGGCTGAAACTGAAGAATCTACACCGCCGGACATACCAACGATGACTTTAATCTGACTATTATCGCTCATATTTTTTGCTGTTAATCTCTATGATTTTGAAAGGCGTGAGTATAGCACGATATTTTAAGAGGCTGAATCCAAAGTTAGCGTTTAACGCTAAAGCACTTTATATTCGCCATTGTTAATGCCATCAAGGGTGTATTTTCCAATACGATAGCGTATTAAGCGCAGTGTAGGGTGACCAATGTGGGCTGTCATTCTGCGAACCTGGCGGTTTTTACCTTCAGAAATGGTAATTTCGAGCCAAGTAGTTGGAATATTTTTGCGCTCTCGGATTGGTGGGTTACGAGGCCAAACATTTGGTTCTTCAATAATTCTGACTTTTGCAGGCTTAGTAAGGCCATCTTTTAATTCAACGCCTTTATTAAGTGCATAAATTGACTCATCACTTGGCACACCTTCAACTTGTACCCAGTAGGTTTTATCTGTGTCTTTTTTCGGATTCGTTAAAGTGTGTTGTAATTTACCGCAGTTTGTTAAAAGTAATAACCCTTCACTGTCTCGGTCTAACCGACCTGCAGCATATACGCCTTTTTCTTTTACGAAGTCTGCCAAAGTTGCACGGTTTTGATCATCGGTAAATTGGCAAAGTACATCAAAAGGTTTATTAAAAAGGACAATTTTAACTTGATCTGCAGGAAGCGCTTCCTTAACCACACGTTTTTTATTAAATGGTTTTCTGTTATGTGGTTTCTTTTTGAGTGTATTGTAGTTGCGATTAGGAGCGCGATTTTGCATTACTTATATGAGATAAAAACGTTGGTGTGTGCATATTAGCAAATTATGAGTTTGCTAATAAGTAAAAGAAACATAAAAAAGGGCATCAAACGATGCCCTTAATCATTCAAATTAGCATTAAGCTAGTTTAGCTAATACGGCATTGAAAGTTTCACTAGGACGCATAGCTGCAAAAGCAAGGTCGTCATTTGGCTGGAAATAACCGCCAACATCTTTGCTTACACCTTGAGCAGAGTTAAGTTCTGCAACAATCGTTTGCTCTTGTGCTGTTAACTCTTCTGCGATTGGCGCGAATAGCGATTGTAGTTCAGCATCGTCTGATTGAGATGCAAGTGCTTGTGCCCAGTAAAGAGATAGGTAGAAGTGACTACCACGGTTATCAAGTTCATTTACTTTACGAGAAGGTGACTTGTTTTCATCTAGGAATTTACCAGTCGCTGCGTCTAATGTATCAGCAAGAACTTGTGCTTTAGCATTGCCATTTACTTGGCTTAAGTGCTCTAGTGATGCTGCAAGTGCTAAGAATTCACCTAAAGAGTCCCAACGTAAGTGGTTTTCTTTTTCGAACTGTTGAACGTGCTTAGGTGCAGAACCACCAGCACCTGTTTCGAATAAGCCACCACCGTTCATTAGAGGAACGATTGAAAGCATTTTCGCACTTGTGCCTAGTTCAAGAATTGGGAATAAGTCAGTTAGGTAGTCACGTAATACGTTACCTGTTACTGAAATCGTATCTTGACCATCTTTCATGCGAGCAAGAGAGTATTCAGTTGCTTCAACTGGTGCTTTAATAAGAATTTCAAGGCCAGCTATATCGTGGTCAGCAAGGTATGTATTTACCTTTTTGATAAGCTGAGCATCGTGCGCACGCGCTTCATTCAACCAGAAAACAGCAGGTGTGTTTGTAGCGCGAGCACGGTTAACAGCAAGTTTTACCCAATCTTTAATTGGCGCATCTTTAACCTGACACATACGCCAGATGTCACCTTGTGCAACGTCATGTTGAAGAAGTACATTGCCGTCAGTGTCAACAACTCGGATAGTACCAGCTGAAGCCGCTTCAAATGTCTTATCATGTGAACCATACTCTTCTGCTTTTTGAGCCATAAGACCAACGTTAGGAATTGTACCCATAGTACGAGGGTCGAAAGCACCATTTTTCTTACAGAAGTCGATAGTTGCTTGGTAAACACCAGAGTAACAACGATCTGGGATAACAAAGCTAGTGTCTTGTTGCTTACCTTCAGCATTCCACATCTGACCGCTTGTACGGATAGCAGCTGGCATAGATGCATCGATGATCACATCACTTGGTACATGTAGGTTTGTGATACCACGATCAGAATCAACCATAGCAATGCTAGGGCGCTCAGCGTATACCGCTTGGATGTCCGCTTCAACTTCAGCACGTTTTGCTTCGTCTAATTGTGCTATTTTAGCGTAAACGTCACCAAGACCATTGTTAACGTCAACACCTAGCTCAGCAAATAATTCGCCATGCTTAGCAAATACATCTTTGTAGAATACTTTTACAGCGTGACCAAAGATGATTGGATCAGACACTTTCATCATTGTTGCTTTCATATGCAGAGAGAAAAGTACACCTTTCTCTTTAGCAGCATTGATTTCTTGTTCTAGGAAAGCTTGTAAGTCAGCTGCGCGCATGCGTGATGCATCAATAATTTCACCAGCAAGTAGAGGTGTACTTGATTTAAGTACAGTTACGTCGCCATTTTCTGCAACGTGCTCAATGCGAACGTCAGTTGCATTTTCTACAGTTGTAGATTGCTCAGAACCAAAGAAATCACCATCAGTCATACTAGCAACATATGATTGTGAGTCTGAAGCCCATGCACCCATTGAGTGTGGGTTTTTACGTGCATATGCTTTTACAGAAGCAGGCGCACGACGGTCAGAGTTACCTTCACGTAAAACAGGGTTTACTGCAGAACCTTTGATTTTGTCGTAAGTTGCTTTGATTGCAGCTTCTTCATCAGATTTTGGTTCTTCAGGGTAGTTAGGCAGTGCGTAACCTTTATCTTGAAGCTCTTTGATTGTCGCTTTTAATTGAGGTACTGACGCAGAGATGTTTGGTAGCTTGATGATATTAGCTTCTGGTGTTTTTGCTAATTCACCTAATTCTGCTAGTGCATCGCCAATGCGCTGCTCTTCAGTTAAAAACTCAGGGAAGTTTGCAATTACACGACCTGCAAGTGAAATATCACGAGTTTCAACTTCAACGCCTGCAGCATTAGTGTAAGCTTGAATGATTGGAAGCAGCGAGTATGTAGCTAGAGCCGGTGCTTCGTCAGTTTTTGTATATATAATTTTAGATGTCATTATCATTCCTAGATCAGGGGCAAATAGTGCCTATCAAAACGCAATGGGAATGCTATGTTGCCTAAGGCAACTTTATATAGCAAGTTTGATAGTTATAACTACTCTAAAAGTCTATAGCCACACTCAGTGGTTAGAAGTAAAGGTTAATTAAAATAGACTAAAAAATAGACATAGCTAACAAGACTGAAATCGCGCTAGTTTAACAAGCAATTTATATATGGGCTAATTGAAAAAATTAAAGACGGGAAATGTAATTAATTTTAAAGGGGGTGAAGCGAGTATAAACCCGCTTTATTAATGAGATAATAGCATCAAGCGAGTTCAGCTTCTCTAGGAGCGATGTTCGTTGCATGAAGTCCTTTAGGACCTTGTTGCAACTCGAAGGTTACATCTTGACCGGCTTTAAGTGTTTTGTATCCATCCATCACAATCGTCGAGTAATGGGCGAAGATATCTTCTTCACTGCCGTCTTCTACGATGAAACCAAACCCTTTGGCGTTATTGAACCATTTGACTTTTCCGCAAGCCATACTTCCACATCCTTCTATAAGTTGACTAATTTAGTTAATCTAAACTTTATAATTTGCTAGACTGCCCATAGATTAGACAATCTAATAACGACTGTAGTTTAAATGAGCAATCAGTCAAGACTTTTAGACATTTTTTTAACAAATAATTTATTTTTTCAATTCAAGTTTGCTTGAGTTAACAACACAAGACTATATTTTATTATGAGTGGTATTAAAGATTCTGGTGTAATCGATACAGTTCGAGAGAAGCAAAAGCAAAAGCTAAGCCCACCTCGCAAGTATAAAGTCATTTTAAATAATGATGATTACACTCCAATGGACTTTGTAATCGAAGTATTAATGACGTTTTTTAATATGGACAGCGAAAAAGCAACTGACGTGATGCTGCGCGTGCATCACGAGGGAAAGGCAGTATGTGGTTTATATACTTCTGATATTGCACATACTAAGGCGGAACAAGTAAATCGTTACGCTCGCGACCATGAACATCCTCTGCTATGTAGTTGTGAGCAGGAATAACCGATATAAATCTCGTTTGGGGGTTGCTTATGCTAAACAAAGATCTTGAAATTACCTTAAATGCAGCGTTTCGTGAGGCGAGAACACGTCGTCACGAGTTTATGACTGTTGAGCATTTATTACTTGCATTAATAGATAACCCATCAGCTGGTGAGGCGTTAGGCGCATGCGGTGTTGATACAGAAACGCTTAAACGTGAGCTTTCTGAGTTCATCGATGAAACAACACCGTTATTACCAGAAAGTGAAAATGATAGAGAAACACAACCAACACTTGGCTTTCAGCGAGTTCTACAAAGAGCTGTATTTCATGTTCAGTCTTCAGGGCGAACCGAAGTTACAGGTGTAAATGTTTTGGTAGCGATTTTTTCTGAACAAGAAAGTCAAGCAGTTTACCTGCTTAAGAAGAGTGATATTAGCCGTCTAGATATTGTGAACTTTATTTCTCATGGCGTTGCTAAGTCTGACGACGAGCATCATGAAGATGATCACGAAGATATCAATAGTGATGATTCAAATGATATACAAGGTGAAGAGCAGACTAAACTAGAAAACTTCACTACTAATCTGAACACAATGGCTCAAGCTGGTCAGTTAGACCCGTTAGTTGGCCGAGACCAAGAAGTAGAACGTACAGTACAGGTTTTATGTCGTCGTAAAAAGAATAACCCTTTGCTTGTTGGCGAAGCGGGCGTTGGTAAAACAGCGATTGCGGAAGGCCTTGCCTATAGAATCGTTAATGAACAAGTACCTGATGTGATTGCAGATGCTGTAGTCTACTCACTTGATATGGGCGCTTTGTTAGCGGGTACGAAATATCGCGGAGATTTCGAAAAGCGTTTTAAAGCACTTTTAAAAGAGCTACAAGCAAAACCGCATTCAATTTTATTTATTGATGAGATCCATACAATCATAGGTGCAGGTGCTGCGTCTGGTGGTGTGATGGATGCCTCGAATTTAATTAAACCTCTACTATCTAGTGGTCAATTAAGATGTATGGGTTCAACAACTTATAACGAGTTTAAAAATATCTTTGAAAAAGACAGAGCACTTGTTCGTCGTTTCCAAAAGATAGATGTACTTGAGCCAAGTGTTGAAGACACCACAAAGATTCTCATGGGCTTGAAAGACCGTTACGAAGACCACCATGGCATTCGTTATACCCAAAAAGCACTTCGTGCTGCTGCAGAATTAAGTGCTAAGTATATCAACGAGCGTCACTTACCAGATAAAGCCATTGATGTAATAGATGAAGCAGGAGCAAATCAACGTTTACTGCCAGTATCTAAGCGTAAGAAAACCATTAATGTTGGCGACATTGAGCAGATCGTATCTAAAATTGCGCGTATTCCGCAGCAGAGTGTGTCCTCAAGCGATAAAGAAACACTCAAAAACTTAGACAGAAACTTAAAAATGTTGGTGTTTGGTCAAGACCAATCAATAGATGCATTATCGTCTGCAATTAGATTATCTCGCTCAGGCCTTTCAAATGAAGACAAACCAATTGGTTCTTTCTTATTTGCAGGTCCAACAGGTGTTGGTAAAACTGAAGTAACTAAACAACTAGCAAAATGTATGGGTGTCGAGTTCATCCGTTTTGATATGTCAGAATATTCTGAACGTCATGCGGTCAGCCGCTTAATCGGCGCGCCTCCAGGCTATGTAGGTTATGAGCAGGGTGGGTTGCTAACTGATTCTGTGATTAAGCACCCTCATGCAGTTGTGCTTTTAGATGAGATTGAAAAAGCGCATCCAGATATTTACAATATTTTGCTACAAGTAATGGACCACGGCACATTAACAGATAACAATGGCCGTAAAGCAGACTTTAGAAACGTTGTACTTGTCATGACCACTAATGCGGGTGTACAAGAAACCATTCGTCAGTCAATTGGATTTGCTCAACAAGATCATTCACACGACGCTATGGTTGAGATTAATAAGGTATTCACTCCAGAATTTAGAAACCGCTTAGACAATATCATTTGGTTCAACCATTTAGATAAAGAGGTCATTTTACAAGTTGTAGATAAATTCTTAGTTGAACTTCAAGCGCAACTTGACCGTAAATCTGTGAACCTTGAGCTTACAGCTGCAGCTAGAGAGTGGTTAGCTGAACTAGGTTACGATAAGGCAATGGGTGCAAGACCAATGTCACGTGTTATTCAAGAGCAATTGAAAAAACCGCTTGCAAATGAAATCTTGTTTGGCAAATTAGCCGAAGGTGGCACAGTTAAAGTGGGCCTTAAGAGTAATAAGCTTAATTTCCAATATGCCGTTGAAATGGCTGAGGCTTAAAATGAGAAGGTGTTAAATCACCTTTTATGAAACCATTAGAAAAGCCTAGCTATGCTAGGCTTTTTTATTTAACACATCAAGTGAAATCAATTTGATGAGTCAAAAGTAAAACGAATGAACTTAACCAGTACGCTTTACAATCACGGCGTAATTAACGCGCGCGGAAAACGATACGACCTTTAGTTAAATCGTATGGCGTCATTTCAACAGTTACTTTATCGCCTGTTAAAATACGAATGTAGTTTTTGCGCATTTTACCAGAAATATGAGCAACCACTACGTGGCCGTTTTCAAGTTCAACGCGGAACATTGTGTTTGGTAAAGTATCAAGGACTGTGCCTTGCATTTCAATTACGTCTTCTTTCGCCATGTGTAGCGTAACACCTCTTTGATTAGATTAACGCAGCAGATTTTGCCGAAAACCACACAATAAGTAAAGGTAAGGGGGGGAAATTAGTTAATTTAATTACAGCTTGAGTTGCCAAACATCTGAAATAAAACGCTCTGCAGGTTTAAATTGAGACTTATAAGACATCTTTCTGCATTCGTCAATTTGATAGCCTAAATACACGTAATCTAGACCAGAAGTTTTTGCATACTCAATTTGCAGCAAGATCATTACATTCCCTAGGCTAAATTTATCGTAATCAGGGTGATAAAAGGTATAAATTGCTGACAATGAATTTGGCATAGTGTCTGTCACTGCAACAGCAATGAGTTCATCTTGATCCCATAGCTCAATGAAGGTAACAGGTAACCAATTACAAAATAAAAAGCTTTCATATTGTAAGCGATTAGGGGGGAACATTGTGCCATCATGATGCTTTTTACTTATATAGTTTTCATATAGTGCGTAATAATTGGATTGTTCTATATCACTTACCTTAATATAGAAATTGTTTTTAGCTGTTTTTAGCTTTCGCTTTTGTGATTTTGATAGCACAAAATCTTTAACAGGAAGGCGCATTGACTCACAAGCATTACAACTAGGACAATGAGGGCGATAAATTTGATCACCACTGCGTCTAAAACCTAACTCTAACAAGTCTTGAAAACGTGCCGCGTTGTAGCATTGACTATCAAGAATGACGAGTAACTGCTCTTGTTTGTCAGGCAAATAACTACAATCAAACTGTTGGCTTAAGCCAATCTTTGAAGGAAAATGTTCAGTCATAAATCTCTTCCAATACCTGTGGTTTCCACATCGAACTGGGTATTTCAAATCTCTGAGCTAACTTAAGTTTAGTTAAAAACTCAGATCTTGAAATTAATTTTGCACCTAAAGTCGTTAAATAGGGGTTTTCCAACTGACAATCTACAAAATGAGCATTGTGACTTTTAAGCCAATTTACCAGCGCCCACATGGCTAACTTTGAGCCGTTTGCTTGTTTATAAAACATAGACTCACCACAGAAAACCCCAGAGTTCATAACTCCATAAAGACCGCCCATCAGATTATTGTTTTGATCCCAGACCTCGAGGCTATGTGCAAAACCTAATGTATGGAGTTCGGTGTAGGCAGCTAACATCTGATGGTTTATCCAAGTGCCTTCAGCATGTAGTCTTTGCTCTCGGCAGGCATTGATGACAGTTTCAAATGCTTTATTAACAGTGACTATCGGTTTTGTTCTTCTTGCCACTTTTTTTAATGAACGACTAACATGGAAATCATTAATCTCGATCACACCTCTATCACTTGGTGACCACCACATGATGGGCTCTTTTTCATTAAACCAAGGGAAAATGCCTGACTTATACGCAAGGTTGAGTCTTTCAGGTGTAAGGCAGCCTCCGATAGCAAGTAAGCCGTCAGGTTCTTTTAATGCCAAGGTTGGTGAAGGAAAATCGATTGTTTCAGTTGATAGCTGGTATAGGCGTGGTGTCATTTAAGAAATTAATCGCTTTTTTAATGAAAAACATCTTAAAGTGAAAGTGGAGGGTTAAACAACCCTCCCGGTATAAGATTTATTGGTTGTCTAAAAAGCGTTCGGCATCAAGTGCTGCCATACAACCTGTACCTGCAGACGTAATTGCCTGACGATAGATGTGATCAGACACATCACCAGCTGCAAACACACCTTCAACAGAGGTTTGTGTTGCATTACCATTTAGGCCTGATTGAACAACTAGGTAACCATCTTTCATTTCAAGTTGGCCTTCAAACATATCAGTGTTAGGTTTGTGACCGATTGCGATGAATACGCCAGCTAGGTCAAGTTGCTCAACGTTATCTGAGTCAGTGTCTTTGATTTTAATGCCAGTTACGCCCATTTCATCGCCAACGACTTCATCTAAAGTACGATTGAAATGAAGTTTAACATTACCGTTTTTAGCTTTTTCCATTAAGCGATCAGATAGAATTTTTTCACTGCGGAATGAATCGCGACGGTGAATCACATGAACTTCATCTGCGATATTAGAAAGGTACAGAGCTTCTTCAACGGCTGTGTTGCCACCACCAACAACGGCCACTTTTTGGCCTCGGTAGAAGAAACCGTCACATGTAGCACATGCAGAAACACCACGACCTTGGAAAGCTGTTTCAGATTCAAGGCCTAAATACTTAGCAGAAGCGCCAGTAGCAATGATAAGCGCATCACAAGTGTATGTGCCTTGATCGCCTGTTAGCGTAAATGGGCGTTTTGTAACGTCTACTTTGTTGATATGGTCGAAAACAATCTCAGTTTCAAAACGTTCTGCATGTTCTTTCATACGATCCATCAATGCAGGACCTGTTAAGCCGTGAGCGTCACCAGGCCAATTCTCAACTTCAGTTGTTGTTGTAAGCTGACCACCTTGCTGCATACCAGTAATTAGCACAGGGTTTAAATTTGCACGCGCAGCGTAAACAGCAGCGGTATAACCAGCAGGGCCTGAGCCTAAAATTAATAGTTTACAGTGTTTTGCATCACTCATGAGGTATTCCTAATCAATTATCATTTTAACGAAGTGAGGACGATTCTATGTAAAACAAGTGAGAAGTAAAATAAATTAGCAATATTGAAAATTAATAAATTTAAAAGGTGTCAAATAATCTGTACTTGTTGAAAAAAGCATCCAAAAATCGCTGTTTTATCAGAAATTCATGACCTAATAATATTTTTTTGATATGTTCTTACTAATTTTGTGTGAGACTCTGGATTGAGTCACCTTTTATTATAGGTTGTTATGGCATTTTGGCAGGACATTCCAAGCTTTGATTTGGTTGGTGAAGACGTTGAAATACTTAGAAGTGCAAAGCAATATTATCAGAGGCTAATACGTCTAATTGAGCACGCTAAATCACGTATTTATATTACCGCTTTGTATTTGCAGGATGATGAAGCGGGAAGAGAAGTACTTTCAGCACTTCATAAAGCCTCACTTGCAAATCCCACACTAGAAGTTAATGTATTAGTTGATTTTCATCGAGCCCAGCGAGGCTTAATTGGAGCAGCGAAATCAGAAGGAAACGCGGCTTTATACTGTGATGAGCTAGAAAAGCATCAAAGCAATGTAAAAGTCTTCGGTGTACCAGTAAAAGGGAAAGAGCTTTTTGGTGTTCTACATTTAAAAGGCATCGTTATAGACGATACTTTGCTCTATAGCGGTGCTAGCATAAATAATGTTTACATGAATGTGGGTGAAAAGTATCGACTTGATAGATATTTCATTCTAAAACAGCCAGGCCTAGCGAATTCTTTTTGTAATTTCATTAATGACTTTTTGTTGTCGTCAGAAGCAGTACCTAGAATAGATGTTCGTCCTGTGCCTAAATACAATCAGATTAAGGCTGCTCAGCGCCAACTGATGAAAGAGTTGAGAAGAGGGCGTTACAATGTAGAATCAACTAACACTGATTCTACCTTGAATGTTAGGCCATTCTTAGGGTTTGGTAGGCGTGCAAATAAGTTGAATAGGTTAATTAAAACCTTGTTTGACACAACAGAGAAAGAGCTACTACTGTATACACCTTATTTTAACTTTCCCGCGCCATTACTTCGGTCTTTACGCCGTTTATTAAAGCAAGGTAAAGAAGTTACTATTGTTGTTGGTGACAAAACGGCTAATGATTTTTATATTTCTCCAGAACAGCCATTTAGTAAAATAGGTGCTTTGCCTTATCTTTATGAAACAATTTTATTTAAATTTTTAAAATCTAATAAAAGGTTCATTCAGTCAGGGTTATTAAAAGTATACATCTGGAAACATGAAAATAACTCTTTTCATTTGAAAGGTGTGAGCAAAGATGGTCAGCTTCATCTACTGAGTGGTCATAACCTTAACCCTAGGGCTTGGGGGTTAGATATCGAAAATGGTATTTTTATCCAAGACAAATCGCACAAGCTCGACAAATTGTTAATAACTGAAAAGCAAGACATTCTTCAACACTGCAGATTATTATCTAGTCATGAAGATCTTGAGTCAGTTCAAGATTATCCTCAACCGGTAAGAAAATTATTGGGCCAAGCCAAAAGAGTTAAAGTCGACTTTATTATCAAACGATTCATATAGATTAAAGGCCTGCAGGGGCCTTTTTTTATGGCTGAAAAGTTGTGTAATTTCAATAAAGACGATTTTTAGACTAAGGTTAATTAAACAAAATCGACTAGAAGAAACTATGAAAGGCTACATTCTTACTTTTCTGTTTGCCCTATGCTTTTTTAGTCAACTCTCTTGGGCAGAAAAGTACAAGTTTAATATTTACCACGATTCTGATTATTCAACCCACTTCTCTTCAGCAAACGCGATGAAAATGGGCTTTTTATCAGCGCTCGAAACTGAAAAAGAAAGATTACAGAATTTTGATTTTGAGTTTATGGAGTTGGATCACAGAGGTAATAGTAATAGAAGTCTATTACACATGAAAAAATTCTTAAAAGACCCAAATGCACTTTTTATGCTTGGCGGACTGCATTCCCCTCCTTATATAAAAAACAGAACATATATTAATAAAGAGGGGATTTTATTATTAGTTCCATGGGCTGCTGGTGGACCAATCACTCGCTATGAACATGGTACTAATTGGGTTTTTAGACTATCAATAGATGATACTAAGGCTGGATATAGAATCATACAGTTTGCCAATGACATCATGGCTTGCTCGAATCCCCACTTATTATTAGAGGACACCCCTTGGGGTAAATCGAATGAAAGAACAATGAAAGATGCATTAGGTAAAACGATACCTGAGATTTCTTGGTTTAGTTGGAATACAAGACTTAAACAAGCAAAGTTACAAATTAGAGGTATTTTAGAGGCCAACGCAGATTGCGTTATTTTTGTTGGTAATTCTGTTGAAGGAAAGTACTTCATACAAGCTATGTCTGAAATTGACGAATCACTGCAAAAACCCATTATCAGTCACTGGGGGATCACTGGAGGTGATTTCTACGAAAATGCGAGACACTTTTTAAATAACATCAGTCTTCATTTTATTCAGTCTTGTTTTTCTTTTACACATAGCTCTTCAAGCAAAGTTGCCAAAAAGGCCATAAAATCAGCAAATAGATTATTTAAAACAGAATTTGACTTGGCAACTCTTCAGGCTCCTGCAGGTTTCATTCATGGTTATGACCTTGGTTTGTTATTTGCCCAAGCAATGACACAAATAAAAATGGACAGAGAAATTAAAATTGTACGTTCAAGGCTAAGAGATGCATTAGAGAATATAGAATTACCTATTGAAGGCCTAATTAAAGTGTATAGCAGACCTTTTAAAAGAGAAGGTGTAGATGCGCATGAAGCATTAGGCTTAAGTGATTTTTGTATGGCGACTTATAAAAATAATGGCGCTATAGAGATAATTCTTAACGAAGGAGTCTAAGTGAAATCTCACATGTTGCGAATGCAATTAGATGCAAATAAAGCATTTGTTGTTTTTGTTATTATGAGCTTACTCTTATCTGTAATGATAAGTGTGCTGCTGGTTGGCAGAGAAGCTTCAGCTGTTTTAAATAGTTATACGCAACAAGCATCTAAAACTGAGGCAAAATTAAGTGCTAGATACATTGAGAACTTTCTAGAAACAAGAATATTGCTGCTTAAAGATCTTGCTAGTCAACCTTTAATCACAAATGGTGTGATGGGGGCATCTGCTTCAGAAGCTTCTTTAAATGACTATTTATCAGAGTTTAAAATCTTAGGGATTAAAGAAAAGTTATGGATTTATAATGTCTTAGGTGATTATGTTTATAAAAATACTACGCAAGAAGCGACTCAAAAAACACCAAGTAAGTGGCTCGAAAGACTTTTAAATGGAGAAATTCAGCACATAGTCTTAATTGAAGAGCTTGAAGGCCAATACTTTTTTAAACTAGCAGTCCCAATTACATATAATGGCTTCACAGAAGGTGCCTTAGTCGTGAAATTTCAGGCTACAATGGCGTTCTTGCTGTCTGAAGTGATTCAGTCTCAGGCACATGGTATCAAGCTAACAGGTCCTTGGTTAAGCTATTCCAGTTTTAACTCAGTTAAAGAACACGAACCAATCTTAAAGGCACACCTAGGTAATACAGGTGTGAAGCTGCAATATCTCATTGAACCTACAATAGTCACCAGTCAAGTCGATAAAGTGATACTTAACATAGCAAGCTCAATAATTGTTAGTTTATTTCTTTCTTCTTTATTTTTATTGGTAGTTGGGCAGAAATTACTGCTAAACCCTTATAGAAAGTTGGAGCAATCGCAAAAAGCAACAAAAATAAGCGAAGAAAGGTTCAAACTTGCAATCAACGGAAGTTTAGATGGCATTTGGGACTGGGATATTTCAACCGGAAAAGTGTTTTGCTCTGAACGTTTTAAAGAGCTTTTAGGCTATCAAGAGGGAGATGATTTCCCTATTGAGTACACGGTATTAGAAAGAATGGTACATGTCGACGATAGAGATTTTGTGAAAAGTAGCCTAAAAGCTCACCTGCAAAAAGATTCAATTTATGACGTAAAACATAGGTTTCAGACCAAAACCGGCGAATTCAGAGTTTTTAGAGTGAAAGGGGAAGCACTTTTTGATCAGCAAAATAAAGCAATAAGAATGGCTGGTTCAATGACTGATGTGACAGAACAAATAGCATCACAAAAAGCACTGAAAAAAGCTAAAGAAGAAAATGACTTACTCGCCCTTTCAGTTGATGCAAGTAATTTAGGTGTGACAATTAGTTCAGTAGAAGAGCCTAATTTACCCTTAATATATATTAATCAAGCATTTACGAATATTACGGGGTATGGTGAAGAAGTGTTAGGAAGCAATTGCAAATTCCTACAGGGTGAAGGTACTTCCAAAGAAACAATTACGCAAATTATAGAAGGCTTACACGCTCAAGAAGTTGTTAAAGTAGAGCTTCTAAATTATAAAAAAAATGGACAATCATTTTGGAACAGTTTGCAAATATTTCCAGTGCACAATGACAAAGGTAAGCTAACGGCTTTTGTTGGAATACAACAAGACATTACCGATAGAGTTGAGTCTGAAAAAGCCTTAAAAAAAGCAACAAAAATGGCTGAACAAGCAAGCCAAGCTAAAAGTGAGTTTTTAGCATCTATGAGTCATGAGATCAGAACGCCAATGAATGGGGTTCTGGGTATGCTTAATCTCTTACTTAATAGTAATTTGAGTTCAGAGCAGTTACATCGTATTAATGTTGCCATGAGTAGTGCAAATGCATTACTTAATTTAATCAATGATATATTGGACTTTTCTAAAGTAGATGCTGGAAAGCTTGAATTAGAATTTTTGGAATTTGATTTAAGAGGATTATTAGGTGACTTTGCTGAATCTTCAGCCATTCAAGCTCATAATAAAAATATTGAGTTGATCCTTGATGTGGCGAACATTGACGAATCTGTTGTTATTGGTGACCCAGGAAGATTTAGACAAATACTCAATAATTTGGTCGGAAACGCTATAAAATTTACAAAAGATGGAGAAGTATTAATCGAAGCAAGCTTGCAAGATTATAATCATGATAATTGGCAATTGATTTGCCATATAAAAGACACCGGTATAGGTATCTCAGCTAAGCAGCAAGAAAAATTATTTAAGTCATTTAGCCAGGTTGATGCTTCTACAACAAGGAAATATGGTGGCTCTGGTCTTGGTCTTGCGATAGTACAAAAGCTTTGTCGTTTGATGCAAGGTGAGGTGTCGGTATCTAGTAAAGAGGGAGAGGGGGCTTGCTTTAGTTTTACTGTGTTATTAGGTAAAAGCAAATCTTCATTCCATGTCATTCCAGACGTTAGAATGGATGATTTAAATTTACTTATAGTCGATGATAATAAAACCAATCGAGAAGTGCTCAAAGCACAGTTGGAGCATTGGGGGGCTAACGTGACTGAAGCCCGTTCGGGTATTGAAGCACTGACAGTATGCGAAGCTTATTATAACAAGTATAATGTATGTTTTGATATTGCGCTTTTAGATATGCAAATGCCTGTCATGGACGGTGCACAATTGGGTGAGCACATAAAAGCACATGAACATCTAAAAGATATGAAGCTAATTATGATGACTTCGATGTGCGACAAAGGCGATGCTAAGTTTTTTGCCAACTTGGGGTTTGATGGATATTTTCCCAAGCCAGCTACAACATTCGATTTATTTGCTGCGCTTTCGATCGTCGCAGAAGACGGAGAAGCTCTCAAAGGCGCTAAGCCTTTAGTGACGACTCATTACATAAAGTCGCTTAAAGCTCAATCAGCTTTAAAACCTGAAGAGATAAGCTGGGGAGAAGGTATTCGTATTCTTTTAGCCGAAGATAATAGAGTAAATCAAATTGTTGCACAAAGTATGTTGGCAAAGCTTAACTTAACGCATATCGATATAGTGGCAAATGGTGAAGAAGTCATTCAAAACTTATTAAATACAACAAGAGAGACTAAATACACAGCCATTCTTATGGATTGCCAAATGCCAGAAATGGATGGGTATGAAGCTTCACAAGCCGTTAGAAATGGAAAAGCAGGGGAGCTTAATAAAGATATTCCGATCATTGCGATGACGGCAAATGCGATGGTTGGTGATAAAGATAAATGCATAGAAGCTGGTATGGATGACTATATTTCTAAACCAATAAAACCCGAAGTTTTATTTGAACGTTTGTTGCAATGGCTGCCATTCAAAGAAATAGACTCCTGAGATTAAAAGAGCTTGAACTTATTTTTTCGAAGTGTGAACCACTCCCTGCTTATACTAACCCTTTTTTTAGTCACGATTTTTATCGTCACTAATGACAAACTTTTACCGCTTGTTTTAACCTATTTATTCATAACCAATTCGATCTTTTGTTTTTTATTCTTACTTGATAAAAAGCGGGCAAAAGTGGATGGGCAAAGGATCAGTGAGTTATGTTTAAGTGTCACGGCACTGCTATCGTTCAACTTTTCAACTTTATTGATGCAAGAGTTAATACGTCATAAGACCATAAAATGGCAGTTCAACGGTAAGCTTTTTATTACATTTGTAATTCAAAACATACTTCTACTCTTTTATTTTTCTCTTCAAACCTTTTAAAAGATCTAAAGCACCGTTTATTGTTGTGCTTTATCATCATGACTAAGCTGTTAAAATACGCCCTAAATTTAAAGGGCCGAGAAATCAAATGAAAAGAACAAAACTTGTTAATCAATTAACCGAACTCTTAAAACCATTTTCTATTAGTGATTATTGCCCGAATGGTTTACAAGTTGAAGGGGCTGAAGAAGTTAAAAAAATTGTGACGGGTGTTACTGCCAGTCAGGCGCTGATCGATGCTGCCATAGAAGCTGGAGCAGACACGATTTTGGTTCATCATGGTTTCTTCTGGAAAGGTGAAGACCAAACTATTACGGGCATGAAGCAAAGGCGTATTAAAGCTTTATTAGAAAACAACATCAATTTACTTGCATATCATTTGCCTCTAGATGTTCATCCTGAACTTGGCAACAATGCGCAATTGGCTGAGTTACTCGATATAACTTACGAAAGGCCTCTGGAGCCTTGGAATAAAAACTGTGTGGCAGTGAAAGGCAAACTCAAAACACCAATGAGCTTAGATGCATTTTCGCAATTGATAGAACAGAAACTTGATAGAAAACCATTAGTAAATCAAGCGGGAGATCACCTAATTAAAACCATCGCTTGGTGTACTGGTGGAGGCCAAAGTTTTATCGATATGGCCGCAAGCCAAGGCATTGATGCCTACTTAACAGGTGAGGCTTCTGAGCAGACAATCCATAGCTCAAATGAACAAAACATTCACTTTATAGCAGCAGGCCATCATGCTACTGAACGTTATGGTGCCAAAGCTTTAGGTGAATACCTTGCTACAACTTATGATTTAGACGTTGAGTTTATTGATATCAATAATCCGGTTTAACCGTTGAATATGAGTAAAAAAGGCAAAAGCTATAAAGATAAATTAGCGCGAGATAGAAGCTTTAATGCTATCTCGCAAAAATTTAAGAAAAATATTTACGGCACACCCAAAGGCAAAATACGAGAAGCTGTTTTAAAGCGTGACTTTTCTCAGCATATTCCATGGCTAGATAATGCCACTGCACCAAAACGAATAATCGATATTGGCGGTGGGCAAGGTCAGTTAGCTGTTTATTTAGCAAGTTTAGGCCATCACATCACGCTGGTGGACATATCGGAAGAGATGCTAAAACTTGCAAAAGAGCACGTGGAGCAAGCGGACTTAAGTTCTCAATTTGAATTTATTCACGCGCCATTACAGGCATTGCCTGAATTAAAGTTAGGTACTTTTGATTTTGTTCTATGTCATGCTGTACTTGAATGGTTAGTTGACCAAGTTGAGGCGATTACAGTTTTGACAAAGCTCGTCAACGATTCGGGTTATTTGTCTTTAATGTACTTCAATAAAGATGCGCATTTATTTGCAAATATGGTCTATGGAAACTTTGATTATATAAATCAAGGTTTGCATGTGAAACAGAAGGTTGGTTTAAGTCCTAATCATCCTGTAGAACCTGAAGTTGTATATAATGCTTTAAGTTGCGAAAATTTTGAGCGTCTCTGTAAAACGGGTGTACGTTGTTTTCATGATTATTTGCGAGAGCTTGAAAAAGGTAAAGCGCAATTTGATGACTTACTTGCATTAGAGCTTAAATATAACCAACAAGAGCCTTATGCGTCACTCGGTCGCTATACGCATTTATTGCTGCAAGCAAATTAGTGATTCTCTTAACCAAAATAATAAGCCCTTAAACAAGGGCTTTTTCAATTTATTTTGATTCTATTTATCAGTCATTAACGCCTTGACGTATTTTACCGGGGTACTGCCATAGCTTAAAAACTCCTCATGGAACGCTTTTAAGTTAAAGTCATCACCTTGAGTGGCTTTTAACGACTCTCTAAAATCATAAATCTCTCTATAGCCGCTGTAGTAACTAGTTAACTGGACTTGGCTCAATGTCGCACGACGCCATTTACCTTCAGCTTCCGTTTTTTCTTGGAAAGCACCGTTCATTAATAGATCTAGGCCTTCTTCTTTGCTGATCCCTTTTACTTGAATAGCATAATCTAGAATAGTGTTACAGATGACACGAAGATTCCACTTATAGTACATAAGCCACATCTCTGGCTCAAAATCACCATAGCCTTCTTCTAGCATCATACGTTCAGTATACACAGCCCAACCTTCAATCATCGCGCCATTCGCAAAAATACTTTTAATTAAAGAAGGAGACTCGTTTGAGTAAACTAATTGCGTATAGTGGCCAGGGATCGCTTCATGAATATTTAAGATCTGTAAAATCCAGTGGTTATATTCTCTTAAATATGACTCAGCTTGCTCAACAGACATGTTATCTAATGGCGTTACATTATAATAAGTGTTTTCTTTTTTATCGTATGGGCCGGGTGCACTAATAGATGCACCAGCAAAACCACGCATATACTCTGGTGTTTCACGAACAACTAGCGGCTTTTCAGGATCAAGCGTGATCAGATCTTTTTCTCTGACGAATGCTTCTAAATCTGGAATTTGGCGCTTAATTTCAGGCACGAATTCGTCACGAGCAACATGTTTGACCGAAAGGTGCTTGATGAGTTTCGCTACAGCATCTCTGTCTTTAGATGGACGCTTAGTGTTAGGGAAATACATAGGCCACAGTTCATGTGTGATCTTTACCATCTCAGCTGTTACACGATCTTTGTCAGCAACTGCTTTGTGATACATCTCTTTTGCGCTATAACCCGATTGAATATCTAGTGCGAACTTCTCTTCATAAAGCTTTTCGCCAATTCTAAATGAACGGGCGTTATCATTTTCTACAAGAGACTTTTCAAGTTCAGTTAGAAAGTCGATGTAGCCATTGATTGCGTCTTTTGCAGCATTGAAACGCTTAACAAAAAGTACTTTATCACTTGAAGATAAATTTGAAGCTTCAACTTGCGTTAATAGCTCATCTTTTAGCACACTAAAAGCGCCTTTGTTTTGGCCGATTGCAAGCTGGGTATATTCTAAAGTTGGGTTATCAATGTTTGCTTTTGCAGCATCGTAATATGCAGGCACGTATTGAAGACGTTTTAAAACAGTAGCAAACTTTTCGTCATCAGTTTTAAAACGGCTATTTAAAATTGTCGCAAAGCCGCCAGAAACATTGTAGTTAGATGGGTTCCATTGCCAGCTTTTGAAGGTTTCTAAGTGCCAAATGGTCCGTTTTAAAGCATTTTCGATCAGGTAATAATCTGTTTTTTGTGCTGTTGGCAATGAGGCTAAATCGAATTTTTCTAGTTCGTTTAATTTTGCGTTAGCAAAAGCCAATGTAGTGTCACGATAGACTTGATTTGGAATACTGATAATATCATCGTATTCACCATAGCCTGCCCATGCAGAATGCTCAGGGAACTGTTTCCAATAATCATGGATAAACTGTTCAGAGAAGTTAGCGAAATTTTGTTGTACTTGAACGCTGTTATTTTCAGTTTGTTGGGTAACTGTTTGCGAACAAGCAGTCAATCCAAGCGCTGCGATAAGTGCGAGCGAGAGTGCAGTTTTTTTCATGGGTGTTCCTTGTTAGTGATTCTCGCCTATTTTATCAGTTTTTTCATGATTTAATTGTGCATCAGGGTTAGAAGGCAAAAAAGCTGCGCCGGATTGCGATTTGCCACAGATATCATCTGGGTTATACATAGGGCATTGCGTCATAGATAAACAGCCACAGCCAATACAGCCATCGACTTTGTCTCTGATCTGCTCTAAATACTCAATTTGCTTGGTCAGTTGAGTGCGCCATCGCTGAGATAAATTTGCCCAATCTTTTTTAGTTGGGGTTCTATTATCAGGCAACGCATCAAGAGTCTCTTTGATGTCTTGTAATGTGACGCCCATATGCTGTGCTGCTTTGATCACGGCAATTCGCCTGAGCACATCGGGTTTATATCGACGTTGATTTCCTTGATTTCGCCAACTTCTGATCAGCCCTTTGGTTTCATAAAAATGCAGGGTTGAGACTTTTACGCCGGCACGTTTGGCAATATATCCGACAGACAAGGTAGCGTCTTGAAGTGGTTTGCTCATTATAATCTCATAAAAACATGTTTTAGTGACTTTAAACACATATGTCAGAATTTGCTAATAGTATAACGTGTCAATATGTTACAGTTTTCGTGATATTTCACGAGGAATGCTATGTCTCATTTACTTAAACGCTTGCTAAATGACCCTGAACTACTACTCAACTCTGTTGGCGAAGGCATTTACGGTTTCGATTTATTAGGTAATGCAGTATTTATAAACCCCGCAGCTGAACGTATGACAGGTTGGAAAGCCGAAGAGTTAATAGGTAAAAAAATACATCAATACCATCACCATAGCCATGCTGACGGTTCACCGTATCCCGCAGATGAATGCAACATCTACTGCACTATGTTTGATGGCAAAGTAAGGCAAATATCCGATGAAGTGTTCTGGAGAAAAGATGGCAGTAGTTTCCCTGTGGAATATACCTCTACGCCAGTATTCAAAGATGGACAAATTATCGGAGCGGTCGCGATATTTCGCGACGTAACAAAGCAGCACGAAGCAGAAAGTGCACTAAGAGCCGCACTAGAGCAAGTCCAAACTTTAACTGAGCAATTAAAAGAAGAAAACTCTTACTTGTTGGAAGAACTAAATGCAGATTGGCAAGGTTCTGGGCTAGTCGGGCAAAGTCATATATTTAAAGCCATGCTTGAACAAATCAATCTTGTTGCAAAAACAAGTAGTACTGTATTGATCTTGGGAGAAAATGGTACGGGTAAAGAACTTGTTGCCAGAAACCTACATAGATTGAGTAATCGAAATACGAAACCATTTGTGAAAGTAAATTGTGCAGCTTTTACGCCTAGTTTATTAGAGTCGGAATTATTTGGGCATGAAAAGGGGGCATTCACAGGCGCCAATGAGAGACGAAAAGGGCGCTTTGAACTCGCCGATACAGGCACTCTATTTTTAGATGAAATTGCGGAGCTATCACTTGAGGCACAAAGTAAACTTTTGCGCGTTCTCCAAGAGCAAGAGTTTGAACGTGTAGGCGGCAGTAAAACGCTAAAAGTGGATATTCGTATTATAGCGGCAACCAATAAAGATTTGTGGCAAATGGTTGGAAAAGGTGAGTTTAGGATGGACCTTTATTATCGCCTTAATGTCTTTCCTATCAGAGTACCGAGCCTAAAAGAGCGAAAAGAAGACATTCCATTATTGTGCATAAACCTCATTAATCAGCTGAATAAAAGGCTAGGTAAACACTTAATGGGGCTGACAAAGTCAGCGATAGACAAGCTTCAAGCTTATGATTGGCCAGGCAACATCAGAGAGTTACAAAATATATTAGAGCGAGAAGCTATCTTGTCTAAAGGGCGATTAGTGTCAATTACTCAGCCACTGAATATGACTGATGAACAAATGCTTGAAGGTCAAAGTTTAAGGCTTGATGAGGCTGAGAAACATCATATTGAGCATGTACTTGAGCTAACTAACTGGCGAATAGCAGGTCCAAAAGGTGCTGCAGTTAAATTAGGGCTTCCCGAGAGCACACTACGCTCTAAAATGAAAAAGCTGAAAATAACTAAAAATCGCGACATATAACGAGCTTCGCGATATTTCATGAGTATTGGTTTTTGCTATTATTTAAAATGCAATAAAAACAGAATGTTATAAACTTTCAGATTGGACTGAAACTTGCTCTGTAGATATTAACCAATGTTAGTAGAGCAAGTAATATGAAGTTTGATATTAAAGAAGAAGACATGATCATTAAGCCGCATAAATCGGAGGGCCCGATTTATGTGCGCGAGCAAAAAGGTTTTTTCCAAAAAATCCGCCGTAACTTGGGTTGGTTATTAATGCTGACCTTTATTGCTATTCCTTGGCTGCAATATAACGGCCAGCAGGCTGTATTGTTTGATGTAGGCAGCCAACATTTTAGAATTTTCAGCCTCACATTTTTGCCACAAGACTTTATGATCCTGGCTTGGGTATTTATGGCGGGGGCATTTGCGCTTTTCTTTGTGACCAATTGGCTGGGCCGTGTATGGTGTGGTTATGTTTGTCCACAAACTATTTGGATGCTGATGTTTACATGGGTTGAGCACCGTATTGAAGGCAGTCGCAATAAACGCATAAAGTTAGATAAAAACCCTTGGGATGCAAAGAAAATTGCATTAAAAACAGCAAAGCACAGTGCTTGGTTAGCTATCTCTCTCTTCACTGCTACGTCATTTATGGCTTATTTTATACCTGCACAAAAATTATATATCGACATGTTCACACTAGAATGGTCAGGCCTAGTGAGTTTTTGGGTCTTCTTATTTGCTTTCTGTACCTATGGGAATGCAGGGTTTTTAAGAGAAAAAATGTGTACGGTTGCTTGCCCATATTCACGTTTTCAATCAGTGATGTTTGATAAAGACACATTATTAGTCACCTACGATGCACAACGCGGCGAATCACGAGGTAAACGTAAACGTAAACAGGATCCAAAAGAGCTCGGACTTGGCGACTGCGTAGACTGTAACTTGTGTGTAGAAGTTTGCCCAGCAGGTATTGATATTCGAAATGGTCTGCAATATGAATGTATAAACTGTGGTTTGTGTATTGATGCCTGTGATGACACCATGGATAAGTTCGGTTATGCCAAAGGGCTCATTAAATATCAAAGTGAACACGAAACATCTGGTAAAAAAACCAATCCGTTTAGACTAAAGCTAGTTGGCTATGCAACCCTTACAGCGTTGATTATTTTAACTATGGTGGTGTGGGCATTTAATCGTACGCCAATTGAAGCATCGGTTATCCGAGATCGCAATACATTATATCGTGTTAACTATGAAGGTTTAGTTGAAAACCCTTATACATTAAGCGTGATCAATAAAACGCAAAACACCATGAGTTACACGATTAGTCTTGAGGGGTTAGAAGATGCTGAGCTGAGTGTCCCTGATATGATTGAAATTGAAGGGGGAGAAATGTTGCAAATACCTGTTACTGTTATTAAAGACGGTTATGATCTAAAGCTTAAAGCAACCCCCATTAGTTTTACAATTGAGTCTAAGCAAAGAGCAGACATAAAAATAACGAAAGAAAGTTACTTTTATAAAAATTAACTTTAATTAAATGAGGGAAGTATGACTTCCTTCATTAATTGGAATTACTTAATCCTTTCAATTAATGCGGCTTTTAAGTTCTCAGGTACCCACCTTAACATCAGAGATTGGTAATCTTCTGATTGCTTAATCTTCATTAATGCCTCATCGGCATGCTCTAGGAAAACGCCTGTGCCATCTATTTTATTGCAGCCTATATAGCCTTTGACTGTTTTAGAAGCTTCTTTAATTTGTAATTGAATTAAGTTATGTGCATTTGGAAATTTAGACTGAAGATAAACATGCTCACCGGGGTAGCCAATAATAAGATCGATGCGTCGTTTAACAAGCATATAGGTTAAACTTTTTAAGGAATCTTTACCTGCTCTGACAATGATTCTGTCTGAAGGGATGTTGTTAATAATACCATCAACTTGCTCTCCATAAGATCGCCTCATTGACTTGCCTAGCATTAATTGATGTTTAAAAACTAAATCTTTCAAATAAATTGAATTATTTGAACCAACATTAAGTGATTGAGTAACTTCAGAATGTAGCGCAATTGTAGGTGCCAAACCTACTGTGGAACTATTTGATGAGAAAAAATAATCTTTTTTTCTTTGTTCAGTTTTATACAATGACAGCATGCAAGTTGGTGCATCATTGATTTTAAGTTCGTGTAATGCGCGACTTGAAGGAACATGCTGAATATTAAATTGATAATTTGGCATGACATTTTTTAATAAATTAATTACACCTTCATCTCTACCTTGTCCCTTGTTATCCCCTTGAAGTATGTAGTAAGGCGCAAAATCTACTTGAAGCCAAGTAATGCTATTCGCGTAAAGCGTACAACTGAAAGTGAGCATCATGGTTGTAGTAATAGATTTGAACATAAAAAAACTTGTTGCCGCTGATTAAAACAAGTGTAGCAAATCATAAATAACAAATTTGTTTAAAACAAATTGTTTACAATTTATTATCCAGTGGTAAATTGAAATCTAGCTCGGTAGAAAGTGTGAACTAGATTTTGTAAATTTATCAATAAGAGTCTGGCAAGGACCATGTGTATGCGTACATTGATAGTGACTGATATTTTTGGCTGTACAAAAAGCTTAATTGAATTTAGTAATCAATTTGATGGAGAGATTGAAATTGTATCTCCATATGATGATGGAGAATATAAGCAAAGTCTTCAAGAGCAGCATGCTTATGATTATTTTATACAACACTTAGGCCATGATGCTTATGCTGATAAGGTCCAAGAATCTTTGATTCGTTTTAGTCCTGAGTTTATTATCTCTTTTAGTGCAGGGGCAACAGCATCATGGCGAGCCCTTGCAAGAACGCCACTTAAAAGAGTTCAAAAAATGATCGCTTTTTATCCGGGCCAAATTAGGAATTTCACCGACTTAAATCCTAATTGCCATGTAGATATTTATTTTCCTGAATATGAAAAACACTTCGAATTAAATCCAGTTATTTCGATTTTAAAAACAATCCCTTGTTTGTCAGTAGTAAAATCTCGTTATTACCATGGCTTTATGAATCAAATGTCAGAGGGCTATAATCACGACGCATACCAGCATTACAGCCAAATTTGCCAGCTGGAACAGCAAATATTGGTAAATTTGACTGATAAACACACTAATTCATCCCTTGCGTAGTGCAATTTTTATATTTTACAAGTAGCTTACTGAAAAACTTAGTTAAATAAGAGCTTTGGTCACAAACATCTTATAAACTATACTTTTGATTAGCACATCTTGAGCTGCTTCGAGAGTATGGAACATGTCTAAATTATCTATAAAAAAATTTCTACCTGCATTGCTAGCGCTTTCATCATCACAAATTTGGTCAAATGCAACCGCATCTGAAATAGAAGTTATTGAAGTATATGCCCAAAAAAGAAAGCAACTTGATAATGAAGTTAGTATCACAGTTAATCAAGTCAAAGGTGATAAGTTACTTAACTTTGGTTTAAAAGACTCAACTGAACTTGGATTATTAATACCCAATTTAAAAATTAGTCAAAATGCAGCAGAAGGTACGCCACCAGCAGTGAATATTCGAGGTGTGGGACTAATTGATTACAACACAGCAAATACCTCACCTGTTGCAATGTACGTTGATGGTATGTCCGTCGGCTCTGCAAATAACCAGCTCATTAACCTTTTTGACATTGAACAAGTAGAAGTACTTAAAGGACCCCAAGGTACTTTGTTTGGTAGAAATAGTACAGGCGGTGCAATCTTAATTAGAAGTAAGCGTCCTGAGGCTGGAACATATGGTTTTATTACCTTAGGAGCTGGTACTGATAATATGTATAAAGCTGCTGGGGCATATAATGTCGAAATGAGTGACAATTCGGCTATTAGACTTGTTTTTAACCACAATAAATATGATTACACTAGCTACAATATTTTAGCTGACTCGCCTGAAGCCGGAATGGAACAAAATGACCTGAGATTAAGTTATTTAGGGCAGTGGGAACATTTGGAGTGGTATCTAAAGCTCAATTATAGCCACTGGAACGGTATAGTTCAGCCGGTAGGTAATATAGGTATTTATTCTGATCCAATTAGTCAAACAAGGTGTTCTATATCACAAGTGAATGCAGGTAACTGCGTTGACGCATTCGGCTTTAATGATGGAAGTAATGATTATTGGGCTGTGAGTGTTAATAACGACTCACCTCACCATAGTATTAATAAAGGATGGACAAGTGAATTCACTTGGGATGTTAATCAAGACACTCAATTAGTTTGGTTAAATGGGTTTAATCGACTTGATAGGGAGCATGCATTTAATTGTGATGGTTCGCCAGCACAACTTTGTGAAGGGCAACTAGGTGTAAAAGCAGAAGTTTTGAATAATGAATTAAGACTTCAACATTCACTAGGAGCGCACTTTCTAACATTTGGTGTTTTTGCATTGCAAGAGAGAATATTCCAAAAAAATGATAACGATATCTTGAGAGACCTTCGTGGTACGCCTTTCGGAGATAACTCAGCGCATTTCTTCTACGATAATGAGCTAAAGAATAATTCGTTTGCAGTATTTTCTCAATTTGATTGGCATCTAAATAAAAACTGGTTGGCTACGTTTGGTCTTAGATATGCTGATGAGAATTTAGACTACGACTCTTTGAGCAACATAAACGTGGTTATTGACCCAACAAATTTATCTGGTGCCTTATTGCCTTTTTATCATGTCAAAGGTGAAGTTAAAGACAACGATCTATCAGGTCGACTAGCGATTAATTACTCTATCAATCAACAGCATAATTTGTATTATAGTTTGAGTAATGGATATAAAAGCGGCGGATATAATGGCGGGTATTTATCTAGTCCTGAGCAAGCAATGTTAGCTGATTATGGCCCTGAAGAACTTATTGCAAATGAGTTCGGGGGTAAGTTTATAAATGCTCAAAAGTCTTTAAAAGTTAACTGGGCTTTATTTCATTACAACTATAAAAATCAACAAGTATTTATGAACCAACCTTCTCTTGTTGAAGGAGCACCACCTATTCAATTACTGGAAAATGTTGCTAACTCCAAAATTTATGGTGCTGACTTAGAAATATTACATAGTTTTAATGAAGCTCTAGAGCTTTCTTTTGGCATTGGCTATATACCCCATGCCCAGTTTGAAGCGTTTTCAGATCCTTTAGGCAACTCTTTGACAAATAATAGACTTCCCTTCACCTCGGAAGTTAATTTCAATGGCGTATTGTCTTATCGAGTAGTTTGGGATTCAAAAATTGATATTCAAACAAATATAGGCTTTGACCACCAGTCAGATTATTACTTCGATCAAAATCAAAGTGAACTTGCATCTCAACCTAGCTATACACTGTGGTCAATAAATAGCCAGTTTAATTTTGAAAAATATACCGTACGCTTTTGGGCTAAAAATATTTTTGATAAAGAATATAGTCATCTTAAATTTGACCTAACAAATTTTTTAGGAATGCTAGAAGATTTCAAAGGAGAAGGAAGGCGAGTTGGGTTAGAGCTAACTTATCGCTTTTAAATTTTAATGAACTTAAACATGATTTTGGCGAATTGAATGTCTAGATTATTTTTCATTCTAACGCTTATATTTTTAAGTTTTGCATGTACCAATTCACATGCACAGGCTTTTAACTATCACTTAAACATGCAAAATGAGAATTTGCATGATTTTGGTGTGCTTTTAAAGTCTACTGAAGAAACAAGTTTTCCTGTTTCGTTTGATAAAGTAAAGAGTTGGCAGAGTAACTTAGAAGTCTTAGAGCAAAGAGCACTATTTGGTGGTCGTTATTGGCTTGTTTCCGAGCTAATTAACCATACCAATGAAACTCAATTTGTTTTATACCCCTATAATACGGTAGTAAATAAAATTGAAACCAAGTTATACAGCGAAAGTGGCACAATTCAAACAGTCACTACTGGCGGTGAGATTAGCAATGAATTTCCTTTCCATTATGGAAATAGAATCCAATTAAATCCTAATGAGCGCTATTTATTAGTCACTGCTTTTGAAAGTGACTTTTTTTACACACCGATAAAGTTTGTTATTAAACCTGAACAAGCATTTAAAAAGTTAGTTGTTACCGAAAACTTAGTCATGATTCTATGCTTTGGTGTAGGTTTAGTTTTAGGTTTGTACAATTTTCTAATTTATTTGGGTTCAAAAGATAAAACTCACCTCTATTATGCTTTATTCGCAATTTGTTGGGTCTTTGCATGGAGCCATTTTTTTCACATTTCAGATCAATTATTTGGGTTTTATTCTTCTAATTTACACTGGCTAGGTTTTGCTCTAACGCCACTGACAAATATCCTCTTTTATATCAACCTCTTAAAGCTGAAAGAGACACACTTTAAGTTGACAAACGGATCATTACTCTTTGGTGTGATAGCATCCTGCGGCGTACCAATGGCAATGCTATTCCCAAGTTTTGGCTTTTTATGGGCAACCATTGTAACTGGTATTGCGTTATGTTTAGGGCTATATGTTGGTTTTTTACGGATCAGCGAAGGCTTCAAACCTGCTAGATACTTCGTTTTAGCCTATATCGCTATGGCGATCCCTAATATGATAGGCAACTTGACAAATCTTGGTGTGTTACCTCCCTCGAGCTTAAATCTCTATTTACTAGGCTTAATTGGTACTGCAATGGATGCATTATTATTAGCATTTGCTGTAGCAGATAAGTTTAGGTTAACCAATTTAGAAAATATCGAGCTAAACAAAAACCTTGAGCTAAAAGTTCAGCAAAGAACTCAAGAGCTTGAAGATTTAGCCTCAGAATTGAGGGATGCCAGTGAAGCTAAAAGTCGTTTCTTGGCAAATATGAGCCACGAGATCAGAACGCCAATGACCTCAATAATCGGCTATGCAGATGGTATGTTGCTTGGGGATATAAAAACTACAGAAAAAGGGCATGCAATCAATGTTATTCTGCAAAATGCCAGGCATGTACAAAACTTGATAAATGACATATTAGATATGTCGAAAATTGAAGCAAATAGGTTAGAGGTTGAGTTAATTGAAGCTGATATGTTCCGCTGTATTGCTGAGATTGAATCATTATTAGGTAAACAGATAAGAGATAAAGGCTTAGAGTTTGAATTAAATTATCATTTTCCGTTACCGAACTTAATTGTCATCGATCCAACACGATTTAGACAAGTTTTACTAAACCTGATCTCCAACGCGCTGAAATTTACCAGTGTGGGTAAAATAAGCATCGACGTTTCGAGTAACAATGAAAAATTAGAAATTGCTGTTCGGGATACAGGGATTGGCATGACTAAAGATGAAATTAAATCTTTATTTACGGCTTTTCATCAGGCTGATACATCCACAACTCGACGTTATGGTGGTACAGGGTTAGGTCTAAATATATCCAAGAATTTAGCCCGTAAGCTAGATGGTGACATTACGGTTGAGAGTAATGTGGGTTCAGGAACGACATTTACACTTGAACTTGGCTTGTACACAACCAAAGATACACAGTGGGTGAGCTGTCTTGATGAACTACCTCAATCTAAATTAGATTTACAATCTATTGATACATCTACTACTTTAAAAGGAAAAGTATTATTAGCTGAAGATCACCCTGATAATAGAAAACTCATAACGATTATTCTAGAAGGCATGGGGCTTCAAGTTATCGCAGCTGAAAATGGGCAAGAAGCAGTTCAAGCCGTTTTAGATCACGAATTTGACTTGATTTTATTGGATATACAAATGCCAGTAATGGATGGTGAAGAAGCATTTAAGTTTATTCAAGCAACCGGGGTAAGCTCACCTGTACTGGCATTAACTGCCAATACAATGACCCATGAAATTGAACGATATTTAAATATGGGTTTTACCGATCATTTATCTAAACCTATAGATAGAAGCAAATTTCATAAGAAAATTAGTCACTATCTTAACCTAGAAGTAGAAGAATTAAATCTACCTTCAGGTGAGTTTGAAGCACTTCAAAAAAAATATTTACAAGGTTTAGATGAGCAAAAAGAGCTCTTAAACTCTAGCTTTAAAAATAATGATTTAGTCGCATTAAAGCGTCATGTTCATGCGATTAAAGGTACGGCTGGTATGTTCGAATGTTATGACATTCACAATTATGCATCTCAATTAGATGAGCTATTGAAAAATGGCACAATTGAGGGTGTAGATGTCACCCTTGAATTACTAATAGATTCTATGTGCGATGCAGAGAAAGCCATACTGTAAAATTTTTTTTATTCTTAACTTATTTCAAAACTGATTACATTTTCTTTCTAAATTTAGATTTAACTTCCCCAATATAATGGTGGTATATTGTATTCAAAGTTAAATTAGGAGATGTAATTTTGCATTCTGTTAAAAGAACAACAACATTTGGGCAGAGTTTTTATATTGCCAATCTCATGGAGATTTTTGAAAGGTTAGCATGGTATGGTTTTTTTGCTGTGTCATCTATTTATATGACCACGCCAAAATCACAAGGAGGTGTTGGGTTCTCTGATATTGAGAGAGGGGCAATACAGGGCATTATTCCTTTCTTTTTATATTTGTTACCTGTTCTAACAGGTGCACTTGGTGATCGTATTGGCTATAAGAAAATGTTTATTATTTCTTTTGTCATTATGGCACCAAGTTATTTCTTACTAGGGCAAGTCAAAGACTTTTGGCCATTTTTTATTGTACTCAGTTTTGTTGCTTTAGGTGCTGCATGCTTTAAGCCAGTCGTTGTTGGTACTATCGCTCATAGCACCAATGAGCAAAATAGAGGGCTTGGGTTCGGCATTTTCTATACCATGGTTAACGTCGGCGGCTTTCTTGGCCCACTTATAGCCGGAGCTATGCGCTCGATAAGTTGGGATGCGGTATTCATGATGTCGGCGGCTTGGATATTGCTAAATTTTGTACCAGTTTTATTTTTCTACAAAAACCCGCCATCACTTAAGAAACAAAACGATAAAAGCTTAAAAGAAACGATAAATGAGGCACAAAGTGTGTTGGGAAATGGTCGTTTTGCTTTGGTTTTATTTGTTTCTATCGTATTACTAATGTGTTCAGGTGTTGAGTGGTTAACTTACCCACAAGCATTTTTAGCCATTGCTCTATGGCTTATTTTAAATATTGTTTGGAATTTATTTGCGAAACAAAGCGCTTTAAACTGGTGGCAAGAGAAAGTAAAAGTCAGTAATCCTAAGTTTGCGATTTATCTAGCCATATTAACTGGATTTTGGACTGTTTATAATCAACTTTTTTACACCGTACCGCTTTTTATTCGAGACTTTGTTGATACTAAAGACTTAGTACAGTTTTTATCATTATTCGGGCAGGGTGCTGTCGATTTTTTTGCCTTCGTAGATCAAGAAAAAATATCTGCAGCTATAGAGGCTTTGTTTAATGATATTAAATTGAATAATGCCATTGAATTTGAAACGCTGAGGCTCGAGTGGGTGCATCTAAAAGTAAATGTGCCAACTAATGAGTTAGCAAATTTGGTCACAGAGTTACGTTTAATTGCAAACAATACAAGCGAATTAAATAGTACACAAATACAAAACTATACATCTCACCTCTTGGCATACCGACAGGTTAATCCTGAGTATCTAATTAACTTAGACTTTGCTGCAATCGTTTTGCTACAAATATTTGTGAGTTTACTTTGCCAAAGGTTTAAATCTATCTATGTGCTAATTGCTGGGCTCATCATCATCGCGACTTCATTTATATTCTTAATTGGCTCTCAAAACAATATGGTTGGCTGGGTGATTACAGCTGTGATTTTATTAATCGCGTTAGGTGAAATGCTTACTTCACCAAAGAGTCAAGAATATGTGGCAAGCATAGCACCGAAAGAGCAAGCAGCCTTGTATATGGGTTATTACTTTGTTTCTATGGCATTAGGTTTTTTGTGCGCAGGGTTTTTGTCAGGTTGGAGTTATGCAAATCTAGCATTAGGTATGAACAAACCTGAACTGATGTGGTTGCTATTTGCTGCCATTGCTGGCGTCACTTCTATCGCGTTGTGGTGTTTCAATCTTTACTCGAAAAATGTTACTGCAGAGCAGGTGATGAATTAACGTCGAATACTTTAACTAAAAAATGAAGCCTTTAGAGCAAACCCTAAAGGCTTTTTTCTTGTCTATACAAGCGCTGAACCTTGGCTATAAATACCAAAACAAAAGATAACTCACTAATAATGCAGGTATTGCTGAATATAGCGTGGCAATTAAAGCTGCCTTAGGTGCCATTGCTAAAGCAGGGAAAAGTGCGTCTCCATCATTTGATATGGCATTACCAACTAAAGCACTAAATGGAATAATGCCTTGTATATACAATGTGGTGATGACTATTTGAGGACCACAACCAGGCAATAAACCAATTGCAACAGCAATAAGAGGGGCATAAATCGCATATTCACTAAACCAAGCTCTAAGGTCTAGTCCAAACAGACTCACTGCAATCTCATAAAGCATAAAGCTCGCGATGACCCAGGCTGTTACAAAGTGGGTATCTTGTATTATTCGATAAAACTTACTTGGTGGCGATATTTCCTCATCTTCAGCAGCAATTTGTTTATAGGTTTTTCCTTCTGAAGAAAATGCCCAAATGATTACTGCAATTGCTGCAAACAAAGCACCAAAATAAGTGATGGCATTATCAAATTCGCCGAAATCTACATTAAATGCAATGAGTAAAGATATCGCCACACAAGGCGCTAAAAAGCACTTCCATAGCTTTTCACCAACATGAATGGCCCTATTCGATTTCATGCAATCATGGGCATAATTTGCAGCTTTTTGAGGATGACAAAATGAATCAGCATGGAACACATGGACAATTAAACCACTTATTATACCTGTAACAACGCCGATACTAATCACACTGAGCGCAGCAATAGGGTCTTTAGCTAATAGAAGAAAAGCGGCATCTCCCATAGTGGCAGTTAAAACTGCGACAACAGAAGCAAAGCTGGCTTGTTTTTTGGTAAATTGTGTTACAACAATAATTGCACCGCCACAGCCTGGTAGTGCTCCGAGTATTGCTGCGAAGGTAATTTCTAATGTAGGTGATTTTGCTTTTAAGTAACTAAGTTCAAGTTGAGGTAATCTGTCAACTAAATAGTAATAAATAAATAAGGTTGCGGCGACAAAAACAGCAACCTGAAAAAATGCATCTGCAAGGGTAGGTATTGTAATAGCTCTTATTGGTTCATAGAGTAAAGATAGAAGTATAAAAACAGGTAAAGCTAGTCGCTTATTAGCAAGCATGAATACAAGCGAATTGAGAACAGGTGAATGCCTTAACGTTGTGAGAGTGATCATAAAGTGCAACCAATAAATATTATCAGTTGCACTTTAGTGTTAATTTAAATAAAAATCAATCTCATTTGGGTTTATTTGCGTTTGAATTCAGCACCAGCTTTCCATGTTGGCCATTCAGCTTGTTGAGAAACGTCATAACCGACTTGGAAGAACAACTGCAAATCTTGAACTGCACCGCTTAAGTCCCATTCATCACGGTATCTATCACATGGTTGGTGATAACAGCCACGAAGAACTAAACTCATTTTCTTACGATAGTTTGCCGTTGCTTCATCTAGTGCTTCTGTACCGCCACCAGCGTACATCGCAGGTACGCCCATATTAGCGAATGCAAAATGATCTGAGCGGTAATAACCACCTGATGCCGGGCGTGGATCTCCAGAAACTACACGACCCTGAGCTTTAGCTGCATCAGCCAACATTTCGTCTAGACTTGATTTACCGATACCCACTACGCTGATATCTTTTACTTTACCAAGTAGGTTTAAGCTATCCATGTTGATGTTAGCAACGGTCTGTTTTGCAGGAATTACTGGCGTATTCGCATAGAATTTTGAGCCAAGTAAGCCTTGCTCTTCCGCAGTTACTGCTAAGAAGGTGATTGAACGGTCTGGACGAGTTGGCAACTTAGCGAATGCTTCAGCTACTTCAATCATACCACCAGTACCCGTCGCGTTATCATGCGCGCCGTTATAGATTTGGTCACCTTTACGGTTTTTATCTATACCCAAGTGGTCCCAGTGTGCAGAGTAAACAATGTGCTCTTCTGGCTTTTTGCTGCCAGGTAAAGTCGCAATAAAGTTATATGACGTTGATGTCTTGATCTTGCTCTTAACCGTTACTGAGGCGGTTAAGTCGCCCATATCAACATGATAGGCGCCTTGTGCCGCTTTCTTCTTAGCATCCTCAAAGTTTAGACCTGCTTTTTCGAACAGCTCTTTAGCTACATCAACAGTTACCCAGCCTTCAACGGCTACACGGTCCATGTTTTTATTTTCTTTTTGGAAGCCAAATTGCTCGCCACTCCAAGAGTTTTCAACAACGCTCCAAGGGTAAGAAGCTGGCGCTGTTTCATGAATGATGATAGCACCCGCAGCACCTTGACGACTTGCTTCTTCATATTTGTATGTCCAACGACCATAGTAGGTCATGGCTTCACCCGTGAACATGCTTGGATCTTTGGTCGCAAAACCAGGATCATTAACCAGCATTACAACCGTTTTACCTTTAACATCTAGGCCTTCGTAATCGTTCCAGCCATATTCTGGCGCATTCACACCATAGCCAACAAACACCATTTCAGAGTTGTTGATAGACTCAAGTTCGCTAATGCGGCCTGTGCCCATGACCATTTCTTTCTTATATTGGTAAGCTTTACCACCAATCACTAATTCCATGTCAGAGTCAGCTTCAATTGAAACAAGCGGTACTTCTTGGAAGAAACTATCGCCATTACCTGGTTCATAACCGAGTGCTTTAAAGTGTTTTGTTAAGTAGGCTAGAGTAAGTTCTTCACCTTTTGAAGAAGGGGCGCGGCCTTCAAACTCATCAGAAGCAAGTGTTTTAATGTGCTCTGCAAGTTGTGTTTCGTTGATGCTGTTATGAGCGGCTTGAATATCGTTAGATGTGTTACTTGTTGATACGCAACCTGCAAGCACGGCTGCTGCAATTGCGCTAAGTGTTATTCTCAGTTTCATAATCACTTTTTTCTTTTAATTAAAATCGCTTAAGTATACACATTTCTAGACTGCTTGTTCGAGTTAAAGCGATTAACCGCCTCGGTTGGCGTGAAGACAAGTTTACGATAAAATCGCGAAAATTTTTAAGTCTGTAGTCCTATGAAAAGATTTGTTGCCTCAGAGACATTTTCTCAATCTTGTCTTAATAATGGTGCTTTTGAGCATCTAAATACATTGTTTAACCTCAACTCACATACAGACTGGCCAAGTTTTGACTGGTTAAACGGGTTAAAAGACTTAAAGCACCCGCAAGGATTAAATATTCTCTTTACACCTAACTCTGAATTAGAGAATGAAACGCGATACTACGAAGCAATTATTTTCGAAACAGGGCAAGTGCCAACAAGAGAGCAAAATTGGCATGATTTATTTGGCGCTTTCATTTGGTGCTTATTTCCAAAAACCAAAGCACTGCTGAATGAATTGCATATTGAAGAAATAGAAGCGCATGGCACTAAACAAAGAAGTAAAAAAAGAAATGCAATCACATTATTTGACGAATGCGGCGTCATTTTAGTGGTTAATAATGATGAAATAATTTCTCAGCTAAAATCACATCAATGGTCTGATGCATTTGTGGAACAAAGAGTGCAGTGGGGTAAAAATTATTTACCTTTCACATTTGGTCACGCTAACTACGAAATGATGACCAACCCATTTATTGGGCTTACAGGCAAGCTAGTTTGTATAAAGGTTGAGGAAAGATTTTACCAATTAAGCTTAGAACAGCAATATCATTATTTAGACGAGCAGCTATATCAAATGATTAAAGATGGGTTATTAGAAGATAATAAAAAGATGTCACCCTTACCATTATTAGGTGTGCCTTCATGGTATGAAGAAAACCAAGAGGCAAGTTTTTATGCTAATACAGATTATTTCCGTCCAAAACGAAAATAATAGGGTGTTAAGACAATAAAAAAGCGGCTATGAAGCCGCTTTTTTGATGCTGTAAGATTAAGCTTTTATTGCTTTCGTGGTTTCAGCAACGGCTGAATCAATATCAAGCATTAGCTTTTCACCCGTAATACGGTTCTTAAGCTCAACCTTATTCTCGTCAAGGTTACGCTCACCAATAACAAGTGTGTATGGAATACCAACCAGTTCCATGTCATTAAACATCACACCAGGACGCTCTTTACGGTCATCGAATAACACATCAACACCAGCAGCTTGGAATTCGCTGTATAAACGCTCTGCAATATCAGGAATACGATGCGACTTGTGCATGTTCATTGGTACAATAGCAAGTTCGAATGGCGCAAGTGTTTTTGGCCACTTAATACCAAACTTATCATTGTTTTGCTCAATCGCAGCTGCAACGATACGAGATACACCAATACCATAACAACCCATTGTCATGATTTGGTTTTTACCGTTTTCGCCAAGTACACCAGCATTCATTGCTTCAGAATATTTACTACCAAGTTGGAAAATATGGCCTACTTCAATACCGCGTTTAATATGTAGCGTACCATTTCCACAAGGACTTGGATCGCCTTCAACCACGTTGCGAATATCTTCAACAGTGTAGTCTGTAACATCACGGTCGAAGTTGATACCACTGTAGTGCACACCATCTTTATTTGCGCCTGCAACAAAGTCAGCCATCACAGCAGCACTGCGGTCAACAATAATTGGCATATTAAGGCCTACAGGGCCTAATGAGCCAGGGCGAGCGCCAATGGCAGCGACAATGTCTTCCTCTTTTGCCATTTCTAGCGGAGAGTCTACAAGTGGTAGCTTTTCAGCTTTTAACTCATTTAATTCATGGTCGCCACGAACGATAAGAGCAACTAAACCACGCTCTTCATTTTCATCTGGTGCACCATAAACAATAAGGGTTTTGACACCACGATGTGGTTTAACACCATGTTTTGTTTTAAGCTCTTCAATGGTTTTTGCTTCTGGCGTATCGAATGTGTTTAATTCTTTAGATGGAGCAGGGCGTGCTTCGCTAGGTGCAACGGCTTCAGCTTTTTCAATATTTGCTGCGTAATCACTTGCATCACTGAATGCGATTGCATCTTCACCTGATTCTGCTAATACGTGGAATTCATGAGAAACACTACCACCAATTGAGCCTGTGTCTGCAATTACTGGACGGTAATCTAGACCTAAACGCTCAAAAATATTGCAGTATGCTTGATGCATACGTTGGTAGGTATTATCCAGACACTCTTCTGTCATATGGAAAGAGTAAGCATCTTTCATGGTGAATTCACGTGCGCGCATTACACCAAAACGAGGACGTACTTCGTCGCGTACTTTAGTTTGAATTTGGTAGAAATTAATTGGTAACTGCTTGTAGCTATTAATTTCTTTACGTACTAAATCTGTGATCACTTCTTCGTGTGTAGGACCAAGCGCAAATGGACGATTATGTCTGTCGTTGATACGCAGTAGCTCTGGGCCAAACTGTTCCCAGCGGCCTGACTCTTCCCACAGATCAGCAGGTTGAATAATCGGCATCAGTAACTCAATTGCACCGGCTTTGTTCATTTCTTCACGAACTACTTGTTCAACTTTACGTAAAACTTTCAAGCCTGATGGCAGCCAAGTGTACAAACCTGATGCAAGTTTACGGATCATGCCTGCACGAAGCATAAGTTGGTGGCTGATAATTTCAGCATCAGAAGGCGTCTCTTTAAGAGTCGCAAGAATATATTGACTGGTACGCATGGTGGTTCCGTTCGTATAGTATTTTGTTTTTCTGGAAAATGGCCGTTAGTTTAGCAGTGCTAACGAGCCACACAAAGTGTTTATTAACGTTCAATACTGATTTCTGTGACAAGATTGTGTTCACCGTCGACTTGCCATCGAATATTGTAATGATACAAGTTCATTCCGTAAGTCTGAGTGCCTGCTTTTTGTTTTTTGTAAGCTGGTCGAGGGTCTTGTTTAAGTACATTGGCAATAAACTCTGGCAGTGATTTATCAGCTTGCGTTGCCAAAAACTCAGCTGCTTGCTCTGAAAACTCAACAGTCATTAAGGTTTCAGGACGTGTATCGGCAAAACCTGCAGAAGCTTCAGGCATGGCATCTGAATAGGGTAAATAGGGCTTTATATCGATAATTGGTGTGCCATCAAGTAAATCTATACCAGATAAAAGTAGCGCAAGTTGACCGTTTTTATATTCAACACCTTCTAATTTCACCGCACTCATGCCAATGCCATTTGGTCGAAAAGTGGCTCGTGTGGCAAATACGCCTTTTTTTTCATTCCCGCCTAAACGCGGCGGACGTACAAGTGCAGAATAGCCTTTGTCAGCGGTTTCGTGAAAACGAAACAACAACCATAAGTGCGTAAACTCTTCGATACCCCGAACAAACTCTTCGCGGCTAAATTTTTTACTAAAGATAAGTTTGGCTTTTGCCTCAGGCACTAAACGGGGCTGTCTAGGTATTGCAAACTTTTGTTTATAAGGAGATTGAATAAAACCGACAGGCGCAATTTGGTAGTTTTCCACAAGCAACTAAATATAAAAACATAGATGTTCTGATTGTAACTTTTCTTCATCAAATAAACCATGTTATGCAAGTGTAATAGTGTGTAATTGGATTATTATGCAAACCGACATAATCTTGTATCTGTATTATGAATTAAGTAATAGAAAAATGATTGATAAAAAAAGAGAATCAAAGTTTATTGCCAGTAATCATCAACCTCCTGAGCATGAGCGAGAATTGTCGATGAGTGCAAGAGCATCAGCTTTAAAAGAACATTTTGCTTCTAGAACATTATTTAACCTGAAGGGCACAAGTGATAACACAAATGGGAGTGATGAAAGTGAACATGGGGTTTGAGCACAATATAGATGTTGTATGTAGAAAGGTGATCTTAAAATATAGTTGTGAAGAGTTACACGGCTCGATTAAAGATTCACTGATATCTCGAAAAACAAAGCTAAACGAGCTTGTTACGCAAATTCAAGATGGCTTAGTAAGCCCTAAAAACTTTGAACTCTTAATTGAAGAACAAAAATCACTATTAATTCACGATTTAAAAACGAATAAACATAATCAGCAGCAAATAAATGACATTGCAAATATGGCAATTTATGAACTGGCTAAGCACGCCCTTAATTAAAGCGCTTTATTCCTCTACTGTGCGATGAAGCAAGGATTCAGTTTCAATCGCTATTTCTTTCATTTTAATTGCATATTGCTCTAACTTTTTCTGTTCTTTGGTTTTTGCTACAAACTGTGGCACTGGCACAGGGTAACCTGCTTTATCCATCGCAATAAAACTAATAATGCAGTGATTACTTTCAGATAGAATATTGTTTTGTGGATCGCCACATTTTACTCGGATGAAAATTTGCATGCTTGTTTTACCCGTATGTGCGATTTGTGCGGTGACTTCTACAACTTGGCCGACAAGAATAGGGCGTTTAAATCTAACACCAGCAACCGAAACGGTGACACAATAACTGCCACTCCAACCCGCAGCACACGCATAACCAGCTTGATCTATCCATTTCATAACTATGCCGCCATGCACTTTACCGCCAAAATTGACATCAGTGGGTTCTGCTAAAAATCTAAAAACAAGCTCAGATTGCTGATTCATAAGTTTCAACCTATTGCGATGAGTAATGTTAAGTATAGTCAACAGGCTGTAAAACGTAAAAAGGGCCATAAGGCCCTTGTGCAATTTAAGTATAAGAATACAAATTTACATATTTGGATAGTTCGGACCACCGGTCCCTTCAGGCGTCACCCAAGTGATGTTTTGACTCGGATCTTTGATGTCGCAGGTTTTACAATGAATACAGTTTTGAGCGTTAATGACAAACTGCTTCTCACCTTCGTTTTCAGAAATCTCATATACGCCAGCAGGGCAATAACGCTGTGCAGGCTCATCAAATTCTGCAAGATTAATGTTGATAGGGATCGCTTTATCTTTTAACTGCAAGTGACAAGGTTGCACTTCTTCATGGTTGGTATTTGATAAAAATACAGAAGACAATTTATCAAAGCTGAGCTTACCATCAGGTTTTGGGTAGTTAATGGTGTCACATTCACTCGCAGGTTTCATGCATGCATGGTCGAAGGTCGTGTCTTTAAATGTGAATGGTAAAGACCCATTAAAAAGGTTTTGATCTAGGGTGTTATAAGCGCCACCTAAAATACTACCAAACTTATGAATAACCGGGCCGAAGTTACGTGATTGATATAACTCATCATACAACCAGCTTGATTTATATAGCTCGGCAAATGAACTTAAATCAGCAGTTGGGTTTACTTGCGCTAGGGCTTCTATAATTGCATCGGCAGCTATCATGCCTGATTTCATTGCGGTGTGATTACCTTTGATTTTGGCAAAGTTTAACGTACCCGCATCACAGCCAATCAATAAGCCGCCTGGGAAATGCATTTTAGGCAGTGAATGGAAACCACCTTTTGCAATAGCTCTTGCACCATAGGCGATGCGCTCACCACCTTCTAATGCTTCTTTAAAGACTGGGTGGTGTTTCATTCGCTGGAATTCATCAAATGGACTCAAATGTGGATTCGAGTAATTTAAGTCAACGATAAGACCCACAACGACCTGATTATTTTCAGCGTGGTACATAAATGAACCACCTGTTGTATCGCCTGTAAGGGGCCAACCAGTGCCGTGTACGACTGTGCCTTCTTTGTGCTTACTTGGATCAATTTGCCAGATCTCTTTAAAGCCTAAGCCATAATGCTGTGGTGTTGCATCTTTATCGAGTTCAAACTCTTTGATTAACTGTTTACCTAGATGACCACGGCAACCTTCAGCAAACACAGTGTACTTTGCTCTAAGCTCCATACCCGGCATGTAGCTATCTTTCGGCTGACCTTCTCTGTCTAGGCCCATATCACCTGTGACAATGCCTTTTACTTGATTGTCTTCAATAATGAGAGAGTGAGCACTGAAACCTGGGAATACCTCAATACCCAAGCTTTCAGCTTGTTCAGCAAGCCAGCGACATACATTACCCATAGACACAATATAGTTGCCATCATTCTTGAATGTCTTTGGGATCGCAAAATGAGGAATGCTGGTGGCATTTTCTTCATTTTTGAATAGATATATTTCGTCTTCGGTGACTTGCGTATTTAGAGGTGCATTTAGAGTTTTCCATTCAGGTAATAATTCATCCAGTGCTTTGGTTTCAAATACAGCACCAGATAAAATATGTGCGCCGACTTCAGAGCCTTTCTCAACAACGCAGATCATTAATTCTTGTTCTTTTTGTTGTGCTTGTTGAGCCAGGCGTATTGCACATGAAAGGCCAGCAGGTCCTGCGCCAACAATTACAACGTCAAACTCCATCGTTTCGCGTTCGACCATATTATCCTCACTTATCTTGACGGTAGCGTAAACGTTTAAATGTTTTATTGTGATCTAGTTATATGACGCAATCTTGATCTTGACCGCTATTAAATGACTCTGAACACATTAAAATGGCTGACGGATTGCCAAATAAACGTTTATTTAAATATTAAGTTTTTTATAAGTTAATCTAAGGTTATTTTAGGTTGACGTTTACGTCAACAGGAAGTAGGCTGATTGCATTAAATAAATGTATTGACGTTAGCGTCATCTTCAAGAATTAACCAGATCATGGAGTAACTATGAAAGTACTTGTGCCAATCAAACGCGTGATTGACTACAACGTCAAGGCAAGAGTAAAGCCTGATAACAGTGATGTTGATCTAACGAACGTAAAAATGGCAATGAACCCTTTCTGTGAGATTGCGGTAGAAGAAGCCATCCGATTAAAAGAAGCGGGCATTGCGACAGAAGTGATTGCAGTGTCTATTGGTGACAAAGCTTGCCAAGAGCAGCTTCGCACCGCACTTGCTCTAGGCGCTGATAAAGCCATTCAAATTGATACAGATACAAAGCTTGAGTCAATTCACGTTGCTAAGCTGCTAAGTAAACTTGTAGAACAAGAACAACCTGAATTAGTTATTTTAGGTAAGCAGTCGATTGATTCTGACAATAACCAAACCGGTCAAATGCTTGCGGCATTAACAGGTCGTAGTCAAGGTACATTCGCTTCAAAAGTAGTTGTTGAAGGTGGTAAAGCATTAGTTACTCGTGAAGTTGATGGTGGTTTACAAACTGTGTCGCTATCACTTCCGGCTGTTGTTACAACAGACTTACGCTTAAATGAACCGCGTTATGCTTCTCTACCAAATATTATGAAAGCAAAGCGTAAGCCATTAGACGTAATTGCTGCTGATAGTCTAGGTGTTGATTTAGCACCTCGAACTGAGCTTTTAAAAGTTGAAGAGCCGGCTAAACGTGAAGCAGGTATCATTGTTGAAGATGTAGCAGAGCTTGTAAATAAATTAAAAACTGAAGCTAAGGTGATTTCATGAGTGTATTAGTAATTGCAGAGCACGAGCAGGGCGCTCTAAAACCTGAAACAGCTAAAGTTATCAATGCAGCAAAAAAGATTTCAGACAATATTACAGTGTTAGTTGCAGGCCATTCAGTAGGAGCTGTAGCTGAATCGGCTTCTGAAATCGCAGGTGTTACGTCAGTAATTGTTGCTGATAAACCTGTGTTCGAATATCAACTAGCAGAAAGTACTGCGGACTTAGTTGTAGAGCTTGCTACTGATTACTCACATATTCTAGCAAGTGCTTCAACCACAGGTAAAAACACTTTGCCTCGCGTTGCAGCACTACTAGATAAGTCGCAGATTTCTGAAATCATTGATGTCATTGATGCAGATACTTTCAAGCGACCAATTTATGCGGGTAACGCGATTGCAACTGTTAAGTCATCAGAAGATAAAAAGATTATTACAGTGCGAGCAAGTGCATTTGATGCGCAAGGTGAGCAGGCTGCAGTTGCAGTTTCATCTGTTGAAAGTGGTGCAGATAATACTCTTTCTGAGTTTGTTTCAGTTGAGCAAACTGAATCAGAGCGTCCGGAATTAAATGCAGCACCTGTCGTGATTTCAGGTGGTCGTGGCATGCAGAATGGTGAAAACTTTGCGCTACTAAATGGGATTGCAGATAAATTAGGCGCTGCGATTGGTGCTTCACGTGCTGCGGTTGATGCTGGCTTTGTACCAAATGATATGCAGGTAGGTCAAACAGGTAAGATTGTTGCACCTAACTTATATATTGCAGTCGGTATTAGCGGTGCAATTCAGCACCTAGCGGGTATGAAAGACTCTAAAGTGATTGTTGCAATTAACAAAGATCCGGATGCACCAATTTTCCAAGTTGCTGACTATGGTTTAGTCGCTGATTTATTTGATGTGTTGCCTGAACTAGAAAACGCATTATAAAAACAACAATAGTTTCTGGTTGTAAAGCTGCGCTCCATTTCATGGTCGCGGCTTTTTTATTTGCTATTACACAGTAAATTGACTGACTAAAGCTTTCAAATGTGAGGCTTGTTTATCCAAAGACGCGCCTGCATGGCTGGTTTGTTCAACAAGCGAGTTGTTTTGTTGAACGCTTTGATCAATTTGTTTAATGGCAATATTGATTTGTGATACACCATTTGACTGTTCACTACTTGATAATGCAATGTCATTCATAAGTTTTGACAGAGTCTGTATGCTACTTACAATATCACGTAAGGTATTGCCAGGTTGCTCAGCAAGCATCAAACCATTTTCAACCTTGTCGGCACTGTCTTTCAGTAATCCAGAGATTTCTTTAGCTGCATCTGAGCTTCGTTGTGCTAACTGCCGCACTTCAGCGGCAACCACGGCAAATCCTCGACCTTTTTCACCTGCTCTCGCGGCTTCAACGGCGGCATTGAGCAATTAGATTAGTTTGAAATGCAATGCCATTGATTACTTCAATGATATTAGAAATCTCATTTGAACTGTCACTAATAGCCTTCATTGCAGTGACTGTATTATTAACTAATTCACCACCTTCAATGGCTTGTTGGTCTGCATTTTGTGCATGTTCATTTGTGGTTTGTGCATGTTTGGTATTACTGGTGACTTTATCAGTCACTTCACTCATAGAGGCGGTAGTTTCTTCAATAGAAGCCGCTTGCGATTCTTTGGACGAATTCAACTCTTGTGTTGATTGACTTATCTGCGCTGAGGCTTTTGATACAGTAGCAGCAGTTTCGTTTATTTCTCTAACCATGTTTGCCAAATTATAAATGCTTTCATTTACAGAGTCTTTTAACTTTGCAAAGTCACCTTTATATTGGCCATTAATTTGTTGTGTTAAATCACCACTTTCTAAAGCCTTCATTACTTCAATACAAGATTGTAGCGGAGTTGAAATAGCATCCAGTGTGTCATTAATAGATAAAACAATATCTTTGTATGCACCTTGATGATTTTCAGCATTTGCTCTTCTAGTCAACTCACCAATGTTTGCAGCATCTGCCAACATTGATGTATCGAGAATCATTTGTTCAATTGCATTAATACTTGTTCTTAAACTGGTCTCTATTTTCTTAAAGTCGCCTTCAAAATGTTGACTATCAACATTCGGTAATTCACCAATTGCGAGACAATCTAAATAGCTTGAAGTTAATTGTACAGGTTTTATGATTGCGTCAAGTGTTTGGTTTATACCTTGTATAATTAATTTAAACTCACCCTTATGTGCATTTTCTTGTGCTCGGTTTGATAGTTGTCCTTGAAGAGCCGATTCAACTAAGTACTTTGAGTCAGAGATAAGTAAATTGATTGAAGAGACGCTTTGTTCTAATGACTGTTTTATTGATAAAAAATCACCTTGATAATTGCCTGATATTTCTTTAGGGATCTTGCCCTGTGAAATTTGGTTTAAGTAAACCTGTGTTTGCTGAATTGGTGAGATGATTGCATCAAGTAACTTATTTATGCCGTGGCAAAGTGTAAACATAAAACCAGTTAAGTCAGTTTCGTCTAACCTTGCATTTAAATTACCACGTACAGCGGTATTTATAATGTCATCAACTTTATTTTCGGTAGCTCTTTGCAGTGATAAATCTGTAATTTCAAGAACTACACCTAGAGTTTCACCTTCACTGATAGCGGGGCTTGCTACGATGTCTAAATATACGTTATTAATATTTAACTCGAACAGTACCTGTTTTTCTTTGGCAGTTTCCAGTTGTTCAAGGTATTCGTTTGGTAACAATTGAGTTATATCAAAACCATCTATTAAAACGGGGCAATTTAAATCTTTCTGATATCGCTTAAATAGATTTGGCTTTGAACATTGGTGTAAATGATTTTATTATCAACTTGGTATAGTAATACAGGGGCAGAAGCATTATCGAGTGCTTGTTTTATTCTACCACTTTACTCAGCTTGAATTTTTTGTTCGAGCATTTGCTGAGTGAGTTTCTCATTGGCTATACATATATTAGCCTGCATACGGTCTAAAGCTCTAAGTAAGTTGCCAATTTCGTCTTGAGAATTAATTACAATGTGATTGTCTAAATTACCATTTGAAATTTCGGTGGCGACATAAGAAGCCAAAGTGATAGGACGTGTGAGCCATCTTTGGATCAATAGTGCCATGATAATGATGACTATCAATGAAACACACAAAGCGATAACGATACTTTTAAAAATAACGTTTTCTTTTTGTTGGCGCAAAGATATTACAGCAGTTTCAACGTAGCTATTAATATTATTGTTTAAATCTTTTAATATGCTGGCTGCAGCTCTATCAATACCCTTGACGGCCAGATCACCTGCTTGTGTATTAAAATTCGCATTTTGGAAATCTACTAGATCAATACGATATTGCTCTCCGAGTTTTTTGTGTTCTTGCTTAAACTCTGACAGTTAGGATATGAGCTTTTTTGGGAGAAAGGTGCTTGATATAAGCTGGGAAGATAAATCCTGTACAATAATTTCTTGCTCTTTAAACTGTTTTAAATGTTTGTCAAATTGCTAAGGATTACTTCCCCTTATTAGAATGTTTTTCCATTCTTGAACTTGAGTTTTGAATGTATTTAAAACAAAGTTAACTTGTAATTGAGCAGTTAACTCTTCTTCTATTAATACATCGTATTGTTGTGCTATTTCTTTTACCGAGTTTATTGCGAACATGGCACTGCACAATACAAGTGCTAGACCACCAAAGACGGTTGATAATAATTTGGCTTTGACTGTCTTCATCATACATCCCTTGATATGTTTAAATTATATGAAGACTAGTGAAATAAAATATTAATTCAATGTTTTTAAAGGAATAAAATGATAAAAAGGCCGAAAATTCGGCCTTTTTTGAAATATTACTATTTAGAAGAAAGCTTTCACCCCAAAGCGGATATTTCTTCCTGGAAGAGGAGCTTGTTCTTTAATCACTGAACTGTGAACAAAACCGAGTTCATCAGTTATATTATCGATGTTCAAGTATGTGAGCATATCAACACCAGCTAGTGCTAAATCATACTGCATACTTAAGTCTATTAATGTATAACTATCAGTAGTTGTTTCATATGCCGTGATGTTATCTTGAGACGCATAATGCGTAATTGTTAGGTCTGTGACAAGCTTGCCTCGAGTATATTCATAGTTTACACCAAATTTATTATTTGGAATGCGAGGCAGATAACCATCGTCTTTTAATTTTGCAGTAATTGAGTCAGCAAAAAATTTCACAGTATTATTAGCATTAACATTGTAATGAGCGTCTAGCTCTAACCCGTATAAGTATGCGTCTTGGCTCTGGAATTGATAAACAGGTAATGCACCTTCATGTTCGTGATCAGCTTCTTCAATGCCATGCTCTGCAGAATATATTAACCCTGTATTTTCTTGGTAATAATAATTTTCAACATCATTGTAGAAAAAATTAACTGTATAGCCGAATTTTCCTGAGAACTTTCTAAAACTGACATCAAAGTTTGTTGCTATCTCTTGCTCGATATTTTCAGGCTCAAAATGTACTTCGCCATCTTCTAAGTGATAGCCTAATCCAAGCTCATAAGTGCTTGTCGCAATATGTACGCCATTAGATAAAAGTTCAGCCGTTAGAGGTGAACGTTCAGAATGAGATAAATTAATCGCAATGTTCTGACCTTCACTATAATCATAAACCCCACCAATTGAGAAACTGACATTGGTTTGGCTTAATTCATAAGCAAGTGTGGATAACTCATGATGTTCTTCTTCATGATGGTCATGATCTTCTTCATGTTCATCATGATGTTTTTCAGTGATCACACTTTCTAATAGGTAATCTTCTAAACGTGCACCCAATTCTAACGTCAGGTTACCTAATTGCTTTTCTTCTAATAAGTAAATTGCATGGCTAGTTGTATCTGTTGCTGGTGTAAATGCTTCTTCACCTTGGGCTTCGTAATCACTACTTGCAAAATGATAACCAACGATACCGTGCCACTCACCTAATCTATGTTCAATATTAGTTCGAAGTTCTGTTGTTTTATTTTTGAACGTTGTGCCAATCATTCCACCTTCGATTTCACTATGTTCATAATCTGTAAAGCCGGCTTTTACACTGATATTTTCTATATAATCATTATGAAGAGAATAGTTTAATAAAGCCTGCCAACGATCTTGCTTTACGCGTGCAAATACACTTTCTTCGTCATGGTCGTCATGGTC
>NZ_PNEC01000032.1 GCF_005886345.1 Pseudoalteromonas phenolica
CTTTTAGTGGGTAACACCAACCTAAAGGAAAGTTATGTTGAAGCGGATAGCCATATTATTAAGTTCCATTACATTGGTTGCGTGCGGTAGTGATACTAGTGAAAATACAGATAAATTAAATGTCCTTTCTCATCTGAGCCCTTGTTATGGTGTCGGACAAAGGTTATGCCTTATGACGAAAGACGGTAATGACAACGTCAATTTCTTTTACAGTCAAATTGAAGGCTTTGACTTTACTTGGGGGAGTCAATATGAACTTATAATCAATATATCAAATATTAAAAATCCACCAGCAGACAGCTCAAGTAAGCAATATAAATTAAATCGAATTAAGTCTCAAACGGAAGATTCTGTTGGTACTAAATATGATTATAAGTTGATAGAGTTGCTGGATAATACTTTCATTAAGCAAGCTGATACCTATTATTTTTTAGGTACTCCTTTTGTATGTGGCTCTGAAGTAGACTGCGAATTATTGGTAAGTTTAAATAATAGTGGTGGGCTTGTTAATGCTACTTTTGAGTACTTAGGTGAAGGAGAAATCCAGTTAACACAGTGGAATTAGGTATAACAAGGCAATGAAACCGGATTCGCAAAACAGCAGGCTTGCGCTCCTTCGCCGCTAATTTTAGCCTGCTATTTTTCGCCGGTTAAGCGAGGCGTTAGGTACCTAATTGAAAATCAAGCATTGGAAGTTAAGCAAGACTATCTCTGCGATATATATATTGTTAGTCGCTATACTTTTTGTCATCGGACTAACTGTTCTAGGCTTGGTTGACTTCGGCCCTAAAGCGCAGGGGTTTGTTGGTTGCTACGGTACCGATGCAATGCTGTTTGGATTCGAATGTTCAGGTTTCAACGGTTCGGAGATAGTCGGTTTTGCCTTAAACTATCCGCTGTATCATTTATATATGCCGATGTTCGTAATGTTAAAACCAACGCTTATATTTGCAGTTATTGGAATGTGGTTTTTCCCCGTCCTGTTTTTAATCTCAATTAAAAAGCTCGGTGAAATCGGTACCTAACAAGTTGTTAAACAAGGTCAAAATATAGTTAGCTTTTGCTCCTTCGTCGCATATTCTAGCCAACAATATTTAGCCTGTTAACAAAGGCATTAGCTATACAAGCATTCAACAGGGTTAAAAAAGCTTGCTTTTTTAACAACAAAGTCAACTTCATATTCAGCGATTCTTGTACTTACTTGTTTGTATAAGCACTTTTTATTTTCTCCATCGGCTGTTCATTTTTAACAAATGATTTAATCGCTTTTCTTGTTTCGGACTTAAACCGTATGGGCTCATTGTCTTCTACAACTTTACAATTGGAGCCATATTTATACAAAGTGTTAGAAAAACTAGTACTAGAAAAATAAAAGAAAGCACAATACGGCTTTCAAAAGTAGTCCTTTAAAAAGTGTGTTTTGCCTAAAGCCCAAACGAATGTTAGGAGGGTGTCAAGTAGCCTAGTGTATGGGTCTGCACTGGCAACTTGACTGATAGTGGTGGAGGGCGCTAGTACATACCTTGCTATACACACTTTATAATTTTCACAGTAAAGTTGAGTTCAATCTTTTTTATAGTTTATTACTTCCGTATTTAAACCCTGCTAAATCATATATTTCTTTAATAGGCAGCTTGCTTAGAGCCACAATGTCTTGCCCTGAATTTTTCATTGCCAATTTAACAATATATGCGCCGGTTCGATACCTAATGGCTTCACGTCCGTCAGGGTGGTCGAACATCCACTGGCCGTAGTTCGCATTTTTGGGTAGCGCGAGAATTTCTTTAGCCCAGCTGTTGAAATCTTCTGTCTTCGACATTTTGTTCATCTCTCGGCCAATTTGTAGCTCTGCGAAAACGTCAGCTAAACCTTCATTAATCGTCGCTACGTCTATGCCAGCAGGGAATTTATTGTCATAAATTGTCCAACCTCTAAGAGTGTGATGCAATTCATGAAATATAGTACCACGAAGCCCTTCGTTTATAGCGGCATCAATCCCGGCCTCATCGGTCGCTTGAGTTCTGACAGCAAGTTTTCAAAGTCTAAGATTGTTTGTTTGGCTGTTTTCTCTATGTGATTTTTTTGCTGTTCAGTTATCTGGTATTTTTCATGTTCAATGTATTTAAAGGTGGCTAAATTTGCTTCTGCAGAAGCAGTTGTGGCTAAAAATGCACAGAGCAAACCGATCAGTTTTAAAAGCTTCATTTTGTTTCCATTCTTTATGTCGTGAATTTATTTAGTCGAGAGAAAAAACAAAAAGGTTTAAGTGAAAAACATCGTCATCAAAACACAAACTTGTTGCGATGCGCCGAATTGCTGTATCGAACAACATATTTAGGTTTAAGCTGAGGCAGTTTGCTGGGACTAAAATAGGTATTTAATTGTTGAAATTAGTGTAATATATTGGACGATAATAATTATTCTTTAGGGAAAACAAGATGAAAAAACAATATGGTTGTTTAGCTGTAATAGCTTTAACTGCGGCGCTTTCTGGTTGTGCGACTTCGCCAAGCGCTGAAAAAGAAGACAATGCCAATCAGTTAACTGTGGGTGTTGTACAAAAAGAAATAACAACAGGTATGCCGTCAACAGACGTGTTAACGGCACTTGGTAGCCCAAATATTGTTAAAACTAACCCAGAAGGCAATGAAGTTTGGGTATATGATCGCTTTTCAAAAGAGCAGGTATATCAAACCACAGGCGGTGCGTTAGGTTACTTCTCAGGTAATGGTGGCGGTATTATTTCTTCAGAGCAAGGCTCTAGCCAAGTGAGCTCTAAAACACTTACCGTGATCATTAAATTTGATGCGCAAGATAATGTTGCTTCGATTGCTTACCACCGCAGTAAGTTTTAATTGAGGTATAAGCATGTTTAAACTGAAATTAGTCATTGCAGCTTGTGTGGCTTTATTTCTTGTTGGCTGTGCCTCGAACAAGGCGCAAATGTCGACAATGGAAGTACGAAGTTTACAAACCAAAGAGTATCAAACTTCAGATCATATTCGAGTTTATAAAGGGTTAATAAATGCTTTATTAGACAGAGGATTCACTTTAAAGTCGTCTGATGCTAACTCTGGTGTGGTGATTGCGCATTATAGTTCTACCGAGCTCAATGGCGCCGAAATTGTCACTAAAGCGGTCGCAACTTATTTAACCTTTGGTCTGAATTGGATTTTTGGTGATAATAATTTCGAAGATATTTTAGTGGTAGATATTTCAGCCAACGTTACTGAGTTATCGGGCGTGAGTACAGTGCGTATTAATGCTGTTGGTAAACGTATGAATAGTGACGGTGAAATTGTTGATACTAAAATGGTGACTGATCCTGAATACTACAACAGTATTTTTCAGCAAATCGAAAAATCGTTGTTCATTGAAGAAAACCTAAATTAATTTCTGTGGGGTTTGGTGATTCGGTGATATTGAATGTACCGCCAAACCTCTTATCTCTTTCAAATAGTCCTTTCTCACATTTATCAATTTTTTTGGTTGGCTTTAACCTCACCTTTCGTTATGTTTATCATGTGCTTAAACAAATGTATAAGGAAATAACCATGCCCATTGAATGGACGTATTTAGCCAAGCATCCTCAACATATTAAACAGTTAGCCGAGTGGTATTTTGATGAATGGGGTGAGTATGTTGAAAACAGCTCAGAGCTTGCATTTCAAGAGAAGCTCACAGCGTATTTAAATATTGATCGTATTCCATTAATCATCTTAGCGGTTGAAGGAGATACTTTGGTGGGGGCCGCACAGCTTAAATTTCACGAAATGACCATTTATCCCGAAAAAACACATTGGCTGGGCGGTGTGTACGTTAATCCTGAATTCAGAGGTCGCAACATTGCCTCTCAATTGGTTCAGCACGCAGAAAAACGTGCCATTGAACTCAATATAAACCACCTACACTTGCAGACAGAGTCTTTGAATGGGGGTCTTTATGCCAAACTTGGCTGGGAGATTGAAACACAGGTTAATTACCGAGGTGTTGATGTGGCAGTGATGCATAAGGGTATAAAGTTATGAGCAAGTAATAAAGGAAGAGTGCCAATGATTAATTGGCAGTTTACAGCCAGATAAAAAGTCGATATCTGGCTGTGAAAATACTAAAGAATGATAGGAATATTCCAGCTTGTTTGGCTAGAACCGCCTATTCCAGAATATGTCGCACCCTCTTTGATACCTTTAATTACTTGCTCACGTTTTATGTTAGGAAATTTCTTAAAGAGAACATCAAGGTCGATTTCCGATTGGTCGGTGTAATTCACATCAACACCCGTCACAGTTAAACCTAGGCTACTTGTTTGAATAAAATCAAAATTACCAATATAAGTTGCTTTACCAGGCTCAATTTTGAATTCAACTTTCATTGGGTGAATGGGTGTTAAGGTTGCATAGCCGCTCTGAACTCTCCAACGCCAAATATGGTATTCGCCAGCGGGAAGTTCGGTAGCAAAAACTTCGCCTTTTCTGTTTAGGTGAGAAAAGTCCCCTTTTGGAGGAATTGGTATGAGTGAAACACCTGCACCAAACTCAACATAATCGAATTTATCACTATTTGCGTCACTGAAATAAACTGCATAGCCAGAGTAACCTCCTTGATAACTGATTGAAGTTACTAATAGGCCTTTATTAGAAGACTCATTTAAGTTGTAATCTTTTTTTATAGTTGTCGCTGCACACCCAGACAGAAGGGTTGCTATAAGCAGAGTAAATAAAAGTCTTTTCATTTAGGTTTCCATGAGTTCATATTTATTTTTATTAATGTTTCGATGCTTTTATTCTAAAACAAAGAATAAGGTACAATTATAAAGCCTTATTTTCCATCAGGTAAAGCTATTGAAAGTGTTAATCATGAGAGGGGTACCCAAATAACACTTTGAGTTTTCTCATGAGTCCCTTGGCCATTAACACTTGTTTATAGAGTATTTTAACTTGCATAAAGTTAGCACTCCATGGCGTGTTATTGGGTTCTGGGCCCACAATGCCATAGCGGAGTATCAGGCTTTTATCTTCTTCTACAAACGTACCGAATAACTTGTCCCAAATGATTAAGACGCCAGCATAGTTTTTATCAATATAAGAGGCGTTTGTTGCGTGGTGAATTCTATGGTGTGTCGGTGTGTTGAATACCTTTTCGAGCCACCCTAAGTTGCCTATGGTTTGCGTATGCACAAAAAACTGAAAGGCGAGGTTGAGGGCGACAATGGCAAACACAATAGCAGGCGCAAAGCCGAGTAAAATCATGGGCAACCAAAATAGCCACATGCCTACTAGGGGATATAAAAGGCTCTGCCTAAAAGCGGTTGTGAAGTTCATGTGCTTTGAGCTGTGATGCACCACATGGGCAAGCCAAAACCAGTGGATATTATGAGACGCACGATGAAACCAATAGTATAAAAAATCTTGAAGTAAGAAGCCGACGAATAGACTGCCAAGTGAAAGTGGGATATCAAACAAGGCAAAGTGATGTAACAAATTAAAATATGGCATCAATAATATGAGCGCGATGGCATCACTACCTTGATGCAACAGCGCGAGCACAGCGTTGTTTAAGCTGTCTTTTATGTTGTAATACTGCCTTGCTTTATAGAACTCAACAGCGACACATAATAAGAAAATAGGACTGAGACCAAGTAAAATCAGTTCAACGGGGATCATACATATCTCCAAGTCTATTTAGGCATTGTTGAATGTCTTTTTGAAGGATGGCTTTGAGCGCAAATTTGGGAATATACCAAGGACTTTGACATTGAATTCGATACGAAACTTGAGTGTGTTCGCCGGTTTTTTGAAAGTGAATTTCACCACGGTGCTGGCGAACAGGAAAATCATTGAGCACCTTATAACAAATCCCAGTTTGGTCAGCTTGAGTAATTTGCTCTTCAAAACTGATACCCAATATTGATACCTGCCGAATACACCCCTTGCCACCAGCTATTTCATCTTTATTAGCAGGTTTGAGTACTTTGAATTTAGCATTAAAAAAGCGGTCAAGATTGCTGTGGTCGAGCAAGGCATTCAGCAAAGTATCTGCGCTACAAGCAATCTGTTTTTGAGATTCAACGACTAACATAATCGAGTCACGTTTGAGTTTTTTAACAGCATAGTTTGACAATAAGTGAGGTTCTTGCGCTAATACGACAAGGTTTTGTTATTTTGCGACAGGGTTGTTATGGCGTCAGTTTCAAATGCATATTTGCACAGTGTCTTGGCTTTTTTGAATGAGCAGGGCATTTCTTCTAAAGAGATAAAATGCGATATCGCACAGCTCTCATCTGAGCGCATTGTCATGCAAACTTATGTTGATTTACTTAACTTTGGTGCACAGAGCACAGAGCTTAGCTTGTTTGGGTTTGAATTGGGCAAGCACATTCAAGCAAGAGATTACGGTATACTGGGCTATTTGGTCGAAAGCTGTGAGAATCTCGCACAGGCCATAGACGTACTCAGGCGATTTGACGCATTGGTGGCTGATATTGGGCAAACCCAGCTAAATGTGACTGACACATTTGCGCACTTAGATTGGCAACCGCTCACCACCGACTGCAAACAGATGGTACTTAGAAATACCACAGCTTGGGTTGCGACGGTAAGGAAGATCCTCGGTGAAACGCTTTCTCCTCATCAAGTGACATTCAGCTTTGCTCTGTCAGCACAAGAAATTGAACAGCTAAAAGAATGGTTTAATTGCGAGGTAATAACAAATACTAATGAAAACCGCATCAGCTTCGATAGGTCGCTGCTTGCACTGCCATTTACCTCTGAAAATAAGGCCATGTTTCAAGCATTGGTTAAACTTTCTGAAGCTGAGCTCTCTCAAAGCAAGCTCTCTCAATCTGAGCATTCTCAAACTATTCGAAATAGCAATATCAAACAGCAAGTTGCTACTTTACTTAGTGCTACAAGTAATTTACAAGGGTGCGATCAAAAACGTATCGCCGAAGCACTTTTTATGAGTGCACGTACATTACAAAGAAAGCTGAAAGCGGAGCAAGCGAGTTTTTCGGATATGCTAGAGACTGAACGTAAATCTCGTATAGATAATTTGCTTAAACACAATACCATTGCTCAAACCGCCTATGAGTTGGGCTTTGTGGAGCAATCTTCATTTACCCATGCATGTAAAAAATGGTTTGGCATAACACCATTGGCCTATCAGAAATCACTATCAGGGCTTACTGACAAAATAGCAAAATAATTCATTACAATTTTATTGGTGATATTCAGTTTAAATCTTTGGGTCTTAAATAAAAAATGCTTTAGCTTAGTTATAGAACTTGAAATAACAGGGGCAAAAATGAAACAAGATCAGATTAATTTTGCAGACAAGTTTGCTAAATTCAATGAACATTGGTCGCCAAGAGTGATCGCAGAGATGAACGACTACCAGTTTAAACTGGTTAAAATTCAAGGTGAGTTTACCTGGCACGACCACAAAGACACAGATGAAGTGTTTATTGTCATCGAAGGCGAGATGGGTATTGAGTTTCGAGACCGAAGCGTTCATCTGAAAACGGGCGAAATGTGTGTTGTAGCCAAGGGCGAGGAGCATAAGCCATTTGCTGAACATGAGTGTAAAGTGATGATTGTTGAGCCAAAAGGGGTTGTAAATACGGGTGAAGCAGGCGGTGAACTGACCGCACAAAACGATGTGTATATTTAAGTAACCTGAGCTCTGGATAATAAATCTATCTCCAGATGCAGACTTGAAAAATCACTTATCATTTAAATATCAATACGCTAGTAAATCTCTTAACCAAAATTCAGGTTAATTAAGTAATTTATTGAAAAGGAATTCGAAAATATGGCAAAAATTTATTTACTACTCGCCATTTTAGGCGCGGTACTCCCGTATGGGGCCTTATTACCTTGGCTGTTTGATAACGGCTTAAACCTACAATTACTTTGGCAAGCAATCACAGCAAACAATATTAGCGTGTTAGCTTGGTTAGATGTGGTTATAGCCGCAGTTGCGCTTATTTGCTTCATCGTAACAGATAGTAAAAAGCATCAAGTTAAAGGCGCTGCTTTTGCGATAGCTGCTACCTTGAGCATCGGTGTTGCGTGCGGCTTGCCACTGTATTTATATCTCAAAGAAACAAATGAAAATTAAGACTTAACTCGTTGTTAAGAAAGTGCTGAACCTACCATGTTGCAGCGAAATCGTGTCGTTTTTTTGTGAATGAACTTCCTTTTTCTTATCTTCAATAGCTTAACTAGCACCTCAGCATTCATTTCTATTTCATTTGCCTGTTATGTTGTGGAGGCTTTGTATCGAGGTTGATACAAAGCCTCCACAAATCGTTACCCAATTCCTTTATTAGTCTCGCTAAAGTGAATGTGAACTCATCAATGGGAAAACATCACAATGAAAAAAACACTTTTAGCCTTGGCATTGAGCCAAGTTATCTCATCTGCGGCTATGGCTTCAGAGCTTTGGCAGCCATTATCACAGGCCCGTTCGCAGGAGAGTGTAAGCAAACAATTATATCGATTAGATCAAGCCGCTTTGCTTGCTAGATTGATGTTTGCCGATAAAAACTTAGTGATTACATTACCTTTACCAAGTGGCGAATTGGTTAAGTTTAAATTGCAAGCAAGCCAGGTCATGTCGAAAGGTTTAGCTGAAAAGTTTCCACAGATTAAAACTTTTACAGGTTTTGATATTGATAACCCAGCAAATACAGGGCGTTTTGATTATGGACCAAAGGGCTTTTATGGGGTGTTTAACTATCAAGGTCAGCGCATTTATGTTGACCCAGAACAACAAGAAAATGTGTATGTGAGCTACAAAGATAAAAATGCACATTCGCACAGCAAAATAAAGCAAGGTGCGCCTATCAAGCGTGCTAATTCACATCTTCAGCACCGAGATTTAAAGGTGTTAATGCAAAACCAAAGTACAGAGCAAAGCGAAACCATCCCAAATAGCCATATTACCTATCGTATTGCTTTTGCTACAACGGGCGAATACGCCCAATACCATGGTGGCAGCAAAGACAAGGTGATGGCTGCATTAGTAACTATGGTGAATAGACTCAATGACGTCTACGAAAGAGACTTAGCGATGCGTTTTGAGTTGGTTGCTGATAATGACAAATTAATATTTTTAGACCCTGAAGCAGATCCATTTGCCAATACTGATCAAGATATAGATATTCTTAGCGAGAAAATAAATCAGCTAATTGGTGAGCAAAGTTATGACATTGGCCATTTAGTTGGGACAGGTGGAGGTGGTTTAGCGGGTTTTGAAGTGGTGTGTACTGAATACAAAGCCGAAGGGATAACGGGCAGTGAAGAGCCTAGCAATGATGCGTTCCATATAGATTATGTGGCCCATGAGATTGGTCACCAATTGGGGGCTGATCACACATTTAATGGTCAACAGGGGGCGTGTATAGGCAATCGTGCAGAAAACAGCGCTTATGAGCCAGGCAGTGGCTCAACCATTATGGGATACACAGGTATTTGTGATGAGCAGGACTTGCAACCTAACTCAGATCCTTATTTTCATATTCATTCACTTGACCAAATGAATGTATTTAGCCGATTAGGCGCAGGTAAAAACTGTGGTGTTCATAAAGACAGAGCCAGTGCTCAACCCAGTGCCGATGCAGGAAAAGATTACGTCATTCCTGCTCGCACGCCTTTTAAACTGGTTGGCTCTGCAACCTCAACTTCGGGTGAAGCGCTCACTTATAGTTGGCAGCAGTTTAATTTAGGTCCAGCCTCAGCAGATAAACAACAAGATGCTGTCGATGACGGCCAGCGTCCTTTGTTTAGAACTTTTAATCCTGTTGCTGAGCCTACACGAACAGTGCCACAAATATCAGATGTGCTTACAGGTACGCTCAATTTTGGTGAAGCCTATGCGACGACTAACCGTAATCTAGATTTCCGTCTTATTGTCAGAGATGGTAAAGGCGGTGTGAGCGATGACGCTATGCAGATCAAAGTGATTGCCAACGATCAAGGTTTTTCAGTGACTTTACCGGACGCTTCAAGTGCTTGGCGATCGTCAGAGCAGTTAGTTAAATGGCATACAGCAGGCACAGAACAAGCGCCCGTTGCTTGTGAAAAAGTAGATATTTTATTATCTGAAGATGCGGGCCAAAGTTTCAAGAAAGTATTAGCAGAAGGTGTCGCTAACTCAGGGGAATACACAGTTCAGCTAGAGAACATAGTGACTGAGCAAGCTCGGTTACAGGTTAAGTGTAGTGATAATATCTTCTTCGCGGTGAATACGGGTAATTTTACAATTAGTGTGGGCGAAGGCTCAGGTGAAGAGCAGCCGCCAAAAATTACTGGTCAAAAGCTACTTGAGTTAGATGAAGACACCACTTTAGAAGTAAAGCTCAGCGATTTAACTATGGCGACCGATAAAGCACTCGATAGTTTAACGCTGCAAGCGGGGGACAACTATAGCATTGATAAAAATACGATAGTACCGAGTGCTGACTTTAATGGTGAATTAACTGTGCCAGTGACGGTTATGCGCGGTAAATTAAGCAGTGAGCCTTTTCAGCTTAAAGTCACTGTGAAATCGGTAAACGATTTGCCAGAACCGCAAAATGACAGCTTTGAAGTAGAGTACCAAGCACAGCAAGTCACCCTTGATGTACTCAAGAACGACCTTGATAAAGACGATGATAAACTGACCATAGACAGTGTGGAATATTCAGGGCAAGGCACAGTGTCTATTCGCGATGACAAACTTGTTTATTCTGCAGCAAATGACTTTTCAGGGGATGATGCTTTTAAATACACGGTAACAGATGGTAAAGGCGGTAGCAGCTTTGCTGTAGTGACAGTAACAGTGAAAGGCAACCCTAACCCTGATAGTGGCGACGATGATGATAAAGATGATTCTGGTTCGTTTGGCATGCTCTCATTACTTAGTCTACTCGCATTGTTTACACGTCGAGTAAAAAGAGGGTAGAGCATGTTAAAGCACATCAGTTTATGTTTTGTCTCTTTGTGCTTTGCAGGCTGTGCGACCATCGCACAGCCTGCTCAGACGAGTAGCAAAGAGGCATCTGAAAAGTTATTTCAACAGCATGCGCAACAGGCAATTGCTAAGCATGACTACCGATTGTTGGCTTTATCGAGCCGCCGCTTGGTCATTGCAGGGCTTGAGCAGCATGATAGTGAGCAGCTAAAAACATTATGTGGCGTGAGATTTATCACTAAAAGCAAAGACGTATTAAAAACCACTGAGGATAAGCAAACTCGCTCGAAATTATATGAATATGCGGCAGGCTATAACAATCTACTCTTGGAGGCGTGTTTAAAAGTCACATCAACTTCAAAAGCTTCAATTGAATGATACACTTATGTTAAATGACAGCCAGTTAATGTCGGAAACCAAATACGTGCATTCAATTTTACTAATCGATGATGACATGGAATTGACTGATTTGATCAGCCAATTCTTAACCCAAAACGGGTATCAAGTAACGGTTGCTAATGATGGTAATAGCGCTATGTCGCTGTTGTCTTTACAGCAACCCGATCTCATTATTCTTGATTTAATGCTCCCAGGTATTGACGGTCTTACTATTTGCAAGCAAATCAGGCCAAGTTTTACCGGACCCATCATTATGTTGACTGCGCTGGTGGATGACATTGATGAAGTCACTGGACTCGAAGTCGGTGCCGATGATTATTTATGTAAACCGATTAAACCAAGAGTCTTATTGGCACATATAAGAGCGCAATTAAGGCGTCAGTCTAATCTTGCTTCGCAACAAAAAACGCACTTAAAGGTGTGTGATGGACAATTGTCTATAGATTTACCTAATAGAAGAGTGGCGTATCAATCTCAGCCGATAGAGTTATCGAGTGCAGAGTTTGATCTATTGGTGATCCTCGCCAATATGGCAGGTGAAGTGTGCTCAAGAGAGAGTTTGCACAAACAAATATTTAAGCTGGATTACGACCCACTTGATAGGTCGATAGACTTGAGGGTGTCGAGGTTACGCAAAAAACTCGGTGATGACCCTAAGCATCCCAAATTACTGACAACGGTAAGAAATAAAGGGTATCTCATTGCAACTTAATGCTAAAAACAGCCTACTGGCAGTCATCCTCATTGTTTTGAGTAACTTGGTGGTGGGCCAACTGACGTTTGACTATTTGCAACCGGCTTTAGTTGAAGAAGCAATTGATGAGTGGGAAGCCCATTTAAGCACGGTTGCGGCTGAAGTGAGTACGACGTTTAAAAACGCGAACGCACAACAGTGGGAAGCCCATGCTCTCAAGCTGAGTGAACGTTATTTTGCCGAAGCCTATATAATGTTTAAGGAAGATTTAGGGTTTTATGAGCAAGACTTACTGAACCGCGCGCAACTACATCAGCACAATAGCTTTGTTGATCTTTCTACTTCTAGCGTATTTTATGTTTTAGATACGCAGCAACTCATGGTGTTAGAGAACGTCTACTATGATAGCTTTACAAATTGGTTATCAGATTGGGTATTATGGCTTGTTGCTTGTGTTTTAAATATTGGCTTTTTAACGATATTTGTGTATTTCGTTTGGTCTGAACAAAAGAGATTATCTCACACGATTGCAGCGCTAAACCAACAACCAACTCAGCGCACTAACTCAATTGATGATCATATTGCCCATATCAAAACCTACTTGACCGACATCAGCGCTCAGAACCAAACTCAACTTAACTTACAAAGAGACTTGTTACATGGCGTTGCACATGAGTTTCGCAGCCCGATGGCACGAATGCAATTTGCGCTCGATATGCTTGAAGATGCAGATAGCCAAAGTCGAAGTGATCTAACTCAATCAATGCAAAATGCCTTACAAGGGCTAGATGATTTAGTAAAAGAGTTACTTTCTTATGCGCGCTTAAAAGATGGCTCTACCGCGGTGCAGAAGGTCAGTAGTAACCTTGATGAGTTGGCTAAACAAGCCGTGCAGAATGTGCAAAGCTTTTATCCGGCGATTAAATTTGAAGTGATAAATAGTGAATTAATGGTCAATGCTGACAGTAATCTACTTAATCGTGTGTTTGTTAACTTGCTACGAAATGCTGGGCGTTTTGCAAAAAGTACCTGCCAAGTCAGTTTTAGCCAAAATGACGCCTATATTTGTTGCTTTATTGAAGATGATGGCATGGGGATCCCGCCAGGAAAAACCGATAGGATCTTTGAACCTTTCACTCGACTAGACCCAAGTCGCTCTAGAGATTCAGGCGGATGTGGTTTGGGTTTAGCCATAGCAAGCTCTATTGCACAATTACATGACGGTAAATTGTTTGTACTTGAAAAAGAGCAAGGTTTAGGCGGCGCATGTTTTTGTTTGCAGTTGCCGCTTCAACATCAATTAAACTGATTGAGATTGCCATTTTAGAGGGACTAAGTTAGTTTGGGAGAAATTTTGGTACATATTTATCATTGGCAGTACTTATGTTTGCAAGACTTTCTCCTAAAATCACTTTTGTCGCATTGACCTTATCAACGTTATTATTTGATCAACTCAGCAAGCTGTGGGCCGCTGCGGTGCTGACTCCGTGGCAAATGACTAGCTACTTTAACGATTTGTTCCGCATTGGTTACACCGAAAATCGCGGTGCATTTCTAAGTTTGGGTGGCACAATGTCTGAATCAATGCGCGATTTGGTGTTCATTGGCTTAGTCGGTGTATTTTTGCTTGGCATGATTATTTATGTCTTTAGGGAAAAACAATTAACGAAACCTATGGCATCGGCGTGGGCCTTGATTGTATCTGGTGGTGCAAGTAACTGGTTAGACAGGGTGCTTAACGATGGCGCAGTGATTGATTTTCTGAATGTGGGTATTGGTGGTTTAAGAACGGGTGTATTTAATATCGCAGATATGTTCATTCTAGCGGGCGCTGGAATATTACTGTATTCAGGCTGGCAAGAAGAACGCGCAGCTAAGCAAGCAGAAAAGTGATGCGTTTAACACGATAGTGTTGCGTGTTTTTTGTTTCTATTTGTTATTAATTGTTACGCTGAGTGGTTGATTACTTTTCATTTTTTAAATAAGTCAGTAACCTGCTCAGCGGTAATACAAATCAGAGACAAAGACAGTGTTAAAATATGTTATTTCTGCGGCCATGTTATTGGGTAGCAGCTCAACAATGGCCACCATTGTTGAATTTCAAACTTCGCAAGGCAATTTTCAAGTTAATTTATTTAACCAAACTACGCCTAAAACAGTCGAAAACTTCATGAAATATGTGAATGAAGATCGATACCAAGGGGTTATTTTTCATCGCTTGGAGCCTAATTTTGTACTCCAAGGTGGTGGTTTTTTCTATGAAGGTAGCATCCCACTGAGCCAAGTTGAATCATTTGGCACTGTTGACAATGAGCCTGTGTATTCAAATGTTCGCGGTACGATTGCGATGGCTAAAGTAGGTGGTAACCCTGACAGCGCAACCAGCCAATGGTTTTTTAATTTAAAAGACAACAGTCAAAACCTAGATGTGCAAAACGGCGGGTTTACGGTGTTTGGACAAGTGATTGGCGACGGCATGGAGGTTGTTGACAAAATCGCCAAGCTAGAAACTTGTGGTTCAATTCCTTTAGTCGACTTTTCGCAAGACAAATGTTCAGACGATCAAGTCAACCCAGATGAAAGCAACTTTATTAGCATTGAAGCTGTAACAATAGTGGATGATAACGAGAATACCGCTGATACACTTACGCCAGTGAAGAATACGTTATTAAAGCCAACTGAACCAGATAATGGTGGTGATAATAACAATGGCAGCAGTAGCTCTGGCGGATTATTTAGTGTGCTTATGCTGATGGGCGCAGGTGTATTTTTTAGAAGAAGATACAATCGATAAATTATAGTAAAGCGCCCGTAAATAGGGCGCTTTGATTTTTAGCTATTCGCGCTTACTTACCAGCTAAATAACAACGCAGATACTGCAAGCAAACCAACGACTAACACAAAGTAGGTGCTTAAACGGCCTTTGTACTTATTCAGGCTTGGTACTTTGTAGATGGCGATGGTTGGCATTACGAATAAAATCATCGCAATGATAGGGCCTGAAATCGCTTCCATCATACCCAGAATACTTGGGTTAATTACCGCACAGATCCAAATTGAAACAAACATAGCTGCAACGCCAATTTTATCAGCAGTCGCATTACCTAGTTTAGTTTGCTTAGTCAGCAGGCCATTAAAGCTTTCTCGTGCACCTAAGAAGTGACCTAAGAAAGAAGAGGTGATCGCAACAAACGCCACGAATGGGCCAAGTAGAGCAATATATGGGTTGTCATACACGTTAGCTAAGAACGACAGTACAGAGACATTTGCTTCTTTCGCTTGGGCCATTTGCTCAGGCGTTAAAGAGAAAATACAAGAGAACACAAAAAGCAGAACAAATAAGATCAGCATTAACGAGGTGTATTTTAAGATCTTTTCACTTTTAGCAACCGCTTCTGATCTGTAATGGCGGCGCTGCACATTGGCAAAACTTGAAATGGCAGCAGCATGGCTGAATGAGAATACAATCACAGGCACAGATAACCATAAAGTGCTGCTTAGCTCACCCATATCCGGTGCAGACACCGCTGGCATTTGCCAGTTTGGAATAAGGTAAAGTGATAAGAATAATAAAATTGCCACTAAAGGATAAACTAACGCAGAGAAGGCACGCATAAGAAGCTTTTCACCGCCCAGCATTAAACTCACCATAAACGCAACCAGTACACCAGATAGCGCCACGCGAGGGATAGACTCCATACCTAACTGGTTCACCATAAAGCTGTCTACCGTATTGGTTAAACCAACACCATAAATAAGCAGAATAGGGTAGATAGAGAAGAAGTAAAGCAGCGAGATTAGACGACCTGCACCAGCGCCAAAATGCTCTTCTACGACATCGGTGAAATCAGCGTTATCTTGTTTTGAAGACAGCACAAAGCGAGCTAGACCACGGTGTGCTAAAAAAGTCATCGGGAAGGCTAGTAAAGCCATAATTAGCAGTGGCCAAAAACCACCAATACCGATATTAATTGGCAAAAATAAAATACCCGCACCGACCGCAGTTCCGAATAGGCTTAATACCCATTGTGTGTCGTGCTGAGTCCAGCCACCCCGACTGGCTGAAGACATATCTAACGTCATGGCTTCTGGGGAGTTACTCATACTTGTTGTCCTAAAAATTAATAAGAATTATTTTTCGCGCGCATGATATAGAAAATGACAGCAAGATGCATTCATACCCGCTTAATGGTTGCTGAATACTGTAAAGGGAGTTTGACGAGTGAATAGATAAGCCTGTTTTGACAAGGTGGTGATATGTTCACTACAGAGGCAACTTGATAACCACCTAAATAGAGTTAGCATTTGAATTTTGTGTGCTTTTAAAAGCTCATTAGCTGCTTGAAGCGACTTGAGTGTCTACGAGAGGCTTCAACTTCATGGCCTGAATGTAAGGTAATTAATAAATTGCCATTAACAGCGATATCGACGTTTTTTACCTGTCTCAAATTAATAATTTGCTGTCTATTCGCCCTAAAGAATAGCGTTTCAGGTAATCGCGCTTCTAATAGGTTAAGAGATTTCTTTATCAGTGGTTTTTGTTGCTTATGATGTATAAAGCAATAGTTTGAACAGCTTTCAATTAAAAATATATCTTTTAAAGGCACGAAGTCACACTCATCGCCGTCTTTTAAAAACACTGAGCTGTTTTCATCAAACTTCACTTGTTCAGTGTCTTGTGGTGCTGGCTCTGAGGCTTCTAGTCTGATGAGCTTATTAATGGTGACTGTTAATCGGTCTGTTTCAATTGGTTTTAATAAGTAGTCGAATGCGTCGTAGTCAAATGAGCGAATAGCATACTCATCGTATGCCGTTGTGAAGATAACCTTACCTTGAAAGTCGATCTCATCGAGTAATTCAAAGCCATTCTTACCCGGCATCTGAATATCCAAAAATAAGATCTCGGGTTGATGTTGTTTGATTAAAGCAATGCCTTCATCTGGATCTGCCGCTTGGGCTATCACCTCTATTTGTTCAAATTCACAGAGCATAGTGTTGAGTTCTAATCTTGCTAAACGAGAATCTTCAATAATGATTGCTTTCATAGTTCTGCCTTCGAATGATGAGACTGTATAGGAAAAGTAAGCGTGGCAATCACGGTCTCGTCTGCTTCGCTTAACTCTAAACTTGCAGATGAACCATATAATAACTGTAAACGCTTTCGAATATTATGTAAGCCTATATTGGTTGATGTGCTGGTGGTCGAAGAGGGCTTTAAGCTTCCAGGGTTACAGACTTGAATGAATATGAAATCCGCTTGCTTGTTAATCTCCAAACTTAATACACCACCACCTTTGACTAGGCTAATACCATGTTTTATGGCATTTTCAATGAGCATTTGTATCATCATAGGGGGCACGAGTACGTGAAGTAATTGGTCATCTACCTTGCTTTTAAATTTGAGCCTACCTTCATATTGAATACCTGAAATAGCAATAAACTCTTCAATTACTTTTAGTTCTTGCTCAAGAGGGATATGGCTTTTTTTATCAGCACTCAATGCATGCCTCATCACGTTAGAAAGTTGCGTGATACTCGATCTTGCTTGGTTTATATCCTCTAACATCAACGCTCTAATGTTATTGAGACTGTTAAACATAAAGTGAGGGTTAATTTGGCCGATTAGAGTGTTAAGTTGCGCTTCTTTTAATGCCAGTTGCAGTGATAGTTTTTCACTTTCGACTTGTTTCCAACGCTGCAGTGATTGCACACCTAAATAAATACAGCTCCAAATTAGAGTGATTGGGTATAGCCCAATGATGTTACTTATAATATTCATGTGACCCAATACAGAGTCATAATCAGGGTTTGTGCTATGCAACAGAGATATTGTGCCAAGCATAAATAGTGTCATGACCCCCGTACTTACTAAAGAACAAGTAAGTACAGGTATTACCATTCTAGAGAGTGATTTTTCAATTACGCTACTTTTGATATAGAACACTCTCAGGCCAAGAGAGGTCAGCAGCCCGAAGAGCAAAATAACAATGCTGTTTACAACTTGCTCACCCAGATTATTAAAGTCTGGCATTGATCTGAGGAGTAAATTTGCAACCGCCAACATACTCCACCCAATTATTTGGCAGACCCAGAATTGCTTCTTTCTAGATAAGTAATACATCAATTTTTGTACTCTTAGACCACTTCAGTTTTGCTTAATTAAGCTTGGGTTAAATACTTACCAAGCCCATAATGCTAAGCCTATGTAACCATTCGCTGCAAAATATACCGTTGAAATTGAAAACAGCATACTACTCATTGGTAAAAATATTCGGGCGAATCGATTTGTTTCCTGTTTCTTGAATTTATAAAAACTGATTAAACTCATAAAAGAAAAGAGCGCAAACAGCCAAGTGCAAGCAAAAATTACTAGGGTCGAGGCGTTGATATCTGCAATTGTAAGCCAAGTGATTTGTGTAAATGCAATTGCTAATAAAATTAAGCTTACCACTGCACAAAATGGCAATAGACGAATGAGTAGCTGGCTTTTATTTTTCAATTTGCCTCTGAAAAAGTTTACGCACCAGATTGGCAGATATAATAAAGTAATCGATAAGCTAATGATAAATAGTAGGCCTATTACAACAGGTAACCAAGCCATAAAGAATGATGACTCAACCCAAAACTGCCCATCTGTTACCAATACCTTTCCGTATTCAGGATGCTCTAAAAAGATCGAATTAGCGATATATGAGCCTTTTTCAATAAATTGATTATCTTCAAGGTGAATTAGCGTTAATGATTCAGATGGAATAAGCGGTGAGACAGTCAGTTCATTGTCTTGTTGAGATACTTTTACGGCATTAAAAGGCCAAGTTATGCCAGCGAAAATTTGGTTTCTGTCAGAGTGTAAACGATAGTAACCAGTAATATCTGAGTTTATTTGTGTGCTTTGTGGCTGTAGTTTGGGCTCGATATTTTGGTGTAAGTAATCCATTAGCATATCCGAAATTTCACGATATTTAATGCTGTTGGTGTTCACCATGAGTACATAGCCAATATCTAATTGGTGAGAGAAAGCAAATGCTGTGATAAACTCACCGACGCCCCCATTGTGACCAACCCATAAATGGCCTTTTCGCTCTGTTTGGTATAAACCAAGTCCATAGCCAAAGTTAAGACCTTGCTTTGCCGCTAGAGTAGAGTGCGGAATTTGCATTTTTGCTAAAATATCCGAGTTTATCGATGCAATAGCATTATGCTGAGTTGAATCAAGAAAGTAGCGGCCAAACTTAGCAAGTTCAGATGCTGAAATACTTAAATTACCAGCTGGACGAAGAAAAATATCATAATTAGGGATTGCCTCACCTGAATTGAATCCTTGACTAAATGCCGAGTTGTCTTGTTGATAACCGAAGAAGGCATTATTCATATTCAATGGTGCAAGGATATTTTTGCTTACATAGTCCTCAAAAGCTTGGTTGCTAAACTTTTCTATCAAGTAACCCAAAATGCCATAGCCTGGGTTCGCATAGGCGTGTCTTGTACCAGGTTGCCATCTGACAGCAAGTGACTCTGCATCTCGATTTACTGATTCAAGCAGGTTCACCTCTTGCCCTGTTTTGTTATAAAAGTTCTTAAAATGCATATCATCAAACCCAGCCGTGTGCTCGAGCAAGTGAACGACTCTGATAGGGCTGGTTTCGTGCCATGGATTATCAATGTTAATTTCAGGCGCAAGCTCACTCACCTTAGACTGTAAAGAGAAATACCCCTCTTCGATAAGTTGCATAATGGCCATTGCAACAAAAGGCTTGGTAGTTGAACCGGCTCTAAATAAAGTATTTTTATCGACTGCTATTTCTTGCGCTAGGTCACTAAAACCATGATTGAACTCTAACGTATTCTGATGTTTGTTAAAAATGACGAGCTGAGCACCCACAACATTCTGTTCTTGAAGTATTTTGCTGAATTGAGCTTTGAACTCATCTGGTTGAAGTGTTTGCTGTGCTTGTGTCTTTGCCGTAGCAAGGCAGCTCAAAAATAGTAGATAAATGGCAAGTAGGTAACTGGTTTTCATATTAACCCCTGTTAGTAAATGTATGTACAGAGTCTAAAAGGAGCCGGTTTTTTGATGTTGAAAAAGTACAGTAACGGTGAAAAACGAAGATGAATGGTATGATTGTTGAATTGAATGGTGATGCGTTTTTATGTACCAAATTAGGAGCAAAACTATTGAGACTAGTTAGAGAAAAAACGAATTAGTGAAAGGCCTGCTTAGCTGGTTTATTACTTATTTGATTATTTAAAATGTATGAGTGATTTTATTAAAGAGAAGTGTCTAGGTTATAAACCTAGGCAAACAAGCATTATAGCTGTAGCAGTCTGTGCAAGTCACTTTTGTTAAGTAAGGAAGCATTGATGCACATTGCAGAGTGTCAATATCAGCAGGTGGGCGACCGCCTGCAATGGCTGGTGTTGCGTTTAATGGCATTTGTTTGTCTGTTGATAGTTTTTTAAGCGATGTTTTTTTAGTTTTAAGTTCATTTCATCCTCCTAGATGATTATTAATTCAGAATGAAAGTAACGTAATGTAGCTATATTGTATGTAATTTGTTTTGTTGTGATTTTTCCTAAAAAAGGTAAGCTTTCTTTTTGTAAGGAGAAACCGTGTGAAAATAGCGTTACTAGGAGATTTTGATTCTAACAATATTGCCCACCAAGCTATTGAAAAAGCTATCAAGTTAAATTCACCTCAACACTTTGATATTCAATGGATACATACCAACGATATAGGTGTCGGCAAACTGTCAGAGTTTTCAGGGGTTTGGTGTGTGCCAAAAAGCCCCTATGCCAATATGGAAAACGTTTTAGCTGCAATAAGATATGTTCGCGAAAATGATATTCCTTTTCTTGGTACTTGTGCAGGCTACCAACACGCTGCTTTGGAATATGTTAAGCATGCTTTAGGTTTTGAACATGCTGGCAATGCTGAAGTAGACCATGAAACAGCTATGCCTGTGATTGCGCCCTTGATATGTCGTCTGAATAATGAGTTAAATACCATTCAATTAAATGAATGTACTCTTATCACAGTAATTTATAAAAATAGACAAATTATTGAAGAGTTTAATTGTGGCTTTGGAGTGAACCCTGACTATTTACATTTGTTTACTGGTTCTGAGATGTCGTTTACCAGTGAGGATCAACATGGCGATCCTAAGTCACTTGAAATTAAGTCGCATTCATTTTTTATCGGCACAGCTTTTCAACCCGAAAGAAGTGCATTAAAGCATTTACCTCACCCTTTAATTCAAGCTTTCTTACATGCTTGCGCTAAGATATAAGTCGCTTACTTTTATTGTTGAGGCTTAAAAATAATCTGAATCTGTCATGATTTTTTATAACCTCAACTGCTATACTGCTTTTTAATCAGATGCTTAAAGAGTCTTACTATGAAGTTATTTTATTTGATATTTGGTTTATTATTATCTGCGTTTGTTGTGGCTGAAGAAGAGAAAAAGCCAAAGCCCAAGCCGCTCGACCCGGTTTATTATGGGGTGCACCCTATGGCTTTGGTGAACAAAGGCTCAAACATTTATGCGGTTAATATGTCTGGGTATCGCCCACCTCATGACTTACAAATTATTTATCAGATTAAAAACCCGGATGTTGCTTTTCTTAATCTAGTCAAAGATGCGGAGCTTGTGACAATCAAGCCACAAAAATTTAATATTCAGCGATTATTACGCGGCGAAGAAATCACCTTAACTGCTGATGTGTATATGGGCCACTTTGATAGAGGAGGCAGTCTTTTCTATGCAAATCGCACCATTGAGTTTACAGACAAATTGTATGGTAGAGAGTTTAAAGGGCTTGAAGACTCTACCCAGTGGCAAGAATATGATTATGTAGATGTGAAGACGAATGAGCGAATTTATATTCACAAAATACAAAACGCGCCGAGTTTTAGTCATTTAATTTATGTTGATATGACAGGCGCATGTTTACAAAAATTTAGAACCTCTAAACGTGTTCCGCAAGAAAGCGAATTGACTTATAAGTTTGTAAATTGCGGCACATTAAAGCCTTTGTATTATGAATCAGAAGATTTCCAAGAAAAGTAACTGTATATTTTTAGTTGAGCGCCTTATTTGGCGCTCTTTTTTTGCCAATAACCTGCCAGTATTGAGCCACTAATATTGTGCCAAATCGAAAACAACGTACCTGCGATGGCCGCAGCAGGTGTAAAGAATTTAACTGCCAATGCCACTGCTAACCCTGAGTTTTGCATACCGACTTCGAAAGCTATAGTGCGGCAGACTTGCTCATTAAAGCCAAAGCGTTTAGGTACCCAGTAACCGAGCAATAACCCAAAGATGTTATGACACATAACTGCCACAACCAATAATACACTTAAGGTTTGAAGTTTTTCTTGGTTGAGTGTAACAATGATACTGATGATAAAAATGATTGCTAGCATGGCAAATAAAGGCAGTATTTTGCTAAATCTATCTAAGCTTTGCGCAAACCAATGATTTAATAACACGCCAATAATAACGGGCAGCAAGACAATTTTGACAAGGCTCATCAACATGCCTGAAACGGGAATATCAATTAACTGATTGAGAAAAAGGCTAGTGAGAAGAGGCGTAAACACGACCCCAAGCAAAGTGCTGACAGCTGTCATCGTCACTGATAAAGCCACATCACCTTTAGCTAAATAACACAGTACATTGCTGGCTGTTCCACCGGCAACAGCACCTACCAATATCATACCTACCGTCATTTCACTATCTAATGAGATGGCTTGGCTAAGTGCAAATGCTGCAATTGGCATCACGGTAAATTGTAAAATGAGCCCAAGCAATACCGCCTTCTTATTATCAAGTACGCGTTTAAAGTCAGCCGGACGAAGCGTAAGCCCCATTGTAAGCATAATGAACATGAGTAAAGGTACTATGCTTGATTTAAAGTCAATAAATAAGCTAGGCATGAAATAAGCGAGTGCAGAGCAAGCGATTGCCCATATTGGAAAAAGTTGAAGTGCTAGTTTCATGTTAGGCGTATGTTTTTGATTTCATACTACCTGTGAAAACTCAGGATTGGTATAGGGTTAACGATGAGTTTTTCTGAAGTGCTTATGGGCTAGGTATAAAAAAGCAGTAAGACGTAATGGGGACACATCACAATGACTTACTGCTTTGATAGGTAATAGTATTGAAATTAGTTAACAGTGACTGATAAACCGCGACGCTTAAGTAGTGCGTCAGTGGTTGGCTCTTGACCACGGAATGCTTTGTAAGATTCCATCAGATCGCGAGTGTTACCGACTTCAAGGATGTTTTCGCGATACTTTTGGCCAATCTTACGATTTAAACCGCCTTGTGTTTGTACATATGCATAGGCATCTGCTGCTAAAATTTCACTCCACATATAGGCATAGTAACCTGCAGCATAGCCACCCATTGAGTGATTAAAGTACGCTGATTTATAGCGAGGAGGGATATAGCTGATGTCTACTTTATGTTTTTGTAGCGCGTTTTTTTCAAACTCTACGATGTCTTGTACTGGCGCAGATGCTGGAATTGAGTGCCATTCCATATCTAATAGTGCAGCGGCAACATATTCAAATGTATCGAAACCTTGGTTGAAGCTGCGTGACTCAATGACTTTGCCAAGTAATTCTTTTGGAATTGGCTCACCCGTTTTGTAGTGCTTTGCATAATTTGCGATAACTTCTGGGTGCATTGCCCAATCTTCTTCAAAAGTTGATGGGAACTCTACGAAGTCACGAGATGTTGAAGTACCAGACAGAGTAGGATACTTAACTTGAGATAGCATACCGTGAAGACCATGACCTAATTCATGAAAAATCGTGGTCGCTTCAGAGTAACTGATCAGTGTAGGCTCACCTTCAGGCGCTTTTTGAATGTTCATTACATTCACAATTACTGGGCGTTGATTGTCTAAACCTGATTGCTTAACAAAAGCACTTTTCCAAGCGCCACCGCGTTTACCTTCACGTGCAAAGTAGTCTGCATAGAAAATAGCGAGACTTGTGCCATCTTCATCAAATAACTCATAAGCTTCAACATTTTCATGGTAAACAGGTAGATCAGGACGAGGCTTAAAGGTCACACCATATAGACGGTTCATGGTAAAGAATACGCCATCTTTTAATACACGATTGAACTCGAAGTATTCTTTTACGGCATTTTCGTCAAGATTATATTTGTCTTTACGAACTTGCTCTGAGTAGTACAACCAATCCCACGCTGCAAGTTTGAAATCAGCACCTGATGCATCAATTTTTGCTTGAATGGCAGCAGCTTCTGCATCAACGTTTTGCAGTAACGAAGGTACCATGCTCGATAGCATATCTAGAACAGCCTGAGGCTCTTTTGCCATTTGAGATTCTAGACCAAAATGTGCATAGCTTTCATAACCAAGTAATGCAGCACGTTCAGCACGTAATTTGGTGATGGTTGGGACAATCTTGGCATTATTATTATCGCCCTCTAATGCGCGTTCTGCAGACGCTCGCCAAATTTTTTCACGAAGCTCACGATTATCAAGTTGTGATAAAATTGGCTGACGTGTTGTGTTGGTGATTTTAATTAAATACTGTCCCTCGTGACCTGCATCTTTTGCTGCATTAGCCAGTGAGGTGATGTAAGCGTCAGATAAACCTGCTAATTGTTCTTTGTCTTTAACAATTATCACGTTGCTCTTCGTCAGTGCCATCAAGTTTTGGCTAAATTGAGTGCCCAGTGTTGAAAGCTCTTTATTGATTTCACGAATACGCTGTTTTTGCTCTTCATTCAGTTTTGCACCTGAGCGAACGAATCCTTTGTAAAGTACTTCTACTAGTCGCTTTTCTTCACCGTTAAGGTTTAATGAGTTACGTTGGTTGTAAATGGTTTCGACTCGTTCAAAAAGGGCTTTATTTAGGTTGATGTTGTCACCGTGAGCTGCAAACTTTGGTGCCATTTGCGACTGAATGTCACGACGAGCTGGGTTTGAATCAGTACCATTTAGGTTGAAGAAAATACGGCTTGCGCGTGTTAAAAGCTCGCCACTTTGCTCCATTGCGACAATGGTGTTCTCAAATGTCGGCGCCGCTGTATTGTTCGCAATCGCAGCAATTTCTGCTAGTTGTTCTTGCATGCCTTGCTCAAATGCTGGAATAAAGTGTTCGTCTTTGATGGCATTAAAGTCTGGTGTTTGATATTGCAAAGTACTCTTCACAAAAAGTGGATTCGTACTTTCAATTGAAGCAGAAACTTGCTCATTTTGCGTTGTGTTATTTGTTGTTGTATTGCTTGGCTCTGAACAAGCACTGAGTAATAGCGCAGAGCTAATTGCTGTGGCGATTAATGTTTTCATTGTTTTTCTCTTTTTCTAATTGGTTGTAAATATAAAAAGTTAAAAGGCGAAATTGGCGCTTAGCGCACAGTGGTCGCTAAGCATGTATTCAATATCCATATTGTCGAAATAATGGAATTGCAAAGACGGATTTTGATACTTGTCATTGAATGGACTCGAGACAAAAATATGGTCTATTGGGGCAGGATATTTTGGGTGACAGCCGTTATGGCCGTCAGTTAAGTTGTTAAGTAATTTTACAGATTGACTATTTTCAGTCATGAGCCCAGGAGCGAATAGTAAGTCTTTTCTAAAACGGTTAGTAGTGTTTGCAAGCCTATGATTAAAGTCACCAAGTACTAGCCAATGTTCCTCTTCTAATGATTTAGACTCTAAAAGGCTATCTAAAACCTTTACTTGTTTGGCTAATACAGTGCAGGCTTCTCTGTCCGAGTTTTGATAGTCCTCGACAAAACAGCCGCTTTTCAAATGAACGTTAACTAGGTTGAGTGTCTTGCCAGCATGTTTAATGGTGATTTGTAGTCCCTGTCTAAGGCCAGGGCGAGGTGCTGATAGTTGGGCGATTTGCTCTGTGCTATCAACTTGCAGAGAACGTTTGACTGCAAAGGCCACTTTTTGCTGTGTGGATGAACGGCCACTCTTTCTGCAGGTATAAGTTTCAGAGTCAGCTCGGTCAGACATAATAATCTGCCACTCTTTTTCAGCAAAGACACGGGCAACCGCTTTGGCTGATTCGACTTCCTGCAATGCAACAATATCAGCGTTAAGGTTGCTTGCATATGCTTGCAGTTTTTCATAGTCAACTTCAGTTCGTGCTTTACAACCTTGGTTGTTTTGCTCTGCCAAGTGTTCAACATTCCATGTAGCAATTCGCAGTGTATTTTCAGGTTTGTTAACTGAATTACAAGCACTGAGTGCCGAAACAGCACAGGTTGCAAATAGTGCTTTATAGAAAAATTTGTTCATCGTAGTACTTCTGAAAAGCGTAAACTTCATGATATGTTATAAAGTAACATTGGTGGATGCAATGATTATTGCGTTAAATGACAGAGGCTCACGATAAGTGGTAAGACCAAAACGTTAAGTTCTGGATATGCCTTTGCTAGATCGAAATTTCTTCGGAAAGACATTTTCAGATATGGCACAGACTTCCGATAGTTCAGCTTTGAAAATATAGCAAAGCATTGAGAGCTCGCTGTTGGATAGCAATGTTGGATCACAAATAATCATCGGAGATAAAAATAATGCTGCTACCTGATATCACTTCGAATCAGAATAAAGAGTTTCCTACACATTTGAAGTGGGTAGGCATGGAACAGATATCTGTGCCTTTACTCATTGAAGTTAATAAAAATTATACTGCAGTTAATGGGCAGGCAGACTTATTTGTGAGCTTAGACAGTGACGCAAAAGGCATTCACATGTCACGCTTGTATTTACTTCTTAATGAGTATATTGCAGGGCAAGAATTTAGTCAGCAAACACTCGCAGCTATGATGGATGCAATGCTGAGTTCGCAAAAAGGCTTAAGTCAGCAAGCTAGGCTCAATTTAAAATTTGAATTACCGCTCTTAAAGCCCGCATTGTTAAGTAATAACAGTGGATATAATGCTTACCCCATTGAAATTGAGGTCGTACAGAGTCAACAATCAAGACAAATTCATGTATCTTTGACAATTCCTTACAGCAGCACTTGCCCTTGCTCCGCAGCACTGTCGAGACAGTTGTTAAGTGAGGCAGTAGAAAGCAAGTTTTGTGAGCAAGATCAAATTGATAAAGCCCAACTACGAGCTTGGCTTGAAAGTAAAGAAGGCTCAATTGCAACCCCGCATAGTCAACGTTCTTATGCCTACATTCAACTTTCACTGGAGCAATCGGTATTTCCTAATTTTGCTGACTTGGTGACTCTTTTTGAGCAAAGTATTGGTACACCAGTACAAACCGCGGTTAAACGCGAAGATGAACAAGCATTTGCCGCACTTAATGCGGAGAACTTAATGTTTTGCGAAGATGCAGCCAGAAGATTGAAAGCGACACTTGAGTCAATGAGTTCAGTGACTAACTACCAGTTTAAAATTGAACATCAAGAGAGTTTACATGCGCATAACGCCGTTGTGCATGACAGTAAATTCTAACTGTTATTCATAAATTGAAACAATTTATTGCCCAGAGCGTACCGCAAACAATTGCTATTTTAGGTGCGCCCATTAAAGTACCCGATCCTTTTCCTTTGGGGATAAGTGAAAACACTAACAAGCAGCTGAATCTAATAATAGAAGTTCAGCAATAATAATATTGAGGGAAACCATGCGTATTAAAGCATTAACTGCCACTATTGTGCTTGCAGCAAGCAACTTTGCTATTGCTGATGAGGGTATGTGGCAACCACATCAATTACCAGAATTAGAATCTGTGTTAAAACAAAAAGGGTTAGAAATTGATGTTAAATCGATTTCTAAACTAACAGAATTCCCAATGAATGCAGTGATCAGCCTAGGTGGTTGTACGGCTTCATTTGTCTCACCAAAAGGCCTAGTAGTTACAAACCACCATTGTGCTTACGGTTCAATTCAGTACAACTCAACTACTGATAACAACATTTTAGAAAATGGCTTCTTAGCGAAAACACCATCAGAAGACTTACCTGCAGCGCCGGGCTCACGCGTTTATGTGACTGAAGAAGTGACAGATGTGACTACAAAGGTAAACCAAGGCACAGATGGTCTATCGGGTAAAGCACGTTACGAAGCAATTGATAAAAATCGTAAAGCGCTAGTTGCTGAGTGTGAAGCAGATGGCAGTTACCGCTGTAACGTCTACACCTTCCACGGTGGTCTTGAGTACTACCTAATCAAATCACTTGAAATCAAAGATGTACGTCTAGCTTACACGCCAGCGATGGGCGTTGGTAAATATGGTGGTGATATCGATAACTGGATGTGGCCCCGTCATACTGGCGACTTTGCTTTCTATCGCGCTTATGTCGGTAAAGACGGTAAACCGGCAGAGTACTCAAAAGACAATGTGCCATTTGCATCTGACTCATTCTTAAGCGTGAGCGCTAAGGGCGTCCAAGAAGGTGACTTTGTGATGGTAACTGGTTACCCAGGTCGTACAAACCGTTACCGTATTGCTACTGAAGTTGATTACGTTTTCAATACAGCGTACCCGTTAGCACGCAAGCACAACTCTAAGTATGTGGAACTGATTGAAGAAAATGCACCTGAAGGTTCTCAAGCGCGCATCGCTTATGAGAGTACCATTGCAGGTTACAACAACTACATCAAGAACTATGGCTCTATGATCGAGAGCTTTAAAAAAGGCTCGATGTACTCACGCAAGCAACAGTTTGAAAAAGACTTGGCAGCTTGGATCAACGCAGACAGCGACCGCAAGGCAAAATATGGCTCAGTGTTATCTGATCTAAGTAAATTAGTGGCTGAGTCTCAAGAGCACAATCAACGTGACCGTATGTTAGGTTATGTACATCGTTCACAAATGATTTCTACTGCACGTAAGCTTTATCGTTTAGCTTATGAAAAACAAAAGCCAGATGCAGAGCGTGAGCGCGGTTATCAAGTTCGCGATTTACCAAGGTTTAAAGCTGGCCTCAGCCGTATGACTCGTCGTTATGATGAAACGGTAGACAAGGCCATCTTACTTCACTTCTTAGAGTTATATGCTGCATTGCCAAAGTCAGAGCGTTTAGTTGAAGTTGATAAGGCATTTAATCTAACTAATGGCTTTAATAAAGCGAAACAAAAAGCACTGTTAGATGACATGTATGCAAACTCTAAACTGGCTGATGAAAAAGCGCGTTTATGGATGGCAGATCTTGAGTTTTCACAAATTAACGCAAGTGTAGATCCATTCCTTCAATATGCTAAAGCCATCTTTACTGTGATGAAGCAAATTGAAAATCAAGACAAGGAGCTTGCGGGTAAACAGCAAGCGGCTCGCCCGGCATTAATGGAAGCCATCATTGCGTATAATAAATCACTAGGTAAGCCTGTTTATGCTGATGCAAACAGCACATTACGTGTTACTTACGGTACCGTTGGCGGTTATTCACCTCAAGACGGTCTAGTAGCGACACCGTTTACTTCTCTTGAAGGTTTACTAGCTAAAAACACCGGTGTTGAGCCGTTCAATTCACCAGAGAAACAGAATGAATTGATCAAGCAAAAACTTTATGGTGCATACACAGGTGGCATGAATACAGTACCTGTTAACTTCTTATCAAATATAGATACAACGGGCGGTAACTCAGGTTCTCCAACACTGAACGGTAAAGCTGAACTAGTTGGCTTATTATTCGATGGTGTGTACGAAAGTATCATTGGTGACTGGGATTATGACGCCAACCTGAATCGCTCTATCCACGTAGATTCACGTTATATGCTTTGGGTAATGGACAAAGTAGATAATGCACAAAATCTACTGAAAGAAATGAACATTGTAAAATAACAGTTAGTTCTAAACATAAAAAAGCGCTGGCTTCCGCCAGCGCTTTTTATTTTATAACAATAACCTACCATTAATTCTGTCCATTCAACTTAAATTTTAAAGTTATCAAACTGATTATTTTTTAACAAAAATTACTTTACATTAAATGTACCTATGTTAAAAAGTAACGGTTGCTTTATTATTAAAAGTTAAAAAGTAACATTAATAACTGAGCGGGCAAATATTATTACATAAGACAATGTAATCTTTGCCTTAAATTCAAGGGGTACGTTATACCAATGATTAATTTGGTATGAGTAGTTGTATTACTTGCTCACTGGTTTATGAAAAAAGAGATTATAAAAATGTCAAAACTAGTCATCGATACAGGATACAATCAAAATAAACGAACAAGGCTCAGCCTTGCCGTTGCTTATGCGTTAATGGGGTTAAGCCCGCTTTTTGTTGCTGCGAATGCGTCGGCAGAAAATGACAACGCTGCCAAAAAAGATGAAAAAATCGAAGTCATTGAAGTCAGTGGCATTCGTGGCAGTATTAACAGCGCACAAAACATTAAGCGCTTTGCTGATACCGTTAAAGATGTGATCACCGCATCTGATATTGGCGCATTACCTGATAAATCGGTGACAGAGGCATTACAGCGTGTCCCTGGTGTAACCATTGAACGTTTTGCTTCTTCAGACGATCCAAAGCATTATGCCGATGAAGGTACGGGTGTTTTAGTTCGTGGTTTAGACAGAGTTCGTTCAGAAGTGAACGGTCGTGATGCATTCAGTGCTAACCCCAATGGGGGCTTAAGCTATGAAGATTTTCCTGCTGAGTTACTGGGAGCCGTTGAAGTTGTTAAAAACCAGACCGCAGATCTTATTTCAGGCGGCATATCGGGCACTGTAAACTTACTTACTCGCAAGCCATTCGATTCTGACGAGCAGTTAATTTCAGTGAATGCCAAAGCCAATTATGGTGATTATAGAGGTGAAGTAACCCCGTCTTTTTCAGCGCTATTTTCTGATACTTGGGACACCAATTCAGGCAAGTTTGGTTTCTTGATTGCCGCATCTCAATCTGAATATCAAACTCGTGGTGATGGCGTTGGTCTAGGTAATTTCCATTCGCGTGGTGATTCATTTGTACCAACTTTAGATCAGTGGGGTGGGATCACCGGCGTTGCTCCATCATCACCGGTTGATGGTCCAGCACTACCAGGTCAACCTGCTGGTAGTGTTTGGCATGTACCAGTGGCTATTCATATGAGTACCGCAGATAACGATCGTAAACGTCAAGGTTTGACGTCTTCCTTGCAGTGGGCAAATGACGATGAAACCATAGTCGCAACCATTGAGCATATTCGTTCAAAAGCGTCATTAGAGTGGAATGAACGTCAAATTGGTCAGGCAGCACAGGGCTTTAAGGGATTTATGGGGTCATCACAAAATTGGCAAGATGATGCAGCCAATGGTTATCCTCTAACAACCAGTAATAATTTTGTGACTTCAGGCATTGCGCTGGGTGTTAGCCCTGAAACACCATTTTTCTATCGCAGTCGTTGGAATTACAACGAAAATACAGTAAACGACACATCCTTCAAGTTGACACTGAAACCGATTGATAGGCTGACAATTGATTTTGACTATCAAATGATTGATTCAGAAAAACACCGTCAAGACTACAGCATGTCAGGTCAGACAAGAGGTAACCATGTACATGTGGTTTCTCCTTACTTCTTAGACATGCGTGGCAGCAGACCAATTGTTGAGTTTTTAAGCGACAACATCATGACTGCAGGCTGGTCACCAAATGAAGATTGGAATGGGCCTGTGCCAAACTTATTTTTAGGCAGTGGCATGGAGCAGGTTGAACACAATACAGCCGAGGCAGATAGCTACAAAATTGATTTTAAATATGAATTAGATGGTAACTTCACGAGTATCAGTGCCGGCGCATACATGTCTGATAAAGATTTAACCGTTCGTGATACCGCTTACGAAGGCTGGTCTGCAATTGGTACCCCTTGGAATCAATATGACCGTAATGCGGCCGCAGCAATTAATCGTCCAGAGTTATTTGAGCGCGTTGATTTTGCTGATTATTACAACGGTCAGGTTTTGGTGGGTAACGTAAATAACTTCTTATTTCCGAAAATGGACTTAGTCAGAGATTATGCAAACTCTTTGCGTCAGGGTTGTAAAGACGGTTGGCACAACGCGACTAACAGCGCTGCAAACAACGGCGTTTGTTCTGGCACATATGTACCTTATGAAGATAAAGCAGACCGTGTTGAAGGGCCATTTGCAGCGCATAATATCAGTGCAAGTAACGAAAAACGCACCGAGTTTTATGTTAGAGGTGACTTTGATTTTGAGCTAAATGACATCCCAGTTGTGGGTAATGTGGGTCTTCGATATATCAACTATCAGCTACAATCAACCGGCGCAGTAGTTCGCCCAGCGACGATCAAGCGCGGTGAAGAAGGTACATCGTTAAATACGGTGATACAGCAAGCAGAGTATAAACGTTATTATGACCTAGCTAATGGTGAGTCGCAGCTAAGCACCGTTGATGGCACTGATTACAGCACCATCTTACCAAGCCTTAATTTAAGTTTTGGTGTTACTGAAGATGTAGTTGTGCGCTTTGGTGCATCAAAAGCAGTGTTTTATCCAAGCTTAGTTGATGCTCGTAATATCAGCATCATTAATCTTGATTACACACGCAGATTACAAACTCCAGGTGCTGATTACGATGAGGACAATAATCCAGTTGTAGGTATTGATGATATAGAAGTCACGGCATTATCAGGCAATCCAAACATTGAGCCTGAAGAAGCGGTCAACTTCGACTTAACAACAGAGTGGTATTTTGCCGACGCGGGTTATATCACTTTCGGTTTATTCCACAAGAAACTTGATAACATCATCCGAAATCGTGCATTCGATATGGACGTCACTTTTAACGATGAAAAGTACGACATTTCTGCGTATGGGCCTGCTAACACCGGGTCTGGCACCATTCAAGGTGCAGAATTCTCTTACTCTCAGTTTTACGACATGTTACCGGGTGCTTGGGGCGGCTTAGGTCTACAGTTTAACTTTACTTACATTGATCAAGACGGCTTACAAGATCCAAATGAGGTATCCGAAGGTACACTGGCTTTCAACGAAAATGGCGACCCGATCACCGATAATCGAAACACTTTCAGAGTCTTTAGTGGTTTACCGCTACAGGGCTACTCAGATACAAACTTGAACATCGTGGGTATGTATGAGTTCGATAAGATTTCTATGCGTGTCGCTTATACTTGGCGTTCAGAATACTTATTGACCCTGCGTGAATCAGAAGAGTACGTACCTGCGTATGCTGAGGCAACAGGCATGATGGATGCAAGTATTTACTACACCATTAACGACAATTGGAAAGTGGGCTTTGAGGCAAGTAATTTACTTGATACAGAAACCAAGACCCAATACCAAATGGATCAGGCTGGCACCAGAACACAAGCACTTAACTTTACGACTGACAGACGTTATGCGTTAAGTGTTCGTGCGACTTTCTAAGTCATTCATCTACCAGCTCTGTTTTTAGCAGAGCTGGTATTTTTATGACTAAAAGTTTAGTTTTGTTTTACAAAGCGTGTTCTAAGTTTTTGTGAACATGATTTATTGCGTGTTGGTAGAGGTTAGCTGTGTCAGAGCTTATTAAAGGGAGTGGTTGCAATGTGCAACTACAAACCGCCGGTTGGGATATTTTACAAGAGCAAGTTAGCTTGCCTGTGGCCGTTGTTCAGCAGAAAAAAGTAAACCAAAATGCCAAATGGATGGCAGAGTTTGCTAGTAAACATAACATGTTACTTGCACCTCATGGTAAAACTACCATGTCGACAGAGTTGTTTGCACAGCAACTCGAAGCCGGCGCTTGGGGGATAACTTTGGCCACTGTTCCACAGGTAAGCTGTGCGATTGAAGCGGGTATTTCTCGTATCCTTATGGCGAATCAGTTAGTGGGTCGTTTTCACTTTGAGCAAGTTGCAAATTGGCTATCATCCACATCATTAGAGTTTTACTGCTTTGCTGATTCAGAAGAAAACTTACGAGCGCTTGGCGCATTTTTCGCTGAACGCAATTTAACCCTAAATATCTTACTTGAAGTAGGTATAAAGGGTGGACGTTGTGGATTACGTTCAGCAAAGGATATTTCAAGTTTAGTCTCGACCTGTAAACAATATTCAAGTTTAAATTTAATGGGCCTAGCATTCTATGAAGGGGTGATCAGCGGTGAGCACCCTGAGCAACAAGTGGCTGATTTTGTGAGCGACGTTATTACGCTTGCGCAGCACATAGCGTTGGAAGGAGGCTTTGATACCCAGATACCTATTATTACAGGTGCAGGTTCAGCCTGGTATGACATAGTTGCAAAAACATTTTCAGAGCATGGGTTTGCACACAGATTTAGAATTGTTTTACGCCCCGGTTGTTATTTAATACATGACACAGGTATCTATCATCAGGCTCAGCAAGCAGTGCTATCAAGGAGCCAATTGGCGTGTGACATTGCTGGTAACCTTCAGTCCAGCTTAAGTGTCTGGGCTTATGTGTTATCAGTGCCTGAGCCGGGTCTAGCTATTATTGGAATGGGCAAGCGTGATGTGGCCTTTGATGCGGGCTTTCCAACAACAGAGTTGATTTATTCGCCTAAAACAGCTGTGCTTTCAACGCCCACTGCTGAATTTCAAATTGTAAAAATCATGGATCAACACAGCATGCTGCGTTATCCCGAACAGCAAGCTTTACAAGTCGGTGACATGCTCAATTTCTCAACTTCACACCCTTGCCTTACATTCGATAAATGGCGGCAGATTGGTATTGTCGAACATGATTGGGTGATCACTAAGACGATTTCAACACAATTTTAAAGGATTCTAATGGACATAATAAGTAAAATAAAAGAAGGCCTAGGGCACTTTAGTCCGGCAGAAGATAGAGTGGCAAGATTGATTTTAGCCGAGCTTAACTTCGCTGCGAGTGCATCTATAAACGAACTCGCTGATAAGGCTGAAGTCAGTCATGCAAGTATCACTCGCCTTGCAAAAAGTTTAGGCTGTGACAATGTTCGTGACTTGAAGTTTCGTTTAACACAATCAGCAGCGATCGGTGAGCGGTTTACCAACTTAGAAATAGTAGAGAAGAAGCAACTTTCTCATGTTTACACATCGATCCAAGAAATTTTAGAGCTCAATGCTGGGTTAATCAATGAAGCCATCGTAGAGCAGGCCAGCAGTGTTGTGTGTAACGCCAGACATTGTTTGATTTTCGGTGTCGGTGGTGGCAGCAGTATGCTTGCTCAAGAGTGTCAAAATCGTTTTTTTAGACTTGACGTACTTGCTAATGCGCACAACGATCCGATGATGATGCGCATGGCAGCGTCTACGGTGAACAAAGACGATGTGGTGATTTGCTTATCATTAAGTGGTGTATCACCGGATGTCATGGATGCCGCAAAAATTGCCAAAGAATATGGAGCACATATCATTACGGTTTGCCCTGATAGCGAACTGTCGCAATTTGCTGATTTTCACTTACCTATTAAAACTCAAGAAAGCGATTATATTTTCAAGCCCAGTGCGGCACGTTACGTGATGATGGCGGCATTGGATATTCTCTCAAGTGAAGTGGCGATGCGTAATCAAAGGCGTTCTAAAGAGAAGTTACGTCGTCTTAAAATTCAACTCGATCTTCATCGTGATAAAAATAGTGATATGCCACCTGCTGATAAACGTTTTCCGCTTGGAGATTAATGATTGTGAAATACACTTCAGCAGATTTCATCATTCGTGGTGCGCGCGTCTTTATTGGTAAAGATAACCCCATCGAGCAGCTCGATGTTGCAGTGAAAAACGACATTATTATTGCAGTTGCTAAAAAGTTGAACATGCAAGCAAAGTTAGTGATTAAAGCCGATGGGCTGGTGTTGTCGCCGGGTTTTATTGACGTGCATACCCATGACGATCTTGAAGTGTTAAGAAAACCCTCTGTGCCCGCAAAGTTAAGCCAAGGTGTCACAACTGTAATTGCAGGCAATTGTGGGATCAGTGCAGTGCCAACCAGTGTCAAAAGCGGTTTACGCGACCCTATTAATTTACTAGGGGCGAAAAATGAGTTTGTTTATCCAGAGTTAAAGGACTATAGAAGCGCATTTGTAAAGGCGAAACCCAGTGTCAATTTAGCCATGTTAATTGGTCATATTAGCCTTCGTGCGCAAGTGATGGACAATTTAGAACGTGCAGCCACAGACTCAGAAATTGAGCAAATGCAGGGGTTATTAGAGCGGGCGATGTCACAAGGTGCATTGGGTTTAAGTACCGGGCTTGCTTATTACAATGCAAAACAAGCCAGCGAATATGAAGTAAACCAACTGGCGAAAGTTGTAACCCCGTTTGATGGCCTTTATACCACGCATTTACGAACTGAATTTCAGGGGATCATCGATGCCATGGATGAAGCGTTTGCGACGGCAAAACAGGCCGAATTGCCATTAGTGATTTCTCATATTAAATGTGCGGGAAAAGAAAACTGGGGTCGTTCAGAAGAGGTGCTTGCGCATTTTGAGCAACAAAAACAGCATCAACATATTGGCTGCGATTGTTACCCATACGCGGCCAGTTCAAGTACATTAGATTTAAAGCAAGTCAATGAAGGTACAGATATTTTTATTACTTGGTCTGAATCATTTCCAGACATGGCAAAACAGCATTTAAAAGACATCGCTAGGCAATGGGATCTAACTCAATTAGAGGCGGCGAAACGGCTGCAACCTGCAGGTGCGGTCTATCACTGTATGCAAGAATCTGATGTGCAAACTTTTTTAGGCTATGAGCATAGTATGGTGGGCTCTGATGGACTTCCTTGCGACCCTCATCCTCACCCAAGGCTGTGGGGTACATTTCCTAGAGTGCTAGGGCATTATTGCAGAGAAGAGCAATTACTGTCATTGGAGCTTGCTTTACATAAAATGACAGCGCTGCCAGCTTCACATTTTAAATTACAAAAACGCGGCAAAATTGAAATCGGTTATTTTGCTGATTTGGTTTTATTCGACCCTGAGAAAATCATTGATAATGCAAATTATAGCGAGCCAAAACAAAGCGCTACAGGTATTCAAACTGTTTGGGTTAATGGTGTAGAGAGCTTTAATGTCAAGCAATGCAGTAACGCGCATGCACCAGAGGGGCGAGCTGGACGTTTTTTAACAAGACATAATCATAAAAACTATTAGCGAGGAAGTTATGAGCATAAGAAGAATCGGTGCCGAAGGCGGAACGGGCACGGGCGGACAGCATTTACCTTTTTCCAGAGCCGTTGAGGCCGGTGGTTGGTTAAAAGTTTCTGGACAAACGCCGATGAAGGACGGTGAAGTGGTTGAAGGCGGCATTATTGAACAGTCGCGATTGGCTATTAATAATTGCATTGAAATTATGACCGAAGCTGGTTATGGCCTTGAGCATGTTACGCATGTTTCGGTGGTTTTGACAGATGCTCGTTACTTCCAATCTTTTAATAAAGTTTTTGCTGAGGTATTTGGCACGCATCCTCCTGCGAGGATCTGTATGGTGGCGGATCTTGTGGTGGACTGTAAGGTCGAAGTCGATGTCACTTGTTACAAAGGCAATTAAAACCTAGTTAACCTGAGCTATGGTTAAGAGATTTACTAAAGTATTGATATTGAATTGATAAGTATTTCTCCAATTCTGCAGCCAGAAACTTTTAGGGATAACAAGGCGAATTTTGCGCGTCAATAGTAGGCCTATTGCAAGTAAATTCAACTGAAAGTAGCCGCTGGATATAGATTTATTATCCAGAGCTCAGGTTGGTTATATTAAGAATAGCTAACACCCCAGGGGAGAACGTATGTCTGAGAGCCAATTATATTTTTTGCTGGCCTTTTTAGCTTACTTGCTGGTGATGATTTTGGTCAGTTGGTTGGTGTCACGAAAGCAACAAAATGCCAGTGATTATTTATTGGCTGGACGTAAAGTACCCCTTCTCCTTACCCTAGGTACCACAGTAGCCACTATGGTTGGAACTGGGTCATCAATGGGGGCAGTGGGGTTTGCCTATAGCAACGGCTGGGCTGGTGCATTATATGGTTTAGGTGGTGCCGCAGGTATTTTGCTATTGGCTTGGCTGTTTGCACCAGCACGCCAGCAAGCATTTACCACCATGAGTGAAGAGTTAGCCAGCTATGTCGGCAATCATCATGTTGTTGAAAACACCCTCGCCATTATGATTTATGCGGCAAGTATTGGTTGGTTGGGCGCACACCTAATCGGCGGCAGTATGTATTTATCATGGCTAACTGATTTAACTGCGTTCCAGGCTAAATTATTAATCGGTGCAGGCCTTTCGGTATTTATTATTCTGGGGGGATATTCTGCGGTTATTTGGACCGACGCCCTACAGGCAATCGTATTGTTTATAGGCTTTATGCTGATGGCTTATTTTTCAGTACAGTATGTTGGTGGGTTCGAGGCTGTAAATAGCAGTGAACTTGTGTTTGAACAAGGTATATTTTCTTTTAACAATGTTGGCCTATTACCTGCACTTTCAATGTTTTTAGCTGTGCTTGTTGGTGTTTTAGCCACGCCATCATTTCGTCAGCGCATTTATGCCGCGGACAGTGTTAAAACCATTCGACGCTCATTTCTTATTTCTGGCATTTTGTATTTATTTTTCGCCTTATTACCCGCCTTGATTGGCATAAGTGCTTATGTGATTAACGCTCAGCTAGATAATGCCGCGTATGCTTTTCCATATCTCGCTTTAGAAGTTTTACCCATAATGCTTGGCGGCTTTATTCTACTCGCTGGCATTTCTGCCACACTATCGAGTGCCAGCTCAGATGCCATTGCAGGGGTGAGCGTGTTAATGAGTGACTTATTTAGCGCTTTTAGCACACAGACACAAAGTGCCAAGCAACAATTATTATGCTCCCGTGTTGCTATGCTGCTCACCATACTCATTGCGCTATTACTTGCATTGTGGTCAGACAATATAGTGAGTTATATCACCAAGATGATTTCAATACTCATGAGTGGCTTATGTGTTATGGGATTACTTGGTCGGTTTTGGCAAACCTATACATGGCAGGGGGCACTTGCAACGCTGTTTGGTGGGGCGTTAGCCGGTATTGTTGTGGGTGCAAATAGTCAGTGGCTAGCGTTTTTTGGTAATCCCATAATCCCCTCTGTTTTCAGCGCATTAAGTTTGGGCGTTCTTGTTAGCTTATTGACCAAAACTCACAATGATGAGTCTATTACCGTTGCAAATGAGACCAATATAGGCGAGCAATCATCATGACAAGCTTAGTTTTTAACACTATAAAAAGCATGGTGTTTTTTGGCGAATGTATGGTCGAATACCGTGCTGATAACGATATCAGTTTTGCGGGCGATACATTTAATACTGCTTGGTATTTTTCTCAGTTTAATAAAGGTAAAACACGACAGTCTGTTCAATATGCCAGTGCAATCGGTGATGATGAAGCCAGTTCGAATTTAGCCTTGCTCCTTCAACAAGAAAGGTTAGAAAGCCCATATTTAATCACAGAACAAAAGAAACAGTTGGGTCAATACTGGGTTAAATTAGCTGAAAATGGCGAACGCAACTTCGAGTTTGACCGACTCAATAGTCCGGTGAGGCAATATTTTAATCAAGACAGTGGATTACTAGCTGCGCTCAAACATAAGCAGTTCGACGCCATTTATCTATCTGGAATATCACTTGCTGTTTTATGCCCAGAGCAAAGAGCACAATTCATCGCAGCGCTGAGACAATTCAAGCAACGCGGTGGAGTGATTTTTTTTGACAATAATTATCGCGCAGCATTATGGCAGACTGGAATACCAAAAAAGTGGTTTCAACAACTGATGGCATTGGCAAATGTCGCATTTTTAACGGATGAAGATGAATATGCGGTCTACGGCACTCAGTGTGTAAACAGCATCATTGCGCACCACTTTAGCCAAGAGCCAGCCCCAGATATGCTAGTTATTCGATGTGGCAGTGCACCTTGTGTTATTGCACTTACCTCCGACGACGTACTTGAAGTTTCTCCTAAAAAAATTGCCGCAGAATACATAATCGATACCACAGCAGCAGGCGATGCTTTTGCTGCTGGTTTTTTAGTAAAAGCGATGCAAGGCGAGACGTTTGAAAATGCTGCCAAGTTTGCGCATAGGCTGGCTGGTCAAGTGATCCAACATCATGGTGCGCTCATGCCTAAAGATAAACTCACAAAATATTTCTCTGAGGAGTTGTAGATGCGTAGTAAGTATACTGTTTTTATTTTTCTTAGCATATTGTTTCTCAATTGCTTTTTACCTTCGGCTCAAGCGTCAATAAAGTTAAATAACGACAGTCAAGATAATGCTGCGTTAATGCCCATGCCAAAGCTAGTTAATATAAAAGCAACTACGCTCAAACTTGACTCGTCCCTCAGAGTTTATATTGAAGGTATGAGCGAGCAGCGAAAGCGTTTTCAATTGCAGCGCTTAAAGTCACATATTAATCGCACTAGTAATTCAACTTTCACCGTTTTAGAAGGTGAAAAACAAAACGCTGACCTGATTGTTGATATTCAACAACAAGAGCAAGCGCTCAGCGTCCCTCAATATGGTGAAGACGAAAGCTATGCGTTAATGATTAATCAGCATGGTATTAGCATAAAGGCGCAAAGTGTGTTTGGTGCTCAACATGCACTGACGACATTAGTACAATTGGTGCATTCAAAACAAAAAAAAATGCCAGCAAAGAGCGAAGTATTTTTTCCTCATGTAGATATTCAAGATACGCCACGCTTTGCATGGAGAGGACTGTTGATCGACAGTGTGCGTCATTTTCTTCCAATAAGTACCATTAAGCGTCAATTAGAAGGGATGGCTGCTGCCAAACTTAACGTATTTCACTGGCATTTAACTGACGATCAGGGCTGGCGAATCGAAAGCAAAGTGTATCCGCTTTTGACCGCTAAAGCATCAGATGGTGACTTTTACAGTCAAGCAGAGATCAAAGAAGTCGTTGAGTATGCGAGCTTATTAGGTATTCGTGTCTTGCCTGAGATTGGTATGCCTGGACATGCAAGCGCCATTGCGGTGGCTTATCCTCAGTTGATGACCAAAACCAAAGCGTATGAAATGGAGCGTCATTGGGGGGTATTCAAGCCTTTACTCGATATTGCTAATCCAGAAGTATACGAGTTTATTGATACACTGATTGGTGAGATGGTGACATTATTCCCCGAGCCATATTTTCATATCGGAGGTGATGAAGTCGATGCAGAGCATTGGCTGGAAGATGAGCAGATTCAGTCTCTAAAGCGTCGTAAAGAATTACAAAATGGTGCCGATTTACAAAATTACTTTAACAGTAAAATCCAGCCAATTATTGCTAAACATAATCGCAAAATGGCAGGGTGGGATGAAATTTTTCACCCCCAATTGCCAAAGCGAATTTTGGTGCAATCATGGCGTGGTCATGACTCATTAAATGCGGTGGCAAAATCAGGTTACCAAGGTGTTTTATCGACGGGTTTCTATATCGATCAGCCCCAATATACCGATTATCATTACCGCAACGATCCGCATTTTATCCCGCCAATTGTGGATTTAGCGCAGCCTAAAAATCATGCAAAACAATTTGTGATTGAGCGTTTGAAGGGGAATCCTGTGCAGGGCGAACTATTGATCCTTGGCGAGCAAATACTGATTAAGTTAAACAACAACCACCATCAACTAGCAAAACGAGAGACTGCATCTGCTCTGGAGCAACATCTTGTTGCCCAATTTGATAGCTGGATGGGACCATTGAGTTTTGAGTTTAATCTAGAAAAAAATAGCGGTTTCGTTTTAATCGGTAATAGTCGATACCCCTTTACTATGAGGGAATTGAAAACGCCCAAACAGATAACTATAGCCCCCGCGCTTTTGCCAAATCAGCAAGCCTTGATCTTAGGAGGTGAGGCCACTATGTGGAGTGAAATGATCACCAAAGACAACATAGATGTGCGGATATGGCCGAGACTATTCGCTATTGCTGAACGTCTTTGGTCACCAGCTAAAATGAATCAAGCGAGCAATATGTATGTACGATTAGATGCAATCAGTGAGTACGCGAAAAAAGTTGTTGGGCTTCAACACGTCATTCAGCAACAAGCTGGTTGGGCGGGATTAATTTCTAAAAACCTTTCACAGCAACAGCAGCATGAAACTTTGGCATTTTTGAACACAATGGCTCTATTGCTTGAACCAAGTCATTACTACACTCGCCATCACATTAAGCACCTGAACGATGAGTACCATCAGCGAGCACCTTTAGATTTGTTTGTGGATTTTTTAGCAGTAGAGAGTAAAGAGTTACGCTTCTTAAAAGCGCAAGTGAAGGCATATATTGCTGGCAATGCATACGCGATGACACACATTGAACAGCGACTTGGACAATGGCTGCGAGCTTTAAATGCTGAGCAAGGTTTGTTGGCAAAGAGCGAAAAGTTAAAGCCTTTACAAACAACCTATGAAAATCTCAAACGCTTTGCCGATTATACGCAACGCACCATTGAGGTTTGTGAGGGCAAGCAACAGACAGCAAAACTGGACGAGCGCTTACTCGAATTACAAGCGTTAACAGATGAATTAGTTATCGCCGGCATTTACCCCGTCCGTCAGTTATTTTTACACTGTGCTGCAGTACAACAACAAAGTTAAATCAAGCTTAAGGAAAACCATGAAAGTCATTTATTTCTCTAGTTTATTGTTCTGTACAGCTTTTAGTGCTGCTGCAAATGAAGTTTCAGCAACAAAATATGACACGCAAGACTTTGTACTTGGTGGTGTTTTTACTCAAGGTATAGAAGGCCCTGCTGTAGATGAAAGCGGGGTGTTGTATGCGGTTAATTATCAAAAACAAGGTACGGTAGGGCGAGTGAGTGAACAAAATCAGGTCGATACTTTGCTTACACTCGCAAACGGTTCAATAGGTAATGGCATTCGATTTGATAGCGCGGGTAACATGTTTATTGTAGATTATGTGAATCATAATATTTTAACCGTGTCATCAGATGCTCTGAAACAAGGCAAAGACGTATCGAGTTTGGTCCGCGTATTTGCTCATGACAGTCGAATGAATCAACCAAATGACATTGCCATCACAGATAAAGGTATTTTATTTGCAAGCGATCCAAACTGGGCGAATAGCACAGGTAATTTATGGCGGATCACCCAAGATGGTAAAGTCACCCTACTAGAAGAGAATATGGGCACGACTAATGGTATTGAAGTTAGCCCCGATAATAAAACTCTCTATGTGAACGAAAGCGTGCAGCGTAAGGTATGGCGCTATGACTTAGACGAAGAGGGGAATATTTCTAATAAGCAATTGCTGATTAGTTTCACTGACTTTGGTTTAGATGGAATGCGCAGCGATAAGCAGGGCAATCTTTACATAGCACGTTACGGAGCAGGGCTGGTAGCGGTTGTTTCACCGACAGGTTTATTGCTCGAGACCATCATTTTAAAAGGTCGGCATCCAACCAATGTCGCATTTGGTGGCAAAGATGGTCGTACTTTGTATATAACTATGCAAAAGCGTGGTGCGATAGAAATGACTCGTGTAAACGGAGTTGGTCGCTTATTTTAGATGGTAGAAAAGGTTTTTTAAGAGTTCATTGCACACCTGTAAATCTCATTGATACTTTACATTGCGCAAAAAATAGCGCAAGTTGGTATCAGTTTGCTTTTCGTTATATAAATAATAAAAGCTTATTTTTAATAAAAATACCAATTCTTAAAATAGTTACTTAATTAAGATGATTGGTATAAAAAGGAGCTTACAATGCAGTTATTTCTTCGCATTTTAGCACTAGCTGGCCTTGTACTGGCTATCACTTTAGGCATTATTTCAGGCACTTGGAAGTATGCGATAGCTACTGCGGCATTAAGCACATTGCTGTTTATTGTGACTTTGAAAAAGCCTGAAAACCCTAGTCGTAAAGTCACTAAAATGGGCAAAGGCACTGATAATACCAATGCCACAAGCATAGCTGGTGCAAGCATAACAGCTCACAACCTTTCAAATGACTCGTCTTGTTCATCTAGTAGTTTTGATAGCGGAGGTGGCGCAGACGGTGGCTGTTAAACTTCATAACAAGGTGCGTTAAATGCTAAATAGACATAACACGGGTTTAGTAATTGTTGACATGCAGGGTAAATTGGCAACTCTAGTGCATGATAGTGAGGTCATGATTGCGCAAACAGTAAAGTTAGTAAAAGCGGCAAAATTACTTGACTTACCTATCGTGTTTTTAGAACAGCTTCCGGAGAAGCTCGGGGCAACCATCCCAGAACTGCAAGCGCATTTGGGTGATATTCCTGCCATAGTAAAAAGTACATTTGATGGCTGTGGCAGCGAAGAGTTTTTACAAGCTATAGATGCTGCCAGTGTCGATAATTGGCTGGTATGTGGTATCGAAGCCCATATTTGCGTATATCAAACGGCGGTGAGCTTAAAACAAAGAGAGTTTGGTGTTGAGCTAGTACAAGATTGTATCTCTTCTAGAACACGTGAAAACAAGGAGCTTGCTTTAAGTAAGTTAAACCAATTAGGAATAGGTTTAACTAGTTTTGAAATGTGTTTATATGAGCTTATAAAAGATGCAAATGACCCCATATTTAAACAAGTGCTACCGCTGGTGAAATGATCAAAAACGATCATTTCCCGTGCTATTTAAGTTATTGATTTTTGTTTTTCTCAGCATCTTCAAAAGTAGGTTTCTAAAGCTGCGTAGCAGTGGGTATAAGACGGCTGACACCCGCTTAGATTTAAACAGCCAGTAATTCATTCTGTTAAAAACACCAGAACGAGAACTTATTAGCGCGAGAGTGTGAATGGCATCCGCACCGTAATAAATTACGCCGCCCATCTTTAATACCATACCTTGATCGATATCGAGCCCAAGTTGAGTAATTTCTTCTAATACTTCGCTATTTTCTCTGGCATTGATAATTTTGAGCTCACCAATACTTTCTCGAATACGAACGACTTGGCAGTAGTTATCACAGGCAGGACAGTCTTTATCGTAAACCAGTAAAATTTCTTCTTTTCTCATAAATTAGCCCACTGTTGCTTTAAGCCGATAAAATGCATTACCCCAAAGGATAAGCAAATGACCGAACTCCAAATCCAAAACTCGCTTGAACGACCCATAGGGTTGTTAATAAAGAAAAATCCAGCCACACCGCGGGCCATGTAAATTAAAGAGATCAAGATTAAAGCGGTTTTTAAAAGCGGCAACTTTATAATAAGACCAGCTGCAGAAAAGGCATAGGCAGACCAAATACAAAGCATGAGCACGATGCCACTGGTAATAAGAGCGGGTTTATTACTGCCTTGCTCTGCAAGTTGTGCCATTTGTTCACCAGCACCAAAAAAGCGATACCAAGGCGCGCCAAAATAAATGCAACCCAGATGCGTAAGTGCGGCGAGGGCACTTAAAGAACCGGCTACTATGAGAAAAATATTCACTCTGAGTCCTTTAAATAATTTTCTTTAAACTTAATGGCTACTTTAACGTGTAACTATTTTGAATACATAAATTGATTTGTAAACAAACATTTCTCACATCATAGACTGTTAATATTTTGGTTCCTCGCTAACTCAACAGTTTCACGTATCTTTTTGATGACCAGGTCGGGGGCATCTTCTGGAATATTATGAGTCGCACCTGTTGCTATGATGTGCTCAGAATTGTTAGAAAGCGCAGCGATGCTTTTTTGCATGCCTTGCCATTTATCGGTAATACTAAAGAATCTCGGGTTATTTGCATAAGCTTGTTTGTCATGACTGATTACCAGCATTTTTAAATTGCCAAAGTCATAGCCGAACGTTTCTAAAGGCGTATAAAAGCCTTTTTCATGTCGATAGCTTGAAAGGACATGTGCGTATCTGAAGCTGCCGTAATATTGGTCAAGTCGTTTTTGCATTGGTGCGTCATAATGTTTGAAAATATTCTTTATATCAGACAACCCTAATGCAGCATTGAGATACTGTAAGTTTTTAACCGAATCAGGAATTGGGTCAAATTCTCCTCGCATAATCTCATGCTGATATTCATGGGCAGAGTCTAAAAAAATGAGTGAAGCCAAGTTAATCTCGTTCTTTGCTGCTGTTCTTCTAGAAATAATGCCACCATATGAGTGTGCGACTAAAACAACAGGCTCGTTGCCAGCTATATGCTTTATCAGTGCAGTTTGCAGTGCTGATTTTTCATTTGTTGTAAAAGTAACTGGCACATTATCACTACCACCATGACCAAGCCTGTCGTAATAGCAGCTGGTAAAGTCATTAGGTAATGCTTTGGTGATGGTACTCCAGCTTTGTTCTGAGTCAGCTGCAAATCCAGTTTCGAAGAAAACAAAAGGCGCGTTATCACCTTTGCATAAATAGCGAACTTGTTTGTTTTGATAAGAGAAGTATTGCCCAGGTAGCTTAATTGTTTGGTGCTGAATAAATGCAACAAGGCGAAGCAAGATATAGATACATAATATGATTGAAAAAGTAAAAAAAGCCTTATTTGATTTTATACGGTGCGCAAATTTTGGCATATGAATTCTTCCCAGAAATTATCATTATTTTTGTATAACGATTCACAGCTTGAAAAGGGGTGAAAATAAATTTGAGAAATTAATTGTATTTTGACACTTCATCAAAGTGTCAAAATACAATAATACTCGGCCAGATTAAGCTACTTTTTCCTTACCAATCAATCTATCAATATCAACCTCGTCAATTTGTGAAGGTGCGAGATGATGTTTGGCATAGTCTAAGTACACACCCGAGGTTAAAAACAGCTCAAAAACATCTGAGTCTATGTGTTGATCTTTGACCATAAACTGCATAATTTTCAGTGACTCTGATAAGGTTTTCGCTTTCTTGTAAGGTCTATCTGAAGCAGTCAATGCTTCGAAAATATCAGCCACAACAAGGATGCGTTCAGGGATCGATAAGTCTTCTTTTTTTAGTTTCCTTGGGTAGCCTGTGCCTATTAAGGTTTCGTGATGGGTTGACGCCCAACGCGGTACATTGGCTAAATCCTCAGGAAATGGCAGGCTATCGAGCATTTTTATGGTGCTTATCATGTGCTCATTGATTCTAAATCGGTCTTCATGCGTAAGTGTGCCGCGAGAGACTGTTAGGTTATAAAGCTCGCCTTTATTACTAAGTAGATCTGGGATGTCCATTTTGATCCCATATTTTTCGGCATACTCAGGCTTGATTGTTCTAGGTTGAAGATGCTCAGTTTTATCATTGAGCAGCATTTCAACACAAGGTAAAGGAGTTTTTAACCCTTGTTTGGCTTCTAGCTCCAATTGCGATAAACCCAGTGTATCGTCAAAGTGGCGCTCCCAAGTTATTAAAGATAACTCTTCAAGACGAGAAACAGCTTCATCACTGAGGTATTCCCCACCTTGATTACATTTTGCAATAAATGCAAAGTCATCTTTTAATTGTTTGAATCTTCTCTCAAGTTCGGTTTTGTAGAACGCTTGAGATTGAGGTTGAAGCTGTGTGTTTTGGTGATAGTCAATGACAGCATCTCGATATAAAACCTCAAAACGCATACGAATTTCATGTATACGATTATAAATCGTTTCTAATTTGGTTGCTTTGTCGACGATATATTCGGGTGTGGTGATTTTGCCACAATCATGCAACCAAGCAGCCATTTTGAATTCACGTTTTTGCTCAGCCGTTTTCAAATTGAAGTCACTAAATATGCCATAGCTGGCCGATGAGGCTGCTTCCGCTAACCTAATACCTATATCTGGCACACGTTTACAGTGGCCAGCAGTATAGGGAGACTTGTCATCAATGGCTTGTGCAATCAGTTCTACAAACGACTCTAATAATTCAGCTTGCTGTTTTTCATGTTTTTTTATTGACGATGACATTTCTGCTAAAGAAGCACCAAGCTGATCAAGTTCTTTGATGTTACTGTGCTCAATAGCAACGTCATCATACTGCCTGCATTTGATTTTCTTGTTCTGTGCCATGAGTTTATGAATTGGCTGCACTATGGGCGCTGAAAATAAGTAAGACAGAGGGAGTAAACAAACAAGGCATGCTGTAGTTAGAAATATAGAAGCTTTAACTTGGTTCAAGCTTTTAGCATAAAGCTGATCTGTGGGCGTGACGATCGCAAAAAAGGTTTCTTGACCATCATTGACTTTCACAGGGCTAACATAGACGTAGGCCTCAGCTTTATCAAGTTTTACTTTAAGCAGTTCATTTTGCAATGAATCATTATCTATTGCATCTAAGAGGACTTTGTGCGGCACAGTAAATGACTGTTTGGTTACATTTAGCATGTTTGATATGGTTAGCCATTTATTTATTAATTGTGCCTCCTGAGAGGGGGAAATACTCGTTATTGCCCGGTTAATAATAGGCACTAAACTTTTTAACTCAGGCTTGAGTAATAAATGCAAAGAAGACGGGAATTCATGAGGCGCAAAAGAGAGAGGCTCATTGACTTTTATTCCATCTATAAAAAACTCTGATTGGGTTTGCAAAAGTGACAATTGGTTGTCAAATCCGGCATCGGCTTTGCCATTCTTAACTGCAAAAAACACCTCTTTGAGAGTATCAACTTCGATTAAAGTTACTTCTGGGAATTGTTTCTTCAATAGGGGAATAATAGACCAGCCTTTTGCTATAGCTAAGGTTTTCCCCTTTAGTTGCTCTATGTTAGTAAACTCCTGAGCATTGGATAGCGTAATAGTCGCGTATGGTAATTCTAAATAGGGGTCTGATAAAATGCCCATTTCTTTATTTTCAGACGTTTTATAAACCGCTTGTAATCCATCGAGTTCATAGTTTTTAAATTTGCCAACGAGTTCAGGCCAAGTAAAACCATTCACAAACTCTATTTCAAGACCGGTCATCTGAGCAATCAGATTCAATTTATCAACTGAATAACCCTTGGGTTGACCAGAAATGGCAAAATCAATTGGGCTCCAATCCTTAGAATTAGATATTTGTAAATTAGGTGCATTTCGGATAATTTCTTTTTCATTTTCTGAGAGTGAAAAATTGTTATATTCGAAACTCGTATTTTCCGTCTTTTGTAGCTGGTTGGTTGCAATGACTTCACCAGTGGCCTGATAAACAAATAAGTCACTTCCTATGACTAGGCTATGTTTCTTTAGATACTTAGTTAAACTAGAAAGCGCAATATCGACACCTATAACAGCTTCCGATGCTCGCATGTTTTTAGAGTAAGTTAACCCAGGTGCTTCGAGAGATTTAAACTGATAAGGTGCTGATTTATATACCTGTTCATAACTTGCGCCCTTGAACCATGGGCGTGCTGTCGGGTCGAATTCATGATATTCACTGTAGCTAGCACGAGGTGATAAGTTTTTATCTAAAAAAGTAATCGTTCTAGTCGGTACTTCTGTATTAGGCGCTATTTCAATTTTTAACCACCTGTCTGAAGCCAAGGCGTTTAATTTAGTTTTAATTTCTTGCGAATTAAGGTTAATAAGTTGCCCGAAATGGCCAGAGGGGTGGCCAATAAAAATAGAATAATAAATAGGATTATTTTCCATTGCTTTGGCAAACATTTGCAGTTGCCCAGTCGATAACCCTTCGATTTGGTTAAAGCTAGTATTCGTAGAAAGTAGCTCGGTTAATCCATTGGCTTGGTGATCAATTGCAGCTAGGTAGTCACGAGTGTATTCTGATGACGTTTGAAACTGCTCAAAGGCATTCTGTTTAGTCTGTTGAGTAGAAAAGTGATATTGCAATAAAATCGCCACACCTGCAGTTATTGTGGTGGCAATGAGAAATATAAAAAAAAGCGTAAATCGAATCGAAAAACGCCAGCTCTTCGGTGAAAGCATGAATACATCCTTGCATGCGTCTCGGTTAAATTATTTCCTAGCTTAGAAAAGGAATGGCAATATTTCCAATTAAAATCTTTAAATTTCCATTCAGTTACCTATAAATAAAGTGTCTATGGGCGGTGTGTTTTAAGATTGATCAAATTAAGAGAATTTTTACATTTCATAAGTAAGTAGGTTGTGAGATTAAGTCAAAAGAGATTTACGAAATTCATTTGTAGCTTAGATGTTTATATAATGAGTTTAATATACTCGAGCCCAATAAATCTATTTACTGGGCCATTTGTGTTAATGATCGGTTATTCAGGAATAAACTCGAAAGATGCGGCGCGAGAAAGGCGGTTATTAACGGCTTGCCAGTCTTCATTCACAGGCGGTGTTTCGACAAAGATTTTAGACGGCGTCAATTTATCTAAGCAGTATAAGTCGTAGTATAGAGCTTTACCATAACCTGCGGCATCGCAGGCTATCTGTTTGATAAGTTCTGGCTGTAAATCTAATGCACTTACCTCGGCTAAAACCTGCTCTGAGTAGGCAAGTATCGCAATGTTTTTGTTGCTTTCATTTTGAATCGCATGAGTAAGCTCAGCGGTTTTAACTAAAGTCACAGGTGCATTTGGCTGGTAGTGTGCTTTTACGTTACCCGGCACCGCTTCGTTATGCTCCATCGGTGTTGTGACTGGTTTACCTAAACATTGTTCAATCTCAGCGGCTGAAATTGGACCTGCGCGCAATACTCTTAACTCATCGGATGTTAAATCTAAAATAGTTGATTCCAGACCATGCTCGCATGCGCCGCCCTCTAATACAGCAGGTATACGCCCCGTCAATTGCACAACTACTTGTTCAGGCACCGTTGGGCTCAATTGCTTATAGCGATTTGCCGAAGGTGCCGCTAATCCTGTATCTAAATCAATTAACACTTTCAGAAACAGCGGGTGAGAGGGCACGCGAAGTGCAATGGTGTCTTTTCCACCGGTTACTGGGTTATTCAGCCCAGCTTTGGTGTTTAAAATAACCGTTAATGGCCCCGGCCAAAATGCGTCTGCGATTTTTTGTAGATCTGAAGGCTTAGAGTCTGCCCAACGAGCAATATGTGTTTCATCGGGAATATGCACGATTAAAGGATGATTTGATGGGCGACCTTTTGCTGCAAATATTTTTGCCACGGCTTCTGGCTGTGTTGCATCCGCGGCAAGGCCGTACACGGTTTCAGTCGGTAGGGCGACACATTCACCTTGTTTAAGCAGCTTAACGGCTTGGGCGATCCCTTCGTCTCCGGTGAGAAGCTCGAGTGTTTCAAATTCATTCATAGGTAAACCTTAAGGATTACAGAGCTGACAATAATAGGGATCGGCAGCGGTTTGTTCGGTATTTTTTAATTCAGTATGGTCGCAGCATTCACAGTGATATTTATGCTGCTTAATTTGTTGTGTTGCAAGGCCGCATTGTTCACAAGGCAAACCTGCAATAGCTTCTTTTACAACAAAATTTTTGGCATTGCACTTAGGGCAAATGGCATTGAGCCTGTTTGCTAAATCGTCTGCAGCTTTACTGATCATCTGCTGGCGAAGCGGGCAGTGCATAGCGCGTAAATCTGGTTCAATTAACGCTTCGGTTAATTGCTTGTCAGCTAAAGTTTCGATCAAGGTTTCGCTACTTAACCCCTTTAAGACTTGCTCATCAAATTTCAGTAACCAACGCTGGCTTTGAAAATGATTGAGCTTTTTTAACAAGGTATCGCGACAAGTCTCACTGTCTACTTGAATACTCGAGATTGCAAAAGGCCCTGAAGCGGTTGCATAAATTGCTTGCCCGGTTGCACGTTCATAAAAACATAAAATCTCGTCATTCCAGTTCACTATGCCCGGGTAAGGACCATTGCCAAAACTCCCTTCGCTGCCCAAACCAAATTCGGCACCGAGCAACTCACACGCCATTTTCGCTTTTTTTAAAGCCGCTTCTTTAGGGCTGAGCGTGCGTTCTATGTCGCCTGCGAATGTGCCTAAGCTATCGGTGTCAAACGCATTGCTTTCAACCACATCAAAGCCAAGCGGCGCGAGTGCGTTTGCGATGCACTTAGATTTATCATGTTTAGTGATAAGTACAGCTTGATTCATTAATGACCCGACCTTAAAACAACTCAATTACCGAAACGAGATTAAAATAGCAAAAGCTCTTATAAATACAGGCTTGAAAAAGGGGCACTATTATACGGTGAGTTGTATAAATTTGTCACTATTTTCGCCTTGCCAGATGGGGAAGTGGGGTGTGTGGTTTTTAAATCTGGCGAAGATGGGTGAAGAAAAGGAGAAACTGGGTGTTTCTCCTTAAATAGCCTGAGCTCAGGTTAAATACGTAAACTTACTTGCCTATCATTTTAGTTGGGCTTTGTGCTGCAAGATACGCAAACACAGCGTAAACCGCTACGTTTTGGTTTAACTTTGCTGGGTCAATTTTATCTAACGTGTCATCAGCAGTGTGGTGGTAGTCAAAATAGTCAGTACCATCTTGATGTAGAGAGAAAATAGGCACGACTTTAGAGTCTTTAAATGGAATTAGATCGGGACCACCAAAAGCATTGTTTCGCGCATCGTATTTAACCCCTAAGTCTTTTAAATGCTTAGCAATCGCACGCACTGTCGGTAATGAGTTTGAAGCGACACGAGATTCAATCGCATAGATACGATCGGCACCAAAATCAGATTCCGCCGCAGCAACAATATTACCCAGCTCGTTTTGATGCTGCTTCACATAAGCTTTTGCACCCCAAAGACCTTGCTCTTCTGCGGCAAATAACACCACGCGTACACTACGTTTGGTGTCAGTCAGCTCACTAATGTGCTTTGCAGCAGCAGTGATTATCGCCACGCCTGCGCCGTCATCAAGTGCGCCTGTGCCTAAATCCCATGAATCTAAATGTGCGCCTAACAGCACGTATTCGTTAGGTTTTTCTGTGCCGGTAAATTCACCAATGACATTGTAAGAAATGCCCATGCCTTTTGATTCAGCTTGTACGTTTAAGTTAACTTCAACTTTGTGACCAAGTTGCAATAAACGCTCAATTTGGTCTGCATCTGGGTTTGCCAGTGCAACGGCAGGAATGGCTTTAATGCCATCTTTATAATGGTTACCGCCAGTGTGTGCAAAACGGTGTTTTGCAGTGCTGACCGAGCGCATCATAAATGCCACTGCGCCTTTTTGGCTGGCAACAACGGCACCCCGGTTACGCGCCTGTACAGCAGGGCCGTAACTGTTGCCGTCTAGGCTGCGGTCCATGCGGTAATTGATAAAAACAATCTTACCTTTTGCGGCATTCTTTGGTGCAGCTTCTAGCTCTTCTAAGGTTTCAAAGATGACAATAGGTGCGCGCGTCCCATCTTTTGGCGTGCTGACACTGTTACCGAGTGCGGTGATGTGAATAGGTTGCTTTGACGGCTGAATAATTTCGGCAGATTCAGAATAACGCAACCAAGCTGGGAATTTAGCTGGCTCTTTCCAAACTTTGTCGAAGCCCAAACGCTTTAGCTCTTTCATCGCCCAGTCTACGGCTTCTAGATCTTTAGGTGTGCCCGCCATACGTGGTCCAACTTCCGTAGTCAGTCTTGCCACAATATCGTAAGCCAATTCGCTATTGAGCGATTTTTGTTTTAATTGTTCAGTTACTTTAATTGTTTGTGCATCAAAGGTGTCGGCGGCAAAAACGTTGGCGCTTAACACCAAGGCTGCCAATAATAACTTTTTCATTTTTATAAGCCTGTTGTAAATATCACCACTATTTTGGAACGTTCTAATCAGGTGTGCAACTATACGCGATGAATCACAAACAGCTTATCGATTTGTGATAAATAAGCCAAACAAAAAAAGCCCCATTCGATTGGGGCTTACTAGGGCGTGTTGACCTTTGCTGTTTGTTTTTGCAGCAGTGAGTTGGGTATTTAGGCCAGGAAGAGGCTGCGTAGCATAGTTGCTCTATGTAAGTCAGCCGATAACGCCGAATAAATGACCAACTCGCGCTGCTCGAAGAGTTCAACCAAAAGCTTCCACTACTTTGTCATTCGCCACTTGCATAACCCATTATGCTTCGTAGCTCATTTCGTGTACTGAAAGCCTTTGATTTGAACAAAATTCATACCTCAAAGATAAACACGCCCTAGGGGAAAATGAGCAAAAAACACTATTTGAATAGTGATAATGGCTCACTAAATTGAGATAAATTAGGAAATACTTGGCTCAATGATGTGTCATTTAGTCCTAACCACTGCCCTAAACTTGCCGCATATTGCTCAATGGATGTTGTAGGGATCAATCGGCCGCCTCCAGCATCAAAATCATGGTCGAGTTCAGATACGGGCACATCACCAAAAATGGTGCCACCATTGACAGCGCCTCCCATGACGAAGTGATGGCTACCCCAACCATGATCGGTTCCATCACCATTGATTGCTAAAGTTCGACCAAAATCAGACGCGGTGAAAAGCGTGACGTTATTACTTAAATTTAAGCTTTCCATGGCGTTATTAAAGGCAACAAGTGCACCGTCTATGTTGCTTTGTAAATTGGGTAAGCTTTGCGCTTGGCCTGAATGGGTGTCAAAGCCACCCATTGCCACGATAAAGATTTGTCGTTTGGTGCCCAGCTCGGTGCGTGTTGCAATACTTTTGCTCACAGTTTCTAATTGCATAGCCAAAGGTGTGGTAGGGAATGGTGGTAATGACACCTCAGTGTTAGCAACGGCGTTGTTAAATTGCTCGTTGGCTGTATAAGAGTCATTCATAAACTTGGCCAAATCTTTTTGTAGCAAGTTATTTGAACTATGGTTTTGCGCACTAAAGTGGGCTATTAGTTGCGCATTATTGTCAAATTCATCTAATGCTCTGATTGTTGCCGCTTCGCCGCCGCTGACATTATAGGGGAAGGTGTTTTCTCCCGTTAGCCATAAAGGGGCTTCATCAGTCGAGATAGCATTAAATGGTGTTTGTTCAGCAAGCCCTTGCGTTACTAATGCATCGCTCATGAGCCCGCCCCAACCAAATTGGGCACCTTCTGTCTGCCCTGATAACCAAGTTGATTGTTGGTCATTATGCGAGAATAGTCGAGCAGGTAGTTTGGCGGTTTTTTGTTTAACCATTTCGGCCGAAATGGGCTCCACCAGTGGCCCTACATTGCCAACAATAGCCAACTTGCCTTGCTGGTATAAATTGGCCATGCCAGATAACTCGGGAGCCAGCGCAAAACTGCGTGTGCCAAATCGAGAGGGCGTATTAATCGGGTTGAGGTTTGCTATGGTGCGTTTCGTTGTATATTGGCTTAGTAAGCTACTTCTGTGGCTTGCCCATGTGTTGTAGCTATCGCTGTCATATGGAATAAGCGTATCGTGGTTATCCATTCCGCCGTATAAGAAAACACATACCAGTGCTTTATAATCTTCATCTTGAGCGTCGGTATTCGCAAGTGCTTGTCCTAATTGCAGCATAGATGTTGCCATCATAGAAGCGCCACTGAATTTTAAGAAATGTCGTCTATTCATGAGAAAGCTCCTATTTTTGAACCAAGTAATCAGGTGATGTCATAACCAGTAAAATGGCCAGTTTTACTCTCAGTAAATAACCCTCTTCATCATTTTCTTCGATGCTACTGATAATAGGCTTTATATCCTCTAGCGTTTTAGCTGAAAGCTGCTCTGCACTGAGGAGTAAATTTAAATGTGCCAGCAGGGCATCAACATCATTGGCTAATGCCAGTTCTTTATCGTAATCCGTAAAAAAGCTATTCACTGCATTGCGAGCATCCAGTCGAATGTTGTTGTCATCAAAGTCGGCTTGTAACTCTTCTACATCAACATCTCCTTGAAGGCCTGCGATATAAAAGGTCATAAAGTTGGTGTATCCGGGGATAGAAGTGGCATTGGTGATCTGAAGCTCAGGAGCGACCAAACCATTGGCGGCTGTTTCAGTACCGGGGGCTGCGTAGCCGGGTCTAAAAAAGTTAAATACACTTTTTGAGCGATATGGGTGCTGGCTTAACATACTTGCAGGGCTGGTATCCCAGAGCATTTCTTGGAATTCAGGTGTGACGTTTTCGATTTCGAATGCGCGTGCCCATTGCGTAAAACGTAAAATCGGCTCTCTAATTTTACCTGAACTAGTACTTGGCTCACCTGTGGCTTCAGGGTCAAATAAAATGGCTGCTAAGGTCGCGGTTAAATCACCTCTTTGCTTATCGCCAACACTAGAACCATCGGGGAGTGTAAATTGACCTTGAGAAAAAGCAGTTGCTACTCTAGTTACATACTCAGCAGTGGGATTCGATGACACCAAACGTTGAATAAGCTGCTTACTAACAAAAGGAGGCATATTTGGATGATTAAAAATATGATCCAGAGCTTGAGTGATTGACGCTTGAGCGCCCGTACCTGCAGCAATTTGCGTTCCTAAAAATGATTTTTCTTTTTCTGAGTGTAATTCAGGGTAAATCGCCATAGGGATCGCAAACTCGTGGCTTTGCGTTTCTTCAGCAGTATCGTGATCAAGATCTAGGCCAGTGAAAACGCGAGCAAGACCGGTAATATCTTCATTACTATACAGTTCAATTTGTTTGCCATCGTCATCTACTTGCTCTGTACCATCTTGATTTAAAGCAACCACACCAAGGGTGAAAAGTTGCAGTAGTTCTCTTGCGTAGTTTTCGTCGGGGACTCTGCCAGTTGTCTCATCGCCTTTCATGTTGCCCATGTAAGTTAAGTAAAAGCCCATCGATGGGGAGTAGGTGACAGCCTCGAGTAATGTTCGGTAATTACCAAATGCATGATTGATTAGGATATCTTGATAGCTTGATACTGCTTCTGGAATGTCTGTGAGTTCTTCACCACCTGCATTTGAAACAACGAGTATTTCTGACAAGGCAAAGGCCATACGCTGTCTTAATTGATCATCTGCTGAGATAGCATGTCGCCAAAAAGCGATGGTTGTTGAACCAACATGAAGTATATCGAATTCATCGTCCTCATTGATTTCAGTCGGGGCATATTCATTGACAACAGGCAGTTTTAAACTCGGTGTAAGCTGAAGTTGCTCTTTAAACCACTTGGAGGCACTTTGACCAGTTAAATTTGTAATATCGGTCGGTGTGACGCCAAAAGTGGCATGCTGAATAAAACGAGAAGTCGAGGTTGCAGTGGCAAAGGTTAGATCGCTCTCTTCACTTGTGTCGTCACCGGTATTGTCGTCGGCATCTTGATCATCAGAGTCATTATCTGCATCGTTATCAGCATCATCATTCTGATCTGAGTCACTATCTGAGCCTGAATCTTCGCTCGAATCATCAGTGTTGTCTTGCCCTGAATTGTCATCAGAGTCGTTGCTGGAGCTTGAGCCACTACTATTATCGACAACTTGTTCTGGTGCCTGAGAGGTTGATTCTGAACCACCAGAGCCACAACCCGTAAGGCTTAAGCAGATCAGAACACAGAGATATTTGAGTTGAATTAGTTTAGTCATTGTTTCTCTCTCGTTACTTAACGATAACTTAAGTGTAGAGCTAAAAACGCTGAGCGTGTTTTACAGTTGTAATACGGCTTTCATACAAAATTGTATGAATTTAAGGCATAGGAATTTCGATATTAAAAACAGCACCTTGCTGCTTATCTAATAAGCATAATTGCGCGTTATGGACATCACAAATTGCCTTCACAATACTTAGACCTAAGCCATTTCCTGGTTTAGAGCGACTAATATCAGCGCGATAGAACTTATCGAAGACTTTATGTTTGTCTTTGTCTGGTATGCCTGGTCCATCATCGCCAATCTGTAGCAGAGCACTTTGAGTGTGGCTTTGTAATCTGATCCAAATCTGCGCATTGTTGTTTGCATATTCAAGTGCATTCTCAAGTAAGTTACACAGCAACTGACTTATTAAATCTCTATCACCATAACATTGCACGCTGGGTACAACTGAGATTTCAAACTGGCGGCCGCTATCTTCAAATACAGGTTGGTAACTGAGGGCCAATTCATTGACCAGCTCTGATAAATTAAACACGGTAAAGCCTTGAATATGCTTGCCTGACTCAATGGCATTTAACCGTACTAAATTGTTAAATGTAGTAATTATATGAGTGAGGTCTTGATTGGCTTTCTCGAGGTGAAAATGCAGCGCGTGAGCATCCTCAATATCTTGATACATAGATTGCAGTCGGTTTGATACACGAGATAGGGGGGTCTTTAAATCATGAGCAATCCCGACCGACATAGTTTTCATATTATTATGCAAGTGCACAATTTCATCTAACATGGTATTGATTGATTGGCCAAGCGCTTGCCATTGTGGATTAGTCGTCTCTACTTTAATTCTTGCTGAATCAGGTGCTTGTGCAACGGCATCAAGCTGGCCAATAATCGCTTGAATTGGTTTTGAATCTCGACGTGTAATAATGGCAAATAAAATACATAAGATAAGCCAGCTAAGCGGTATAAACCAAGCAAGCAATTTATAGGCAAAAACTCCATTCAGTCTTTGTGTTTCTTCTTGTTTTTGCCAAAAGTGAGCATATGCATACTCATTAAAATATAATGTTGTGGTGAGCACTTGAATAGGTGCGTCGTCTTCTAAACTCAGTGTGAACCAAGTTGGGGTATCAGCTGTGGGTAAATCGGTGTCGGCACCAAGCATGAGTTTGCCGTCTCGAAAGCCTGCAACTAGCCAACCTTCTTCTAATAAGTGTGTCTTTGCTTCATTATCAGTCCATTTAGGTCGATGTGTCAGCTCAAGCTCTTTTAAGATGGCACGAGGACCTTGCTCTTCATAGATATGCTCTATTTCTTCAGCATTCTCAGCAAACTCAGCCTTTTGATCGCGCTTATCAAACCAGAGCGACGTTTCTATCAAGGTGAATATTAAAATAAGTAATGCAAACCAAGACAATGTGCTTAGTTTTAAAGTTTGCACGATTTGATGTTTATTCAGCATCTTGTTGCCTCGACAATAAGTAGCCACAACCACGTACGGTTTTGATCATATCGAAAACAAAGGGTTTATCTATTTTATTTCTAAGTCTAGACACATGAGTTTGAACAAGGCTGGTTTTCGGATCAAAGCTAAACCCCCATACTTGCTCTAACAGCATGGTTTTAGTGATAAGTTGCTCGGGGTTTTGCATCATAAACTCAAGGATTTGGTATTCTTTTGGCATGAGCTCAATTTCTTTTCCTGCCCTGAATACTTGCCGAGTGGTTCGTTCAAGTTTGAGTTCACCAATGCAAATTTCAAGGCTGCTTTCTTTTAGAGGTTGGCGCCGGGCAAGGGCTTTAACTCGAGCATAAAGCTCCGAAAAAGCAAACGGCTTAACTAAATAGTCATCAGCGCCGGCATCTAACCCTGCAACTCTATCAGATGTGTCACTGAGCGCCGTAAGCATGATGATAGGAATGGTAACTTTGCTTGCACGCAGAATGCGAACGGCATCAAGGCCATCCATATTAGGCAGTAATCTATCGAATATGATGACATCAAATTCACTTGACGATGCTAACAGCATAGCCTGTTCAGCATTATCACAATGTTGAACTATTTCACCATGTTGCTGTAGCCCTTTGCTGATAAATTCAGCTGTATCTAAATCGTCTTCAACTAATAAGATGTTCATAACGCTCTGAAAGAAATATATTACCTTTTAAGCATATCTTATTTATTGAGTTTTGATTCATACAATTTTGTAAGCTAACTTTGAATGTTTTTGAAATTGAAGTTTATGCGAGAAACGGGTTTTTTCTTCACATTAAAACAGCAGTTTACATCTCATAAGTTTGTATTCATTATAGGTGTTTGTTGAAGTTTAAAGGAGTAAACCAATGATCCGCCTTGCAAATCTAGAAGATCTTCCACAAGTGCTCAACTTATACCGAGAACTACGTCCGCACGACCCCGAGCTTGAAAAGTCTTTTTCAGAGCAGGTATGGACAGAGATGATGCGTTGTCCAGAAACACATATAGTGGTGGCAGATATCGAAGGGGAGTTAGCTGCAACTTGCGCGCTGGGTTTAAATAAGAGTATTGCAAATGGTGGGCGACCTTTTGCCATTATTGAACATGTGATCACCGCAGAAAAATTTCGCCGTCGTGGATTAAGTCAACAAGTACTCGAGTTTGGCATTCAAAAAGCGTGGGTGCTAAATTGCTACAAAGTCATGTTGCTTTCGGGTGAGAACCTGACTGGCGCGCACCGAGTATATGAGTCGGTCGGTTTTAAAGCGGGTATCGAGAAGGGCTTTGTGATTAAAGCGCCAAAAAAATAAGAAAATAAATGAACAAAACAATATTAGTTACTGAAAGACTTACCTTAGCCCCTTTAAATGAAAGTGATAAACCTCTTTTTATTGAGTTATGTATGGACCCTGAGGTGATGGAACACTGTTATGATCCTAGCACGTTAGAAGAAGCCGAGGCTGGCTTTGAGGCTTTAGCTCAGCCGTGGGATAGAAACAGCCATGATTGGTTATGCTTTGGGATAACTGAAACAAACACAGGCGATAAGGTTGGCAATATCTCAATCAAAATACTTGATCACAAAACAAGAGCAGCTGAATTTGGATTTTTATTGAGTCCAAATAAACAGGGCAGAGGGTATGCTTTTGAGGCGCTTGAAGCTTTGGTTAAATTTGCCGTTACTGCGTTAGACATTCAAACACTGATTGCAATATGCTCGGTAAATAATGTGTCATCTATAAGACTGCTAGAAAAGAGTGGTTTTATAAGAACCGCTAAGCTGAAAAATAATGTTGTCATAAATTCTAAGTATATTGATGATTATCGTTATGAGAGAGCAGTAAGTTAACGTTTAAATTATCTGAATACCCCCATCTTTTTAATGTTTTTTATTTCACTCAAGTTGAATTTCTATTCAATGCGGCATCGGTGAAACGTGTAATCTTTTAGACTATTTCAAATCATATAAACATACCTTATTACTCTGGGTTATAACAATTTAGTAACAAATTTTGTGCAGCTGTAATTAAGTTAGTACAAACTTTGTTCAAGCTCTGTGTATCTAGACGTATATACGTATCTATATCTATGTAATGAAATTTTTACAGCTGAAATCGTTACGATTAGAGCTTTTGCACCTAAAATAAAAACAAATTGACAGCGCTGGACATTTGCTCTTTCCTTGTTGCTTGTAAACGGGTTGTTAACCGTTTGCGCACCTAAACAACAAGATAAGGCATCGCCATGAAAGCAAGACTAAATAAAACAACACAAGCTTTAATTTTTTGCGGTACGTTGGTCCCAACGGTATATGCTTCGGGTTCATTACCTGAAGTTTTAGGGGAGAATTTTGATCAAGAGCAGCGTTACATTGTGACGTTGAAAAAAGAAAATCAAGCAGTGGCTTTACCATTTAAATTAAGCCCAATGCAAGCTAAGCAGCTTCAGTTTAACCGTCTACAATCGGTTGCTGATGATGTTGCTGCCGAAGCTGTTCAAGTTTTACCATCGATTAATGCAGTGTCAGTTGAGTTGACATTACAACAAAGAATGCAAATTGCGTCTCGTTCAGATGTTGTATCAATTGAAGTGGATCCTAAGCGTCATTTGCTAGCTGAGAGCACGCCTTACGGTATTGGCATGGTGCAAGCTAACCAGCTGAGCGACAACATGTCGGGTAACCGTAAAGTTTGTATTATGGATACAGGTTACACGCTTAACCACCCAGATCTTCCATCGACTGGGATCACAGGTGACGACGGCTACGGCAGTAATGATACTGGTAACTGGTATAACGATGGCAACGGTCACGGTACACATGTAGCGGGCACGATTGCGGCCATTGGTGGTAATGGTCAAGGTGTTGTGGGTGTTAACCCATCGGGTCAGCTTGGTCTTCACATTGTTAAAGTATTCAATGACTCAGGCCGCTGGGCATATGGTTCTGACTTAATTAAAGCCATTGAGCAATGTCAGCAAGCTGGCGCAAACATCACCAGTATGAGTTTAGGTGGTTCTGGCCAATCATCAGCTGAACGTCAAGCATTTGCGAATAGTTATGCGCAGGGTATGTTACATATTGCAGCAGCGGGTAACGATGGTAACAGCTCAATGAGTTATCCAGCATCTTATGACGCAGTTGTATCTGTTGCCGCGGTTGATAGCAGTGAGAGCAAAGCGTCGTTCTCGCAATATAACAGTCAAGTTGAGATTGCAGCACCGGGTGTTAATGTAAACTCGACTTGGAATAACAACGGCTATAAAAGTATAAGTGGTACCTCGATGGCAACCCCACACGTATCGGGTGTCGCTGCATTGGTATGGAGTCACTTCCCAAATTGTTCTAACCAACAAGTTCGTGATGCGCTTAATGCGACAGCAAAAGATAAGGGCAGTGCGGGCCGAGATACTTCTTATGGTTACGGTATTGTTCAAGCAAAAGCGGCTTATGATTATCTAGCTAACTCAAGCTGTGGTGGTGGCACAGGTGATACAGCGCCAGTGGCATCATTTACTGCGGCAGTGAATGGTAAAACAGTTCAGTTTACTGATGGTTCATCAGACGATAAAGGTATCTCTAGTTATGCTTGGCAGTTTGGTGATGGCGCAACCAGTTCACAGCAAAACCCAAGTCACACTTATAGCGGAACAGGTGATTTCACGGTTAAGCTAACTGTAACAGACACAGCTGGTCAAACAGCGAGTAAGTCTTCTGTTGTCAGCATTACAGATGGTAACACTGGTGGTTGTAATGGTGTTGCAGCATGGTCGGCAACTAAGTCATACCGTGCAGGCGACAAAGTGTCTTACAACGGTTATCAGTACGAAGCAACTTGGTGGTCAACAGGTGCACAGCCTAATGTATTCACGAATGTTTGGAAAAAATTAGGCAAGTGTAGTGGCTCTGGTGGCGGTGACAACCAGGCGCCAGTATCAGCGTTCTCATTCAATACTAACGGTTTGAGCGTATCATTCACTCAGCAAGCAACGGATGATAAAGGTGTAGCGTCTTATGCATGGAACTTCGGAGATGGTCGTTCAAGTTCACTTGCTAACCCGTCACACAGCTATGTACAAGCAGGTTCTTACTCAGTAAGCCTAGAAGTAACCGACGCTGAGGGCTTATCTCACCGTGTATCTAAGACAGTCAATGTATCATCAGATTCAAATGCTGGCTGTAATGGTGTACCAGCTTGGACAGCCGGCGCAGTGTTCTTACCTGATGCACAAACATCGCTAAATGGTCGTTTATATCAGGCTAAGTGGTGGAACCAAGGTCAAAATCCAGAACAGTTCTCAGGTCCATGGGACGTTTGGACTGATAAAGGTTTATGCCAACAATAAGAGTTTCAATTAAGTAATTCCCACACTTTGTTTTACAAAGGCAATTTAGGTAACTAAATTGCCTTTTTTCATACCCTACCATTATTTCTGCCTTCATTTTTCGTACTCATTGTTATGACAAGCTATGTTTAATAAAAAAGCAGAATACTTAAACTTATGAAATGGTTGAAACATATTGATGATAGCTTTGATGCATTGCTGACAGATTGCTATCAGCAGCGCGAAATGGAAATGGAAAACCACATCAACAAAATTCGTTTTTTTGGTTTGATGGCGCTGTTTTTACTTGAACTACTGGTCGGTACGCTCAGTCAGGGACTGGATTTAATTTTAATCGGTGTCGATCTTGGGTCGATGGTTATAACAGCAGGTTGGTGTTGGCTAGTTCGGCACTGGGCAACCACAGGCAGTTATAAGCCTTGGCTCAAGTATGTATCTATTTTATTCGATTATGTGATTATTTTAGGGATCACATTAGAAATGGAATATTTGGCCGAAATAGGGCACTTCTTACGCGATCTACATCAAACACAATTTGAATTGATGCTGATCAGCGCGCTAATCCTATTTAACGTCATGAGTGCATTCAGGCAAGGTCGTGTGATTATTTACTTTTCAACGCTGTGTTGTTTAGCTGCGACAACGCTTATTTTAGAGCACAGCCAGACTGACCGAACCATAGAGATCCACGAACAGATCATCGTGTTATTCTCGGGGTTACTCGCGTGGTCAATTTCTCATTACATTACTAATACATATACACGCTTGCGTCATCGCGAAAGATTATTACGCTATTTGCCTGAAAAGCTGGTTAGCGCGGTTGAAACCGGTGCCGTTGACATAGAGCCGGGCGGTGAGCGCCGAGAAGTAACGATTTTGATGGCCGATATTCGTAATTTCACCACCTTATGTGAACGCAATGAACCAGAGGTAGTTACTCGTATTCTAAATCGTTATTTCTCAGCCATGAGTAATCCTATTTTTAAACATGATGGCATGATAGATAAATTTATCGGTGACGCGATTATGGCTGTGTTTGGTGCACCACAAGCAGGAATGAATAGCGCTCAATGTGCAATAGATGCAGCTAAGGGCATGCTTGAAGAATTGATTGAGTTAAATAAGCAATTTGCCGAGCAGGGCCTTCCACAGCTTGAAATTGGCATTGGTATTCACAGTGGTGAAGCCATTGCAGGTAATGTGGGGAGTTTGAGTTGTATGGATTACACCGTGATTGGTGACACAGTTAATGTCGCAGCGAGAATAGAGAGCAAGACCAAAGAGCTTGGGCAAGTATTACTTGTCAGTGAAGACACCGCAGAAAAATCAGAGATGTCGGATTTAGCTTGGGTTGCGGATGTAAAACTCAAAGGCCGAGATAAAACAGTCAATGTCTATTCTTTTCTATGAACATCATTTAAATACTTTTCTACATGACTTTAAGGGGAGCTAAGCTCCCCTTGTGTTCAAATTCGCGTGCTGATTGCCAGATTACAATTTGTGCAGTTTGGCTTCGCCTGAATTAACATACAGGGTTCTATCAACGAATGACTGGTTATTTTTAAAACCAACAATTGGTACATGGTGCCATTGAGAAGTGAGTTTGTCTTGCTTGATGTTAAGGGTGACAAAACCTCGGTTTTTAAGGTCAACATAACGAATATGTGGGTTTTCTGGTTTTAGGATATTGCCGACATCTCCCACTATTTGCTGCAAACCCGGTACAGGAATTGACGGCGAAGTGACAGAAGGTGTAACAATTTCAACGGCAAGTGCACCATCATGGGTAAAGCGATTATATTCACGCCAGTCGTATGGGTTTTTAGCAATATCGGCAGCCCAAGATGAGTGTACATCGCCAGTTAAGAACACCACATTTTTAATGTCTCTTTGTTCAACAAAGTTAAGTAGTCTGTCTCGAGCGGCAGGATAGCCATCCCATGCATCAGCGTTAATGGGTTTACCAAACATCTGAATTTGCATAATTTGCACTTGTTGACCAATTAAATTCCACTTCACGCCATTATTTTTGGCATCGAGCAGGTTGTCTTCTAACCATTGCTCTTGCTCAAAGCCCAATAAAGTTCGCATAGGATCAAGGCGCGCATCGTCTTTCACATCGACTTGCTCATCGCGACCAACATAACGGGTATCGAGCATATTTAAATGCAGCAACTGGCCAAATTCGAATTTGCGATACGCCTTTTCACGGTTACCACTTTGAGGCTCTCGAATAGGCATCCACTCATAATATGCTTGAATGGCTGCATTGGCACGGGTTTGCCAGTCGCCTTCATTGTCATTATGGTTTTGCGCACCGCCACGCCAAGTGTCATTGGTAAACTCATGATCATCCCAAATACAGATCATAGGGTGGGTTTGGTGCAGGGTTTGTAAATCTTCATCTGTTTTATACGTCGCATGACGTAAGCGGTAATCATTGAGTGACACCATCTCATGTTTTGGCTCTACCAGCCTCTTCCATAATAACGGGTTACGGTAAACATCTTCGTTACCGTACTCATATAAATAGTCGCCTAGGTGTAAAACTGCATCGAGATCATCCATTTCTGCGATGCGAGCATAGACGTTAAAATAGCCATAGCTAAAGTGTGAACAAGATGTCATCGCTAGCTTTACTTCAGACACATCATATTGAGGTAAAGTCTTGGTGCGACCGACTGGCGATACAACAGGCTCATCGAGCTCTTCGATGATAAAGCGATAGTAATAAATGCTATCAGCATTTAAACCTGTGACATCGACTTTAACGGTAAAATCTCGATCTATACTGGTTTCAACCTTGCCTTCAGTTTCGATAGTCGCGAATGAAGATGATGTTGATACTTGCCAGCGCACAGACAATACCAGGCTGTTGATATCGACAACTTGAGTGATTTCCTCAGGAATGGTGACTCGAGTCCAAATGATCACCGCATCATGGAGCGGATCACCACTGGCAACGCCATGGCTGAAAGGGTTGGTTTTAAACGTACAACCCGAGAGTGTTAAACTCATTGGCATCACGCTCAGTAGAGCTGATCCTTTCAAAAAACTTCGACGTGAAATAGACATAAGTAATTACTCTAAAAAAAGGGAGCGCTAGAATTAACACGTAAAAGTTACAAAAATGTTAATTTAAATCAGCTTTTTCAGAAATGAGTAATTTCTAAGTCTATGAATATAAACAGAAGCTCACTCATAGTTGATGAGTGAGCTAAATGCTCTAAATGTTAGTTAGGGCTCAGCGAGTAGTTTTTTCACCTCATCGCTGTCTTGGTTTTGATAGTTTGCAAAACTTAAGCCCATAAATTCAGGCAAGGTTGCGCTGATAAAAATAGATGACAAGGTACCCGCAGTTAAACCAATTAACAGGGCGCTGGCAAAACCATTTAAGGCATCGCCTCCGAGCAACCAAATCGCAAAAACCGTGGCAAGTGTGGTAAACGAGGTGATCAGCGTACGGCGTAATGTACTTTGCAAGGCTTCATTAATTGAATGACCAATGGGTTGTTCAGGATTGGCACGAATGAGTTCACGAATGCGGTCGCCAATGATAATACTGTCGTTGAGCGAGTAACCGATAATCGCTAAAAGTGCTGCCAATACCGTTAAATCGAAGGTTAAGCCAAGCACAGTGAATAAAGCGATGGTGAGTAAAACATCGTGGAACAGCGCGACAGTTGCCGCGACGGCGAGTCGCCACTCAAAACGCACCATTAAATAAATCAGCACAGACATCACTGCAAACACAGCCGCCAGTGCACCACTGGTTTTGAGCTCTTCACCTACTTGTGCGCCCAGAAACTTACTTTCTAGGATATGGGCATTTAACTTTGACTCAATCGCAGTTTGAAAAGCGGCGATTGAATCTGAAGCCACGTCGGGTAAAAACAACACCCGCCAATGGCCGTCTTGGCTTTGCGATAAGCTAAATGCGTCTGATGTTAAGGTACTTAATGTGGTTTGCAATTCACTCATACTGGTTAGCGACATTAACGTGAAGTCTAAAACGGTACCCCCCGTAAAATCTAAACCAAATACAATGGGGTTAAGGGCTAAAGTGCCAAGGCTAACAACAATAGCAAGTAGACTAAATATAAAGCCCATTTTACGGGCAGACTGCCAAATATTATGCATGATGCGCTCCTTCTTTCTTTGTTGTTACTGATTCAAGTTGGGCCTTGTTTTTATCTTTTTGATGCTCGTTTTTTCTTTTATTTTTAAGAAAGAGTGGCGAAAGGTGAGACGACACCAATACGCCCGAGAACAAACTGGTTAAGATCCCAAGGGCTAACGTAATAGCAAAACCTTTGATTGGGCCATAACCTACACCAAGTAAAACCAGCGCGGTGATCATCGTCGTTAGGTTCGCATCGATAATGCTCGACATAGCATGTTGATAGCCGCGTTTTAAAGCGCCAAGTGTGCTCGCACCTTGTTTAATTTCATCACGAATACGCTCAAAAATAATCACATTGGTATCGACCGCCATACCTATAGTGAGTACTAAACCCGCGATCCCGGGTAAGGTTAACACCGCTCCCGGTAATAACGACATTAACCCAAGTAAACAAACAAGATTCACCACCAATGCAATGATGGCGACTACACCGAGTCGCCCGTAGCAGGCCAACATGAATAATAGGGTGATGGCTAAGCCCAATTTGAGCGCATTAAAGCCGTTTTCAATGTTTTGCTCGCCTAGGCTTGGGCCAATCGTTTGCTCTTCAACAATGGTGATAGGTGCCTGAAGTGACCCAGCACGCAATACCATAGCCAGCTCTTGTGCACGCTGCATGGTGCCTAAATTAGTGATACTAAATTGGCGGTTAAGGGCTTGTTGAATGGTGGCGACCGAAATCACTTCTTGTTGTTTAACCACATCCCCTTTTTGATTTTGGTGATATTCGCCATAGAGAGTGGCCATTGGCTTACCAATGTTTTGTCGCGAGAAACGACTCATCTTATCGCCGCCAGCAGGGGAGAGCATGAGTTGTACTAGCGGTTGTCCTGACTCATCGCGTCCAGCCTGAGCCGATTCAATCTCTGAGCCAGTAAAAATAGGTAAGGGGTTCAATTTGGTTGTGCCGCCATCTTTATACTTGTAAGTGTGGCCACCAATGTCTTTCAACGCATGAAAAGACAACTCAGCAGTTGCCCCAATTAAGCGTTTTGCAGCAGCTGGATCTTGTACTCCCGGCAACTCAATTCGAATATGCTGTTTACCTTGGCGTTGTGTGACTGCTTCTGTGATCCCCAATTGCTCGATACGCGAGCGCAAAGTACTAATGGCTTGGCCAATTGCTTGTTCAGCAATCTGCTTTTGGCTAGCTTCGTCAAAACCAAGTTGCCAAATCGCTTGGCTTGCCGTGTTTTGTTCAACACTCGTAAGGCTTGGGTAGTCTGTTTTTAAGTGCTTAACTAAGGTAGCAAGCTTACCTGCTTGGTTACTGTTGGCTTTTATAACCACGCGATTATCATGGGCTGCTTCAATCTTGATACCACGTAATTTGTGCTCAATGCGATAATCTTTGGCGACTAAACGCAGTTTTTCGAGTCGCTCTTCAAGGGCTTTGTCGGTATCAACTTTTAATACAAATAAAACGCCGCCGTTTAAATCTAAGCCCAATTTTAAAGGGGATAAATTAAAGCTTTGCAGCCATGCGGGTGTAGTTGCTTCACTTTGCACGCTAATGTTTGCTGCGTTTTGTAATTGTGTTTGTAACTTTTTTTGTAATATGGCTTGCGCATTCACACTTGCTTTTGGATGTTCGAGCAACACACGAATTTCACCGGTTTGATGATTTACCGTCGCTTCACGCACAGGCAATTGCGCGTCTTCAAGATATTGGCTAATTTGAGTCGCCGATAACGTATTGTTATGGCTGCTGACCTTTAATACCGTGTTATTCGGATAAAGGTTTGGTAGCGCGCTAATTGCCAGAAATACAATGACTAACAGCAACGCCCATGGGGTCAAACGGTTGTTTGACTTAGGGTTTAATTGATTTTTCATAATTCACTCATCTAGGGCAGCAAAACACAGTTTTGCCGAAAAAATTAAAAGACTTTTTTGCGATAAGTGAAATTAAGCGTGGTAGGTTAGTTGCGCTTTATAAACTAAATTGGCAGGTTTACAGGCATCAATAAAGCCGTGGTTTGGCCGTGTATTGCATTGGTACCAAGGTTGTTCGAGCTTGTCTGTTTGCAAGCGAATTTCGCTAATGTAAGTGTCTGACATCAGCTCAAAAACTAAAATAAATTCGCTTTGCTGTTTTGGATGTAAAAAACGAATGGCTTGTTGTTGAGAAGGGCGCTCAACAATTGAAAACAACCCAGAATCATCGGCAGTAATATGATGGTTTTGAGATTGCTGCTGCGATGAAAACTCATCACCAACTTCAACTTCAAACAGACTTTGATAATTAGTCTGGCTCTGAACATTATTCTGCGCATGCGCAAACTGTTCGGCAGATGACGGAGCAACGGCAAACAGTAAAAACAACACAGCAAGAATTTTTAAAATTCGGTTCAAAGCAACAAGTTCAAAATAAAAACGTGCAAATATGATAAGGGCGGATTGGTTTTAATCAAGTATAAAATCGAATTCAGCGTTTTTAAGTTAAATTTGTTTAATGGGGGGACTGTTTACAATTCCCGATTAAATCCGTTTACCATGCCGGTTTATTAAGCAGGCTTATTCTAAGTTGTTGAGTACTTGATAGAAACAAGATATTGTTGATGAAATTAACAGGAATGATTCCCGATTTGGTACTGACAAAAACAGGAATTTTTCCTATGAAAAAGCTGTTATACGGTTGTAGATGTATCCAGAAATCACTGAAATTAATGAAGCTCAACTTAAGGTAACTTATGATAAGTTGCCTTGGTTTCTGTATTGTTTGATCTGGGCGGGTTACTTTTCTTCCTTATACTATTTAAATTTCTTATCGCCTGATAGCTGGTTTTTTTCGTTTTTTCTCGTAACTTTAATACTTCTAATTTTGTGTATATCAGGTTGTACAACACGCTTCATCAAAAAAGAAATATTCATTTTTGACTCTATAAAGAAAGAAATATTAAAAAATGGAGAGGTGTATCAAAAATATGATGATATTAAAGAGATCATAATAGATGAAATATCAGGTGATTGTTCAGATGACTATGAGCTTATATTCAAATTTTCTAAAGGGAAATTAAACCTTGGTAGAGATACTGATAGGAATAAAGTTGTTGAAAGATATAATCAGGTTAATAGGTTCATAAAAAACACCGTATAACAAACGCTTTAACCAAAAGGACGCTAAACAGCAGGCTAGCGCTCCTCTGTCGCTAATTTTAGCCTGCTATTTTGCGCCGGTTAAGCGCAGCGTTATGCGGGTAAGCAGTTAAGGTGTACATTAAGAATGTATAAATGGCTTTGATAATGAAAAAACCAGTTTTACTCTTAGGTCCTGCTTTAGGGGCAATTATCGGCTTTGGCATTGCTAAATATCAAATAGCTCAAAACATACAAGCAATGCAGGAGTATTTTGGCTGGGTTTGTGGTACTGGTTTAGATTTGCCAATGTATATTTGGATTCCCGTTGGTTCTATAACGGGCTTTGTTTTTGCTAAATTGTTTTTACGCTTTAATAATTTGAATAAATCCGCATAACAAGGCGCTCAACTAGGACAAAATTAAATAAGCTCGTCGCTTCGCTCGATTTTAGCTTATTCAATTTTGCCTGTTAGCTAAGCGTTAGGTGTTTCACAAATATTTCGAGGCAACATGAATTCCAAGATAGAATTTAATACAAAAGTTATTCAAAAATTAGAGGAGCTCGGGGCTGACAAGCCTTGTCATAGATGTGGTCATACAAAGATTGAATTTGTGGGATATAGCAAACAAGAGTTAGGTGATAGTCCAGATAATATGGATTATGACATGCCAGTAGCGATAACTGCTTGTCAAAATTGTGCGGTTATCTCATATCACGCGCTCATTCCTTTAGGCTTAGCTCCTGCTGATGAGGAATAGTTATGAATAACACAAAATTCGCTTCCACTAAACCTAAAAGTGGTATTCAACCAGAAGCACAACATCAATATGCATTAGAGTCTCAAAAGTTAGGTTTACAAGCAGGTTTACTAGGGAAAGTGTTTGGAGTTTCTCAAGCTGCATCTAAAAATATTGCCGGCTTTATCGCTGTACTGCTAATAGCTACAGGGATACTAACTCTTTTTATTGATTCAAAAATCACTGCAAGTGAATTCTGGGAGTTAATAGTACCAATTTTAACAATGATTCTCGGATACTTGTTCGGTCAAAAAAACACCTAACAAACGCTTTAACCAATGGACGCAAAACAGCAGGCTTGCGCTCCTTCGTCGCTATTTTTAGCCTGCTATTTTGCGCCGGTTAAGCGAGGCGTTATAACACTATGAGGAACGGATGCGTAATTTAATATTTTCCCTGATTGTATTTACTGTTGCTGGATGTAATTCGACATCAAATGTTTCAAAAGTGCAGGTACAACCTAAAAACTCTAAATGCGACTTAATTGCTGAGGCTGTAGGGCCTATGGTTGCCACTAAATGGGCACTTAAGGAAACAAATAAAACTCAAAAAGATAAAGAGCCAGGTGGTTGGAGAATGCTTGGCTTAGTGCATCATGACGCATTTGAAAAAGCTGGGTTTAGTCTCGATGAAACTAAAGCAATAGCTAAAGAAGTGTATGAAATCGATATATCCGATCAAATGGAGTATGACATTCTTTCTTATCGTTATTTTTATAAGGCACAATGTCAACTACAAGCGAAGAACATTAAACCTCTACCACTAGCTGATACTTATAAAACTCTGGATCAATGTTGGTACCCTGATAAAAACAAAAGTTTAAATGAAGAGATTTGTTTCAAACAAGTTTTATCCGGTGAAATCGTGTTATAACAAGCTATTAAATAGGTACAAATTACAGTTGGCTTTTGCTCCTTCGTCGCTTAATTTTAGCCAACTATATTTTGCCTATTAACAGGGCGTTATTACTAAAGGGAAAAGCAAGGGTGAGTATTGAATTAACAATCAAATATTCTGATGCAGAATATAAATCAGCGCTTAGAGAACAATTGACTGTGATGCCAAATAAACATCTCCACACCTATCTACCAACTGGTATTTTAATATTTGTTGGTGTTGTCTTTTTCTACTTCAATGTTTTGTTTTCCTGGTGGGGTATTAGTCTCATTACGCTCCTCTCAATCTATGCTATTCCCTGTCTATTTGCAGACTTTCTAATGCCATCAATAGCACTCGCTTTTGCAAAAAAGGAAAAACTTCAAGACACATATCATTTCACAATCAATAAAGAGCAAATTGAAAGAAGTTCAGGACAAGGCAAACTTAATACGAAATGGGAAGACTTAACTTCTGTCGACTTTTTTCCTCAAAATATTTTCTTCAATTTGGAGGAGGGGGTTATATCAATCCCAAAATCAAGATTAACAGATGCGGAGATAGAGAAACTTAGGATATATGCGAAACGCACCTAAAAAGAGACTATGGCATCACTCAGAATTTAGCTGCTTCAACTTTAGAAGTGAACTTAGGGAAGAGCATTGGAAATTAGAAAACTTAATACATTGCGAGGCTTAGCCGCTCTAATTGTCTTTGTGACTCATTTTAGTGACATTACAAACTGGCTCGATGGCGTATTAGGAGGCGGCTCTGGCGCTTATGGAGTTATGCTATTTTTCTTGTTAAGTGGCTTCTTAATGGCCTACCTCTATTTAGACAGAGACTTTACTCAGGCTAATATACAGGATTACTTTTTAGCTAGAGCTTGTAGGGTTTTACCTCTGTATTTAGCCGTTGTATTTGGCTCTTATTTTCTGTCTAGCACTGGTAAAAATACGCTTTATACTATTTCTGATCTCCATACCCTCTTAGGGCATTTATTATTCCTTTACGGCGAAAGCGTGCTTTGGTCAATCTCACCTGAGATACAGTTTTACTTCATGTTTATCCTTTTCTGGATGTGTGCAAAGAATAGGAAAGGCTACATTTATCTTTTAATTTTTGCAGTGATGATTTTACTGTTTTTATTCAACTTTCCGAGAATATACGGTGATATCAATGGGGTTCCTTATAACGCATTTAATGTTCTCAGAAGCTTACCGTACTTTTTTGTTGGCGTTATTTTTGGGATGCATTATAGAAGGCTGAAAATTCCAGAGTACCTTAAAAAGCATTGGTTTATATTGGCGCTTTGCTTAATTCCACTGATGTATCCAGATTTGACAACAATCACCTCTGATGCAAAACGCAGAATGTGGTTAAGCTACGAAGTGTTGTTAGTGATGAGTACAGTTTTCTTTTGTGTGGTGTTTTTGGTGCCAAATAATAATGTGCTCTTAGCGAATAAGTTTGGCGACTTCTTCGGGAAGATCTCGTACTCATTTTATTTATTGCATATGCCCATTATTGTGCAGGTAAACAAGTTAGATTTTTCTGTTGAGCTGAAACTATTAGCGTCTTTATCAATGAGTATATTGGTCGCATATATTTCATTTAGGTACTTTGAAAAGCCTATTGCTAAGTTAATTCGAGGCAGTAAAACTAGCCAGCTAAACACTGAAAAAGTCACAAATTGCACTTCTCAATGATGATGAGTACGTAATCAAATTGCTATTTTTAAATGGGACTGTTAGTTGCAGGGAGTTGGCGAAAAAGGCTTGACTTGCACTTCTTTCTCATTGATTTTATTACCTATACTTACTGATTCATAAAACCTCTTAATTATTATAAGGATGTTGTAATGGCCTTATTCCGTAAAGCTTCAACTCAAGAAATAGATAAACTTAAATCACTCCTTTGGGAGTTTGGCCCAAATGAATGGAACTACTTAACGCCAGAAGGCGTGAATGATGAGTTTGCGCTGATTGAGCGTGGTGATGCGCAAGCGATTATAGCGGTTGTTGACTCTGAGATTATTGGTTTTGCCGTTTTGATAGATGGGTTAGTTGGACCACGTTACCTAGAGAAATATTCGCCACTTGAACAAATGAAATTTGTGGGCGATGTGGTTGTTTCTTCACATCATGCAGGGAAGGGCATTGCGACTAAGTTATTGAAGGAATGCATACTGGAAGCAAAAGTGCACTATGCCAAGAAGGTATTGATCGAAAGGCATGAAGAAAACCTAGCCTCAGCAGGCATGATGCGTAAAGCTGGCTTTGAAATCGTTGATACTTTTTATGATCCAGAGAAGAGATCAGCAGGCTCGCAGAAGAGTGTAATTTTGTCTTTCGATCTATAAGCAAGCACAGCTACTGCTTAGATGTGATGAGCTTTTTGCACACGTTTTAGATATAAAAAAGCCCCATAAATTGGGGCTTTGTTTATCTTAAGGAATTATTCTGCTAAGCCTAGAGCTTCAAGTCGTTCTTTTGCAAGTAGATACCTAGCGCGGACGTCATCAATTTGCTCAGCTGTTAACTTCTTACCTAGAGTACGAAGACCACCTTCTGCATCATTGTGGTGAACACCAAATGCAAACTTTAGGTATTCTAAAAGCAGAGGTTGAGCATCAAGATATGAGATTGAGTTCATAGCTTGTGAAATCTGGTTTGCTTCAGCCCATTGGCCATTATTAACATATTCTTGCATCGTTACGCTGGCTTTAGGGAAGATACAACCAACACCCGTAATGCCACCACATGCGCCAGCTAAACCAGCATGTACAGTTACTGTGTCAACACCCGCTAAGATCTTTGAGTCTTTGTTTTCTAACATCAGAGTTTCAATGACAGATACATCTGTTGTCGAAATTTTAAGTGCCGTTACTTCTGGTAGCGCAGATAATTTTCTAAGGATATCTGTCGATAGGGCATGGTAACCCGCCGCGTCAGGATTGTTGTAAGGCATAATGGTTACGCCTGCTTCTTTTGCAGCAGTTGCAGCAAGCGCATAATAGGCGTACATCTCTTCATCAGAAGGGGCTTGTGTGGTTTTTGGAGGCATAACCATCACAGTGTCTACGCCGACTGTTGCAAGCTCAGTGACGATTTTGGCAAGTGCTTCTTTTGTTTCTGCAGCAGCACCACTGATTAAAGGCACATTGAACTCTTTAGCAACTTCAGAAAGGGCTTTAAGTAAAGAAAGGCGCTGCTCAGTGCTTAGGTAGCTATTTTCGCCAAGCGTACCAGAGCCGACTAGTCCGCCCATTCTAGTACCACCTTTGCCTTCAACTCTTAGAATATCTGCAGCGTATTTTTGTGTTGCAGCTAGATCGATTTCAAGGTCACCTGAGTCTGTTTCTTTTAGCCATGTAAACACGGCTGGCATCACTGTATAACGCCAATCTGTACTATTTGTTTGCATCGTATTACCTTCTGTCAAAATTCTCTGTTAAACAAACTATATCGTATAAAATATACAAAATACACCTTATCAGTGAAATTAGCCTTAACAAAGACAGAGGGCGGCGTGTTTAATTTCTTTCAAGTCTCAGTTTTTATTGTGTTTTTCTTTATTTACTAATTCGGTTTTCATGATAAAAAAATTAATGCAATCTTCAAAAACTAGCTTCTTTTTTGGTTTTAACAGTCACATACGTCAGTTGAATAACATGACTCTCATATTCACAGCTCAGCCCTGCATTTTTAAAATTATCTAAACTGCAATTAAGCTTTTCATCAGTAAAAGTAAACCTCTAACAATTCTTGCTATCACCTAGATCTTGCAATCTCAATGTCTTTAGTCCGTAAGGGATCTTTTTTTGGTAAATAATTGTAAACAAGTTAACCGCTTGTTTAATATAAATTATTTTTATTATTGAAATTTTGACAGCGTTGACACGTTAGATAATTTATTCTTTTGTTATCTTTTTGTAATAAATTAGAGTGTATACTTCTGCGCGCTGGCATGGGGTCAGCTTTTGGAAGCGGTTTGCAAAGGAAGGTGAATATAAAAATAAATCTTAATTAAAACACACGGTTAATTATGAAACTCTCACTTAGATTGACATCTATGGCAATGCTTATGAGCACGTTGTCAGGTGTATCCTTGGCTGCTGCGCCACAAAACTATTACCAGAACATTGATAATGCAAATGCAACAACACTGAAACAAAGCTTGCATATAATTATTAAGGGTCACACAAAAATTCCTTATACATCATCAAATACAGATACTTGGGACGTACTAGAAAAAGCCGATGAAAACCCAGATAACAACTCTCAAGTTGTTGATGTATATAAAAATGCAGTTTACACCAAAGTGGGTGGTGGTAATACTAACTACAATCGCGAGCACTCTTGGCCGAAATCTTATGGTTTTCCAAAAGATGGCAGTCAAAATTTGGCATATACAGACCTACATCACTTATTTATTTCAAATAGTAGCTACAATTCGAGCAGAAATAACAAACCTTATGCAAACTGTACTAGTGCGTCTTGCTCAACAAAAACCACTGATATAAATAATAACCGCGGTGGATCATCATCTGAAGTGAATCTAACTATGGGTTCAGGTCCGTTAGATGGTATTTGGCAAACTTGGCCGGGCCGTCGTGGTGATGTAGCCCGTGCATTAATGTACTTAGCAGTGCGCTATGAAGGTGGTACAAATGCCAATGGTTTTGTAGAGCCTGATCTTATTTTGACCGATGATCGCAGTAAAATTGAAGCCTCTAAGACCGGCGGTAATGAAGCTGTTGCTTATATGGGTTTAAAAACAGTGCTTATTCAATGGCACAAAGACGATCCAGTTGATGATTTTGAGCGCCGTCGTAACGATGTAATTTTCCAGTATCAAGGTAACCGTAACCCATTTATCGATCACCCTGAATTTGCAGCATGTATCTTTGAAAGTGATTGTTCAGGCGTAGGTGCAGGCACTGGAACTGGCGGTGGCGATACTGGTGGAGGTGACACAGGTAGCAGTGACGCAACACCTTGGATAAACGAACTCCACTATGACAACAATGGTTCAGATGTAAACGAAGGTGTTGAAATCGCAGGCGCTGCAGGTGTAGATCTAAGTGGTTGGCAGCTAGTAGCTTATAACGGCAACGGCGGTGCGGCATACAAAACTATTTCACTATCAGGCACTTTAGCTGATCAACAATCTGGTTTTGGTACTAAATTCTTCGCTATAAGTGGCCTACAAAATGGTGGCCCAGATGGTATTGCGTTAGTAGATAACACCGGTAAGTTGGTTCAATTCTTAAGTTATGAAGGTACCTTTACTGCAACCGATGGTGCAGCGCAGGGTCAATCTTCAACAGCAATTCCTGTATCTGAAACGTCATCTACTGCAGTAGGCCACGCGCTACAACTTACTGGCTCAGGTTCAAAGTACAGTGATTTCACTTGGCAAGTAACTGCTTCAACGTACAATCAAGTGAACTCAGGTCAAAGCTTTAATGGCGGTACACCTGTTACTGAACCTGTGGTTGAAGAAACATTCTTTGAAATGGATAGTGTTTCTTCTATTCCTGACAACAGCGCAATGACATCAACGCTTGATGTTGATAACTCAACGACATCTGGCACTGCAACCGTAAAGGTGAATATTAGCCATACATACCGTGGTGATATTAGTCTAGTGTTGACCTCGCCAACAGGTGCTCAATATCAACTTAAGAATTATAATGGTCGCGATAGTGCTGATAATGTCGTTGAGTCTTACACGGTGAATTTGTCGGGTAGTGTAAAAGGCACTTGGCAATTAAGAGTGCAAGATCACTATAACCAAGATGTAGGCACATTAAACGCTTGGTCGATTAAGATTAACTAAGGTTTTTTAGTAAGCAGCCCGCTTTGTTAAGCGGGCTTTTTTATTGAATTTGCTTAGCTGCTTTTTAGCAATACTTTTGTGTCATCAATAAATAGCTTGCTGACTTTCTTAGTTTGTCCATCACTGAGCGTAACGTCTTTGTTTGTAACGCTATGGATGTGCGTTAAATTAATCACCGTTGATTTATTGATTTGTAAGAAGTTTTCTCTTGGTAATTCATCGATTAAAGATTTTAGCGTGGTATTGGCGAGTATCATGTTGTCTTTAACCCATACTTTTACATAGTTACCGTAAGATTCGAGGTATGTAATGTCTATAAGGGTGACTTTTTCTAGACTTCTACCTACTTTGAGGGTTAAAGACGTTGCTGCACTTAAGCTGGTCGCTACAAAAGAGAGCTTATCAATAGCTTGCGCAAAACGAGTTTCATTGACGGGTTTTAATAAATAGTCGACCACATTGAGTTCAAAGCCATCTATGGCATATTCAGGGTGGGCGCTAACGATGATCACTGGCGGGCACTGTTTAACAACTTTTAGCATCTCAATACCAGTTAGGGCAGGCATATTGATATCTAAAAATAATAAATCAATGTCTTGATTGGCTAATACTTGCAACGCTTCAACGGCACTATAGCACTGAGCGACAACCTCAAAATTAGGGTACTTTTTTAAATGATGAAGCAGCACTTGGTGTGCAATCGGCTCATCATCTATCAATACAACTTTATGTTTCATGTTAGCTCTATTTCTAAATTGCATTGCCAATGATCGCCCTTAGGACCATAGTTTAATTGGTGATTATTAGCATAAATGAGAGAAAGCCGTTTGCTTAAATTTTGTAAGCCAACGCCGGTATGCTCCTTGTTTTGCTTCATATCTTCGGCCATTTGCTCGCTAAAACTGTTTTCGCAGATTAAGGCTAAGCGATTACCATCTAGCTTACAGTCAATTCGAATATTGCAACGCTCAAGGCTATTGGCTATTGCGTGTTTAAAAGCATTTTCAATGGGCACAATGAGTAGCAGTGGTGTGATTTGATGTGCTGAGTTGTTGAATCTTGGTAGGTTAATACTCAAGTTAATATTGCCGCTTAATCTCACTTTTTGTAGCTCAATAAAGTGTCTGATGTAGTTGAGCTCATCTTCAAGGGGTACAAAGTCTTTGTGCCCTCTATAGACAGAATGCTGCAGCAAACTCGATAAGTGCTCGATCAAGTTTGGCGCATCGTCAGACTGGCAAAGCACTTTGCCATAAATATTGTTAAGTGAATTGAACAAAAAATGTGGGTTTATTTGCTGTTGCAGCAAAGTGAGCTCAGCCTGTTTGTTTTGCTGTTCTAATTCGAACAGCTTGCGCTCTGTTCTGTGGTGTCGACAGAGCAGAATAATCGGGGTGCTAAGTGCTATTAAGCTGAAAGTAAACACATAGTTTTGTGGTTGAAAAATACCTTGTGCATTTGAAGGTATGAGTAACAATGTTTGCCCAGATATGGGTAATACATTAATGAGGGAAAACACAACCGGTGTGCAGATAAGTAAGTAGACGAATGTACCGCACAAATAATTAAATAAACCGAATTGCCCAAGTAGTTTTGCGATGAGAAAACGCTTGTTCAACCAATAAATTACCCAGATAAGTGCTGCAATAATACTAGATTGTATGCCAGTCCAAATAAGCGCTTTAAACTCTGTCACTCCTACGTCTAGGCTGATAACTAGGGTATTAGGGGTGAGTGTTAAAGCTTCATCATGGCTGTTGGCTAAACACATCAAAATAACCCAAGCCCCTAGGGCTATAAGCATAAATAGGTCTTCAATTTTTATGGTTTGTAAGTACCCACTATTTATGCTCCTCAACTTAAATTTGACCAAAGGTATAAAGATACTACACAGACTCAAGCCAATAAAAATCATTACGCCATCAAAACTAAGGTGAGCATTCAAAAAAGTTGGTTGCAGTGTTTGTAAGGTAAAAAGGGCGACGGGGTAAACAACGAAACCAAGAGACCAATAAATAAGCCGCTTCAATATGTACTTATTATAAGTAGCTAAATGAGCAAGTAGCATAGGCAAACTCATCATACCGACTTCAATGAATGTGCTTATATACGCTAAAGCGCTTGTCTGTTTTGCTGACAAAAATTGTAAGTGAGTCACTATCATGAGCGCGCATAGCATAGGCACAAACCGTGAGATAAATAGTGTCGGGCTGCTTTGGAACAATTGGCTCATAACGCTGTTTATAAAAAGTTTACTGCGAAAAGTAGATAAGGCCACTATATCTTAAACACACAATATAAGGCGACCTAGAGCGCTTTTGAAGTGACGAAAGTGCATTTTTAAATGATGAAAAGCCATTTTTGCGCTTTATCATTTAAACAAAGCAAGACGTCATCAAGTAATAGTCAGTCATCAATTGACTCAATAGCATAAAACCACTGAACAAAGTTGAACAGAGGTGGTACATGCTAGTTTTAACTGACATAAATAAACAATATCCTGACGGCACACATGCCCTAAAGCAGATTAATCTAGAATTACACAAAGGCATGGTTGGCTTACTAGGACCAAATGGCGCCGGTAAATCAACCCTGATGCGAACGCTTGCCTGCTTACAAGCGCCAGATCAAGGCGACTATGCGTTTTTAGGCAAATCATGTTTGCAAGACCCTTCTATGCTACGCAAACAATTAGGCTATGTACCTCAGCATTTTGGTGTGTATCCCAATATGTCTTGCGAAGCACTATTAACCCATATTGCAGTGTTAAAAGGGTTATCGGCAAAGCAATACAAAAAGCAAATTCCAGAACTATTAGCGCTGACAAATTTAACTTCAGTTGCTAAACGCCATGTTTCGACTTTTTCAGGGGGGATGAAGCAGCGCTTTGGTATTGCTCAAGCTTTACTCGGCGAACCCAAATTACTGATCATGGATGAACCAACGTCAGGGCTCGACCCCGCAGAGCGTGAGCGTTTACATGATGTTTTAGTTGAAATAAGCGCTGATAAATTAATCATTCTCTCTACCCACATAGTTGAAGACATTGAAAACCTTTGTCATCACGTTGCTATGTTGATAGAAGGCCAAATCATCGACAGCAATGATGTAGAAACCTTAATCGCGCCGCTAAATAACAAAATATGGTTGTGTGATACGCTTCCTACTAGCCATGCTCAGGTTTTAAGTAAAAGCTATAAATATGGCAAGCCATCGTGGCGAATTTATAGTGAGCAACAGCCTACTGCGAATGCACGCCTTCAACTGGCAAAATTAGAAGACCGTTATTTTTTAGAGCTTCATAAAAAGGAGGCGCGTCATGCTAATAAATAATGAGTTGAGATACGCTTACCGACAGCCAATCGTGTGGGTGGTCACTATAGCTGTGAGCTTATTAAACACCCTAATCGGCCTAGGTAGTCTGCATGAACTAAGCACTCTCAATGAGCTCTACCAAGTGTATGCGCTTTTGCAAATGTTGATAATGCCAGCGGCTTTTGCCGTAATTGCGGTCACTTTACTATTTAGAGACAGTACGTCGAACATGATGGTGCTTATCGATGTAACCCCTGTGTCTTTTCGGGTGCGATGGCGTACCAGAGTGTTTGTATCGACCGCTATTTTAAGTTTTCCCATGTTGTTCGGCTTTGTAGTCGTCTGTGGTGTATTTGCAAGTCAAACAACTTGGTTGATGGGTTTGCAAAGCTTCTTTTTGATCAGTCTATTTGGCATTGTTCAAAGTAGTTTTTTGCTGATATTAATCGCCTTTTATTTGGTTAAACGGTCATGTACGCCGTTTACCTTGTATGCCATCAGTGCTGCCGAAGGCATTGTTTACATAGTCATTGGCGGTATTTTAGGGTTTCAGTTTTTATCGGGCAGCGCGATAGTGAGTGAGGTGTTTTACACGTTCATGCTCTGGGCAGATCCGTTTGGTATAACGCCTTTGTTAGATATCAATGTTAGTGATCAAGCTTCAAATGTGCCCTTTATAGTTAATAGAATCGTTTATTTTATAGTGGGTGTGCTTGTGTTTTTGGCTTTGTCTAAAGTCAGTATTAATTTAAATGTTGAGCACAATAATAAAAAGGCGGTTAAGCCTGCGCAGGAAAAAACCAGACGCCATGTTTATAAGCGTCTGCCCGATCTGCCTGTTGTTCATCTGCTTTTCTTAAACTTTAAAGTGTTGTTGAGCTCAAAGCTTACCCCTGTCATTTTGGTCATTTGGGCCAGTATTGTTCTTAATGAGGCACTTTCAACGTTGCTTTCAGCTCAAGCTCATAATCTCAATAACAGCATAACGGCACTCAATGCCGTCGCCTGGGATGTATATTTGCTTTTTACTTCAGTGTGTTTGGCGCTGTGGAGCGGGCTAGTTTGTTGGCATACACAGCGTAACCAGTTTGCAGATGTATTGTCTTCGACACCAATCAGTAATTGGCAAAAAATCATGGCAGATATGATTACATTGTTAATTTGCTTACTGGTTTTAACTGTGGTTATGGGAGTCGCGAGCCTAATGGCTGAGCTCATAGCGGGGAGTGATATTTCGCTGTTGCACTATGTACAGCAAATAATATTTAGTCTAGTACCACAAGCGTTGTTGGCTGTGATATTTGTATGTATTCACCATATTGCTAAATCTGTGATTAAAGCAGGGCTGTGTATATTTGCATTGCTAATTATTAAGTTCACACCCATCACTTCGGCGCTAGGAATAACACACTTACTCTGGAATATTGCGGGTTCACCATTGCAACCTGCCTCTCAAACAAAGCTGTTTTTAGAGAGTGAACAGGTATTTTTACCATTTATGCTGTTTTGGAGTCTGGTCGCTGCAACGCTTTGTGTATTTGCTGTAAAGCTGTCACATAGAGGGGCAGGGTATGTGATGAATAAAAAAATTTGGACCATGCCAGCAGTTGCGATGGCGTTACTAACGCTCGGAGCCGGTAGCGTTATGCACATTCAAATCACCAATGAAAAGCCTTTGACCTATCAAAAGCAAAGAATGCAGTGGCAAGCGGATTACGAGCAAACCTTCAGGCACTTTGCCGACTTACCTCAACCAACAATGACAGAATTAGACACTAAAATCGCGTTTTATCCAGAGCAAGGCAAAGCATACTTTGATGTTCAATACACGCTAGAAAATACCAGTGAATATCCAATCAGTCAGTTTTTAGTTAGTCGAGATGGCAATCATACAAACTGGAGTTTGACTCTGATAAACAGAGAAGGGGAAATAAAGCCACCTAAACTCAATCAGTATGAAATTAGATTAGCTAAACCATTAGAGGTAGGGCAGTCGCTTAACCTGAAAGTGAGCTTAATGCTCAAGCAAGTAATGTTTTGGCCAAGTTCAGAGCACTTGATAATTAAACCTAAGTGGTCACAAATCGCGGCGCAATCAATTTTACCTATGGTTGGTTATCAACCTGAGTTTGAAATTCAAGATCCTTTAGAAAGAGCAAACAAAGGGTTAATTGCAGAGCCATCTCAAACGGGAGTGCCTGTTAAAGCTATGCTAAGAACAACACTCTCCACCCAATTGAAGCATGAAAGCCAAGCACCAGGTGTAATGGTAAAACAGTGGCAAGAAGATGGCAGAAAGTTTTATCAGTATCAAACAAGCCAACCTATTGAGTTGGATGTTGTTTGGCAGTCTGAGCCCAGAATAATTTTGCATGAATGATCTATTACCTTCCATAAGTTTATAAAAAATAGAGTTAAATTTATTTAAACTCTCGGTTAGGAAAATAATAGAAGATTGATAAGAAGAATAAATCGCTACGCTTTACAGTGAAAACCATGCAATGACAAAAAGCCTAGTTAAGCAGGTGAGGAGAATACAATGAAGCGCAGAGAATTTATTAAAAGTGCAGCCTTAGGCTCGATGGGCGGTTTACTTATAAGCCAAACGTTCGGTGCACAGGCTGGTGGTAAAATGTTAACCCCTAGGGAAGTCGAAGGGCCGTTTTACCCCATAACTCCACAAAAAGACAAGGATGCAGATTTAACCCAAGTTGAGGGTATAGTAGGGCGAGCCAAAGGTACTATTATAGATATCTTTGGACAAGTGTTTGATCAAGAAGGTAATGCCATTGAAGATGTCACCATAGATTTATGGCAGGCTAATAGTTATGGTAAATATCATCACCCTCACGATAATAGTGAAGCGCCAATTGACCCGCATTTTCAAGGCTGGGCGATTTTGCAAAGTGGTAAACAAGGGCGCTTTAAATTTAAAACCGTGATGCCGGGAGCATATCCATTAAATGCACCGCAGCAGCGTACACCTCATATTCATATAAAAATCAGTAAGTACGGTTATGAGTCTTTACTGACGCAGCTGTATTTTCCCGATCAGCCTTTAAACGACAAAGATGGCTTGTTCAAACGTAAATCTAAGCAAGAACAGAAAATGATGACGGCTAAAAAAACCAGTAAATCGAACGAGTATCGATACGATATTTTTCTGCAGAAAGCATTTTAGTTTGTCGTTGGCGTTTTTTTATAATTAACCCAAGACAGTTGAGCAGAAAAAGCGGATAATTAGCGGTATTTTTAGAAAAGCGCTTACAAAGCATAGTAAGCGCGCGACCGTGGAAACCGCTCTATGGAAATCAAAGTTAATTTTCTTGATAATCTTCGAATTGAAGCGAAATTCGATGATTTCTCAATTATTGCCGACCAACCTATTCGTTATAAAGGTGATGGCTCAGCACCAAGCCCATTCGATTACTTCTTAGCTTCATCAGCAATGTGTGCGGCTTACTTTATTAAGGTGTATTGTAACGCCCGTGATATTCCGACCGATGGCATTCGCGTAGCACAAAACAACATTGTTGATCCTGAAAACCGCTATAACCAGATTTTTAAAATTCAGGTTGAGATCCCAGAGCATATCTCTGAGAGAGATCGTGAAGGCATGCTGCGTGCGGTTGACCGCTGTACGGTTAAAAAGGTGATCCAAACTGGCCCTGATTTCCAACTTGAAACCGTTGAGAACCTAGACGCTGACGCACAAGCGATGTTGATGACAACGCCAGAAGGCGGCACAGAAACATATATTTTAGGTAAAGACCTACCACTTGAGCAAACCATTGCCAATATGACATCGGTAATGGAAGACTTAGGTATGAAGATCGAAATTTCTTCATGGCGCAACATCGTACCGAATGTTTGGTCATTGCATATTCGTGATGCGGCTTCTGAAATGTGCTTTACCAATGGTAAAGGCGCAACCAAGGAGAGCGCATTATGTTCGGCATTAGGTGAATTCATCGAGCGTTTAAGCTGTAACTTCTTCTACAACGATCAATTCTTTGGTACTGAAATCGCCAATGCTGAGTTCGTGCATTATCCAAATGAAAAATGGTTCAAGCCAAACGAAGAAGATGAATTACCAACAGAGATCTTAGACGAATATACGCGCGAGATTTACGATCCAGAGGGTGAGTTATGTGGTTCGCACCTAATCGATACTAACTCAGGTAATGTTGAACGTGGTATTTGTTCAATTCCTTACACACGTCACTCAGACGGTGAAACGGTTTACTTCCCAACCAACTTAATCGAAAACTTATTCTTAAGTAATGGTATGAGTGCCGGTAATAACCTAGCTGAAGCGAAAGTTCAGTGCTTGTCTGAGATTTTTGAGCGTGCGGTTAAACGTCAGATCATCGAGCAAGAAATTGTATTACCAGATGTACCACAAGCCGTATTAGATAAGTTCCCAGGTATTGTTGAAGGTATTCAAGGTCTTGAAGAGCAGGGTTTCCCAGTCGTTGTAAAAGACGCATCACTTGGCGGTCAATTCCCTGTTATGTGTGTGACGCTAATGAACCCTAAAACGGGTGGTGTATTTGCGTCATTCGGTGCCCACCCAAGCTTTGAGGTTGCTCTTGAGCGTAGCTTAACTGAGCTACTGCAAGGTCGTAGTTTTGAAGGCTTAAACGACGTACCTAAGCCAACATTTAACAGCATGGCAGTACAAGAGCCTGAGAACTTTGTTGAACACTTTATTGATTCAACAGGTAAAATTTCTTGGCGTTTCTTCAGTGCTAAGCACGATTATGAGTTTGTTGAGTGGGACTTCTCGGGTACAACTGAAGAAGAGTCAGACAAGTTATTTGGTATTTTAGAGTCGATGGATAAAGAAGCTTATGTGGCTGAATTTACACACATTGGTAATGCATGTCGTATTCTTGTACCAGACTACTCAGAAGTCTATCCGGTTGAAGACTTAATTTGGGATAACACCAATAAAGCCCTGCAATATCGTGAAGACATCTTAAATCTTCATCGTTTGAGTGAAGATGAACTGGCTGATTTAGTTGAGCGTTTAGAAGAGTCTGAACTAGACAACTACATCGACATCATCACATTAATAGGTATTGAGTTTGACGAAAACACGGTATGGGGTCAGCTAACAATTCTTGAGCTTAAGCTATTAATTTATATAGCATTAGGTGATTTAGAAGCAACCAAAGAGCTGGTTGAAGCCTTCTTACAATACAACGACAATACCATTGTTGAGCGTGGCTTATTCTACCAAGCGATGGATGCAACGTTAGAAGTAGCACTTGATGAAGAACTTGAAATCGAAGATTACATTCATAGCTTCACACGTATGTTCGGTCAAGAAGTGATGGATGCCGTTGTCGGCTCAATTAATGGCGATGTGACTTTCTATGGTTTAACTGAAACCAGCATGAACCTTGAAGGTCTAGATAAGCATTTACGCTTAATTGAAAGCTATAAGAAGCTACACGCAGCACGAGCTCGTTTAGCGAAAAGCTAAATTTAGCTCATATATAAATCACCTTGAAGAAGAGCATTTATTTTTGATAAATGCTCTTTTTTTAGTTCTGTAATAGGTGGTTTGTCTAAAAAATACTGAGTGATTATTGATGTGGTTACAGACTTTAGGGTACTGAAAACACTCTTTTACAAATGAAGCGATAATTGTGACTGTTTAATTTTCCCACATCATTAAACTAGGTTTCATAGAGTTTGGTTACAACAGTAACGACACTGTATGTGAAGTTTTCAATGGGTTTGACAACGAACCCATTTTAAGTTTTCCCCTTGAGAGCAAAGCTTTATCTCTCTGAAGCTTAAACTAATTTTTGCCCTACCATTTTGGTGGGGCTTTTTTTTGCCTGCAATTTGATGTGAGTGTAGTAGTTATCAATTTAATTTGTTGGATTGAATTACGGCCCTCCAACTAGCGTTTCTTTTAAAAATGCAGGGTGATTATTGATGTGGTTACAGACTTTAGGGTACTGAAAACACTCTTTTACAAATGCAGCGATAATTGTGACTGTTTAATTCTTCTACATCATTAAACTGGGTTTCATAGAGTTTGGTTACAGCAAAGCTTTTAGTTTACTTGTTATTACCAGTAGTTGGTTTTGGTAGTAGGTTACAGAACTAAAAGTGAGCGAGGTGTGTTTCAGCCTGGCGGCTCTATATGACGTTGTCATGGGTTTGGTAACAAGCCTATTTAAGTTTTCCCCTGTGAGCACAGCTTAATCTCCCTGAAAAAGCTAACGCTGTTTTGCCCTACCGTTTTGGTGGGGCTCTTTTTGCGCAAAATGTGTCAAATTTACAGTTTTTATGTCACCTGACATAGACAGTTACATTTATTCGAACAATTGACACTCTTTATTTTAAATCTGCAATACACTCACTCTTATAGCTTCTGATGACAGTCAAAGAGGGTGTCATGAGTGAATTAAGGTTTGAAACACGTTCATTACAATTATTGATGGCAATCACATTTTTCGTCACCACTCATTTGTTGTGGCAACATGCTAATGGTGGGATTGTCAGCCATCACTTATTGTATAGCTCTGTATTACCAGAGGTATCTAATTGGTGGAGTATGATTGTTTTGCCAGCTTTAACTTGGTTTGTATCAGTAAATTTAAAAAGCCGAGTTGTGTGTTCTCAATTAGATAAAAGCAAAGTGATTAATAAAGTTAGGGCAGTTAAATTGGCTTTTTTAGTCATGTTACTGCTGGCTGCTTTACAATCTATTAGCTTTGTTATTTATGGTTTAGATGTGCTCTTAATGTGCACTGTTATGTTGTTAGTGGCAGGACTAATTTTACCTATTTATAGAGCTGAATGTGTTTTGGCCTATGTAGTAGGAAATTTTCTGGTATTTGGTGCTGTAACGCCCTTTTTGATAATAACTGCAATTGCATTAGTGTCGTATTTGTCAAATTTAGTGTTTAAACCCATTTTAATGAATGTATTAAATTTAAAAGCCGCAGCTTAAATTCCGAGAAATCGGGTCTCCCATCCAAGCTTGAGCTACTTTCGCCCCAAATTTTTTTGGGGCTTTTTTCTTTTTAATCATTGTTGCATCTTGTGAAATTTTTTATGATTGCAGTGGTCCATTTTAGGTACGAGATTGAAAAGTGCTGAACCGTAATAAAACCCTCATTTTTATGTCTTTCATCACAGCTATTGCTGCTATTTTAAGTTTAGGTGCGAATAGCTATATGTATATGACTAGTTTAAATTTTGCGCCATTTTCAGCATTACTTTGCGTGATGGGTGTGTTTGCCAGCTATAGCTTATTTAAAGCAAGGGTGTTTGCCCGTTACTTGGTTTTATTATTTTGGCTATGTCAAATATTAGTCGTAGGAGTAAACGGTCAGAAGTTTGGTTTTTTATTTGCATTGGCAATGAGCTTTCATTTTAATATAACCACACAAGTTTATGTGGTGGTTAATGTTCTAGGTGTGATTTTGGCAAGTATCTGCATTTTTCAAATTAAAAAAGAAGCACAAGTTAACTAGATCATCTATCTGAAAAAGGTTGATATTAACTATTGGCAATCTTTACTTATCCAACTTCTCCATAGAGATTGGTTTTCGCTTAGCCAATACTTAGCTGCTTTTTCTATGGTTAGCCCCTTAATCATGACTAAAGCTGCTATTTCTTCAAACTGCGAGTTGTTTAAATTCACATTTTTTAGAGTGTTCAAGGCGCAAGAATTACGCTCAGCTAGACTACGTGAGGCAATTTTTTTTAGCCAAGCTGATTTAGGGTTGCCGCAATCATAAAGAAAAACTTTATTTACACCCCATTCAGGCACTGTCTCGCACTCAATATCATAGTCAGGAAACTCAATAAATTCGCCCTGATATTTGGCATTGACCCAATTGGGTGTCCAATTAAACAACAAAATAGGTTTTTTTTGCGTATAAGCCTCTGTTAACTTGACCCAGAGTTCATCTGAAGAATTGAGGGTGATCAATTTAAAATTTAGTTTCAATGCTCTGATCCTTGCTCTATCAGGTTTTTCCCATGGGCCTGCGTAGTAAATACCGCGGTTTGAGTTTTCATCTGAAAACAAAGCCGCGCATTCGTTTAATGCAGTCCATTTTGGTAGGTTAGGGCACTGTGCTTTAACATAGCTAGGAAACCACCATTCTTCACGAGTTTTAGCGTTATGGCTCCCCGCATCGATAATGCTATTTTCTTCTTTTAATTGATAATATTTATCTGCCATACTGCCTTCCCATACTTCAACTTGTATGTCAGCCTTATTATATTTCAGTGCAAACCATTGGCCTTCAGTAGGTAATTCTAGATAACTCACTTCAAAGCCGAGTTGTTGATAGATATTGCCAACGATATGAGAAATGACCTTTTGGGAAGCCCAGTTATTGGTAATTATTCTAATTGGTTGATGTTCTTTTTGTATCTGATTAGTTGAATTCTGGGCACTTAAGCTACATACAAAAAAAACAAAACTCAAAAGTATGAGATTGATTCTTGGCATTTAATCATCGTTCCTAGATACGCGTATTAGTATACTTATGTCAAAGCTAGCGATTATTGTTTTATATAGCATAGCAGTGAACAGAAAAAGTTCAGGGTTATCGTGAAGGTGTAAAGGTTTTTATTCTAAAAAGCGGCTTAATGAAGCCGCTAAATTTTAATACCCAAATAACTCTGCATACCCCATGCCTTTAAAACCACCATTGGCTTTGACTCTGCCTTCCCAATATTGAATGGAGAGCTTATTGACTGAGTCTTTAGTGATGGTTTCAATCACGATAGGCTCGATATTCTGCAAAGTAACACGCCACTTACTTGGGTAGCGTTTGTTATCAATACTTATGTGCTTAAGTTTTTCTAGCAGAATATCTTGTTTGAGAATTTGCTGTGTTTGGCCTTTTTCATCAATATGCGTGCCGCTGCAGTAATCATAGTTCTGCTGTGCATCACGAATGCAAAATAGCATCAGACCTGTTTTTTGACTTTTATCAGTGCCACTTACTAGGCTAAACCAGTCCCAACCCATTTGATTTTTGTCGATCAAGCTTGCTGACCATTCTCGGTCGTACCAAGCATTACCTGTGACTTTATACTCTTTACCTGCAAAGGTGAGGGTGCCAGCGGTTTCTAGAAATGGGTAGCTAAAATAGTAAGAGGCATGACCGCTTTGTGTTTTTTGGCTGTAGCCATTGTCACCATGTAGCGTAAGTGGGCTGTTGGTTAGCGAAACATCAATTTCATAGTCGCCTTGTTTGGCTTTCATTTGCAGGGGTAAAAAGTTGCGAGCTTGACTTTTAAGTGACCAATCATCTAAAAAAGCAGTAAAGGGTTGTGATGTTATTTGCGCTTGGCCTGCACGGGCATAGCGCTCAAAAGCAACATGTTTTTGTTCATGTTGTAGGGCGAAGTGCGCAAAGTAGAGCTGGTCGTCCCACCAGGTTGATTCGAATGGCAGCGGGACTTGAGTTCTAAATAGTGTCCACTGTGCACCAAAGGTTTCACCTGTCTCAGCAGTCAAAGTGGCTGTGATGTACCACCACTCAATGCCTTGCGCTAAATGTGCGCCATGATCTTCTGGAAACTTCACACCACGTTTGGCATCGACAGGTTCGCCGCGCATGGTATGTAAAAGCTGTTTTTCTTGCGGCTGTGGCGCCTTTTCACACCCCAGCAGCATTAATAAAGTGAATAACAATACATAAACAGATTTCACAATTAACCTTCCTTACGATGTAAACTGGCAGTGAGCCGTTTCACTGGTAGATAAGCGCATATCACAGCAGATAACAGCAAGAATAAACAGGTGCTGATCAAAGCTGGTATATCTAGATAGAAATGTATGGTCCAGCCAAAGGCAATAGGCATAACATATTTCAGCAATGCCAAACCCAAAGCTAACCCTAGCGGAATGGCAAACAAGCATGTAAAACCGACTAACGCAATGGTTTGTATGAGTTTTAGCTTATGTAAATGAGTGGGATCGACCCCTAGACTGTTAAGCACTGCCAGTTGTTTAGCGTGTTGGGCACTGAGACTTAATAAGCTAATACATAAACTGATCAGTGCGATGGCGAGAATAAATCCATTGAGTACTTTCGTGACTTTGAAGGTGTCGTTAAACAGTTTGTTTGCGATTTCTTTAAAGCGTTTATTTTCTGAAATGGCGGCGCTATCTATCCCATAGTTATTAATAAGCTTTTCAGTAATTTGAGAAGTTGATACTTGTCTGTTCAAGGTCAAAGATAAGCCATATACTTGCCAATGTAATGGGCTTTGCTTGATATTATCTTCAAGGGTAATGAGACCCAATGCGGTGTTGCCATAGTCATAAGCAAACGCCGAAATACGACACAAGAAGCTGTACTGGTTTTGCTTGAACAACACCGTATCATCAAGTTGAATACCGTGTTTTATAAGTGCTTGTTCATTGGCTATGCAGCCATTATTAGTAAAGTGCGCCGCACTGATAGGCTCACCTGTAGTTAAGTTGATATGTGAGAAAGCATCAGCGCTATTCCCAAAGCTTGCAAGTTTTGCAGGCATAGCATTGATGTAACCATTAGACGCCATATAAATGCCAACACGCTGAATGTCAGCATCGCCATTCAAATTCGCTCTCAGTTCTGGTTGGTATTTATCAGCATGAATATACATGTCGGCACTGAGTTGTTTTTCAAGGTGTGCATTGAGAGTGTTACTGAAGCTCTTCACCATAATTTGCATACCAATAGCGCTACCAAGCGCAACTAAAATAGCCACGATGGCAATGCGTAATTCAGTTAATTGAGATTTACTGTCGGCGTAAAGCCATTGCCAAAGAGGCTGCTTGAATGGGTTTTTGAAACTTAATAAACCTTGTAAGCAAGTTGGCGTGAGCTGCACAAACAAGGCCAAGATGAAAAAGCACAACAACAGTGCTTCAAATTCAGTGCTGGCATTTAAATACAAGTAACTCAGTGCGGCAAGAATACCGAGCAGCGATAGCGTGAAAAGCGTATTGCCTTTTCCTTGCAACCTCTTTTTCTGGGTGACAACCATAAGTGCTAAAGTCGCTAAGTTGACGATAAACCCTAGTGCTAAAGTTTGCCATTGCCAACTGATGGTAAGTGCTTTATCTAACTGATATAAGCCCATCAAGGTACGGTTTATATCGAGTACAAGTGCATTGGCAATTAAAAAGCCTGCCACGCTACCAAGTAGTGCAGTGATAAAGCTCATGAGGGTAAACTCTATGACAATGGCCGTCGTAATCGCCTGTTTTGAGCACCCCAACAGGTTAAATTGAGTGAGCAGTTTTTTGCGCCCAGCAATAGAAAGCTTAATGGCGTTGAAGCTTAAAAACGCAGCGACAATATAACCAAGTAGCGCCAGTGCTGCGAGGTTAAAAAAGAAAGCTTCAGAAAGCGCATCAAAGTCTTGCTCTTGTGAGGCAACTAATCTGGCTTCATGGTCTAAAATGGCTTCAACCTGCGAAACTTGCTCAGATGATAAGCCTGTAAATTCGATAAAACTGAGTTTACCTTGTGCGTTGAGTAACATGTCTGCATAAGCAATATCGGTGAGCGACCAAACACCTATGTCATCAACTAATATAAATTTTGGCGTATGCGGATTGTTTTGCAGCGCAAGCGTATTGTCGTCTTTATGTAGTTGATAGCTTTGTGCTCGATTGGTGTCAATCATAATGGCATCAAATGCAAAGCCAGTATTCTCTTTCTCTTCAGTTTGAGTAGAGAATTCGGGAATAGACTGAGTCATCCAAAGGAGACTGTTTATGCCCTGAACGTACAGAGTTTTACCTGATTTGAGTGTTAGCTTACCCCGTAATACAGGTTGCGCCTTGGTGAAACCATGTTCGCGTAACTTCAGCCATAGCTTGCCATCGAGATAGTCTTGCCCTATGGGAGGTTTGACAATGTGACTGACCGCAGAGTCTATGAGGGCTGATGATTTACTGTGGCGATTTTTTGCTTCTTGGTTAAGTCCGGCAATGGCGGTGAGTAGGGCACTGCCTAAACTCAGCCCCACGATAAAGAGCAACAATAGCCAAGGGTGACGCCTAAAATAAGCAATGTGCGTCGTTAATATGAGTTTAATTTCAGCCATGATCTACTCGTTGAATTGCCCATTAGCGAGTACTTTCACCGTATCAAAATACTGTGTCAGTTGCTGCGAGTGAGTGACCATAACTAAATTAATTTGTCTTTCTTTACATAAACTTGTGAGCATTTCAACCACTTGGTGTGAGCGAGCTTGATCTAAGTTGCCGGTAGGTTCATCAGCAAGTATAAGCTTAGGCTGGTTTAATAAGGCTCTGGCTATACCGACACGTTGTTGCTCACCACCAGACAATTGGTGAGGTAACTTATTCAATTTGCCATTTAAACCAAGTTGCTCAATCAGAAGGTCAAATTCTTTGGCATCTTGATTAGGGTAGTTGAGCTTGTGCTGAAATAAGATGTTTTGTTTAACAGTCAGGCAATCGAGCAGTTGGTAATGCTGGAATATAAGGCCTATTTTTCGACGATAATGTGCAAGTTTTTTGTCGTTATATGCAGATATAACCTCGCCATTAATACTGATTTGGCCACTATCGGGTGTGAGCAACCCAGCGAGTAGGTGTAATAAGGTGGTTTTTCCTGAACCACTGTCACCCAGTAGTGCCACTTGCTCTTGTGCACTGACTTCAAAACTAAAGCCATCAAATAGGGTTTGTACTTGGTCGCCATCAGCGCGAGAAAAGCATAGTTCAGTTACGCTTATCACTGTAATTCCTTGTTGCTCAGTGGTTTTGCTTAGTTTACAAAACGCGCATAGGTAAGATAAAGCAAAACTTGCAACAAGGTGTGTCAGATATTTAGCCAGTTCATTAAATGGTTTAACGCAAATTAAACTCGGTTACATGCCACAACTCTCCAGAAGGTCCCCATAAATAAACAACTTTGCCCCACGGCTCAGTTTTAATTTGGGTGAATTTGATATCGAATCCTTGAATTGAAGAGATATGCTCATAAGCCTCATCAATGTCATGTACCGAAAGTTGCATCATTAAATTAGTTGCTAGCTCTTGGTTGTAAAAGCGGCTCAAGAAAAAGTAACAATCGCCTTTTTCATAAAGGGTTAAATCTTCTGAAGCATCACTGCCGTTAAACCCAAGCGCGGTATAAAACGCTTTCGATATTGTAAAATCTTTTGCTGGTATAAAGACGCGGATATCATCAACTCTCATTTTTCATTCCTTTTTAAGACTCATCATGTTTGGTAGTTGCAGTGAAGCATTAAATGAATGATAAACAGTATAATGACCCGAATCAAAATACTCGGGTCAGTTTTGTATGTTGGAAAAAGGTTAAATCAAAAAAGCACTTATACAATATCGCCAAAGCGGCCCATTTGATAATCGCGAACTGCTTGATGAAGCTCTTCTTGGGTGTTCATCACAAAAGGCCCCATGTGGGCGATTTTCTCTCGAATAGGCTCGCCGACTAACACTAAAACACCTAACCCCCTTTCACCTGCTTTTAAAGTTAGTGGTGCGTTAGGTTCAACCTCAAACTGATAGGTTTCGACATATTCAGTGTCAGCAATAGAGCCAGAATGAATATAAACAAGTGCTTTGCTGTGTGCAGAGATGTCTAAAGTTGTTTCAGTGTTTGCTGGCAATATTACATCGGCAATAGCGCCATTACCGGCTAATTCATCAATTGAAGATATCGCGGTTTGTTGCTCTAGTTGCCAACTTCCAGCCAGTGCTCTTAGCTCTATACCTGCGTCATTTTGTAACACTGGGACTTTTTGCTCCGTGGTATCTTTATAACGAGGCGGACGCATTTTGTCTTTTGCAGGCATATTTAACCAAATCTGAAAGCCGTGCATGCCGTGCTCTGCATCAGCGAGTGGCATTTCAGAGTGTATTACGCCACGGCCAGTGCTCATCCATTGAACGTCACCTGCGCGTATGGCTTTTTTATTACCCATTTGATCTTGGTGCTCAAAGCCACCTTTACGAATATAAGTAAAGGTTTCAATGCCACGATGAGGGTGAGCAGGAAAGCCGGCCATAAAATCACTTTTGTTGTCTGATTTTAGTTCATCGATCATCAAAAAGGGGTCAAGGCTTCTACCGTCAAACCCCGCAATACGGCTAATGTTGACGCCAGCACCATCTTGGGTGGCGTGTGCTTTGTTGGTACGAATAATTTTCATGCTGCTTAATCTCTAGCTGTTTGATGAGATAAATTTAGCAAGTTTAGTTGAGGTAAATAAGCGTAGGAAATTGATAGATATATTCAAATTATTTGAAGAGTTTATTTCAAAAGAGATTTCCTAGCTTGATTGAGTATAACCAAGCTAGGGGATAAGCAATATTGTTAAATCAAAACATAGAAAATGACTAATCTAATTTACCTGAATGTTCAAATTGTAACTCACAAAGTCTTTGATATAACTTTGATTCTTTGAGTAGTGTTTGATGATTGCCTTGCGCAACAATTTGTCCTTTATCCATTACCACTATAGTGTCGGCATGCATTACAGTTGCTAGGCGATGGGCAATGATTAGCGTCGTTCTATCTTGCATTAGCTCATTTAAAGCAGCTTGAACATGAAATTCACTTTCTGCATCAAGGGCGCTGGTGGCTTCATCAAGCAATAAAATTGATGGGTCTTTTAAAATAGCTCGAGCAATCGCGATACGTTGTTTTTGTCCTCCTGATAAGCGAACGCCTTGCTCGCCTAAAAAGCTGCCATAGCCTTCGGGTAAACTGGTAATAAAGTCATGTGCATGGGCACGTTTTGCGGCTTCTATAACTTGCTCGTCAGTTGCGTCCGGGTTGCCGTAGCGTATGTTGTGCCATACATCTGAGCTAAATAGCACGGGGTTTTGCGGCACCATGCCCATTGTGTGTCTAAGAGAATCTAAAGTCAGAGAATCAATAGATTGCTCGCCTATACAAATGTTTCCGGTTTGCGGGTCGTAAAAGCGCTGTAATAACTCAAATAGGGTGGTTTTGCCTGCGCCTGATGGGCCAACAATAGCAACAATTTTGCCTTTTTCGATTGTCAGGCTCACTTTATCTAGCGCCGCAACTTCAGGTCTAGAAGGGTAATTAAAGGTGACATTATCAAACTTTAAATGGGCGTCTTGATGCCAAGTAAGCAAGGAGGCATTATCTTTGTTGGTAATATCACTTTTGACATTCAATAAATCTAATAATCGGGTTGCAGCACCGGCTGCACGTTGAAGCTCACCATATACTTCAGAGACAGTTGCTACACTCGAGGCAACAATCACTGCATAAAATACGAAGGCAGCCAGTTCACCGCCTGACATATGCCCTGCGATCACATCCATACCACCAACCCAAAGCATCACGGTAATGGCGCTAAATGTTAGGCCAATTACTGCTGCAATTAATATTGCTCGCTGTGTAATACGGTGTTTTGCTACTGTGAACGCTTTTTCTACTTCTCCAGCAAATGCGGTTTTTTCTTTTGTTTCATGGGTGTAACTTTGTACCACTTTTATGTTCTGAATAATTTCACCAGCATAAGTACTTATATCCGCAATAGCACTTTGGCTGTTCTCAGAAAGCTTACGCACTTTTTTACCGAAGAAGAAAAGGGGAAGGAGGGTCAAAGGTACGCAGAGCATCACCAATAAAGTCAGCTTAAAGTTCAGAATGAATAACATGACTAAGCCGCCAAACATCATTAATGTACTGCGCAGCGCCATTGAGAATGAAGAACCAACTATGGATTGTAAAAGTGTTGTGTCCGTGGTTAAGCGTGACATCAACTCGCCACTGCGATTTTCTTCAAAGTAACTCGGATGAAGGTGGATAATTTTATTAAACACGGCTTTACGTATATCATTACAGACTCGTTCACCAATCCAGCTCATTAAATAAAATCGAGTAAATGTACCGCCTGCAAATAAAACAATCAGTGCAATCATGACAAAAACCGCATTGGTGAGCTGTTCTACAGAGCCTGCAATAAATCCATGGTCGATGACATATTTCACCCCTTGGCCTAATAAAAGGTTTAAGCCAGAAGTAAATAGCAGTACTAACAATGCTGAAAGTGCAACTAGTTTGTAAGGTTTTATAAAACCAAAAATAGGTATCAGACTCTTAAAAGCAGACTGCTGTTTTTTGTCTTTATCGCTCAACTGAGCCTCCAAGTTTCTAGGTTGACTGAATATGTGTCAGAAGAAGCCAAAGTGTGCCTTTAATTTGCTGAACTATAAAGATAATTGAATAAAAAGAGTCGAATGTTTTGTAACAAAAAGTCATTTGAGGTTAAGGCAGTTTCGATTAGAATGCCGCCTCTTATGACAATGTTTTCAATGGAATCTAAAGGAATACCATGAAAAAGCTTCTTTCTGTTGCTGTAATTGCAGCACTTTCTTCATTTTCTTCTGTAGCCGATGAGTCTAAACAGCTATTTAATCAGGTAGGTTTTGCTGATTTTCCTGACGGAGATAATGCTTATATAATCTCTAGCCATTACTTTTTTGCGCCGCAACAACATTCAGGTGTGTGGGATGATTTTGGTTATTTAAATACTGATACCAATATTCAAGCGACTTACTTGAAGTATGATGATGTGAAAGATCTTGCGGTATCTGGTGAATGGTTCGCGACTAAAGAGTGGTTTGTATTGGCTGGTACTGAAGATATCGGTCATATTAGTGATGATGCTGAAATTGGTTTTGGCTATTTATTTGCTGATAAATTAAAGTTGAGCATTCGATATCAAGACCGCGAAAATGCTAATGACCAAACCATGTTGAAAGCAGAGTATAATCACCAAATTAATGAAAATGATTATTTTGGTGTAACGCTTGATACTGAGTCAGACTTTGATACATGGACACTTTCGGGTCGTTATTTTAAGAAGCTTTCTGGTGATCAGTTCATTAGCTTAGATCTAGAGCACGAAAAAGATTATTATTTTAATGATGACTATACGTCAGCGGTCATAAATTATTACATGAATCGCAACCTATCAGTTGGCTTAGGCTCTTTTGATTCTGATTTAGGTATTAAAGCGAAATACTTCTTTAATGATAAGTTTCATCTAGGCGGCAGCATAATCGACTTTGATGGTGGTGAAGTCTATCAGCTCACTTTCACAGCACAGTATTAAGTGCGATGAAGCTTAACCGTTTGAGGTTAATATTTATAAAACGACAGAAAAACCATATAGCTAAACTGGCTCTATGGTTTTTTTGTGAGCAGTGAGCTAAAAGTGAATTTCAAACTTCCACTCTGGTGGTGTTTCGTCATCTCCGCGATAAAGGTAATATCTTGATGACTTATAGATATTTGTTGATTTAGTTCACCCTGATTTATGGGGTGCGAATTGTTCAAATCAAAAAGCATGCTTAATTTCTATCACTATTTTTAATCAGCAAAGCAATTTGCAAGTCATATCTGGCTTAGGCAGAGGCTTTGAACTTAAACCACAAATTATAGATGTTCAAAATGACGAACGATAAGGCCTTCTAATTCTCCTCGCCACGGTTCTCCTAAAACTTGCTCTACAGATGTTTGACAAAAGCTTAAAAACTTCAATGCTGTTTTGGGCATATATCGGTCGTTACGTGCAATAAAATACCAATGATTCACCAAAGGTAATCCTTCAACAGATAAAACGGTTAGGTTGGAGTTATGCAAATCTAATACATGCTGCGACAACATACCAATGCCCATTCCTGCTGAAATACCAACTTTTATTGCCTCATTACTTGATAGTTGCTGCATGTGCGAAGGAGTTGCGCCTTGGTTTTGCAAAAAGCTATCAAACATCATTCGTGTCGCTGAGCCTTGCTCTCTCAGCAGAAAACGGTTCTCGAGTAATTCTCTGATATCGATGCGTTCATTATGAGCAAGAGGATGTGCGCTATTGGCAACCATCACTAAGGGGTTCACCAGAAAAGGTTCAGCAATTGCATGCTCTAATGAGGGGGGATGACTGAATACATACAAGTCGTCTAAGCCCTGTTCGAAACGTTGTAGAACCTGCTCACGGTTACCTATTTCAAGCGTTATTTCTATTCCTGGAAACCTGATCTGAAAAGGGCCTATTAGCTTAGGCAGTATATATTGTGCGGTGTTTACCATCGCAATCTTTAGGTGACCAGATTGGCCTGCATCTATATCGTCTAGCTGCGAGGTAAATTCATCTAAACATGCGAAAATCTTCTGGCAAGATAAGTACAGAGCATTTCCGGCTTCAGTTAAGACAAATCTCTGTTGTTGAAAAGAATATAATCTATGACCTACTGTTTCTTGCAGTTTTTTAAGCTGAATAGATACAGTGGGTTGGGTTAGATGAAGTTGCCTTGCAGTTTCGCTGATAGAGCCGGTTTGAACTAATGTGATATAGACCCTTAACAAGCGAAATGTCAGATAGCGTTCAATCATATTTATTATTATCTATATATGTATTATTAAACTTTAATTATTATCAATATAAATAGTCTTTTACAATGCTTCGCAGCAATTTAGAGGAGTATTTATGCCTGATATAATCGTCATGTTTTTTATCTTAGGTTTGGTCGCTGGGTTATTAAGATCAGATCTGGCCATTCCGAAAGCCACTTACGATACGTTAAGCTTATTATTAATGCTGACAATTGGTTTAAAAGGCGGAATTGCATTACACGGTAATGTGAGTTGGTCTTTATTACCACAGATGCTGACGGTTGTTGCATTAGGTGCATTGATCCCACTGAGTTTATTTCCACTATTAAGAAAATTAATCGGTCTTTCTGTGGCGAATAGTGCCAGTATCGCTGCACATTATGGCTCGGTAAGCGCAGGTACATTTGCGGTTGCTTTAGCATATGCCGAAACGAATCAGTTGGCAGTAGGCGCTGAGGTGACTCTATATTTAGTGTTGTTAGAATTACCCGCAATTATTGTTGGCTTATTGTTATTTAGAAAACTCTCTCATGACACCTCTACGCAAGTTTCGATGAAAGCGCTTTGGCATGAGGCATTAACGAATAAGAGTGTGATCCTACTTGTAGGCGGTGTATTTATAGGTCTGATGTATGGTGAACAACAAGGTGCACAAGTAACTGGATTACTAACTTCGAGCTTTAAAGTAGTACTGGCGCTGTTTTTATTAGAAATGGGTATTACAGCGGCGCAAACTTTAAGACCGCTGCCATTTAAGTATTGGAAGCTGGCAATATTTGCATTAACAATCCCGTTTATACTTGGGTCATTAGGTGTGTTTGTTGGCGCAACTTTAGGTTTATCTCTAGGTTCTATTGTTGTTTTAGCTAGTATTCTGGCCAGTGCCTCTTATATCGCTGCACCTGCCGCGATAAAAGCATCGATAAAAGAGGCTGACATAGGTTTGGCGATGTTGAGTTCGCTTGGTTTAACTTTTCCACTCAATGTAGTCATAGGCATTGGCGTGTATCATCAAATAGCACAGTGGTATTTATCTTAAAAATAAAAGCTGGCATTGCCAGCTTTAACATCAAAAACTTATCATCAATCAATATTATCCCGCAAAATTTAAGATACCTTCTATATTCATAAAAACTAAACTATTCATGGACTGAAATGACACAGGTAGTGTTTAATACTGAGAGTTATCTAAATGTTCCAGCGTCTAAAGCTACATGTCCAACTTAACTTTGCCTTAAGCTCAGGGCATGATAATTTTGTTGAATATCGTATGAATGCCAGAGACAGTAATTTGTCTGGTCGTATTCAAGCTAACTTGTTAATGGTCAGGCTCAATGCTTTGAAGTTTTTTAAAGAACAAGATCAGAAGAGTGTTTCTGAGTTTGAAGAACGTTTTAACTTGTTAAATAAATTCATCGGGCAGGGGAAAAAACTAATTTCAAGATAGAAATAAGCAGATTTTCATCAATGACATAGAAAAGGAGCTAAAGATTACAACTCTGAATTTACACAAGTTATGAGCTTATTCGAACAGCGAAACCAAGTTGTGCAAAATGACTTAGATGGTAATGGCGCTGAAATGCGAAAGAGCATAACAAAAACCATGGATAGAAGTGCATCTATTCGAGATACAGATTTACTTCATAAATCTTCAAAATTACAAGAAGCGCTGTTACTTGGACGTTCATATGTAAGCAAATTTCTTATTAATAACTCAGTCGAAGAGAACCAACGCTCTCTAGACGAGTTCGAAGAAGTTGCAATAGAGGCGCAAAATCAGAAATCAGTGCTGACCAATGCTCAAGATATAGCCGCTTTTAATGATTTTGCAAGGCGCTCTGAAGTTTATGTCGAAGGTATTAAGAAAGTTCAAGAGATCATTATTTCAAGAAATAATTTAACTGAAAACTCTTTAAATAAAATAGGTCCTGAAATCGCTGAGCAAATTGAAAGGATCAAACTTGCAAGCAAAAGCCGTCTAGATGAGATAGGCCCCCAGCTACAATCTGATAGTGAATCCGCCATTATAACAATTATTGTATTTTCATTAATTGTTATAGGTGTTGGTGTATTCTTAAGCTACTTTATTTCAAATTTAATTAACCTGAGCTGCGC
>NZ_PNEC01000033.1 GCF_005886345.1 Pseudoalteromonas phenolica
TATGCGCAGCTCAGGTTACTTTAGGCTTGTTCTAAGTTGTAATTCATCAACGAAGCTGGGTTCCATCGCGCATCCATGCGCTCACCTCTTCCTGCTGCGAAGCTTCGCTTCGGTTAGTCATCGCCCTTGCGCAAAGAGAATGAGAGCGCTGCGCGCTCTCATGATATAGGTGAAGGTCAGCGCTTGTTAAACTTACTCATTTCACCTTGCGCAAAAAGACCGTCCTCACTTCGTTCGCAGTCGGTAACCTTTTGCACTTAATACTAAAACTGAGTTGCGTATTCTTCTGCTTGACGCCAAACCCTCATAGTATTTCCACCTAAGATCTTCTTAATTTGGCCTTCGCTGTAACCTCTGTCTAAAAGGCCTTGCACTAGGTTAGGGTAGGTCGATACATCTTTAAGGCCGATAGGGAGTGAGTCACCTACGCCATCATAATCAGAGCCTATACCCACATGATTAATACCAATGAGTTTCACGACATGATCAATGTGATCTAGCACTTGGTCTAAGGTTGCGAATGGGAATGGGTTTTTAGCTCGGTATGCAGCTGCGAAATCAGTCACTTTATTGCCACTGTCTTCTGCAGCTTTTTGCGCTTCTTTGCGTTTGTCATACCAGCCTCGAGATGCACTGGTCACAAAGCTAGAGCCAAAGTTAATTTGGATCACGCCACCATTTTTCTTCAGTGCTAATAACATCTCATCATCCATATTTCGCTCAAAGCCTGGCGTGTATTTACGCAGTGATGAGTGTGATGCGATCACAGGCACTTTAGATAGCTTCATAACTTGATAAAACGCATCATCAGAAATATGAGAAACATCAATCAGCATGCCGATATTATTCATCTCTTTTACGAGATCTTTACCAAATGGGCTTAAGCCTTTCCACTTTCTGCGTACATCATATGAAGAATCAGAAATATGGTTACTTTGCGAGTGAGCTAAAGTGATATAACGAACGCCACGATCATAGAAGTGTTTGAGGTTCTTCATATCTCCTTCCATTGGTGAGCCGTTTTCCATCCCCATCGCAATCGACATTTTGCCTTTTTTAAAATGTTGATAAGCATCTTTATATGAATATGCCATCGCGAATTTATCTGGAGCACGGAATACTAGGGCTTCCATACCATCAATCAGCTGGTTAGCTAATTGATAACTTTTCCCCTTGCCTTCAAACTCCAAGCTAGCAGGAATATAAATCGACATAAATGGCACGTTCAAGCCGCCTTTTACCGCACGGGGATAATCGAAATCACCATCTTTTGTAGCCTTGCTAACATCATCCCATTTGTCTGCGATGCGATAAGGAACATCAATATGTGTATCAATTAAGATATTTTGCTTAGCAATACGCTCAGCAAGTTCTGATGCGCTGTATTGCTTTTCTGCTGCTGATAGATTGGCACTGGCAATAACCAAAGACAGTGCGGCAAGAGAGAGGGTTACTTTCATGATCCAGTCTTTTATTGTTTTAAGTTGGTTGATTGTAACAACAATTTCTTCATCCTGTATATTGTCCGCTTATCCTCTTTTCAAACCATTTATCACTTTTCGCAAATTACCATAGCGAGTTTTCCATATAGTTATTCCCAACAGAGGCACGCAGCCTAAAAATTTAAATAATAAAGGAAAACAACATGTCTAAATTCAATACCAAAATAATTCGCCGCACTTTAATTGCTGCTATTTTAGGTTCGGCATCAAGCGCTGCCAATGCAGCAGAAAACAGCCTAGTTCAGCAAACTGAAAAAGCAGAGGCATCGGCCAAGCTGGAGCTTAAAGAAGGCTTTAATATCAGTGTGCAAAGCAATGAGATTGATGATGTTTTCAAAGGCAGTGGCCTTGGTATGAGCTACCAAGCTGACTTCGGAAATTTACTTAAAGAAGAGGAAAAAAGCTTAAACTTATACGGTCGTATGCATTATCAAATCAACCGCAGTGATGAAGACGCTCAGCTTTCACAAGCTGATATCACACTTGGTTTGAATTACGCCCACTCTGATACGTTACATGTTTATTTAGAATCAGCGATGTTACAGCAAGAGGTGTCAGGCCAACCGCAAAGCTTTACTCGCAGTTATGATGTGACTCGTTTAGGCGCAAGTTACAACTTCAAAAAGAGTTTAGTGCTTAATGCTGCTGCGATTCATCGAAATGGTGAGGAAAATGAATTGGGATATCGTATCGCTTTAGAGTCAACCGAGACAGATGCTTATTCAATGGGTATGGGATTTAGCAGTGTAGGTGACAATGACTCGCTGTTTATTTCAATTGTTTCAAAGTTCTAAGCTGGTAATTGAAACTAATATGGGTACAATTCACCGCATCAAAGCAAGGAGAATTGTATCTATGAAGAAGTATTGGCTATGCCAGTTAGCTGCTTTCGTTGTAATTTTGGCATTAAATAGCAGTATTCTGGCGACCATAGGTTTTAATGAGCTGACGAGCGAGCAGATAAGCTCCCTTTTTATCAGAGCACTGCTTACATCAAGCTTCTTTATATTGTTTAGCCATTTAGTTATCAGAAATGGCAGTCAATGGCTTGCTCGCAAACGAGGCATGAAGAGACCTACACTACCAATCTTATTGGTAGTGAGTGTGATTGCAGCAGCACTTTATCATCTCTCTTATGAGTTTGTGGTTCAGACAGTTGCTCTTTCAGGCTTACCCAGTGATGAAGTGTCCATGCAAGTTCAAGGTAGCAAAATTGAATTTCACGAAAACAAAAGAATCGAGTGGGTAGCCATTTTTATCAAATGTTCAATGTATTGGCTTTGGTCTGGCTGTTATTTAGCAGTGATTGCTAGAAGAGAGAAGCGTATGCTAAAAACGCAGTTAAAAGAGCAACAACTCGCGAGCTTACAAAATCAAATAAACCCGCATTTTCTATTTAACTCGTTGAATACTATTCGTGGCATGATCTATCAAGACCAAGATAAAGCGGCAGAAATCGTCACACAGCTTTCAGAGTTGTTTAGGTATAACCTGACGACGGATTTACGAACACATGTCAGTGTTGAGGGTGAATGGCAAATTTGTGAAAACTACCTCGCTATTGAACAAGTGAGATTTGGTGAGCGCCTCAAAGTACACTTTGATTGCCCACAGAATCTACTTAAAGCAACCTTGCCCAGCATGTCTCTACTTACTCTCGTTGAAAATGCGGTAAAGCATGGTATTGCTCATCTTCCTAACGGTGGGGAGCTGAAAATTAATGTGTCAGAGCGTGAAGGCAAAGTGCAGGTACAAGTCATTAATCCTTTTGATGAAGCTAGAGTTAAAAGTGGTACCCAGTTGGGGCTGGCAAACATTCAATCTCGATTAGAGCTTATGTTTGGGCAACAGGCAAAGCTGTTGATTTCACAAGAGCGTCAGGAATTTAAAGCCATTATGGAGGTGCCCCATGCAGCCTAAAGCAACAGTTAAAGTGCTTATCATTGACGATGAGCCTTTGGCGCGTGCAGAGTTACAGCGTTTATTAAAAAAGTATAAGCAAATAGAAGTGCTGGGTGAAGCGCAAAATATTATCGAGGGGAAAGCCTTAGTCGATGACTTAGCACCAGACGCAATATTTTTAGATATTGAAATGCCGGGAGGGACCGGGCTTGAGCTCGCTGAGCAATTAAAAGGTGAAATTCCTATCGTCTTCTGTACAGCTTATAACGAGTTTGCCGTGGATGCCTTTTCGCTCAATGCAGTTGACTATTTACTAAAACCTGCAGCCCCAGCGCGGTTAGAAAAAGCCATTGAAAAGCTCTCAAGTCTGCTATCAGAAACCGAAAATACGCAGCTTGAAGACGATTTTAAATTGATGGTGAAATTTGCTGACAAAATGAAAATCATCTTGTTGAGAGACATATTGCGCTCTGAAAGCGTGGGGAATCATGCGGCAATTTACACCGAATTTGGCAAGTCTTACATTCATAGTTCGCTGAGTAAAATTGAAGCAAAACTTGACCCTAGTGTATATTTACGCGCAAGTCGCAGCGAAATAATTCGTTTAGATGCGGTGGTGCATCTAGAAGAGAGTATCAACTATGGGTTAACTGCGACCCTGAGCAATGGCTCAGAAGTCGATATATCTCGCCGCCAAGCTTCTGCGTTGAAAAAGCAAATGAGCTTTGCAGCGTTTTAATCAGAAACATATCAAAAGTTAGCTTAAATAAACACTGATTACGCATAATCAGTGTCATTTCCTTGGGTATACTCTTCACTTTGCATGGCGTTGAATTGGGCTTTTGAGACGATATTGACCGACTCATGGAGTTCAGAAAACACAATAAGAGCTTCACCTGATTTGAGCTGAGCTTTTACTTGCTCCACTTTTGTTTCAGTGTTTACTTCAGCGTCACCGTAGTCGGTGCCTTCGCGATGTACATAATATTCAATGAGATTATTAAGCGTATTTGGATCAAGTTGCTGATATGGAATGAGCATCTACTTCTGACCTTTAAGGAGCGATTGAAAATAATGAGGGACGGCTTTTTCAAGCCAAAACTCGGGTTTGAACGGATTCTTACCCCCAATAAAGCCGACATGACCGCCTTTTTTAGACACCGCCAAAGTGACTTGGTTGCTGACTTGCTCGGCTTTTGGCACTGCTTCGTTAGAGAGCATAGGGTCATCTTCGGCATGGATCAGCAAAGTGGGTGTCGCAATATATTTTAAGAAAGGCTGTGCACTTGCTTGTGCATAATAATCTTCAGCACCCTCAAAGCCATGTAGTGGTGCTGTTAATTGATCATCAAACTGCCACAAGTCGTTAATGTCGGCTAACTCTTGCTTGTTCAGCTTTATCGTTTCACCGATCTGCGGGTATTTTCTTGCGGATGATTTTTTTAAACGGTCCAACAAGTATTTTTGATATAAACCGAAACAGCTTTTTCTGATCACCTGACACGAAGAAGAAAGATGATGGGGCGCTGAAACAACCGCTGCACCACTGAGATCACTTTGCTTACCTTGCTCGCCTAAATATTTGGCCAGCACATTACCACCGAGTGAAAAGCCAACTGCAAATAAAGAACTTGGGTTTAAACGCGTTTTTAATGTTTGGATTAAAAACTGTAAGTCACCGGTTTCTCCGCTGTGATAAGCGCGCGGCAAACGATTAGGTAAACGTGAGCAGTTTCTAAAGTGCATGAGCACAGTATCAAAGCCTTGCTGAGTGAGGGCTTTGAGCATGCCTTTGGCGTAAAAACTATCTAGGTTGCCTTCTAGACCATGTAGCACAATGGCAAGAGGTGAGTCTTTTTTGCCTGTGCGACTCCAGGCTAATTCTAAAAAGTCACCGTCGGGCGTAGTCAATTCTTCATATTCCACATTAACGCGTTGAAAAGGTCTAAAAAAACGGGGCAAGATAGTTTGTGCATGACGATTCGACATCCACCAAGCACTTTCAAACTGATAACTCATAATTCTTCTTATTTGCATACTCGCAAGCAGTGTAGCAAAGAGTCGTGATGGGTTAAATAACCAGAACTGTCGAGATAAAGCAGAGAATAGGTGAGAAAGTGCTGAATATTGTACACAACCTTTTTAGCTCCACAAATAAAAAGCACCCGACTAAATAGGTTAGTAAGGTGCTTTGTGCGTCGTGCTTAATTCGTCTCTATCGGGGAACAAGTGCCTTTATTTAAAGTGGGTCAAAGGCAAGACCACTAATACTAATCCACAAAATGAATCACTTAATTAAGAGGATTAGTATAAAAACTATTGTTCAGGAGCTTCTGACTCGCTAATCTTCTTCATGAAGTAGTAAACGTAGTAAGCGCATAGCACAATCACTGTGCTCAAGATACCAAATGAAAGAAACAACACTGGGTCGCTAAAAAAATCTCTAAAGAATACGTTCATGGCCTTGGCCTCCTAATCACTCGATGAAGTAATCATAGGTGAGGGATGACGGGCTTGATATGATCGAGATCAAGTTTGTTTTCTGGCCAGCTTAGCTTAGGGTCAGAGCTTGATCTTGATCATGCTTTTTGCCGCTAAAGGCACTGTAAAAGGCGGTTTTTATCTTGTTCAGATAAATATAGAGTTAGGTTGTCAGCGCCGCTGTTAACGCTGATTGAACTCGGTAGCGCGTCTAACAACAAACTTTGCTGTAATTTCTCAAGAGCTAACTCATTTTCAAGCAATTGCTTGCGAATAACTGCATAGTCAGTGCAATGCGCATGGTGTGTTTTTAGGTTTTGTCGAATTAGGCGATGCGGGTTCAATAACTGAGCATCACTGAGCGCAGCGGCATTGTTGAGCGCTGAAAACTGAGTCGGTGTTAGTTGTAGCTTTAGACTGTCGAGGAATAACAGTAATAAGCATACGTTTACGTTTTTTTGCTGCTCGTCTTGTAGCTCGAGCAGCAAAGGTTGCACGCCATTTTTACTATATATATCGCATGCAAATTGCCAAAATGTATCGGCCGTGAGCTTAGACATTAGACGAGGCTTGCCTCAAATTCAGCTTGTTTTTCTTCCATCTCTTCAAGCGCCATTAATAAGTCTTCTTCTATTTGGTTCACTTTTGGCGTTAACTCAGCTTGTTTGTTCAGTAGCTCGGTGAGCTTGGCTTTGTTTTCATCGCTGTATAAATCGTTGTCGCCAAGCTGGTTTTCAACGTCAGATAACTGCTCCGAGAACTTGTCTAGTTGTTTTTCAAGTTTATCGATTTCTTTCTTTAAAGGTTGAACTGACTTTCTAAATTCAGCTTCAAGGCGTTTAACTTCTTTACGATTACTGCTGGAATGCGCTTTAACTTCGACTTGCTCTTTTTTGTTGTCGGCTTTATTGGCATTGAGTAACCATTGATAGTACTCATCTAAATCATAGCCAAATTGCGATACGCTGCCGTTATCTACCAGATAAAATTCATCGGCGGTATTTTTTAGCATGTGTCTATCGTGCGATACCGTCACCATCGCGCCTTCAAAGCCCTGTAGCGCCATAACAAGGGCATGACGCATTTCTAGGTCTAAGTGGTTGGTTGGCTCATCCAGTAATAGTAAGTTTGGCTTTTGGAATACCAACATGGCTAGAACTAAACGGGCTTTTTCGCCTCCTGAGAAGGGCGCTACAGGCTCTAAAGCGCGGTCACCGTTGAAGGCAAAGCCACCTAAAAAGTCACGTAAAGATTGTTCAGGTGCATCGGGGGCTAGGCGTTGTAAATGTGTAACAGCACTCGCTTGTAAATCTAGTGACTCAAGTTGATGCTGTGCGAAATAACCAATTTTCAACCCTTGATGCTGAAAGACTTCGCCAGATTGTGGCTGCAATTCGCCCGCAAGCAATTTGATAAGAGTTGATTTACCCGCGCCATTGCGACCAAGTAGCGCAATACGGCTGCCAGGTACTAGGTTAAGCTTGATCTGATGCAAGATGGTGATGTCGCCATAGCCAGCTTTTGCGTTATCTAGCGTCATCAATGGGTTTGGAAGTGCACTTGGCTCGGAAAATTCAAAATCGAATGGCGAATCAGCATGTGCAGGAGCAAGCTTTTCCATACGCTCAAGTGCTTTAACACGGCTTTGCGCTTGCTTTGCTTTACTGGCTTTGGCTTTAAAACGAGTAATGAATTTCTCTAAGTGGGCAATTTGCTCTTGTTGCTTGTCGAATAAGGCTTGTTGCTGTGCCATGCGCTCTGCTTTTTGACGTTCGAACTGAGAGTAATGGCCTTTATAAACATTCACAAGGCTGCGATCAATGTGCCAAATTTGGTCAACGACCGCATCTAAAAATTCACGGTCGTGAGAGATCAGCACCAGTGTGCCTGTGTAGGCACGTAAAAAACGCTCTAACCAGTAAACTGCGTCGAGGTCTAAGTGGTTGGTTGGCTCATCGAGTAGAAGTAAATCCGCATCGCGAATGAGTGCTTGAGCAAGGTTTAAGCGCATACGCCAACCACCTGAAAAAGCGCTCACTGGGTTATCGATCTGCTCGTTGCTGAACCCTAGACCATGGAATAGTTCACCGGCTTTGGCCTCAATGCTGTAGCCTTTTAGATGTTCAATTTGCTGATGTATTTGCGCTTGTTTTGCGCCGTCATCATTCGCTTCTGCATCACGTAGTGCAATACGGCAGGCGTAATATTCAGGGTGACCTTGTAATACGTAATCAAGGGCACTGATCTCAAGCGCTGGGGTTTCTTGTTTTACTGAGGCAATAGACCAATCTTTTGGAAATTGAAACTCACCCGAATCTAACTGTAGTTCGCCCTTTAACAATGCAAACAAAGATGATTTACCACAGCCATTGGCGCCGACTAGGCCGACCTTGTGCTCTGGAAAAAGTGTTGCACTGGCGTTTTTAAGTAGGGTTTTGCCACCGCGAAGTAGCTCGATATCTGACAGTTGGATCATAGTGTTACAGCAACAATAAATAATGCGGCTATCATAGCATGAAGTGCTTTGTGGGACTCAACTCTATCTTCTATTTGAGGGCAGGTATTATTTTTGCAAACAGAGTGAACATGTTTCTTATAAATCGGGTATTGAGATAGAATAGGGCATAACTTAATCGCGGGTCGAGTCGAAAATGAAACAGAAGAAACGCTTTATTGCTGGGGCAGTATGTCCTGAGTGTAATAAGCAAGATGTCATGATGCTATATAAAGAGCATGATGTAGAAAAAGTAGAATGTGTTGAGTGTGGCCATAAGATGACGCAACCGAAAGATGCGGTACAGGCATCAACACGTCAATTTGAACAAGTGATTGGTGTGTTTAAGCCAGAGTAACTCTGACTTAAAGCATTCATTAGTAACCTGAGTTTAGGTTAGTAATGCGGCGGTGGTGGCTCTTGATGCTGCGGCATTAACCCACTATCACCTCCTTCTTTAATCTTTTGCGCTAATAACTCTAACTGGCGCTGCATTTTGGCTAAATGCTTTTGATGGGTGCGAAGTTCATCGTTTAGTGTTTCGATGGTATCGTCCTGAAAAGCAATTTTTGCTTCTAACTCCATCACACGGTTTTCTAATTCTGTCATTGTGTATCCAAATCGGTAAATATTTCTAGCAAACCACTTGAACTCTCTGTGGTTAAACTGCGCTCGTTATCAGTAAAGGCAACATCAAACACGACCGCAGATTTTGGGCGGCTGCCCTCCCTCGGTTTTACTAAAAAGGTATCTAGTTGCTTGCCATCACTTATACGCCAAAGTGATAGTTCGCGGTTTGGTGAGCCTGTGGCAATAAGTGTTGCATCTTCATTAAAGCGAACGGCGCTGAAGATTTTCTGGCGAGCAATATACTGCAATTGCGATACGAGATCACCTGAAGTGAGCTGCCAGACACTGGCTTTTTTTAAACTATCGGCGGTAAATGCGTATTGACCACGTGCGTCTAAGGCCACTTTGGTGACGCGACTAGGGTGGTTAAAGCGGTGTATTACTTGTCCTGTTTTGGTGTCCCAAAAATAGGCGGTGTAGTCGTTGCCTCCACTCAATGCAAAGTGGCCGTTGGGTGATAACGCAATACTGTTGATTTTTTCTTGATGACCAAGGAACTCTAAGCGTCTGCCGTTGACTAAGTCGAGATGGACGATGACATTATCACTGCGGCCATACATCACATAGCGGCCCTGATTGCTAATCGCGATATCACGGATCGTGGCGGTTTTAATTTGATAGTAGCCTTGGTTTTTGCCAGTATTGATATTCCAAACTGCAAATGTATCGTTGGTGGCGGTCACAGCAAATCTATTGTCATAGGCTATGGCGAGCGAATGCACGAGGTTTTCTGGGTCTGCAGAATGCTGCCATTGGTATTTTAAGCCATGAGTTTTGTTATCCCATAGGCTGACTCCATGCTCAACAGAAGAAATTAAAGAGTAGTGGCCGTCGGCAGAAATAGCAGCAGCAAATGCACCTCGAACAGCATGCTCCACTGTATGGGTGGCTTGTTTTGCTGAAGGGCTGCAGGCCATCAGCAGTGTACTAACAACCGAAATGAGTAGTATTCGAATACTTTGCATAGTTTAGGTATTTTCCCTTAACGCTCTGTTTCACAAAGGGTACACTGGCAGTTATGTCCATATAATAGCGCTTTTTATTGATAGTAGCGCATCAAAGCAGGAAAGTCGCGTTGTTACGCTTGTATGACGATAACCGCATGAGGATTGGCATCTGAGCGGATGAATGATAATGTGGATACATAAATTTAACCTTTAAAGTAAATAGTATAGGTAAACTCTATGTTTGCCGGAGAGATAGAATGAAACAGACAATTAAGCTGTCTTTAATTGCAGCGTCAGTGTTGGCACTAACTGCATGTAATCAAAAAGCAGAAGCAGAACAAAAACCTGTAGAAGTAAAGCTTGAAACAGAACTACAACAACAAGCTTATGGTATCGGTGCATCAGTAGGTAACTTCTTACAAAAAGATCTTGCTGATAAAAAAGACATCGGTATTGAGTTAGACCAAGAACTTCTAATGCGCGGTTTTAAAGATGCTCTAGCTGGTAACGCAAAATTAGATGAAGCGAAGATTCGTGAAGTGTTAACTGCACTTGATACAACTGTTCGCACTAAGCAGGCTGAAAAAGCAGAAGCACTTGCTAAAGAAAGTAAAGAAAAAGGCATTCAGTACCTAGCAGAAAACGCTAAGAAAGAAGGCGTAACAGTGACTGAGTCTGGTCTTCAGTATGAAGTTATTAGCGCAGGTGAAGGTAAAAAGCCAGTTGCAACTGACGTTGTAAAAGTACACTACAAAGGTACATTAATCGATGGTACTGAGTTCGATAGCTCATACTCGCGTAATGAACCAGCAACATTTGGTCTTCAGCAAGTTATCTCTGGTTGGACTGAAGGTCTTCAGCTTATGAACGAAGGTGCTAAGTTTAAATTCACTATCCCTTCAGAGCTTGCTTACGGTGAACGTGATCTTGGTAAGATCCCTGCTAATTCAACATTAGTATTTGAAGTTGAATTACTTGAGATCCAACAAGAGAAAAAAGCAGCTGCGGCTGAGTAATTAAGAGGATTGGTATAATACCAAAAGGCTTAATAAAAAAAGGGTTCTATATGAACCCTTTTTTGTGTCTAAAGATTGTCTTAATTCGGTTCTAATTAGTATGGTTTGCGTAAAAGTTTTCTATTAGCTCGTCTTCAAGCTCAAAACGTAATTCTAACACTTCACCTAGTTTAGATAGGTCTGTATCAAAACTGCCAAGACTTGCGTCTTTTGACGCTTCTGCATACTTATCATTGAAATCTAGCGCAACATCAGTGGTCTCAGAGATGCGAGGGTAGAGTGCATTGGCCAGTGCAACACTCTTAGGCCCTTTCTCTTTACATGCTTGTACTATGTTGTCGTACACTTCAAAATGACCAGCGGATAAGTAATCCATCATGATCTGACAAAAACTTTGGATCTGCACTTGGTCAGGCAGTGCATGATCGTTTTGCTCGAATGGCGCGAAGCCTGCTAACTTACAAAACTGTAATAACAATTCCTGACGCTCAGTTAACCATGCATCGATAACGCTGTGACTACCACCCCATTTTTGCTGGGCTTCTTCAAATCTTGATAACATAGCGAACTCCTTTAGCGTGTTGTTTACTCTATAAGAAGAAAATCTAGCTCAAAGGTCAACCATTTTTTTCATTATTTGTTCAGGTTGGTGTGTAAGTCATTGAAATTAAGTGGTTAAGATTTTTACATTTGTGGGCATAAAAAAACCACCCGAAGGTGGTTTATCAATTGGTTTAGCATTTTTTATTATTATTTTAAAAATACATTTATTTTTTTTATTAAAGGTGTTTTGTTGTTATTTTTTTAACGCGAGGCAAGTTATACCAAGCTTTTTTTGTTGTTGCAAATAGTTTAACAAGATGTTTTTTAATTTTTTTGCTTGTCTTTCCATAAGTGGTTGAAGCATTGAAGATTTAATCTAGATCATGACAATTCACTTTGCTTGGGCGTTTAGATAGAGCCTGCGCATAATTAGTGATACAATTTGCGCAATTTTTTAGGCTTTGGAATCGAGATACGCTATGAGCGAATTGAAAAACGATCGTTATTTACGTGCGTTAATGAAACAACCTGTTGATGTAACGCCAGTATGGATGATGCGTCAGGCTGGACGTTATTTACCAGAGTATCGCGCAACACGTGCGCAAGCTGGTGACTTTATGAGTTTGTGTAAAAACGCAGAATTGGCGTGTGAAGTTACTTTACAACCACTTCGTCGTTACCCGTTAGATGCGGCAATTCTGTTCAGCGACATCTTAACAATTCCAGATGCGATGGGCTTAGGTCTGTATTTCGAAACTGGTGAAGGCCCTAAATTTGAGCGTCCGATCAGCTCTTTAGCAGATGTTCAAAAGATCCCAAATATTGACCCGACTGACGAGCTTGGCTATGTAATGAACGCAGTAAGCACTATTCGTCGTGAGCTGAAAGGTGAAGTACCACTGATTGGTTTCTCGGGTTCTCCTTGGACGCTAGCTACTTACATGGTTGAAGGTGGTTCGAGCAAAACGTTTGGCAAAATCAAAAAGATGGCTTTTGCTGAGCCAAAAACACTGCACCTATTGCTAGATAAAGTCGCTGATTCAGTAATTGATTACCTAAACGCACAAGTTAAAGCAGGTGCACAATCGCTTATGATCTTTGACTCTTGGGGTGGTGTATTAAGCCCACGCGATTATAAAGAGTTTTCACTGCAATACATGCACAAGATTGTTGATGGTCTAATTCGTGAAAACGACGACCGTAAAGTGCCAGTAACCTTATTCACTAAGAATGGCGGTCAGTGGATTGAAGCGATTGCAGCAACAGGCTGTGATGCGGTAGGCCTAGACTGGACGATTGATATTGGTGATGCACGTCGTCGTGTTGGTGATAAGGTTGCGCTTCAGGGCAACATGGATCCTGCAATGCTACACGGTACACCTGAGCGTATTCGTGAAGAAGTACAAAACATTTTAGCAAGCTATGGTGAAGGCTCTGGTCACGTATTCAACCTAGGTCATGGTATTACACCTGACGTAGACCCTGAGAATGCAGGTGTGTTCATCAACTCAGTACATGAGTTCAGTGGCCAATACCACAAGTAATAGCTAATGGCATAAGCTTTTAGAATTTGTATTAAAAAAGCCTTAACTTCATCGTTAAGGCTTTTTTATTTGTCTTTATGCATCTCATAGCGAGCAGGGTTCTACTGGATCAAGCTCACAATCAGCTGGTAAGCCGACTCTTTGTTTTCACATTCTTCAGCATGCAAAATTAATTGCTCACCGAGTAATAAGGTTTGCTTTTGCACTTGCAGACGCGCGCGCTCATCTTTAATACCATCAATATCTACTACATGAGCAAGACCTATGGTTCTTCGAATTAATTCAGTGCCAGCGTAGCCTAACGCGTCTTGAATGATTTGCTCTACAAACTGTTGTGCATAACCCGGTGCTTGTAGTGCTAAATCACGGGTATGTTGCGCTGCTAATGTTAACCAAATACTTTCAAAATCATTTAAACACTGCTGTATTTGAGTTAATAGATAAGACTGCATTTGACGGCGCTTAGGGGTTTCTTTAATACGACCATTTTGTGCGCAATAGTTAAGCAGTAGATTTCCGATGAAAGAGCCTAAATCGAAACCAATCGGGCCGAAAAAGCCAAACTCAGGATCGATGAGCTTAGTATCGCTTTGATCAGCAAAAATACTACCCGTGTGCACATCGCCATGTAATAGGCTTTGTGGCGCAGAGAAGAATAGATGCTTTAACTGCGCTACTTGGCGAAGCAATTGAGTGCTTTGTTGTAAGCGCAACACATCAGTTTCTAGCTCTGGCGGGTAATTATTTCGCTCGCAAGCTCTATATGGGTCATCAAAGAACAAGTCTTCTGTGATTGAACATAGCTCAGGGTTTGTAAATTCTTGGACTAACGCTTTTTTCTCCGCAGGCTTTAAATAGAAGTCGGAGTAATAAAAACTGCTTGTTGCTAAATAAGTGGCCACATCAGCACCAAGTTTCGGATAGGTTTTTGCTAGATTTAATTCGCTGCGCAAAATGGCCATATGGCCTAAATCTTCAAGTACAGTAACTGCAAGGTCATCGTTGGTGTGCAGTACTTTAGCGATATGTTGCTCACACGCTAACCCATGCTTTTTTAGAACGGATGCTTCAATACGCGCTCTATCTATGGTTAATGGCCAAGATTCACCCACACAGCGGGCATAGGGTAAAGCTTGCTTAAGAATAATGCTGTTGCCATTTTGATCCGCAATACGAAACACTAAATTTAAATTACCATCGCCAAACTCGTTACAAGTGAGTTGTGCGTTTGGTTCAAAAAACTCGCCAAGCTGCTCGATATAACTCAGGGCTTGTGCGTTATCAAAAGCAATATAGTCAGCCATACTCTTTTATCACAGTGAAGAACATAATTGCGGCATTCTATATTTTTAAATGTTTAGATGTCTATACTTCTTTGTGTCTTTATGTAAAATCTAGCAGTTATCATTTTGGAGTGACTTACATGCAAAATTTGCTGGCGCGCAGCCTAAAATATCAAGATGGAAAACTATATGTTTTAGATCAGTACCTTCTGCCGCATGAGCAACATTGGCACCTGTGTAATAGTGTGTCTGAGATGCAAACATTAATTCTGTCATTAAAAGTGCGCGGCGCGCCTTTAATTGGCTTGGCAGCCACTTTGTTGGTGGCACATTTGGCTGAGCAAGGCATGAGCCAAACTGATTTAGCCCAAGCGATCGATGAGTTAGAAGCCACGAGACCGACGGCTGTTAACTTAATGCACTGTATGAAGCAGATGCGTGAAGCTCTAAAGCAATCAGCTTTTGTCGATTCGTTAGTCACAGCGGCTGAGCGTTTATTCAATGAAGATGTTACGCTATGTGAGGCGATGGCAAAATTGGGTGCTGAACTTGTGAAACCCGGTGAACAGATTTTAACCCATTGTAATACTGGTGCTTTGGCGACAGCAGGTGTCGGCACAGCGCTTGGGGTGATCTATCACGCACATCAACAGCATGGTGATATTCATGTCTGGGTTGATGAAACCAGACCGTTATTACAAGGTGGCCGTCTAACCGCGTTTGAGCTTGAAAGCTGGCAAATTCCATACACCTTAATTTGTGACAATATGGCGGCGAGCCTAATGGCAGCAGGTAAGGTTGATAAAATCTTTGTTGGTGCAGACCGCATTGCTGCAAACGGTGACTTTGCCAATAAAGTGGGGACATACAACTTGGCGGTATTAGCGCACTTCCATAGCGTCGAATTTTATGTCGTTGCGCCAATAACGACGTTAGATGTTGATTGTCCCGATGGTCAGCATATTCCTATTGAGCAACGTGCAGCGGCAGAGGTAACAGGCGTCAGTGGTAGCTTTGGAGATTGCCAGTGGGCGCCAAATAATGCACAAGTATTCAACCCTGCATTTGATGTCACCCCTGCAAAGCTCGTAACGGGTTGGGTGCTCAATACTGGTGTATATGAGCAAGCTCAAGTGGCAGCGGGGGCATTGAGAAATTTATAAGTATAAATAAGTGCAGTGTCGCAAAATAAAAAAGAGAGCGATGTGATCAACATCAGCTCTCTTTTTTTATTCAATTTCATAAGAAGAGTTTAATCTAAAATAGGAAATTGCGTGGCAATGTCGCTGTCAGTGCTTTGTGCAACCCAACCGGCTTCGTTATTGAAAAAGCGAATGGCGGTAAACTCAGGGTCGCTGCCCATATCAAACCAATGTTGCGTGTTTGCTGGTACAGAAATTAAATCACCTTGCTGGCATAACACTTGATAAACGCGCTCGTTTAAATGCAAACAAAATAACCCCTGACCTTTTACAAAGAAGCGCACTTCATCTTCGCTGTGAGTATGTTCGAATAAAAACTTTTGTCTTAATTCAGCGGCATTTGGGTTGCCTTTGGCCAACGAGATAACGTCTACGGTTTGGTAGCCACCATCTTGTTGTACGCGGGCAATGTCATCCGCGTAGGCTGAAATAATATCTTCTTGTGTACTTTCGGCTGCAATTTCGGCATTTGCTTGCCATTGCTCGAATAACACGTCAGCTTTGTTTAGTTCGGTTTGAATGGCTTTAAAATCTGCGCTTTGGAAGATTGCTTGCGCAGGCTCATCATGACGGTAGATAGTTAAATTACTCATACAAATAACGCTTCATTAAATTGTGTAAAATCTTCGATAAATGGGTGTGTTTCGCTACGCGCTTGGTCATCGCGCCACAGTTGTAAGGTATGCATGCCTGCTGCTTTCGCTGCGTCTAACTCCGCTAACACATCGCTTAAAAATAACACTTCGTTGGCCGCAAAAGTGATCTGCGCTAAAATATTTTCATAAGACGCTTGCTCTTTTTTACCACCGACTTTGGTGTCGTAATAGCCACTGAATAACGGGCGAATATCGCCAAAATCAGAGTATTCGAATAACAAATGTTGTGCTTTTACTGAGCCCGATGAATACACATAAAGCTCGCATCCAGCGGCTTTTTGATCAGCGAGAAACTGTTCTGCGTCTGGGTAAATATGCCCTGTAAAGTCACCTTGTTGATAACCCGTTTGCCAGATCAAACCTTGCAGTTGTTTGAGTGGCGTGATTTTTTTATCTTCCGCTATCCAACCAAGTAGGGCATCAATGATTGTGCTTAATGGCGCGCCAGGCTTTGCTATTTCAGTTCTTACCGCCTGTATTTGCTCTACGACTTCTGGTTTGTCTTGGTTTTGCTCGACAAATTGCGCAAGGTGCTGAGTAGCGTAAGGGAACAGAATATCTTTCACAAATGAAATACGAGTAATGGTGCCTTCAATATCTGTGATGATGGCTTTGATCATAGAGCTGACTCCAATTTATTACTTTTAGGCAAATTGGCAAATAAAAGCTTTAGGTGTTTGCACAAATTTGTTCATAATTTTGCACTTAAACTAATGTGTTCTAATTCACAGGCGAATAAAAACTCTAGCCCTTCAATATGGCGACGGGTTTCTGCCACAGAATTACCCATGGCATATAAACCATGACCGCGGATCAGCACGCCGTGAACTACAGGCTCAGCTAGATGGCGCTGTGCGACAAGCTCAGCCAGTCTATCGATGTCTTGATCATTGTCGAAAATGGCAATCTTTAATGCGTCTTCATGGCTGCTAATACCGCGTAACGACTTTTGCATCTCATAGCCATGTATAGACAAGGTTTCACCTTTAATAAAACGTGATAGCACGGTGGCCGCTACTGAATGAGTGTGCAATACACATTCAGTATCTGGTTGAAGTTGATACAGCTTTAAATGCAGTGCTGTTTCGGCCGAAGGCTTACCACTACCTGCGGTGATTTCGCCTTGTTGATTAAGTTCTAAGAAATGCTCTGCTGCTAAGTGGCCTTTATCGTAACCACTGGCAGTCACAACAAAGCCTTCTTCTGTTTTAATTGAGAAGTTTCCACCTGTCGCGGGTACCCAGCCTTTTTGGCTAACCCAACGACCGGCTTCTATCAGTGCGATTTTTGCGGCATTATTCTGCATAATAAAGAATCTCAAAAATAATTTTAGACGGCTATACATCTATTTTTGGCAATGATAGCATCGCTCGTGCGAAAGCACCATCAACAAAAAAGGGGCCCTTGTGCAAAGTAAATTACCTAATTTAGGCGTGAGCATATTCTCGCAAATGACTGGTTTGGCTAATCAGTATCAAGCACTGAATTTATCTCAGGGTTTTCCTGAATTTGACGCACCGACGCTGTTAAAAGAGCGACTGGCATATTACAGTCAAAGTGGTTTTAACCAATATGCGCCATCGAGTGGTGTACCTGCTTTACAACAGCAAATCGCGCAATTGGTTGAGCGCAAGTATGGCCTGACGGTGAATGCAGAGCACTCTGTTACGGTGACATCGGGTGCAACCGAAGCCTTATATGTGGCTATTCAGGCATTAGTTAGTCCTGAAGATGAAGTGGTTGTATTTGACCCTGCTTACGACTCTTATAAGCCAGCGATTGAGTTAGCGGGCGGCAAAACCGTGCATATCGCGCTAACTGCGCCAGATTATAAAATTGATTGGCAGCAAGTGGCTGAGGTAATTACAGATAAAACCAAAGCCATTATTATCAACACCCCACATAACCCAAGCACTAAGACGTTAAAGCAAGCTGACATCGAGGCGTTAAAACATTTACTTGAGCAGCATGACTTATATCTGATCAGCGATGAAGTCTACGAGCATATTTGCTTTGATGGGCAAACGCATCTAAGTGCTTTGCGTGACGAAAGCTTATTTGCCCGCAGTTTTGTGGTGTCGAGTTTTGGTAAAACATTCCATTGCACAGGTTGGAAAATGGGTTATTGCGTGGCATCAGCGGCATTGATGACGGAATTTCGCAAAATCCATCAGTATGTAAACTTCTCGAGTTTCACGCCAGCACAGTTGGCTATCGCCGATGCGATGGCCGAGCAGCCTGAGCACATTGACGAGTTAAGCGCGTTTTATCAGCAAAAGCGCGACCTGTTAATCGAAGCGCTTACACCGAGTCGCTTCAAAATTTTGTCAAGCGAAGGCACTTATTTCTTATTGTTAGATTACAGTGATATTTCTGAATTAGACGATGTGGCCTTTTGCGAATACCTTGTCAAAGAAGTGGGCGTTGCTGCGATCCCATTAAGTGTATTTTATAACCAAGCACCGAATGACAAAGTGATCCGTTTGTGTTTTGCCAAAGAAGACTCAACATTGATTGCAGCTGCGGAGAAATTATGTCAGCTATAAACTCAGAAACCTTAAAAGTTGCCTTAGTGCAAAGCGATATTGTTTGGTTACAGCCGCAGCAAAATCTAGACAACCTAACGATGCAATTGCAGCACATTGAGCCGGTTGATTTAATTCTTTTACCTGAAACCTTTGCCACAGGGTTTGCGATTAACTTAGCTTCTGCAGAAGCTGAGCAAGGGCCTGTTTTTAACTGGATGCAAACGCAAGCCACTGCACACAATGCGGTGGTTGCTGGCTCTGTACTGGTTGAGCAACAAGGCAAGAAAGCCAATCGCTTTTATTGGTGCAGGCCTGATGGCAGCTTTGAGTTTTATGATAAGCGCCATTTATTTTGCCTAGGCAAAGAAGGTGACTATGTACGTGCTGGTGATAGCCGTAAAGTCTTTACAATTAATGGTTTTAGATTGTTACCGCAGATTTGTTATGACTTACGCTTCCCGGTGTTTCAGCGTAACCGTAACGACTATGATGTGATGGTTAATGTCGCTAACTGGCCTGCGGCGAGACGCCGTATTTGGGATACCTTGTTACAAGCTCGCGCCATTGAAAACCAATGTTATGTGTTAGCCAGTAACCGTGTAGGTGATGATGGCAATGGCGTTGCGCATAATGGCGGAACGGCTGCCTATGATTTTGTTGGTGAAGCTTTGGCTCAGGGTGAAGATAACAAGCTTGGGGTTGTGATCACAGAACTTAACAAAGAAAAGCTTGAGCAATTTAGAAAAAGCTTTCCAGCCCACCTAGATGCGGATGATTTCTCGATTAATTTTTAGATATTAACCGGCTAATTAACCGAAGCTCTGGTTAATCAAATAAAAATGGGCGCGTGAATACGTGCCCATTTTTATTACTCATTTTTTCTACTCAAGATGTATTACAGCTTTTCTAAAATAGATTCCGCTTTTGATACTTCAAATTCACCTGCCGCTTCTACTGCAAGCTCAGTCACAACGCCATTGTCAATGATCATGGCATAACGCTGTGAGCGCACACCGCCAAAGCTGCCTGTTTCTTTATCTAGACCAATGGCTTTAGTGAATGCCGCATCGCCATCACCTAACATCATTAACTCGCTCGCATTGTGTGCTTCACCCCAAGCTTTCATTACAAATGCATCGTTTACAGACACACAAGCAATAATATCAACGCCCTTTGCTTTGATTTGATCTGCAAGTACCACATAACCAGGTAGGTGGGCGGCAGAGCAAGTTGGTGTGAAAGCGCCAGGAACTGCAAATAACACAACTTTTTTATCTGCAAATAATTCAGTCACTTGGTGGTTTTGCATGCCATCAGCAGTCAGTTCGGTTAACACAGCATTTGGTAGAGCTTGGCCTTGTTCGATCATGATATCTTCTCTCAATGTAATTAGTTTACAGAGTTTAGCTTTAAATTTGATAGATAAACACCGAGAAAGAGTAAGGTTTATTCGGTGTTTAATTAATGTAAGTAAAATGTTTATTTTTGTTTTTCTTGATGATAGGTTATTCCCTGCTCATTATTGGGCGAAATTAAAATATTAATAAGGACAATTAAAATGAAAAAACTAATCGCTTTGATGGCGCTTGTTGCAGGCCTGTTCTCAGTTAACTCTTACGCTAACTCTGTATCATGCTATGTAGATACAATGAAGTACGATAACTATACGCAAAACCGTTGCTGGGGTGCTGAGTCAAATCCTAGTTTTGACCCAAAAGTTGCGTTCAAAGTAAATACGACAAAAGAAGTTTCTCGTGTAGATTGGACGTTCAGCGGTATTTATGACCGTTCAAGTGCGAGTAAGTGTACGGGCACGACATGTGTGGTAGATGTATACAAAATAGAAGAAGGTTATATGACAGCATGTGTAGATAAGATCTATTATAAAGATTACACATGGGCTGATGTGAATTGGTGTGCTGATGCAGAATATATGTATTCACGTTCAGGTGCATGGAACTAATTAGCTTTTCTTTTAAAAACAAGTGCCATAATTATGGCACTTGTATTAGGTCTACATCTTATTCAATGCATTCACCATCGCCTCTGCAACAGCCTTTGATGACTGAAAGTTAGTACCAGTTATTATTCTTCCATCAACTTCAACATAAGATTGATTACGTTCACCATATTTAAATACGCCACCTCTTTGCTTTATGAGTGTTTCTATTTCAAAAGGAAACTCTTGGTAGTAAGCGGCATCTGTTCTTTCAAAAGCAATAGGGTAACCGCTGATGGTTTTACCTGACACTAAATACTCACCGTTACTCAGTTTTAAATTCACAATGCCCGCAGTGCCATGACACACCGATGAGACTATACCTTGGTTTTGTTCGTATACCAGCATTGAAATTTCTTGAAGCGCTTTATTTTCTGCGACTTGATACATGGCATTACCACCACCGACATAATGTACGGCTAAATACTGACTGGCATCGATTTGCTCTGGTTTTGCAGTATTAGCAAGCGCATACATAAAGTCTCGGTCGTAGATATATTTGCGATGCATAGGATCTGAAGTATTGATGTACGCAAGTGGTAATTGACCGCCTTTAGGGGTTACAAAATCAACTTGATAGCCAGCCTTAATAAATACATCGTAGGCATGAACGAGTTCTGAAAAGCTAGTACCCGTCGCTAGTTTTGAATTACCATGAAAATCGGCACTCGAGGCAATAAATAGCACGCGTTTACCTGCTGCAAGCTTAAGCTGCTTTTTGTTTGTCTCAGTTTCAATTTGGCTAGCTGTTTTACTGACGATTAGCCATTTGTCATCAAATCGTTTTAATAAGAACTGATCAATATACTGTTTTACTGGCTTGTCAGTGGTGATTTTGGCTCTAGCGACCGCTGTATTACCGTCTGCTTTGAGCGATAATAAATGACCAGTTCTAGACTTTGATTTATTACTAAACCAACTCGCGTATTCAGACGCTGATACTTGCCAAAAAGGTTTTTTACTGTGGTTAAGTAATAGCTGTGCCTGCGGGTGAAAAGCCGACTTTATTAATGTTGGATCCGCGTTACTTGTACCGTCAAGATAGTTTTGAATAACCTGTTTAACCGCTGAGTTGTCTGCTAGGCGATTATTAGCCCAACCAATAGTTGGGCTTAAAAAGGTGGTGATTAAAATTAGATACAGCCATTTCATCTTTGTGCTCCATAAGTAATGTCTGCACAAAGTTAAATTATATGCATATATAACAATAAGCTAGGTTATATTCTAAGAGTCCAACCTTATATTTCAGTAGTTCGATATTGGTTTGGGGTCATACCTGTTTGTTGCTTGAAGGTACTATAAAACGTAGATGACGCGCTGAACCCACATCGCTCTGCCACTTCTTCTACAGGCATATCAGGATAAGCTTTCAAGCTTTCTTTTGCTTTGGTTATGCGTTGTGTATTAATGAACTGCTTAAAGTTCATTTGGTAGTGATCGTTGAGTAATTGAGAGAGCTGTGTGTGAGTTACGCTCATGCGCTTTGCAAGTCGCGGCAGAGTTAGTTGCGGGTCTAAATAAACCATCTCAGTCGCAATTAAATTATTCAGTAAGTTTGAGAAGCGGGTAGTTTGTTCTGTGCTGAGTTTATTATTTTGATATTTGCTTTGCGTGGTCGAGGCCTTCTCCTGCCATTTAGATTTAAGTGCCAATAGCAGGGTAAGATATAACACCAGTGAAAAGCTTAATGCTCCCATAATATAAGAAGTATAAGAGGCTGTGAAATAGACCGTCCAAATTAGCCAGCTACCCGCTAAGACGACAAAAGGCTGCTGTGTTAATAATTGCTTTGACAGCGCTAATTTTTCGGTATTTCTTCGAGTGTACATAACAGAAGCTATGACCAAACTAATCAACCATAAATAACTCGAACCGCGGTAGATCCAATATTGCCATAGTTCTAAATAATCTTGATAAGGGAAGAGTATGCCAATGATCACTGTTGCAATAATAAAGCAATTCAGTGTGATTGTGAGCCGTTTCATAGTTAAGCTATTGAGGGTCGATTGTGCAACATAAGCAAGGATACAAGGGCCAATTAGCAGGCAAGCAGTCAACCCCAGCTGTAAAATGCTCTTATCTAACGTAGGCGTGAAATAAAACGCCACCGACTTACCAATTCTGACACTCAACAAAGTCAGCAATATAGCTAACCAATTATCGGTATCTTGCTTATCTTTCTTTAAAAGTAGAAACAGGGCTAACAGCAGGCCATTGAATGCCCCCAGTGATGAGAAAAAAAATAACAGGTGTGAAGAAACGCTCATACTCTTTGATAGTGTTTTTCTTTACTATCCCAAATTGCGGTGGTGAGTGCAATTTAAAGCATAGGAGCGTTTTAAAAAGTTATACTTTTTGACGTGATAGTTTGGGCTCTATAAATAGCAAAACCAATCCCATCACAGCACTAAATAAACCAATAAATTGCAGCATAACATTTCCAATTCTGGTTTTAGCTTGCTTGCCTTGCAAATAGTATTTTCTTTTACCTGATTGGGTATCAAGGACGAGATATTTACCTTGATATTCAAATGTTAGTTGAGTACTGATTTTTTTTCGTTTTAACATTTCAAGATTTTTCTGTATTCGAGCCTCTGGAGTGTCTTCGAACTCAGCCCATACGCGAAAGATATCTTCTGGCTCTCCCGCTAAAATGATGCCATTAGAGCGATACTCATATTGAGTTTCTGATAGTAGCAGCTTTTGGAAACCGACATAAAAGCTTGCTACGCCAAACGCAATTAATAGCATGGCGCTATAAAGCAATGTACGCTGCTTTCGTTCAGAAGTGACTTGCTGTGAAGTGTACCAACTATCTAGATCGGGGATATGTCTTAGCGACGCCATATTGCCTTTGTCTTTTAAACCCGACATAAATGCATCGACATCCATTGATAGCGCACTGAGCAATTGCCTAAAAACCTCATTAGAGGGAGTAGATTTATCATTCTCAAGTTTTGATAAATAACTTTGCTCTACCTGCATACGTTCAGCAAACTGCGGTTGGCTTAATTCCATATCTGTACGCAGCTGTTTGATATATTGTCCGAGTGTCATAACCGATTCCTGTTGTTGTGGTAATTGACGCATTATTCTTGGTAATTCATCCATAAATACCAACATGAATATTTAGGAATGTTTATGAATATTAAGTTTTTTATTTCAATTCTATGCTTGCAGCGCGTTTTTGACATGTTTTGCAATGGCCATGCTGGCTGTGAGTCCGGGGGACTCAATACCAAATAAATTCACTAGACCCGTTATACCATGTTGCAGCTCAGTTTGAATGACGAAATCTTGTTGACCGCTTAAAGTGAGCTTAGGGCGAATACCCGCATAATCACAATGTAGCTTGGTTTCGTCCAAGTCGGGCCAGTAGCGTTTTATCGCCGATACAAATTTGGCTTTTTGTGTTACGTCAGTTTGATAATTCAGGTTATCAATAAATTTGGTATCAGGGCCAAACTTGAGTTGATTAGCCATATCTAGGGTCGCGTGGATCCCTAGGCCATGTTGTTCAGGTATGGGATAAATAAGGTGCTTGAATGGGTGTTTGCCTTGATAGGTAAAGTATTGGCCGCGGCAGTAATGCAGCTCAGGAATTAAAGTGTGATTGACTCCTTCAATGTGCCGCGCAACATCTTGTGCAAATAGCCCTGCGGTATTGATAAGGCTCTTACAATGCAACTGCATTTCTTCGCCATCACAGTACAAAGAGACCACAAACCCAGTTTCATCAGGTACGGCTTTCACAAAGCGTGTGTTTGCAACATATAGACTCTGATTTTGCTCAATCTGTGTGATGAAAGAGTTCATCAACTGATGACTATCAATAATGCCTGTAGAAGGCGAGTAGAGTGCTTCGCTGAAGTGAAGGTCTGGCGCATAGTGGTGCTGTGCTTGTTTAGAAAGCCAGACTAAATCGTCAACGCCATTGTTAAGTGCTTGTAGGCGTATGGCTTCGAGCTTCTCTGCTTCATCATGGTTTTGTGCAATTAATACTTTACCTATAGGTTTGACGGGCACATGAAATGCTTGGCAGTGTTTATAAAGGTGTACTTTACCTTGCACACAGAGCGACGCTTTTAAACTTTCGGTGGGGTAATAAATACCAGCGTGGATGACTTCGCTATTACGGCTTGAAGTGTGTTCACCAAAATGTGCATTTTGTTCAATCACTAAGACATTTTGTGATTGACTGAGTTCGGCACCGATTGCTAATCCGACGACGCCAGCACCAATCACTAAGGTTTCTATTTTATCCAAAACATCATGCTCTTAACTTAATGTGCTGTGAGTTTAACAAGCAGTTAGGCATGCTGTCAGCGATTAGTGCTCTTCATTTTTCATTAGCAATATCGTCAGATAAATCTTAGTCGGTAATGAGCAAATTAAGCCAATTGCAATGCAAGCTGCGCCTATAATGAAGCCTAGTGGGCCCATATGCGCGAGCCATTCTTTACTGATAATAAAGTGGCCTGTCACGATGAGGATTAAACCAATCACGATGAAGACTTTTAGCAGTTTTATTTGTTCTTTAGCGGTCACAACTGGGCTCCAAATACATATTCCACTAAGGAGATAATTAGAGCCTAACTTGTAAAAATGCAGTGCGCGATAAGCTACTCTATCTATTATTGTGCTAAATCAAATAAAGAATATTAAACAGGTCATGTGTAGTTGCGCTGGCTTTGTGACGCTTTAAATAACCTGAGCTTTGGTTAAGAGATTTACTAACGTATTGATATTGAATTTATAAGTTCTTTTTCAAGTCTGCAGCCGGAGACTTTTAGCGATAACACCGCTCACGCGTCCTGCTATCGCCAAGGTACCTACATCCATATAGGCAAGGCGAATTTACGCGTCAATAGCTGGCCTATTGCAAGTAAATTCAACGCAGTTAACGTTGAAAGTAGCCGCTGAAGATAGATTTATTATCCAGAGCTCAGGTTAAATAGGCAGCTTGTTGGCGCGCTCAATAACTGCCGCTGTCATACGCGAAATACAGCACAATTCGCCTTTTGCATTGGTGATTTTAACTTCCCATACTGAGGTACGTTTACCCAAATGCAGGGGGGTCGCTATAGCCGTTAAGGTACCGTTACGCGACGCCTTGAGGTGATTGGCGTTGATCTCTTGGCCGACACAATAAAATTGTTCAAAATCGACGGCAAAATTGGCGGCGTAACTGGCTACCGTTTCTGCAAGGGCCACATTTGCACCGCCATGCACCATACCGATTGGGTTATGATGACCGGCTGTTGCAGGCATGGTGGCAACTAGGTAGTCATCACCAATTTCAGAAATTTCGATCCCTAAGGTTTTCATTAGGGAGCCTTTGCCATGTAAACCCGCATCCAGCTTTTGGCATAGCTCAAGTGTGATTGGGTGATACCAAATGGCCATCTTAACTTACCTGCTTATTGAGAGTTGGTTAACCAAAAGAGATAGGGCGGCGACCTGTATTGCTGTCTTTTTTGTTCTTACGGCTACGACTACGTTTGCGTTTAGTGGGGGCTTCTTCTATTGGCGGTGTAGGCTCTGTCTTTACTGCAGGTGTAACACCCTCAGCCAAGGTCAGTAAAAAATCTTCACCATTAAAGTGTAGGCTGTCACCTGAGTACATTTTTTTTCGCTTAACTGTGCATAGTTCCATGTTAACGCCTACATAACCATCGGCGATCAACTGTTTTGCTTGCCCGCCAGTTTCGGCTAAATCTAGCACTTTTAGTAGGTTACATAGCTCTATAGGTTCTTCTTCTAGTTCAATTTCAATGTATTCAGGTTCGTATTCAGACATATTGCTAACCTTAAAAATCGTCTTTGCGACAGTATAATACCAATCCTCAATAATACTTAATCATTTTGAGGGACTAAAGCTGCTGCTAACCTCGTTAAAAATCTCTCATTTAGAACAACTAAACAGCAAAATTCTTGCCTCGTTATCGACAAGCTTTCCTTGCCTCAAAATAGATCACTTAATTAAGAAGATTGGTATAACGCTTCGCTGGTTCGAATGACGAAATTTTTTCGCAAGCCATTCGGTCTTAAGTTTTATTGCGCTTGTCATTTTTCTGCAGTAAATAACAGGTAACTTGCGCATCGCTTTTAAACAGTTAGGAGTAGGGTGAGCATGGGCGTAAGAAGTCAGCTAAGACGTGAATTAATGAACCTAGATGCTAACGGGCTAATGACCGCAGATGATGTCAGAGAGCATTTGATGAAATCTAAAGCGCTCGTTCGTCAAACCGGCTTAAGCTTGGTGGCACGATTTAATGCTCATCACAATAAAGTGTTGGCAGGATTACCTAGTCATGAAAAGGGCCTTGAACATCAACAACACAAATTGTTTAAAGAGGTGCTTTATTGCCGCACTGCAGTGCAAACTTGGTTAGGTAAGGTGCATTAAGTTGACAATATTGAAGGATCTCCAGTAGTCTTTTGGAAAAAGGCACGGAGCTATTCAATTGAATTACAAAAATATCTTTCTAGTAACCCTTAGTTTGTTATGTCTTTCAGCATGCCAGCAACCGCTTGTTCATGTGTATCATGAGGGCTTATCTGATATACAGCGCTTTGAATTAAAAAAGCAATTAGAGCAGAGCCAGGTCAATTTTGAATTTACTGAGCTGCCTACCCCTGATAAATATGCAACGCCGCATTTACTATATTTCCCTGGGGATGTAGACCAAACTTACATTCAGGGGATTGAAAGTATTGTTCGAAAACTTGGTTATGAAAGCTTTGACAGTAAAGTGTTTAGCCAAACAGGGCACTTTTACACACGAGGCAATTTAGGTTTGTACTTTCCTAGTAGCCGCTCTGAACGTGAATTACCAGAGTTATTATTTGCACATAATTGTGGCGATGAAGATTTTCAAATACATATCAAGAGTAATGGTCATTGGGCTGTGATGAATAGCCCCGTGGACACCACTGATCTAAAGTTAAAATGGGAGTTCAATGAACCCTTTTTAACTTTGCGACGTCATTTCGACGATGGCACTTATCAACAACAAGCTTATCAAGTCAAAAAGCATAAAGTTAGAACTCTACAAGGTGATAAGCCAGCTGTGACCTATGAGGTTATGGGACACAGAGGTTATTCGTTTAGTATTTTTAATTGTGATCTACAAGCTATTTTTGCTGATTAACGCGCTAATAACTGACTAGCTTGAGGTAATAATTCTAGCCCTTGTTTGACCGCTTTTAAATTGGGCTTAAAGGGCACATGGCTCGTCATCATATCTTTGAGCACTGGGAATTCATGCAAACTTTTGGCATATATTCTTTGTGCTTCTTCGGTTAGCAAGAAAGCAATAAACCGTTCCGCATTGCCTTTATTTGGTGAGTATTTTGCGATGGCAGCTGTTGTAGTAGATACTGGTGTTAAACCGTCTTCTGTTTTCAAAAAGTGTATCTGTAGCTTTTGCGCAAGCATTTGGTCGCGCTTGTTATCAGTACGCTTCATCATGTGCCAATAATAGTGATTTGCGAATGCTAATGAGCAACGATTTTGTGCAAGTGCACGCAGTTGATCTCTATCACCACCTGATGGTCGTTTTGCTAAGAGCTTGTTACCAAGTTTGAGCCAGTCACTGTCTTTGGTATTTCCGGTTGTCAGCAATGCAGCACTTAAAATGGCATTATAGCTATGTTGCCAATCGCGAATACAGAATTGGCCTTGGTACTGAGGAGCTGAAAGCTGAGAAAAGTATCTCGGAACCTTCACATTATTGTTATTTTGTAAGCTGAATAGAGCACGTGTGCGCATAGAAATACTGACCCAATAACCATCTTCATCAAATAAATAGCTAGAAACATTTTGCCAAGCACTTTGATTGGTTATTTTTTGCAGTAAAGACTTGTGGCTATGAAGCTGCGCTAGGTCAGAACTTAATATGACGTCTGCCTGAGATTGAGCTCCGTCTTGTTGTAATCGGGTTAATAAATGATGTGATTTCCCGTTTACTAGATTAACTTTAATGCCTGAATTAGCTTCGAAGCGTTCAAGTACCGGTTTAATCAGTTCATACTTTCTGAACGAATAAATATTAATTTGAGGTGATTGGGCGTACGCAACAGTTATTTGTCCCATAAACAGGGATAAAATTAAAAGAAAGCTTTTATTCATTGAAAATAAGAATTATTATCGGTTATATATAGGATACAGCGCTTTTTTATACAATGTCTATAGTGACCAGACTAATTTCTTTCCTTCGTTCTCCAGTGCAGTTTAGTGCTATTTTTTGTGTGGTTTTTATCGGTGTTATCACTTATGCCGGTGTGATGCTGAATGTATATTATCAAAATCAAGATAAACAAAGAGCAGACCTTCAGCTCGCTCAATATGAATACCAGCTCAATTCTAAACTTGATCAGCTAGGACACTTACTTTATGCCATTGAAGCATTTCTACCGGCAGCATCAACTCAATCGTTGTTTCATCAAGTGGCTCATTCTCAGTTATCTAATAGTGAGCTGCCTATCAGCTTGGAAGTATATCACTTAATTTCACATGCTCAGATAGAACAGGTTGAGCAACTATATCAAGCACATGGCTCATTTGATTTTAGAGTGCATGCACCTAAGTTAGAAATGCAGTCTCAAACTTTTTTAACCATAGTGAATGCAGCGCCGGTTGCTGAATATGGACATACTTTGGGTGAAAGTATTTCGACTGAATTGGGTCAGAGGTTCTTTACACAGCAAACTCTGAGTGCGTTGAGCTGGCAAGATGGTAACAAGTGGAGCTTATTGTTGCCTCGTCCCGATGAATACGGACTCCAAACAGCGATAGGCTTAAGCTTTGAGTTGTCTATGCTATTAGAGGGCCTGTTTACTCAGGTGTACCAAAACACCCAACAGCATATTAGGATACTCACTGATCGGGGAGTCACTTTTAATAGTGATTGGCAGGATGATTATAAACTGGCAAGCCTAACCCCAATGGTATCAAGAAAAGTCGATTTTTATGGTCATACATTAAAGCTCGAGCTTTATACCAAAAAACAGCTAAGCCCTAGTTTTTTAGCAAGTCGACAAGTGATCATCATAGGCTTTGTGATTGTCGCGAGTTTATGTGGCATCTTGGTGTGGCTTCAACTACGTGCATTATCAAATCGAAATCAGACCATTAATAATCTAGTGATTGAGCGAACTGCCAGTTTAGATAAGGCAAATCAGCAAGTATTGCGAGAGTCCGATAAGCGCCTGTTGGCGCTGCAGCAGCAAGTTGTCGCCGAGCGAAAATATAAGAGCTTATTTGTAAACAGCAGTGAAGGGCTATTTGTATTAAATCGCAAAGGGCAGGTTATTGAAGCGAACCCAGCATTTAAACAGTTGCTTAGTAATAGTGAAAGTGACTTAACTAAGAAACCGCTGAGTGAGTATATGCTTGATGATGAATTAAAACAGCACTGGCTAGAAATCGTTGTACACCAGCAGCAACATGCAGAGTTAGATTGGCTGGCAAAAAGTGAGCAAAGTGGCACGATCTGGCTCAGACAAAGTGGCCGCTGGCTGCATCACCCAGATGCTACCTTATACGAAGGCCGTATTACTGATATCACACAAGACAAGCTATTCAATGAGCAGCTCAAGTACAAAGCGAGACATGATAGCCTGACAGACTTATTAAACCGACAGGCATTCTTAAAGTTGGTTGATGATGCTCGGGTTGAGCAAGGACAAACCTTCATTTTGCTCTACATTGATTTAGATAGATTTAAACTGATTAACGACACCTTAGGTCATTTGGCGGGGGATAAGTTATTGGTTGAGTTTGCCGGTCGTATGCAGCTGCTATTAGGTAGCTTTGCAGATATTGCCAGACTCGGTGGAGATGAGTTTGCGGTATTAATTAATCTGCAAAAATTAAAGTTGCCACTGGAAGGTATTCTTGAAGACATGCTTTGTGAGATCAGGCGGCCTTTTACGTATAAAAAGCATACTCATAGTGTCAGTGGCAGTATCGGCGTAAGGACATTTACGACACCATGTATGAATGTTGAAGCAGAAAAGTTACTACATGATGCCGATATAGCTATGTACGAAGCAAAGCGACGAGGTAAAAATGCCTTTCATATTTATACGCGTGATATTGCTTGCCAAGCAGCACGGAAAATCGACATCGAACAGGCGTTACAACGTATAGAACTAGATAATGAACTCACTTTAAATTTTCAGCCTATTTTTTGTGATCATGGCAAGGTTTTAAAAGGCTTTGAAGCATTACTTAGATGGCATAGTCCGAGTTTAGGCTTTGTCAGTCCAGCCGAGTTTATTCCCATTGCAGAAGAGTGTGCCAAAATTACTATGTTAGGCCAGTGGGTGTTTTCAAAAGCCATTGAGTTTATGCAGCAGCATCATCAGTTGGGTATTTTTATGAGTGTGAATGTATCGCCATTGCAATTGCAAAGCCCGCAATTTATGGGGTGGTTAACCCAACAGTTTGATCATAATAAGTTAGAGCCAAGACAATTTAAAATCGAGCTAACAGAATCAGCCATGATGGCCACAGAGGATAATTTAGTTGAGCCGCTTGAAGTACTCCATGAGCAAGGGTTTGGTATTTATATTGATGATTTTGGAACAGGCTACTCAAGTTTAGCAAGGTTGAACCACTTACCTGTTGATGGTTTAAAAATCGATAGAGCCTTTATTGAAGGCATAGAGTCAGATGACAAGCCTAAACAGTTGATTGAGGCGGTCTGCGCCATAGCTAAAAGCTTCAATTTGGTGGTGACGGCTGAAGGAATAGAAAAGGCGCAACAGCTTGATGTGCTAACGCAATTACACTGTCAGCAAACTCAAGGGTATTTTATGAGCCGACCATTAACATCGCACGATGCAAGTATACTTTGCTTTAATCAAACATTAGATAAAGTGGGATAAGTACGAAATAAAAAAGCGAAGCCTTGTTATAGGTGCTTCGCTTTTCTATTTAGTTTGTCCAAGTTACTTGTACAAGTAACTCGTTCTATAAGTCCTGCAAGTACGTTTAAGCCTCTAATCTCGATACGATAAAGTAAGGGTTAAGGTAACTTTCTTTTTGATTGTAAGTCAGTGCTGAACCATCAACTTGGGTAATGGTCGCGCCTGCAATTTCAGCCACAGCATGACCTGCACCTGTATCCCATTCAGACGTAGGACCTAAACGCGGGTAAACATCTGCTTCACCTTCTGCAACTAAGCAAAGCTTTAAAGAGCTGCCTTTCGGTACCATTTCGACATCATCAAATTGCTCAAGATAAGCGGCTAAATCAGGCGATGGATGTGAGCGAGAGCCCACCACTTTGATTAGACCAGTATTAGCTTTCTTAGTGACTTTGAGTTCTATACGTGCTTCGTCGCATTGCTTGAATGCTCCCACGGCTTCTGCAGCAAGGTAACTGACATTTAAAGCAGGTGCGTGTACCACGCCTAAAATAGGTTTACCAGCTTTGATAAGCGCGATATTAACGGTGAATTCGCCATTCTTTTTAATGAACTCTTTGGTTCCATCAATTGGGTCGACTAGCCAATATTGGTTCCAAGTTTGACGTATTGCCCAATCAATACCAGCACTTTCTTCACTTAATACCGGAATGTCAGGGGTAAGTTGTTGCAAGCCAGCTGCAATGACTTTGTGTGCAACCAGATCTGCATCGGTCACTGGACTTTCATCTTCTTTGTACTCAACGTTAAAGTCTTTCGCATAGATGCCCATAATCGCATCGCCTGCTTCAACGCTCAGTTGTAAAATTTCTTCTAACAGATCCGTTTGATTCATTACTTATCCAATTACTTGCTTGTCTTTCAGATACGCTACCAGTTGTTGTACTGATTGTTCAAGGCTATTCGCGCTGGTATCGATGCGGATCTCAGGATTAACAGGCACTTGGTAGTCTGAGTCTATGCCAGTGAAGTGTTTAATTTCACCTGCGCGGGCTTTCTTGTATAAGCCTTTCGGGTCGCGTTGCTCACAAACATCTAACGGCGTGTCTAAAAAGACTTCGATGAATTCACCGTCACCGACAAGGTTACGTACCATGTCTCGCTCAGCTTGGAATGGCGAGATGAACGCGGTGAGTACCACAAGCCCAGCGTCTAGCATAAGTTTGCTTAGCTCACCAACACGGCGAATATTTTCGACGCGGTCTTCATCGCTGAAGCCTAAGTCTTTGCACAAACCATGGCGCACGTTGTCGCCATCAAGCAGGTAAGTGTGCACGCCCTGCTGGTGAAGGGCACTTTCTAGTGCGCCTGCAACGGTACTTTTACCTGAGCCTGAAAAACCGGTGAACCATAAAATCACTGGTTTGTGACCTTTTTGCTCGCTGCGTTGTGACTTGTTTACGGCATAGTTATGCCAAACGATATTTTCATCCATTGCATCACCTATTTAAAAAGGGAAAACCAGCGGTATTAAGGTCAACACCGTGATTGAATAAATAATTGAAAGCGGTAAGCCGACCGTAACATAGTCTTTAATACGGTAGTTACCTGCACTGTACACCATGAGGTTGGTTTGATAGCCAAATGGTGAAATAAAACTCGCCGATGCGCCAAATGCCACTGCCATCACAAAAGGTAATGGGCTCACATCAAAACCAATGGCGAGTGCAAAGGCCACTGGGAAAGAAAGCGCTGCCGCTGCGTTATTGGTAATGAGTTCCGTGAAAATCACGGTCATCACAAAAATAGCGATAAAAGCGCCATATGGACCGAAGTCACCGAGCAAATAAAAAAGTGCATTTGAAATTTGTGATGCCAGTCCGGTATCTATCATTAATTTAGCTAAGCCAATGGCGCTTCCAACAATAGCAAGTAGCTCGATGGGAAAACGGCGCTTCAATTCACTAACCTTAATAGCGCCCATTGCAAATAGCGCGATTAAGAATACCAGTAACCCTTTAACCAGTGGTACCACATCAAAAATGCTTAACCCGATAACGGCCACAAAACCCGCTAACACTAAATTAGACTTTTTCGACTTCAGATGGGTCTGTAAATCAAGGCCCGAGATATACACGAACTCACGCTTTAAGTTAGGTAACTGATAGAACTCTGAGCCCGGTGCCAAAATAAGAGAGTCACCCGCCTGTAAGCGCACTTGCCCTAAACCCCCTTGTAATCGGTCATGACCACGGCGGATAGCAATAACGGCTGCGTGAACTTGTTCACGGAAACGCACCTCTTTGACAGTTTTACCGACAAAGCGAGATGACTGGCTGATCACCACCTCGACTAAATGCTCAACGTCTTTTTCATGCTTGTCATGGACGATTTTCAAACCATCAAAACGTTGTAATAAAGGTACTGATTTGATGTCGCCAACAAACAATAAGATGTCGCCTTGTTGAATAACTTGCTGAGGCGTCACGGCACAAATACGGCGGTCACCATGAATGATTTCAGCTAAGAATAAATCTTTTAGATCTCGTAGGCCGTTTTCTTCTACGGTGCGGCCAATTAGTTTAGAGCCAGCTTCGACTTTGCCTTCAAGATAAAAAGGCACCACTTCTTGGTCTTGTTTACCGTGATCAGGTAAATACTTTAGTAGCACGATAATGGTGATCAGGCCGACACTGAGTGCGCCTAAGCCCACTAAAGTAAAATCAAAAAAGCCCAATGGTTGCATGCCCGCTTCAACAGCAAAACCATTGACGATTAAATTTGTAGAGGTGCCGATAAGGGTTAAGGTACCCCCTAAAATGGCGGTATAAGACAGCGGTAATAATAATTTGGAAGGCGAGTGGGTTGGGCTGTCTTTTATCGCTGAAATTAACGACGCCACCACTGCGGTATTATTAGTAAAAGACGATAAAAACGCAGTAGATAAGCCAAGCTTCATCACCGATTTAGAAAGGCTGCCTTTTGCTAACGATTGAGCAAGACCTTGCACTAGGGTTGTTTTCTCGATGGCAATCGACACCAAGATCAACAGAATAAGGGTGATAAGAGACGGGTTAGCATAGTTGGCTAACATCTCTTCTAACTCAATGAGACCAGTTAAATAGCCGGTGCCAATGGCACCGACAAATAACCAAGCTGGATTTAGGCGAGTGCCAAAGAGGCAGCCCACCAATGCCAGCATAATGCCTGTTAATATGATCTGTTCGTACATTATTTAAAATTCCACATAACAGGCAATTACCCGTTGTCCTTCACAATGCACGGTTGTTGGCTTCGCGTATTCGCCAAATCACATAGAATAACTATGCTCATTGGTCTCATTTGCTTGCCGCCTACGTGCATTACGAATTTCATAAGGTAATAAACAGCTTATTTAAGCTTAGTAATGTCAAGCGCTTGCCAGTGCGGGAAGTGCTTGCGAACTAGGGTATTAAACTCAACTTCAAAGTCGCTAAACTCTGAGTGTTGCGTTACTTGTTCTGAAAGTAATGCTTCAATCATGCCTGCACCAATCGTCAGGTTTGATAAACGGTCGATCAGAATGAATGCGCCAGTTTCGTGGTTGTTGCGATATACATCAGCCACAATGCTTTCAGTCAGCTCTAGTGTCACAATCGCAATTTCGTTTAACTGTAGGCTGTCAGCTTGACCTTGCTCTAAGGTGTTTACATCAATGGTATGGTCAATTTTCTTCACGATAGCAGCGGTGTTTTTGCTACCTAACTTGAAGTTATAACTCTTACCTAGCACTAACGGCTCTTCGTGCATCCACACAAGCTTTGCTTGCACTTGGTTTGTTACAGCAGCTGTTGAGTCAGCAGGTACGATCACATCACCACGGCTTACATCAACTTCATCGTTTAATGTAATTGTGAATGCTTGGCCTGTTTGCGCTTGCTCTAAGTTACCGTCAAAGGTCACTAGCTCTTTGATGCTAGATTGCTTGCCAGATGGTAATACCTTAACCGCTTGACCAACCGTTAATGAGCCCGATGTTAATGTGCCTTGGAAGCCACGGAAATCAAGGTTTGGACGTACAACATACTGAACAGGGAAGCGCGCTTCAAAGTCTGTATTCGCCTCTGCTGCTGGAGAATCTTCAAGTAACTCAAGCAATGGCTTATCTGTGTAATAAGGTGTGTGCTCAGAACGCGTTACGACGTTGTCGCCTTTAAGCGCCGACATAGGCACAAACTTGATGTCAGATACGTTTAACTGCTCAGCAAACTTCAAATAGTCAGCTTTGATTTTTTCAAATACGGCTTCGTCAAAGTCCACGATGTCCATCTTGTTGATGGCAACAACGAACTGCTTGATACCTAATGAATCACAGATAAAGCTGTGACGCTTAGTTTGAATTTGCACACCGTAGCGCGCATCAACTAAGATGATAGCTAAGTCACTCGTAGACGCACCTGTTACCATGTTACGTGTGTATTGCTCGTGTCCTGGTGTGTCAGCAATGATGAATTTACGCTTCGCCGTTGAGAAATAACGGTACGCAACATCAATGGTAATACCTTGCTCACGTTCAGCTTGTAAACCGTCAACCAGAAGCGCTAAGTCTAGCTCTTCACCTGCGTTACCCACTTTTTCATTGTCTTTGTGAAGTGCTGCAAGTTGATCTTCATAAATTTGATGGCTGTCGTGTAATAGACGACCGATAAGCGTTGATTTACCATCATCCACGCTACCACAAGTCATCATGCGCAAAAGGCTTTTGTCTTGTTGGCGCGCTAGATAAGCGTCGATACCTAATTCTCTTACTTCATTTGCCGTAGACATTAGAAATACCCCTCACGTTTTTTCTTCTCCATCGAGCCTGATGAATCATGGTCAATTACTCGGCCTTCACGCTCAGAAGAGGTAGAAAGCAACATTTCTTCGATGATGCCAGTCAGTGTGTTTGCTTCTGACTCAACCGCACCTGTTAGCGGGTAACAGCCTAATGTACGGAAACGCACAGATTTCATTTCAGGCACTTCGCCTTCGTTTAATGGCATACGCTCATCGTCAACCATGATTAATGTGCCATCACGTTCAACAACAGGACGCTTTTCAGAAAGGTACAATGGCACGATTTCAATATTCTCTTGATAGATATATTGCCAAATGTCTAGCTCAGTCCAGTTAGATAGAGGGAATACACGAATAGATTCGCCCGGATTAACTTGACCGTTGTAGGTGTTCCAAAGCTCTGGACGTTGGTTTTTAGGATCCCAACGGTGGTGCTTATCACGGAATGAGTAAACACGCTCTTTTGCTCGCGACTTTTCTTCGTCACGGCGCGCACCACCAAAAGCAGCATCAAAGCCGTATTTGTCTAGTGCTTGCTTCAAGCCTTGTGTTTTCATTACGTCAGTGTGTTTTGCTGAACCGTGCGTAAACGGGCCTACACCCATAGCAATGCCTTCTGGGTTTTTGTGGACGATTAAGTCAAAGTTATATTCTTTTGCTAAGCGGTCACGGAATTCGATCATCTCGCGGAATTTCCAATCTGTGTCTACGTGTAATAGGGGGAAAGGAATTTTCGCTGGGAAGAATGCTTTACGCGCTAAGTGTAGAAGCACCGATGAGTCTTTACCGATAGAGTAAAGCATCACTGGGTTTTCAAACTCGGCTGCGACTTCGCGAATAATCTTTATACTTTCAGCTTCTAATTGCTGAAGGTGTGTTAAAGCCATTGTCGTCGTCCTACTTAAAAATTAAAAAATAAAATCGTTACGCCACATCGGTCAGTGGCTGAGCAAAACTGCTGATCTGTGCACTTTGCCCAAACCAAGCTAACTCTTCATGTAAAGCAGCTACTTCTCCGATAATCAGTAGTGCTGGTGAGACAATCTCATGTGCCTCAATTTGTTCGGCCAATTGACCTAATTCGGTTCTAACCACGCGCTGATTCTTACGGGTACCATTTTCAACAATTGCAACTGGGGTGCTAGCACTGCGGCCATGTTCAAGTAATTTAGCCTGAATATGCGGTGACTTGATCACGCCCATATAAATTGCCAACGTTTGGTTAGGCTTAGCAAGCCCTTGCCAATCTAATTCTTGGCCGTCTTTTTTACAGTGACCCGTTACAAACTGGATTGCCTGTGCATGATCTCTGTGTGTCAAAGGAATACCTGCATAAGCGCTACACCCGGCAGCGGCAGTAATGCCCGGTACGATTTGATAACGTACATCATGGGCTTTCAGTACTTGTACTTCTTCACCACCACGGCCGTAAATAAACGGATCGCCACCTTTAATTCGGCAAACTTTTTTGCCTTGTTTCGCAAGGTCGACCAACATCTGATTGGTGTCTTCTTGCTTAACACTGTGGTAGTTAAGGCGCTTACCGACACAAATTAAATCTGCATCGCGGCGTACTAAATCCATAATCTCATCAGAAACGAGGTAGTCATACACCACAACATCGGCTTGTTGCATAAGCTGTAACGCTTTAAGTGTTAGTAGCTCAGGATCACCGGGACCTGCACCAATCACATATACTTCGCCTTCCGGCTCAGCTTTAGCGTCGAGCATTTCGTGTAGCTGTTCGGTCGCAGCCTCGGTATTGCCTACCTGTACTTTACTCACCACGCTTGAATCGAACACGCTTTCCCAAAACTGGCGGCGATCGGCAAAATGCTTAAAGCGTGCCTTTACCTTATCTCTGAAGCTGCCTACTAAGGTTGCTAATGGGCCAATGTGCTGTGGAATAAGCGTTTCTAACTTCTCACGTAAACGTCGTGCTAAAACCGGCGCAGTGCCTGCGCTTGAAATTGCAATGGTAATAGGGTCACGGTCTACAATAGACGGGAAAATAAACGAGCACTTAGGCTGGTCGTCTACCACGTTGACGAAAATATTATGCTGGTTTGCTAATTCAAATACGGTGTTATTAACCGACTCAACATCAGTAGCAGCAATAACAAGCATTTTGCCTGCAAGGTGAGACTCATTAAAATAGTCTTTAATTAGCGTAACTTCGCCATCTTGCTCGGCATCGAGTAACTCTTGGCAAAACTCAGGGGCTACAATCGTTACATCCGCACGTGCTTTTAAAAATGCACGCGCTTTACGAAGTGCAACATCACCGCCGCCGACAACCAGCACCGGTTTGTTATCAAGTTTGGTAAAGATAGGTAAGTACTGCACCATTTGCCCCTTAGTTATATTCATATTCTGCTATTTTTATCGTGCAGAACATTACAGAGCAGCAGAATATAGCGGCTTTGAAACAGGAAAAAATAATTAAAACCTAGTCTATATAACTAAAAGTTATAGAAGGGGGGTTGATTTGGTTTAAGGCTTTATTTACAGGCCCTTGAGCTAAGTTTTAGCTACTTAATTTAGCTTATTATGTTTGGTTATGAGATATGCTAAACAGATAAATTTGATTTTGAGCAGAGTCTTTAGCGGACAAATGCCCTAGGATTGAGGAGATATATTCACTTAACTAACATGAACGCTCTTTACATACACGGGAAAGTACCATGACAATACAACAAGATGCAGCACAAGCATTGTTCCTAATGGACCTCACATCTCTAAATGAAAACGATACAGAGCAATCTATATTGGCATTGCTAGATAGTGTGCGCCCTGAGATTGGTCTGCCAGCTGCCATTTGCGTCTATTCACAATTTGTTGGTTTAGTAAAAAAAGAACTGATACAAAGAAACTGGCAGTCAGTTAAAGTTGCAACAGTGACAAACTTTTATGATGGCGAGCAGTCATTAGACTTGGTGCTTAATGAAACAAAACAAGCTTTATTAGACGGGGCTGACGAAATTGATTTAGTGATCCCATATAAAGAAGTGATACAGGGCGAGCTAGAGAATACCAAACTGTATGTTCATAAGAGCAAGCAGTTATGCACAGAGTATGATGCTTGTCTCAAAGTAATCATAGAAAGTGGTGAGCTAAAAGCGCCTGAGCTTATTTGCAAAGCAAGTAGCTTAGTGATAGAAGCGGGTGCAGACTTTATTAAAACTAGCACCGGAAAAGTGTCTGTTAATGCCACTTTAGAAGCAACTGAAATTATGCTTGATGCAATTAATTCATCAGGCCGAGAAGTGGGCTTTAAAGCGGCGGGTGGAGTAAGAACAGTGAATGATGCGAGTGCTTACTTACGACTTGCTGAACAAAAACTAGAATGCAGTAGTTTGACGCCAGCGCAATTCAGATTCGGCGCATCAGGCTTACTAAAAGATATTCATAACACTTTAGATGCATAGATACAGTGAGCAAGAAAAAATAGAGCTTGAGCATGAAGCAGCCAAGTTAATTTTAAAATGTTACGAAAAGGCGTATGGCACCCCTATGCGCCATATCTGGCATAATGAACCACGAAAACCCGATGTCAGCTGTTACCAAGGTGATCAGAAACTCGACATTGAAGTGGCGCATTTGTATGCCAGTGAAACCGAAGCTATGGCTGTACTTGGCAGACCGCTATCGTTATCGATGCAACGAGAATTGGCTGTGATGTCTCAGGCACCGTCTGAACAGCAGCTCAAAGTGGCATTGGGACGGTTGTTGAATCAAAAAGCCAAGAAAAGCTATCAATTAGAGCGGACATGGTTGTTGATCCGTAACGCCAGTCCGATTTGGCATTACGATGATTTTAAAAATGTGCAGGCACAATTAAGCTTTCCTGATACTCACCCATTTGAGCAAATCTGGTTATTGTGTGATTTTCATCATGGTGACTTGTTACAGCTGGCATAACCGTTAAAATACACAAATATTTTTGTTTGATTTATAACCACTGTTGGCGCGAGATTATCGTAAGATTTGACAAAATTAAAATTTGCGCATCTTTTACTCTTGTTTTCGCTTTGTTCGTCAGTATAATGGGCATCCACTTTGCAGGGGCGTAGTTCCAATTGGTAGAACAGCGGTCTCCAAAACCGATGGTTGCGGGTTCGAGTCCTGCCGCCCCTGCCAATTCATACAGCTAGTCTAAACCTAAAATAATGTGGCCGTTCAATGAACCTCTCGCTTATTTGTAGATTTGGATTAATGGATTTACCCTGCCATATGCAGGGTCGTTGTGTCTGTATTTAAGGTAAAATTTTTATGAGCACGAATGTAGAAACTCCGTCAAACTCGATGGATACGGTTAAGTGGCTAGTATCAATTGCATTGCTATTAGGTGCAGTTGTAGGTAATTACATGTACGCTGACCTATCTGTGTTAGTGCGTGCGGTAGGTGTTGTTGTTGCAGTAGCAGCCGCTTTAGGTCTACTGGCAACTACTGAAAAAGGTCGTACTTTTATTGCTTTTGCAAAAGAGTCTAGAATTGAAGTACGCAAGGTTGTTTGGCCAACGCGTCAAGAAACAACGCATACAACTTTTATCGTAATGCTAGCAACAGTGGTAATGGCGTTAATCCTTTGGGGTTTAGACGGCATTTTATTCCGTATTGTTGGCTTTTTAACTGGATTGGAGATCTGATCCCATGTCGGATGAGAACAAAGAAAAGAAATTACGCTGGTACGTAATTCAAGCGTTTTCGGGTTTCGAAAAGCGCGTTGCTCAAACAATCATTGAGCACATTAAGATCGAAGGCTTAGAAGATAGCTTTGGTGAAGTACTAGTCCCTACTGAAGAAGTAGTTGAAATGCGTGCTGGTCAAAAGCGCAAATCTGAGCGTAAGTTCTTCCCAGGTTATGTTCTAGTTGAAATGGACATGAACGATGCGAGCTGGCACTTAGTAAACAGCACGCCACGTGTAATGGGTTTCATTGGTGGTACGTCTGATCGTCCAGCACCAATCAGCAAAAAAGAAGCTGACCGTATTCTTAACCGTATTCAAGAAAATGCTGAAGCGCCTAAGCCTGCAACATTATTCGAAGTGGGTGAAGTGGTACGTGTAAACGATGGTCCATTTGCAGACTTCAGTGGTGTAGTTGAAGAGGTTGATTATGAGAAGAGCCGCTTAAAAGTGTCTGTTCTTATCTTCGGTCGTTCTACACCAGTTGACCTAGAATTTGGTCAGGTAGAAAAAGACAAATAATTTCTTTTCGAAGAGATTGAAAAAGGCCGCTGGTTAATCTATAATCAGCGGCCTTTTGTTATCTGGTATAGCAAAAGCACAGATTTTTTTAATTTGGGAAGCCGCTTGAGTACGCGTCCTCGCGCGCACAAGGCAAAGACCCAACTAACGAGGTTATTTAAAATGGCAAAGAAAGTTGAAGCTCTAATCAAGCTACAAGTTGCTGCTGGTATGGCTAATCCTAGTCCTCCAGTAGGTCCTGCACTAGGTCAACACGGTGTAAACATCATGGAATTCTGTAAAGCGTTCAACGCACGTACAGAGTCTATCGAGAAAGGCGCTCCGGTTCCTGTAATCATCTCTGTTTACAACGACCGTTCATTCACTTTCGACATGAAAACTCCACCTGCTTCTTACCTTCTTAAGAAAGCAGCTGGCATCAAGTCTGGTTCTGGCCGTCCTAACACTGAAAAAGTGGGTACAGTAACACGTGCTCAACTAGAAGAGATCGTTGAGACTAAACGTCCTGATCTTACTGCTGCTGATATGGACGCAGCTGTACGCACGATTGCAGGTTCTGCACGTGCAATGGGCTTGAATGTAGAAGGGTAATTGAGAATGGCTAAATTAACTAAGCGTATGCGCGTAATCCGCGAAAAAGTTGACGTAACTAAAGAGTACGAAATCAACGAAGCTGTTGCTCTTCTTAAAGAACTAGCTACTGCTAAATTCACTGAAAGTGTTGACGTTGCTGTTAACCTTGGTATCGATGCACGTAAATCTGACCAAAACGTTCGTGGTGCAACTGTACTTCCAAACGGTACTGGCCGTGAAGTTCGCGTTGCTGTATTCACAGCTGGCGCAAACGCTGAAGCTGCTAAAGAAGCGGGTGCTGATTTAGTAGGTATGGAAGAGCTTGCTGAGCAAGTTAAGAAAGGCGAAATGAACTTTGATGTTGTTGTTGCTTCTCCAGATGCAATGCGCGTTGTTGGTCAACTAGGTCAAATCCTAGGTCCACGTGGTCTTATGCCTAACCCTAAAACTGGTACTGTAACACCTAACGTTGCAGAAGCAGTTAAAAATGCTAAAGCTGGTCAGGTTCGTTACCGTAACGACAAGAACGGTATCGTTCACACGACTATCGGTAAAGTTGACTTCACTGCTGAACAGCTACAACAAAACCTTGAAGCACTACTTGTTGCTCTTAAGAAGGCTAAGCCTTCTCAAGCGAAAGGTACTTACTTGAAGAAAGTAAGCATCTCAACAACTATGGGCGCAGGTGTTGCTGTTGACCAAGCTACTCTAAACACGCAAGTAGCGTAATTTAGAAATTAGCATTTACATGGCGTAAAATTTGAACTATAATTTTGCGCCATTTCGTTGAGAACGTGTTCTCTAACGAAGTAAAGAATTCGGGTTGAAGCGCATAATTTCGTAGTATTGTTAACCAGTTGGTCTACAATCAAACGATAAATTGCGTTTCCGTCCAAGACCGTAGGTGGTGAAAACCTTAATAATCCCTACGTAGACGGTGTGAATCCCAGCTAGATTTTCCTAATCTTCTGGCTCTCGCCGTAAAAAGCACCTCAGCAATTTTGTTGAGGTAAGAGTAGAACTGAAAACCATTAGGTTTTTAATTAACCAGGAGTAACACCCATGGCTTTAAACCTTCAAGACAAGAAAGCAATTGTTGCTGAAGTTAATGAAGTTGCCAAAGGTGCTCTATCTGCAGTAGTTGCAGATTCTCGTGGTGTGACAGTTGATGCTATCACTGCTCTTCGTAAAGAAGCTCGTGAAGCAGGCGTTTGGATGAAGGTTGTTCGTAACACCTTAGCTAAACGTGCTGTTGAAGGTACTGATTATGAGTGTCTTAACGAGTCTCTAGTAGGCCCAAGCCTAATCGCTTTCTCTTCAGAGCACCCAGGTGCTGCTGCGCGTATCTTCTCAGATTTCGCGAAAAAGAATGAGCTATTCGAGCTTAAGTCTGCTGCATTCGAAGGCAATATCGTTGACGTAGCTATGCTTGCTAAGCTACCTACTTACGACGAAGCTGTTGCACGCTTAATGAGCGCTATGAAAGAAGCGTCTGCTGGCAAATTGTGTAAAACAATTGAAGCAGTTCGCGTTAAGAAAGAAGAAGAAGCTGCTTAATTTTAAGCCTTTATTCACTTTCTCATTTAAAAATTTTTTTGAACCTCATGGGTTCGTAATTAATTAGGAAATTTACAATGTCTGTAACTAAAGACCAAATCCTTGACGCGATTGCTGAAATGTCAGTAATGGAAGTTGTTGAACTAGTTGAAGCAATGGAAGAAAAGTTCGGCGTAACTGCAGCTGCTGCTGTTGTTGCTGCTGGTCCAGCTGAAGCTGCTGAAGAAAAGACTGAGTTCGACGTAATCCTAGCTGCTGCTGGCGGTAACAAAGTTGCTGCTATCAAAGCTGTACGTGGTGCAACTGGTCTTGGCCTTAAAGAAGCAAAAGCTCTTGTTGAGTCTGCTCCTGCGCCAATCAAAGAAGCTGTTTCTAAAGAAGAAGCTGAAGCACTTAAGAAAGATCTTGAAGAAGCTGGTGCTGAAGTTGAGATCAAGTAATCTAGCTACGGCTAGGTTCGCTGCCTGAGCAATCAGGCAAGGGCTGGTGATTATTTAATCACCGGCCCTTTTGCGCTCTAGTATGATCATATTTACTAGACGCAAAAAACTCTAAATTTCACTTTTATTTCAATAACTTAAGTTTTTGCTAATAGCAGTGGCATTTAGTGCAACAATGAGATGTTGTTATCATGGCTTAGATGCCAGTAATGCTGTTCTTACAAGAACAGGTTGGGTCAAAGATCAGCAAGCTGAGGAACCCCATGGCTTACTCTTATTCTGAAAAGAAACGTATCCGTAAGGATTTTGGTAAACGTCCACAAGTTTTGGATATACCTTTCTTACTGTCTACACAGTTAGAATCGTTCAAAAAATTCTTGAATCCTGACGCTGTAGGCGACTATGGACTGGAAGCTGCATTCCGCTCTGTTTTCCCTATTAAAAGCTACTCGGGTAATTCTGAGCTCCAATACGTAAGTTACCGTATTGGCGAGCCAGTATTCGATGTAAAAGAATGTCAAATTCGCGGCGTGACTTATTCTGCTCCACTTCGCGTAAAATTACGTCTTGTGCTAATGGATAAAGAAGCACCAGGCACAGTCAAAGACATTAAAGAGCAAGAAGTTTACATGGGCGAAATCCCGCTCATGACCGATACCGGTACTTTTGTAATCAATGGTACAGAGCGTGTTATCGTTTCTCAGCTACACCGTTCACCTGGTGTATTCTTTGATAACGACCGTGGTAAGTCACACTCTTCAGGTAAAGTACTTTATAATGCACGTGTTATTCCTTACCGTGGTTCATGGTTAGACTTTGAATTTGATGTAAAAGATAACCTATATGTACGTATTGACCGCCGTCGTAAATTACCGGCGTCTATTATTTTACGTGCTTTAGAGTTTACATCTGAAGAGATCTTAGCAATGTTCTTCGAAACGACAACGTTCGAAGTTGCTAACGGTAAAGTATTAATGGAGCTTGTTCCTGCGCGTCTTCGTGGTGAAACAGCTGCATTTGATATTAAAGACAAAGACGGTGACGTGATCGTTGAAGCCGGTCGTCGTGTTACAGCTCGTCATATCAAGACTCTTGAAAAGAAAGAAATTACACAACTTGAAGTACCACATGAGTACATCATTGGTCGTGTAGTAGCGAAGAACTACATCGATGAGTCTACTGGTGAAATCATCGCAGAAGCGAATGCTGAACTTTCACTAGAGCTAATGGCTGAGCTTGTTAAAGCAGGTCACGCGCAAATCGACACACTTTACATCAATGATGTAGACAGTGGTGCATACATTTCAGATACATTACGTATCGATTCTTCTACAAACCGCTTAGAAGCGCTTGTAGAAATCTACCGTATGATGCGCCCTGGTGAGCCACCAACGAAAGAAGCTGCAGAAGCTTTATTTGAAAACTTATTCTTCACTGAAGAGCGTTATGACCTATCAACTGTAGGTCGTATGAAGTTCAATAGCCGTGTAGGTTATGATTCAGATACAGGCCCAGGTACACTGAGCAAAGAAGATATCGTATCAGTAATGAAAGTATTGATCGATATTCGTAACGGTAAAGGCGAAGTGGACGATATCGACCACCTAGGTAACCGTCGTATCCGTTCTGTAGGTGAAATGGCTGAAAACCAATTCCGTGTTGGTTTAGTTCGTGTTGAACGTGCTGTTCGTGAGCGTTTAAGCTTAGGTGATCTTGACAATGTAATGCCTCAAGACCTAATCAACGCGAAACCTATTTCAGCAGCAGTTAAAGAATTCTTTGGCTCTTCACAGCTGTCACAGTTCATGGACCAAAACAACCCGCTTTCAGAAGTAACGCACAAGCGTCGTATTTCTGCTTTAGGTCCGGGTGGTCTTACACGTGAACGTGCAGGCTTCGAAGTTCGAGACGTACACGTAACACACTACGGTCGTGTTTGTCCTATCGAAACACCTGAAGGTCCAAACATCGGTCTAATCAACTCACTTTCTACATACGCACGTACTAACGACTATGGTTTCTTAGAAACACCATATCGTAAAGTTGTTGATGGTGTAGTAAGCGATGAAGTTGATTACCTATCAGCTATCGAAGAAGGTCAATTCGTAATCGCTCAGGCGAACACGAACCTGAACGACAGCAATGAATTTATTGATGAGTTAATCCCATGTCGTCACAAAGGTGAATCGACATTTATGGGTCGTGATGACATCCAATATATGGACGTATCACCTCAGCAGGTTATCTCAGTTGCAGCAGCACTAATCCCATTCCTAGAACACGATGATGCTAACCGTGCACTAATGGGATCGAACATGCAACGTCAAGCAGTACCAACACTACGCGCTGATAAGCCGTTAGTAGGTACAGGTATCGAGCGTACACTAGCAAAAGATTCTGGTGTAACAATCGTTGCTAAGCGTGGCGGTGTTGTTAAATATGCTGACGCAAGCCGTATCGTAGTTAACGTAAATGAAGAAGAGCGCATTCCAGGTGAAGCGGGTATCGACATTTACAACTTAACTAAATACACACGTTCTAACCAAAATACGTGTATCAACCAGAAACCTACTTGTATGGTTGGTGAGCCGGTTGTACGTGGTGACGTATTAGCTGATGGTCCTTCGACTGACTTAGGTGACTTAGCACTAGGTCAAAACCTTCGCGTAGCATTCATGCCATGGAATGGTTATAACTTCGAGGATTCAATCTTACTATCTGAGAACGTTGTAAAAGAAGATCGTCTAACAACAATCCACATCCAAGAACTTCAGTGTATCGCACGTGATACTAAACTTGGTCCTGAAGAGATCACAGCTGATATTCCAAATGTAGGTGAGTCTGCACTTGGTAAACTGGATGAGTCTGGTGTTGTTTATATCGGTGCTGAAGTAAAAGGTGGCGACATCCTTGTAGGTAAAGTAACACCTAAAGGCGAAACGCAACTTACTCCTGAAGAAAAGCTACTACGTGCTATCTTCGGTGAAAAAGCATCTGATGTTAAAGACAGCTCACTACGCGTACCAAACTCTGTAACTGGTACAGTGATCGACGTACAAGTATTCACTCGTGACGGCGTTGAAAAAGACAAGCGTGCCTTAGAAGTTGAAGAAATGCAGCTTCGTGAAGCGAAGAAAGACTTCAACGAAGAGTTCAGAATCCTTGAAGGCGGTATCTTAACACGCGTTCGTACATTGCTTGTACAAGCGGGTCTAAGTGAAGATAAAGTAGCTGAATTAAGCACTGACAAGCTACTTACTCAAAGCCTAGCTGATGAACAGCAACAAGCTGATCTTGAGCAACTTGCTGCACAGTACGATGAGCTTAAAGCTGAGTACGACAAGAAGTTTGAAAACAAACGTCGCAAGATTACTCAAGGTGATGACTTAGCACCAGGCGTACTTAAGATTGTTAAAGTATACCTAGCTGTTAAACGTCGTATCCAACCGGGTGATAAGATGGCTGGTCGTCACGGTAACAAAGGTGTTATCTCGACAATCGTACCAGTAGAAGACATGCCATACGATGACAAAGGTCGTACAGTAGATATCGTACTTAACCCGCTGGGTGTACCATCTCGTATGAACATCGGTCAGATCTTAGAAACACACATGGGCCTGGCTGCACGTGGTATCGGTGAAACGCTAGAAGAGATGATGAAAGAGCAGCGTGAAATTCACGAAATGCGCGATTTCATTGCAAAAGCTTACGCTGTAGGTGATTGCCGTCAGAAAGTGGATATTGCTAGCTTCTCTGATGATGAAGTTCGTCGTCTTGCGAACAACCTGAAAGGTGGTCTACCTATCGCGACTCCAGCATTCGATGGTGCTCGTGAATCAGAGATTAAAGACCTTCTTGAGCTAGGTGGTTACCCACGTAGCGGTCAGGTAACGCTATATGATGGTCGTACTGGTGATGCGTTTGAGCGTCAAGTAACTGTTGGTTACATGTATATGCTGAAACTAAACCACTTAGTAGACGACAAGATGCACGCGCGTTCTACTGGTTCTTACAGCCTAGTAACTCAGCAGCCGCTGGGTGGTAAGGCACAGTTCGGTGGTCAGAGATTCGGTGAGATGGAGGTATGGGCATTAGAAGCATACGGTGCTGCCTATACACTTCAAGAGATGCTGACAGTTAAGTCAGATGACGTAAATGGTCGTACTAAGATGTATAAGAACATCGTTGATGGTAACCACAAGATGGAACCAGGTATGCCAGAGTCATTCAACGTATTGTTGAAAGAAATCCGCTCACTAGGTATCAACATCGAGTTGGAAGAAAATTAATCCGACAGCCGCAGCTAAGCTGCGGCTCCCCGGACTGAAAGAATGTAGGGGCAAGCATTGCTTGCCCTCGAGATTAACTCCGACAGGAGAGCTAAGGTGAAAGACTTACTTAAGTTTTTGAAGCAACAAAATAAGACCGAAGAATTTGATGCGATCCGCATCGGTCTTGCTTCACCAGACATGGTACGTTCTTGGTCTTACGGTGAAGTTAAAAAGCCTGAGACAATTAACTATCGTACGTTCAAGCCTGAGCGTGACGGCTTATTCTGTGCCCGTATTTTCGGCCCAGTAAAAGATTATGAGTGTTTATGTGGTAAATATAAGCGCTTAAAGCACCGTGGTGTTATTTGTGAAAAGTGTGGCGTAGAAGTTACTTTAACTAAAGTACGTCGTGACCGTATGGGTCACATTGAGCTAGCTAGCCCAGTTGCACACATTTGGTTCCTTAAGTCATTACCGTCTCGTATCGGCCTAATGCTAGATATGACACTTCGTGACATCGAGCGCGTACTTTACTTCGAATCATTCGTAGTAACTGAGCCTGGCATGACTACGCTAGAGCGCGGTCAGCTATTAGGCGAAGAAGAGTACCTAGATGCACTTGAAGAGCATGGTGATGAGTTCGAAGCTAAGATGGGTGCAGAAGCTGTACTTGATCTACTTAAAGAACTAGACCTAGGTCAGCTTATCGCTGAAATGCGTGAAGAGTTACCAACAATCAACTCTGAAACCAAGCGTAAGAAGATCACTAAGCGTCTTAAGCTGATGGAGTCTTTCCACCAGTCAGGTAACAACCCTGAGTGGATGATCATGAGCGTGCTTCCGGTTCTTCCACCAGATCTTCGTCCTCTAGTACCACTAGATGGCGGTCGTTTTGCAACGTCTGATCTGAACGACCTTTACCGTCGTGTTATTAACCGTAACAATCGTCTTAAGCGTCTACTTGACTTAGCTGCACCAGACATCATCGTACGTAATGAAAAGCGTATGTTACAAGAAGCGGTTGATGCGCTACTTGATAACGGTCGTCGCGGTCGAGCGATCACAGGTTCTAACAAGCGTCCACTTAAATCGCTTGCAGACATGATCAAAGGTAAGCAAGGTCGTTTCCGTCAAAACCTTCTAGGTAAGCGTGTTGACTATTCAGGCCGTTCTGTAATTACAGTTGGTCCTACGCTTAAACTTCACCAGTGTGGTCTTCCTAAGAAGATGGCACTTGAGCTATTCAAGCCATTCATCTACGGTAAGCTAGAGCGCCGTGGCATGGCGACAACCATCAAAGCTGCGAAGAAGATGGTTGAGCGTGAAGTACCAGAGGTATGGGACGTACTAGACGAAGTGATCCGTGAGCACCCGGTTCTACTTAACCGTGCACCAACACTTCACCGTCTTGGTATTCAAGCGTTTGAACCAGTTCTAATCGAAGGTAAAGCAATCCACTTACACCCACTAGTGTGTGCGGCATATAACGCTGACTTCGATGGTGACCAAATGGCGGTACACGTACCGTTAACATTAGAAGCACAGCTAGAAGCACGTGCTCTAATGATGTCAACGAATAACATTCTATCACCAGCGAACGGTGAGCCTATTATCGTTCCTTCACAGGACGTTGTATTAGGTCTTTACTACATGACGCGTGATCGCATCAATGCCAAAGGTGAAGGCATTGTATTCAAAGATGCGAAAGAAGCTGAAAAAGCTTACCGTACAGGTGTTGCTGAACTTCATGCTCGCGTTAAAGTTCGTATTACAGAAACAGTTATCGATGAAGAGACTGGTGATCGTTCACAACAGACTTCTGTAGTAGATACGACTGTTGGTCGTGCGATCCTTTCTCTAAGCACACCTGAAGGCTTACCATTTGAGCTTATCAACCGTGCATTAGGTAAGAAGCAGATTTCTGCACTTCTAAATGAGTGTTACCGTCGTCTAGGTCTAAAAGACACAGTCGTGTTTGCTGACCAAGTGATGTATACAGGTTTCCACTACGCGATGAAGTCTGGTGTATCTATCGGTATTAACGATATGGTAATCCCACCGACGAAAGCGGGCATCATTGAAGCAGCTGAAGCGGAAGTATCTGAAATTAATCAACAGTTCCAATCAGGTCTTGTAACTGCAGGTGAAAAGTACAACAAAGTAATCGATATCTGGTCACGTGTTAACGAAAACCTTTCACGTGAAATGATGGCGAACTTATCGAAAGATACAGTTGTGAATGCTCAGGGTGAAGAAGAAGAGCAACCTTCTTTCAACTCGGTATTCATGATGGCCGACTCAGGCGCACGTGGTAGTGCCGCTCAGATCCGTCAGTTAGCGGGTATGCGTGGTCTAATGGCACGTCCAGATGGTTCTATCATCGAAACGCCAATCACGGCTAACTTCCGTGAAGGTCTAAACGTACTACAGTACTTCATCTCGACGCACGGTGCGCGTAAAGGTCTAGCCGATACGGCACTTAAGACAGCGAACTCGGGTTACCTAACTCGTCGTCTAGTAGACGTTGCACAAGACTTAGTTATCACAAACGATGATTGTGGCACGTTAGACGGTCTGACAATGAAGCCGCTAATCGAAGGTGGTGACGTTGTTGAGCCACTTCGCGAGCGTGTATTAGGTCGTGTTGTTGCTGAAGACATCTTAAAGCCAGGTACTGACGAAGTACTTGTTGAGCGTAACATCATGCTTGACGAAAAACTGTGTGACCTTTTAGAAGAGCACTCAGTGGACGAAGTACGAGTACGTTCAGTTATCACATGTGATAACGATTACGGTGTATGTGCTAAATGTTATGGTCGTGACCTAGCACGTGGTCATATCATCAACGCAGGTGAATCAGTAGGTGTTATCGCCGCTCAGTCAATCGGTGAGCCGGGTACACAGCTTACGATGCGTACATTCCACATCGGTGGTGCTGCATCAAGAGCGTCAGCAGAAAACAGCGTACAAGTTAAGAATAACGGTAGCCTGAAGTTACATAATGCAAAATATGTATTAAACACTGACGGTAAGATTGTTATCACTTCACGTTCAACTGAGATCACAATCATTGATGATCACGGTCGTGAGAAAGAGCGTTATAAGGTACCTTACGGTGCTGTACTTTCTGTACAAGATGGTGCAGAAGTTAAAGGTAACGATATCGTTGCAACATGGGATCCGCACAGTCACCCAATCATTCTTGAGCATGAATCAAAAGTGTCATTCTCTGACATTGATGATAGCAACACAGAAGCGCAGACTGATGACCTTACAGGTTTAACACGTGTTGTTGTTAAAGACCTATCTAAGGTTAATGCGAAAGAGCCTAAACTAATCATTGAGAACGAAGAACGTGGTCTTCAAGAGATCCGTCTTCCTTCATTCACAACGATTGAAATCACAGATGGCGCAACAGCGGCACCTGGTCAGGTTCTAGCGCGTATTCCACAAGAAGGTTCGAAGACTCGTGACATCACGGGTGGTCTACCTCGAGTTGCTGACTTATTCGAAGCACGTAAGCCAAAAGATCCTGCAATACTTGCAGAAATCACAGGTGTTGTGAGCTTCGGTAAAGAGACAAAAGGCAAGAAACGTCTTGTTATCACACCTGAAGAGGGTGATGCATACGAAGAGATGATCCCGAAATGGCGTCAGCTTAACGTGTTCGAAGGTGAGATGGTTTCTAAGGGTGAAGTTATCGCCGATGGTCCAGAGTCTCCGCACGATATCCTTCGTCTTCGTGGTGTAACTGATGTATCTAACTACATCGTTAACGAAGTACAAGAAGTTTACCGCTTACAGGGTGTAAAGATTAACGATAAGCACATCGAAACGATCATTCGCCAAATGCTACGTAAGTGCATCATCCTAGACGGTGGTGATACTGAGTTCCTAGCAGGTGAACAAGTTGAAGTGGCACGCGTTAGTATTGCAAACCGTGACTTAGAGAAGCAAGGTAAGATCCCAGCTAAGTATGAAATTCAGCTGATGGGTATTACTAAAGCGTCTCTTGCAACAGAATCTTTCATTTCTGCAGCATCATTCCAAGAAACAACACGTGTTCTTACGGAAGCAGCAGTAAATGGTAAGAGCGATGAGCTACGTGGCTTGAAAGAGAACGTAATCGTAGGCCGTCTGATCCCAGCCGGTACAGGTTTCGCGTATCACCAAGAGCGTATGAACCGTCGCAAGCAAGCTGAGCTTCCAGTTGAAGAGCAAACAGTAAGTGCTGAAGAGGCAACTCAAGCATTAACTGATGCACTGAACGCTGATCTATTAGGTGGCGAAGAGTAATTCTTCCCACTAAATAGCAAAAGATAACGGGCAAGCCTGAGAAATCAGGCTTGCCCGTTATTTTTTGGTTGACAGCTCAATCTTTGCTCATTAAAATTCCGCCACCCATTTATTCGTTCGAATAAAAGAATGTTTAAATAGGGCAGATTTTTTCATTTTTCAGTAGTAATTAATCAGGAGCTATTTAATGGCAACTATTAACCAGCTAGTGCGTAAGCCACGTCGTAGCAAGGTTACAAAGAGCAACTCTGCTGCTCTTAAAGCTTGTCCACAGAAACGTGGTGTATGTACTCGTGTATATACAACAACACCTAAGAAACCAAACTCTGCATTACGTAAAGTAGCGCGTGTACGTTTAACTAACGGTTTCGAAGTAACTTCATACATCGGTGGTGAAGGTCACAACCTTCAAGAACACAGTGTTATCCTAATCCGTGGTGGTCGTGTTAAAGACTTACCGGGTGTACGTTTCCACACTGTTCGTGGTGCACTTGACTGTGCAGGCGTAAATGACCGTAAACAAGGTCGTTCTAAGTACGGTGCTAAACGCCCTAAGGGCTAATGGTTCTCCGTTAGTAAGGCCAAGCACTTAAATTTTAAATTTTTATATTTTGTTTTGGGAGTCGCTGAAGTAAAGCGAACCTGAAGATACCGGAGAAATAAAATGCCTAGAAGACGCGTTATAGGTCAACGTAAAATTCTTCCAGATCCTAAGTTCGGATCAGAACTTCTTGCTAAATTCGTTAACGTAGTAATGTTAGACGGCAAGAAATCTACTGCTGAAAAAATCGTTTACGGTGCGTTAGACGTGGCTGCTGAGAAATCAGGCAAGTCGCACCTAGAAATCTTTGAAGCTGCACTTGAAAATGTACGTCCAGCGGTTGAGGTTAAATCTCGCCGTGTTGGTGGTTCTACATACCAAGTTCCAGTTGAAGTACGTCCAGTACGTCGTAACGCATTAGGTATGCGTTGGTTAGTTGACGCTTCTCGTAAGCGTGGCGAAAAGTCAATGGGCCTTCGTCTAGCTCAAGAGATGCTTGATGCAGCTGACAACAAAGGCACTGCGGTTAAGAAACGTGAAGACGTTCACCGTATGGCTGAAGCGAACAAAGCATTCGCTCACTACCGTTGGTAGTCTGCTAACACCTTTTAAGAGGATATTATGGCACGTACAACTCCTATTGAGCGTTACCGTAACATCGGTATTTGTGCTCACGTAGATGCAGGCAAAACCACCACAACAGAACGAGTTCTGTTCTACACGGGTCTTTCTCATAAGATCGGTGAAGTTCATGATGGTGCTGCAACTATGGACTGGATGGAGCAGGAGCAGGAGCGTGGTATTACCATTACTTCTGCTGCCACAACGTGTTTCTGGAAAGGGATGGATGCTCAGTTTGATGAGCATCGTATTAACATCATCGATACACCAGGACACGTAGATTTTACTATCGAAGTAGAGCGTTCGTTACGTGTACTAGATGGTGCAGTCGTGGTTTTATGTGCTTCATCAGGTGTACAACCACAAACGGAAACAGTCTGGCGTCAGGCCAATAAATACGAAGTTCCTCGTATGATCTTCGTAAATAAAATGGACCGTACAGGCGCTGACTTCTTAGCAGTTGTGGATCAGGTGAAGAACCGTTTAGGTGCGACACCTGTGCCAATTCAGTTACCAATTGGTGCTGAAGACGAATTTAAAGGTGTTATCGATCTAATCAAAATGAAAGCAATCAACTGGAACGAATCGGACCAGGGGACGACTTTCACTTATGAAGAGATCCCAGCAGACCTTCAAGACCTAGCAGAAGAATGGCGAGCAGAAATGCTTGAGTCTGCTGCTGAAGCGTCTGAAGAGCTAATGGACAAATATCTTGAAGAAGGTGACTTAAGCGAAGCTGAGATTAAAGCTGCGCTACGTCAACGCACACTGGCCAATGAAATCGTGCCAATGACTTGCGGAAGTGCATTCAAGAACAAAGGGGTTCAAGCAGTGCTTGACTCGGTTGTTGAATACATGCCTTCGCCTACAGAAGTAAAAGAGATCCAAGGTATCCTCGAAGACGAAACCGAAGGAACTCGACCAGCTGACGACAATGCACCTTTTTCTGCATTAGCATTTAAAATTGCAACAGACCCGTTTGTTGGTACATTGACTTTCTTTAGAGTTTATTCAGGTACAGTGAAGCAGGGTGATGCAGTTTATAACCCTGTTAAATCGAAAAAAGAGCGTTTAGGCCGTATTGTACAAATGCATGCTAACTCTCGTGAAGAAATTAAAGAAGTTCGCGCGGGTGACATTGCAGCTGCAATCGGTTTGAAAGATGTGACTACGGGTGACACGCTTTGTTCGAGTGACTCAGTGATTACCTTAGAGCGCATGGAGTTTCCTGAGCCGGTAATTTCTGTAGCGGTTGAACCGAAAACTGTAGCTGACCAAGATAAAATGGGTATTGCACTAGGTAAACTAGCTGCAGAAGATCCATCTTTCCGTGTTGAAACAGATGAAGAGTCTGGCCAAACCATCATCTCTGGTATGGGTGAGCTTCACCTTGATATCATTGTTGACCGTATGAAACGCGAATTTGGTGTTGTGTGTAACGTGGGTAAACCTCAAGTTGCATACCGCGAAACAATTCGTGCTTCAGTGGAAGCTGAAGGTAAATTTGTACGTCAATCAGGTGGTCGTGGTCAATACGGTCATGTTTGGCTTAAACTTGAACCAATGGAAATTACGGACGACGAGTCTCCTACTTACGAATTCGTGAACGAAATCGTAGGTGGCGCTGTTCCTAAAGAATATATTCCAGCGGTTGATAAAGGCATTCAAGAGCAGATGCGCCAAGGTGTCTTGGCTGGCTATCCACTACTTGGTGTTAAAGCAACGTTATTCGATGGTTCTTTCCACGATGTTGACTCTAACGAAATGGCCTTTAAGATCGCAGGTTCTATAGGTTTCCGTGATGGTGCGCTGGAAGCAGATCCAGTTATCCTAGAACCTGTTATGAAAGTTGAAGTAATCACCCCTGAAGAGAACATGGGTGATGTAGTAGGCGACCTAAACCGTCGTCGTGGTATGATCGAAGGTATGGAAGAAGCGTTTGGCGGCTTGAAGCAAGTTAATGCTCAAGTACCACTTTCTGAAATGTTCGGTTATGCAACTGATCTTCGCTCTGCAACGCAGGGCCGCGCATCATACTCTATGGAATTCTCCAAGTATGCTGAAGCAGCCAAAAACGTTACAGAGGCAATAATTGCAGCTCGCGCTGTAAGATAATTTTAGTTCGGTCCGATTCATACTGGATCGGACTTTAATTTCTTTTATAGGAAATTTTTAAGATGGCAAAAGAAAAGTTTGAA
>NZ_PNEC01000034.1 GCF_005886345.1 Pseudoalteromonas phenolica
TGCGCAGCTCAGGTTACTTAGGCTGGTAAATCAAAGCGCCCGCTTATCAGCCACTCGGGTAAGTACTCATTGTGGTGTTGCGGTCGATAAGCAAATTTATCGTAGGCCATACACACAGGGGCAAGCAGCAAAAAGGGCATATAATGATCGGGTAATTGCCTGTCCTTCTTTTGTTTTTGCATATGTTGGGTAAAGCTCTCGACCACGGCCAACTCAAATGCCGCTAAATCTCGGTCTTGTTGCAGTTTGCCCAGTGCATGCCATAAATCTAGTTCCCAATGATGACTATAAGGGATCACCTCTTCAATTAATGGCATAACCTTGTTGTGCACTGCCATATGGTCAACATCATCGCGGATCACCGAGTGCATATACTCGATATAAGCACCTTGCTCCAACTCTAAACGGCCTCGGTGTTCAGAGGCTATTGATGGGGTGTAACTCATCAGGGTGTTAACACAGGCAGTGTCACGCATCACTAGCGCCAAACTCAATTGCTGCGTATATTCATTGCGATATGGCCAAGTGCTGGGGTCAGTACCACTCAAGGTATAATCCACTTTATCAAGGGTATAGGTCTGCGTGACGCCTTGGGGTAAAATGCGACCTTGTTGCGCAATATGATTGCATTGGTTGGCTAAAAGTAAGTTCTTTATAATATTTTCTTTAAAGTGTGACTCTTTAAAAGTTTGATATTGCTGGCAACTACACAACGCTATACTTGTATAAGCTTTCCCAATTGCTTGTAGAGCAAGTATAGGGTGCTTAAGTGCACCTGCTCCTATTCTTTTGTTAATATACTCCAAATCATCTTCATTTGAAGTTGCTAATTGCCACCTAAGAATATCGATATCTTTATATTTTAATGGTGTAATTTTTATTTTTACTTGTCTTGCAGGCTTTGTTTTACTGCTCTTTTTACTCTGGGTCGTCAATTGAATATTTGGCCTCACCACACCGCCCGGTGCGTCAATATACACGCGAGTGGTGTCATCAATACTGATCTGCTCTAAGCTTGGTAGCTCGTAGAGTCCATCATAGTAAAGCGCATCCCAAACCGAGCCGGTAAAGTCGGCGACCTTGAGTTGCGTACTTTTATACAGTGCATTAGTGAAAAACACTTGGGTTTCGCAGTCTAACAAGGCAAAAGAGAGCAAGTGCGTCAGCCCGTCACTTGGCAGGTCAATGTTGCTCGCTTTAAGTTCTGACAAAGTCAAAGAGGTTAAACTATGTTGTGCCAATGGCTGTAAATCAATGTGGGTTAAAGGGCCGTTAATGGTTAAATGCATTAAGCTGCTTGGTAGCTGACTTAAGTCGAGTGGGCCATCGTCTTCAACATTGAGGGTTAAACTGGTTAGGCTTTCGGGTAATGACTGGGTGAGGTGGTTATGCGCTTGTTCGCAGCTGAGTGTCAGATGTTTAATGGCGGTTTGACTTAACATGGGGCAAGCATTGGTGCTTACCTTTACACTCAGGGTTTGCAAGTGTACACATTGCGCAAGCGCTGCAAAGTCAGCATCTAAAGGTGTATCTGCAAAAGTGAGTGTACTGAGGTTATCAGCTTCACTCAGTGGTTGTAAATCAAGTTTGCTGATTTCAAAGTCAGATAAGTCTAACTTTTTGGTTCTTTTAGTGACCACTTTGTTGAATGGGTCGCCTGAGCGCAATGTCCCTGTTATTTTTGCCATGTTTTTCGTTCCTAACATTATTTTTATTATGTGCGCTACATCACATGACTAAGCGTTTAGTATGCGTTTAGCCGATGCAATGAGCAGGTTTACACTTTTATGACATTACTACCGCATTAAGCTGGTAAATCAAAGCGCCCGCTTATCAGCCACTCGGGTAAGTACTCGTTGTGATGTTGCGGTCGGTAAGCAAATTTATCGTAGGCCATACACACAGGAGCAAGCAGCAAAAAGGGAAAATATAAGCTAGGGCGTTGTCGATCTTTCTTTTGCTTTTGCATATGTTGGGTAAAGTTCTCGACTACGGCCAATTCAAATGCCGCTAAATCTCGATCTTGTTGCAGTTTGCCCAGCGCATGCCATAAGGCTAACTCCCAATGATGGCTATAGGGGATCACCTCTTCAATTAATGGCATAACCTTGTTGTGCACCGCCATATGGTCAACATCATCGCGGATCACCGAGTGCATATACTCGATATAAGCACCTTGAGCCAATTCTAAACGGCCTCGGTGTTCCGCGGCTATAGATGGGGTGTAACTCATAAGGGTGTTAACACAGGCCGTGTCACGCATCACTAGCGCCAAACTCAATTGCTGCGCATATTCATCGCGATAAGGCCAAGTACTGGGGTGAGTACCACTCAAGGTATAATTCATATTATCAAGCTCAAAGGTCTGCGTAACGCCTTGGGGTAAAATGCGGCCTTGTTGCGCAATATGATTGCACTGGTTGGCCAAGCCTAGATATTTTTTAATTGCAGCTAAATGTTCTGGCTCGGAAAACGTGAGATAGTGAGCATTACTGCATATGGCCACATCTTTATAAAAGTCAGAAATTGCTTTTAAAGTAGAATAAGGATTCTTATTCGCTTCATTTTCAACTCTTTCTTTTGCAGCATTTAAAAATCGGTTTCTGCGATTTTCGATTTGCCACCTACGTACATCAATATCATTAAACTTTACTGGGTATATTTTTATTTTCTTCATACTTTACGCTGGCGAGTTTTAGCCCGCAAATTCCCTTGAGTCACGTGAATGTACTATTACGACCACTGATTTAAAAGAGGTGGGGGTTCGCTTCAGTGACAGTTTCATCAGGCTAAACCATACACTTTTATGTATTTAAATGAGAAGGGCTTTTGTACTTTGATTATAAAACGCAATGACTTAGCTGGTGCTTGCACACAGTTTGTTAGGAGGGGAGGTTTAAGCCAGTGCATACGCGATGTATGCACTGAAATAGAGGCAGACTTGCTTTAAAGCGTGCGGCCACACCAGACAATGCGACCCGCCACGCCGTGTTGCTCGGCATTTTGGCTATCAATTTGCCAGCTTGGGTAGGCATCGTTATCTGAAACCACAGCAATATGATCAGATTTTTGCTTTAAGCGCTTTGCCATTAAACCATCTTGGGTTTGGATCACATACACGCCTTCACGACTGACTTGTTGTTGGCTTAAATCAACCAGCACCATGTCGCCATGCTCAAGGGTTGGGAGCATACTGTCACCACGAATAGACACGAATGCCAAGCGGTCACTGTGCACATCAAGTTGTGAGCTTAGCCAGCGTTTATTTAACGCAAATTGCTCAGTGACATCTTCGCTGCCGCCCATGCTACCAAAACCGGCACTGGCCTCAACGTCGAGTTGTGGCACCATTAATAGTTCATCTTGGCTTGATGAAAACGGCTTATCAACGGGTTGCTCACCAGTTAATAGCCAGTTTAAGTCGATACTAAATAGGCCATACAGGTGTTCAAGGTAGGTCATTGAAGGGCGACTTAAACCACGACAAATACGATAAATATGTGAAGGTGACTTGCCTGTTAAAATGGCAAATTGGCGTTTGTTACCGCCAGCAAATTGCTCAACCAGTTCCATAAAACGACGAGAAAAAGCCGTGCTCATAATACATCACCTCAACATCTTTAATTTGGCCGCACAGCATAATCTCTGACCTTACACTTGTATAGCTAAGTGCAGTGCAACTGCGGGATAAGTAGACAGGTTTGGATTAATTACAGAAAAAAGCAGCCATTGACCTAACTCAAGGACTGCTTTGGACTTGCTGGGTGTAATAGCAAGTATTAGGAGTAAATGGGTTGTTTGGGCGAAGCTATGTCTGTCACTTACGCTGCGCTTGCTTCGGTTTGTGATTCATCGCTGTGGCGAATAAGGTAATCAAAAGCCCCTAAGCTGGCGGTTGCCCCTGAGCCCATGGCGATAATGATTTGTTTGAATGCCGTGTCAGTCACATCACCCGCAGCATACACGCCGCTCGTGCTGGTGGCACCGTGTTTGTCGACTTCAATTTCACCAAAGCGGCTCAGTTGTACGTCGCTCTCTTTTAAGAATTCACTGTTCGGAATTAAACCTATCTGTACAAAAATACCGGCTAAATCTATTTGGTGCTGCTCACCCGATACGCGGTCGGTGTAGCTTAATCCTGTTACACGTTGACCATTGCCAAGTACCTCGGTGGTTTGTGCATTCTTGATGATGGTGATATTCGACAAGCTGTTGGCTTTGCGAATAAGTACTTCGTCGGCACGTAACGTGTCGGCAAACTCTAATACAGTGACGTGCGAGGTAATGTTGGCAAGGTCAATTGCCGCTTCAATACCTGAGTTACCGCCGCCGATCACCGCAACTGGCTTGCCTTTAAATAATGGGCCGTCGCAGTGTGGGCAGTAAGCAACGCCTTTGCCTTTGTATTCTTGCTCACCTGGTACATTCATATTTCTCCAGCGTGCACCGGTTGCCATGATCACCGACTTGGCTTTTAACGTCGCACCTGATTCAAGGGGCACTTCGATGTAGTCTCCGCGAGTAATACCTGCGGCACGTTGGCCTTTCATAATATCGACATCGTATTCTTTAACGTGCTCTTCAAGTTGGGCAACCAGCTTTGGCCCTTCAGTGGCTTTGACTGAAATAAAGTTCTCAATGGCGAGGGTATCGGCAACTTGGCCACCAAAACGCTCGGCGACAACACCGGTATTTAACCCTTTACGTGCTGCATAAATGGCTGCTGATGCACCTGCAGGCCCACCACCGACAACCAGTACGTCAAATGGGTCTTTTTCATTGAGCTTCTCGGCTTGTTTGGCCGCCGCGCCAGTGTCTAGCTTATTGAGAATATCGCTCAGTGATACCGCGCCTTGTGAGAATTGCTCACCGTTTAAAAATACACTCGGTACAGCCATGATGTTGCGTGCGTTCACTTCGTCTTGGAACAGTGCACCGTCGATCATGGTCGCTTTAATATTGCTGTTTCTGGCCGCCATCGTATTCAGTGCTTGAACCACTTGCGGACAAGTTTGGCAGCTCAGAGATATATAGATTTCAAAGTTTAATGGTTCAGTAATGCCATCAATGATGCTCAACTCTTCTTCAGAAGCTTTGCTTGGGTGTCCACCTGTTTGTAACAGTGCCAATACCAATGAGGTAAACTCATGACCCATCGGAATGCCTGCAAAATCGATGTGTGTATTGCGCTTGGGTGAGCGCACAGACATGTTCGGTGCACGGGTCGCATCACTTTGTTCTGACACTGTGATGTGTGTGCTTAATGAACTTAAATCGTTTGCTAAGCTTTTTAATTCGTTTGATTTGTTGCTGTCATCTAGGGCAAGCACTAGCTCGATAGGATCGGTAATGGCAGCAAAGTGGCTTTGTAATTGCGTTTTAATGTTTTGGTCTAGCATGGTGATTGTCCTATTTATTTTTGCTTATTAAAGGCTGTTGCTGTAACAGCCTTTAACTAACTAAATTAATATCCTAGAAATTTCGCGCTGCATGCAGCCAAGGCTGGTGCAGTGCGAAAGATGACGGATAGTTAGATTTTGCCAACTAGGTCTAGTGATGGCGCTAATGTCTCTTCACCTGGCTGCCAAGAAGCAGGACATACTTCGCCGTCGTGGTTTGCAATGTACTGAGCTGCTTGTACTTTACGAACTAATTCATTTGCAGCGCGGCCGATACCTAGGTCGTGTGTTTCAACTACTTTGATTTCGCCTTCTGGGTTGATAACGAAAGTACCGCGAAGTGCTAAACCTTCTTCTTCAATCATTACACCGAAGTTGCGTGTAATACGACCTGTTGGGTCACCAATCATTGGGAATTGGATTTTCTTAATTGTGTCTGACGCATCGTGCCAAGCTTTGTGTGTGAAGTGCGTGTCAGTTGATACTGAGTAAACTTCAACGCCCATGTCTTGAAGCTTTGCGTAGTGGTCAGCAAGGTCACCTAGCTCAGTCGGACATACAAATGTGAAGTCAGCTGGGTAGAAGAATACGATTGACCATTTACCTAGTAGGTCTTTTTCACTTACTTCAACGAAGTCGCCATTGTGGTAAGCCGTTGCATTGAATGGTTTGATTTGTGTGTTGATCAATGAAGTAGTCATAATGTTTACTCTCTTAGTTAGTTTGTAATTACTGCGTTTAGGGCATCCTGTTGCTCTGCCCCTTTGCTTGGTAACTAAGATAGTGGGTTTGGGTTGTTAAATAAAATGGATTGTTTTGATTAGTTCAATCGTTTTTTGTGATTAAACTTTGGAATGCTCTATGCGAGATGAGAAGTTGATATAAAAAACGCAGCTTTAAAATAAAACTGCGCTTTTTTAAGGTGATGCTTTGAAGTGTGATAATTTAAGAAAGTCGCTGCAATGCGCTTGTTAAGAACTGACCTGACTGCACATCGGATTTGACTCGTTGTACATTTTGTTTCATCTGATCAATTTGCTCTGGCGTCAGTTCTGCAAGACGCTGTTTGATGTCACGCAAAGATTTTACTCTAAAGCCAATGCCTTCTTGCTCAACTAAGTCAGCCATCGCAGCTTTATCCCAAATGATGATTGGCATACCACACAATAGGTAAAGTGACAGTTTGTGTGGGTTGTTGTATTTCAAGTACTGGCCTGTTACGCCATCACATGAATCTAGGGTGTTGCCGTACCAAACTAAGCCAAAATCTCCATCAATATGATCGATAACTTCATTAGAAGGGAAGCAGCCCTTATAATCTAAGATAGTGTCATTGACGTTTTTTACTTTTTTCTCGTCAAAGCCGACGCCGTACAAATCAAACTTGAAGTTGCCACGCTCGAGGTCATCAAGCTCAAAAATGAAAGGACCCATGTTGCCTGCGAAAACAATACGTAATTGCTCATAGTTTGTAGGCGTGCGTTTGGCATTTGGGTTGTCGGTGTGAAGGTAATCAAATGCTTCGATATTTGTGATGTCAGCAGTGAAGTTATGCTCTTTAAACCAAGCGCCCATTTTATCGTTGTGAACGATAAGCTGATCAGATTTTTTTAGAAGCTCAACTTCTTTGTCTGAATGACCATATTTACCTTTTAGGCTTTTTAGGTCATGCACCAATGTCAGTACTTTGCTGTTTTTGAGTTTCGCGCCCCACAAGCAATATCCGTAAAACTTGTTAAACGGATATTGTAGGCATACTGTGCTGCCCGATTTCATACGTAAAATAGCCCAAGTCACACCAAGAGCACTGATCAAAGTGCCCAGAATAGAATTTGAGATCCAAGTTTGTTTGAAGCCAATATTCTGCCAGCCATTGTTTTCTAAAATAGTTTCACAGTCCATTTTGGCTTTGCCTGCAGCGTCAAACTTAGAGCGGTAATTACGCGCGATATATACTTTATTACTCATAGGACTAGCTAAGCTCCTTGCTCGTTAATGCAAGTGCCGCTTCAATGGTGTCATCCATATCGTAATACTTGTAGTTCGCTAAGCGACCACCAAAGATAAACTTGTCAGCATATGGTGCAGTTAATGCAAGTTCTTGATAACGGGCTAACAAGGCATTGTTAGTTTCGTCATTGATTGGGTAGTAAGGTTCGTTATCTTTACTAAATTCATGCGGATACTCTTTGGTAACCACTGTTTTTTCTTGGTTGCCAAACTCGAAGTGTTTATGTTCAAGAATACGCGTATAAGGCACATCGCGCTCAGTGTAGTTAACGACGGCATTACCTTGATAGTTTTCTTCATCTAACACTTCAGTTTCAAAATGCAGACTACGATATTCAAGCGCACCAAACTGACAGTCAAAGAATTCGTCAATCTTACCCGTGTATAGTACTTTGTCGGCTAACTGGTTATAGGCATCTTTGTTATCAAAATAGTTAACACCCGTTTGCACTTCTACACCCTCAAGTAGTGCATCTGTAAGCGCATTATAGCCACCTATTGGAATGCCTTGGTATAGGTCGTTGAAGTAGTTGTTATCAAAAGTAAAACGGAACGGTAAACGCTTAATGATGAAAGACGGTATCTCAGTGGCAGGTCGACCCCATTGCTTTTCGGTATAGCCTTTAATGAGTTTTTCATATAGGTCTCGACCACCTAAAAACAACGCTTGTTCTTCTAAATTCTTAGGATCTAAATCGGCATAAGGTGCACGCTCTTGCGCAATTCTGTCTTTAGCTTGTTGTGGTGTCGTCACGCCCCATAGCTGATAAAACGTATTCATATTAAAAGGCAAGTTATATAGCTTGTCTTCGAAGCGAGCAACAGGCGAGTTTACATAGTGATTGAAAGACACGTAGCGGTTAACATAATCCCAGACTTCTTGGTTGCTGGTATGAAAAATGTGAGCGCCATATTTATGGACATTTATCCCTTCAACATTTTCACAATAAATATTACCACCAGTGTGATCACGTTTATCAATTACTAAAACTTTCTTCCCTTTGTCCGTTGCTTCACGCGCAAATACTGCTCCGAATAGTCCTGCACCGACAATAAGATAGTCATATTGAGCGTTGTTCATTCTTGTAGGCCTTGTTTATTATTAGCTTGATGTGACTTCGAAACTATAACAACAAACAAGTTCAAAAAGAATGACAATAAATATGCCAGATAGTTACTTATAATTATTCAGTATGGATAAGCGATAAATTGACATAAGGATCCGTGATTCTTTTAAATACTAAACTTGCTCGATTAAGTGGAGGACGATTTTGTAGCTGTCTGAAATCGCTGAGTTCGATGTTGTTCTCAAACGGTTTGGCTATCTCGAAAGAAAACACATAAAAACCTTCTAAGCCCATTCTTAAATCACTAAAAACGTAGCTTTGCTCTTGTTGATAAACCCCATATAAGCCCTTGGTAAAGTTCTGTAGCAAAGCAATACGTTGGTCTTCTAAACCTGTAAGGATATGATTTTCAGTTTTGTAAAAACGAATATCAATCTCATCAACGGAATCAAAGACTGATGCGTATATTTCGTAGTGCCCTTGTTCTGTGGTAGCCACGGCGCGCCAAAGCAAAGTATTAAATGGTGAAGGGGTGCTTTCGACTTGTTTAAAAGTAATGGCTTGCTTATCTAATGCCTCTAGTATTTTGCTGTCTATAAACCATTTGGCACTCAGGCTCCAAGTCAGATAGAGCGAGCTCACTACCAGTGCGGTAGTGTTAATTTTACTTGCATAGGGTTTTGTACGAGCAAAGCACAGAGAGACAAATGCAAACAGTAAAGGCAGGCTATACATGGGGTCGATGATAAACACACTGGAAATACCAAACGGGTAATTACTCACAGGCCAGAGTAATTGCGTGCCATATACGGTAAAGGTATCGAGCAGCGCATGGGTGCCCATGATTAAAAATATCGCAACAGACCAGCGTGTCAGCGACACAGATTTTGTCCAGTGCATTTTCGCAATGAGCCACGCTATGAGTGGACTCAACAGCAATTGAATAATTAAGGAGTGACTAAAACTGCGGTGATAAACAAAGTTTTCAACATCACCGCCGAAGTTTATCAACACATCTAAGTCGGGCAGAGTGCCAAATGCAGCACCAACAAGTAGCGACTTTCGGCCGAGTTTATTGCCTAAAGTGGCGTAGCCCACGGCACTGCCGAGTAAAATTTGCGTGACTGAATCCATTTTAAAAACCTAAAAGCGACATTAAGAAAGAGAGTAGTTATTTACTTATACCTTATTTTTGCGTCTTAAGTTCATGCTTAAAGTAAAAGCTGCTGCTTAAACTTAGCGGCTTGTCGTCGAGAGACTTCGAGCACAGCGCCGTCGTTAAGAGTTATTTGATAACCGCCTGATACCCACGGTTCAATATGAGTAATACAACTCAGTTGTACAATACAACTACGGCTGATCTTAAAGAAGTAATTACCATCAAGCTTATTCTCGATACTCGATAGAGACGCGCTATGCGTCACTGCCTTACCATCATAATGAATACGGCTATAATTGCCCAAGGCTTCGATATAGCTGACGTCTTTTACCTGAATAAGGTGGCATTTTTCAGCGTCTTTAACAAATAATGACTGAGCCATATCTAGCGGTTTGGTTAAGTGGGAGGCCTCTTTATGACCTTCACTGTGCTGAGTAATGTTGAGTTTTGCGAGCGCTTTTTGTAACCGGGTGTGCTTGATTGGTTTCAGTAAGTAATCAACCGTATTGTGTTCAAAAGCTTGGAGTGCGAACTGGTCAAATGCCGTGGTAAAAATCAGTTTGGGCACGACGCTGAGGGCCGATAAAATATCGAACGCAGTGCCGCCAGGCAGGTCGATATCCATAAACACCAAGTCAGGGTCGAGATGTTCAATGAGTGCTTTAGCTTCCTCAATGTCGGTGGCTTCTCCAAGTACATTGATGTCATCAAACTCGCCCAGTAATGCCTTAAGTTCAAACCGAGCAAGATCTGAATCTTCAACGATTACGGTATTAATTTTCGGCATGGCTTGTCCTCATTATTCTTTTGTGCCAAAGCACAACTTTGCTTGCACTTTGTCATCAGCTGTTTGCAGAGTAAATGTAATTTGTTGTGCGCTGAACATGGCGAGTCTGGCTTTTAAGTTTTCGATTCCCAAACCCGTACTTTGCTCATTTTGACTCAATATCTTGCCTGGATGCGTCAAAGAAATATGCCATTGCTTGCTATTGAGCGCGGCGACAGAAAGATGGAGTTCACCTGAGACTGCTTGTTTACCAAACGCATGTTTTATGGCGTTTTCAACCAACAATTGCAATGCCATTTTTGGTATTGATTGAGTTAGGTAGCGCGGGTCGATGTCTTTTTTAAAAGTTAGGCGACGACCTAATTGCAGTTGGTGCAGTGCTACAAAGTCTTCAACAAACTCTAGCTCTTGCTCAAGTGTGACGGTACCTGCGTTTTGATCCGTTAGCTGATAACGCATTAAATCAGCAAATGCCATTAGCATATCGCGAGCTTTATTATTGTCTATCAGTACCATGGCACGAATGTTATTGATGGCGTTAAACATAAAATGTGGGCTAAGTTGATCGAGTAAAGCATTAAACTGTGCTTCTTTGGCTTTCAATGCCATTACCTGGTTTTGTTGTTCGAGCATATACATGGTTGATTGGCGACTAATGGCCCAATATAAACAGCTCCACATAAGTAAAATAACAAATAGTACAAGGGTAATACTGACACTGGGCTGGCTGGTATAAAGCACTGAAACGCCTCCAATGAGTCTATCTATACTTTGCCATGCCAGCATATGTAATTGAGTTGCAGAGAATGCACCGGCAAAACTGAGCAAAAAAAGGCAAACTACCCAGAGAAATACAGATTTTGTTTTTAACATTATCCATTGATAAAGCAGTCTCAATAAAAAGCTCATAAGTACGCCTAAAGTGGTCACACTGAGCCCAAAGGTCACCGAATATTTACTAATCAAGGGTGTATCACCAAACATGACAGTCATAACAAGCAACACTGGGGCCCAGCCAATTGCTTGTAATAAGAAAAATGAAAACCCAGACCTTTTAATTATTTTCATTGGTTTAATCAAACTGAATAAGAGAATAAAAATAGTACGCCAATCTAATTCGGTTTGTTAGTAAAAAAGAGGTTAGGGTCACCATACATTTAAAAGGTGTGATTTCTGGTTGAGTGGTTATGTTTTTGGCGCTTGCCGCTCGCCCAGCTATACAGCCGCTCGACATGTTTTGCACACAAAGGTTGAGTCACCCCCTAAACTGATGCCATAGCCACATAGGAGTGACCAATATGACCAAAACAACACAACTTACCGCAGCTGCAATCGTATTAAGTAGTACATCTTTTTTCACTTTAGCTAAGAGTGAAGGCGAGCACGCCAGTGTGCACACAAGCCAGTTTAAAACGGTCAATGCAGAGCTTAACGAAGCACTTAACGCATGGCAGCAATCATTTAACCTGCCTTCTTTGGTGGTAGCTGTAAGGATTGAGGGGCAAACGGTATTTAATCAAGCTGTGGGTCTGGCAGATATTGAATCAGGCAGAGCAGCGACTATTCAAACGCCATACTCTGTCGGCAGTATTGCAAAATCTATGACCAGCTTAGCTATGGCTCGTTTAATTGAACAAAATAAGCTAGCACTGCATGCGCCCATTGATCAATATGGTTCGTATCAAAACGACTGGCAGGCGCTGACGAGTTACCAACTGGCGTCACACACAGCTGGTATTGTGCACTATAACAAAGCAAGAGTAGAGCGTGAGTTTGAGTCTGTCCGTGATCATTGGTTGCCACAGCAAGCGTTTGATGTCTTTGCACATGAGCCTCTGGCTTTTAAAGCCGGAAGTGACTTTCAATATAGCTCAAGTGGCTACATTTTATTGTCAGATGTACTGGCTAAAGCGGCAAATACCCCTTACTTACAACTCATGCGCCAAGAAGTGTTTGCGCCATTAAATATGCAACATACCTTGTTTGATTCAAGTTTAGCAAATAGTGGAAAAGAAGCCGTTTATTATGCGCCAGTAAAACTTAATGAGCCTGACAATAATGTTCGTCAAAGAGACACAGCAAAGCGTGACCGCAGCTTTTTATTTGGTGGTGGTGGCTATCAATCTACCGCCAGCGACTTGGTGAATATGGCTTGGTATATGACACAAGATGACTATTTATCAGATGCCACAAGAGCGCTATTAACAACACCAGTGACTTTGCCTGATGGTAAAGCTAACCCGCAAAATTATGGGCTAGGCTGGCGTATTCATGACATGGATGTGAGCCAGTATATACCCGGTAAGCCGCAGCAGATAATCAAAGGGGTGCATCATGGTGGAACTACAGCCAATGCTGCAAATGCCTATGTTTTAAGTTTCCCAGAGTTTGGGGCTAGCATTGCTTACACAACGAACAGTATTCCGAGCAGTGAAGATCCACAGGCAAACTTACAAGTACAAATGTGGTTGTGGCTATACCGTTATGTCGAGGCATTAAAATTGGTAAATGAAAACAAAAATGCGCTTTAACAGCGCATTTTTTCTTTTAAAGCTTCAATGCTTCTTTGAACTGCGCAATAGAGGGGTGTTGTCTTTTTGTTGCGATCTGCAGTCCTTTTTCGAGAATTTTTTTGCGCTGTGTTGGTTTGTTTTGTGCTAAGTAAATATCAGACAAAATTAAGTGTGCGCCCATATGCTGAGGCATGTACTTAAGTAAGCGTGAAATCACTTGTTCGGCTTCGTCGGTTCGCTCTTCGCGTAACAGATATTGGCCAATACTGCGTAAGCTGTTTACGCTGTTCCAACGTTCAGGGGTTGGCAGCACTGGAAAAGAGTAGCTTTTACTTAGATCTTGATAGTACTGCTCTATGTTCTCAAGCGCATTGCCTGGTTGAGTGACAAGCGACCTATATTTTGGGGCCCACAAGGCTTCTGGGTATTGGGTTTCAAAACTACTGAGGAGTGTTTTTATTAATGCGTCATAGTGGCGCTCGTTTTTGTATGCATGGATATAGAGCGCGTGGTTTTGCTGCGCTTTAAAAGCAACGGTGTGTTTTAGTTTATTTAAGTTATTATCGTAGCGTTTATCAGAGATCAGGTCGTCATCGGCTTCACCAAATACCACAATGCCTTTTTCTTTACCGCGTGTAGCGACCGCTTCTGCAACTTCATCGATTAATGTTTTGGCATTGGGTAAGTCTAATCGCATGCCAATCATGTCAGCCGTAGCATGAAAGATATAGTCATTAAACACATCATCTCGGCGAGTAAGCGCATATAGCCCAAATACGGCATTGGCAGAAACACTGACTAGGCTAGTATGTTTGGCACCGCGATAGTGTGTTTGCAAATAGGGAATGAGCTCTTGCGAAAGGAAATCTAGGTATTGCTTTGGATCACCTTTGCCTTTGCGTACCACGTCGACAGGCCACATGGCTTGTGTATCAAAAGCCGGAAAGTCTCCGCCTTGGTTTAAACTCACTACAATGCTGTCTGGCATGCGATTTACACTACTTAAGTGCTTAACTAACCCTGTTGTCATATGAAAAAACTGATGACCGTGAGAGCCATTTAAGAAAATGATGGGGTAGCGAAAGTCATCACTGTGATGCTCATACATCTCTGGTAGATAGAGATTCATACTGATCTCTCTATCTAGTATTTTAGAGTCAAACTGTATGGTGTTTGCAATATGTATTGGCAGCTCAGAAGTGATGCGCGCTTGTGCATGATGCATTGTGCCGACGAATACAGTCATGATGAGTAGTTTTAAGAGGTCAAATATTTTCATAGTATGTCCTTAGTATAATTAAAGTGCCTTGAGATGTGATTGAGCTTGTTCACTGAGTGAGGTGTTATCCTGTTGCTTATACAAGTCACTTAACTGTTGCCAAGCTGTTTTATTGGATGGGGTTTGTTCGGTTATACGTTGTAATATCGCAATACTTAGCTTGGGGTAATCTTGGTTATGCTTGCTGGTAAAAGCTAACATCAGTTGCTGATCGGGCTCTGAAAATGTGCTGGCAGCTTGCTTTAATGCTTGTAGCGCATGCTTATGTTCAGCTGGGTTTGCTTGTTTTTTTGCAAGTACTGCAAGCTTGTGCCATGCAAACAAAGAGTGTGGATAAAGTTTGGCTAATTGCTGCCAAGTAGTGCGCGCAAGTTCGAGTTTATTTTGTGCTAAATATCGGTCTCCCCAGCGGTTAATAAAATAATGTTTAAAGCGCGGTGAGGCGTCTTGCCACAATGAAAAAGCGAGCTCTAACTGCGCAGACTCCATTTTGTTTTGTGCCATAGCACTGTAAAAGCTTTGCAGGTCTTGCTCGTTACTTGTTTGCTGATACTTTTTTCGAATGGCGATGTATCGCTCAGTCAGTTGGGCTTTATTGAGATCAAACTGATTTAAATAATCTGTGGCTGCGTAGTCGGGGTAAGCGCTTCGCAATGCCTCTGCGATGGCGATGGGCACAACCGATTGGTGATTTTGGTTAGCAATATGGCGCTGATTGAAAGCGGCGGTATTTTGTGTGACTTTATTGAGTAGTTGCGTATCACTTTGATGCCCGACTTCTTGTAGTAAAGTAACGAACCCTTGGTTGTCATCAAGTTGTGAAATTTGAGTGGCGGTTTGCTGTATATAGTCCACATTGGGGAATACCACAGAGAGTGCATGAAGGTGGGTAAAGTGCTGCTGTAATTGCGGGCTTTGATTAAGCAGGTAAGCTGCGCCATAGGAGTGCGCAAAAAGATGGCTTTGCTCGGTGAGGTATTTGTTTTGTACGAACTGGGTGAGTTCTTCTGAGATAAATTTTGACAGCGCCTCAGTTTGGCTGAATAAGGTTGAGTACCAACTGGGGTTATTAATAAATACCACAATCGTTGTGGGGATCTGTTGATAGCCTTCAAGTTGGCGAATACGGTGTAAAACGTCTCCTTTAAAATCACCAGCATAAAAACCATGGGTATTCAGTACATAAACTACAGAGTAAGGCTTCTTGTTGTTGTACTTATCGGGTAGATGCACCGAGATGCTTTGTACTTTAGCGAGTGCTTGAGATTGAATCTGGTAATCATGTGATGTGTTGGCATAACCGCTCAGTGCAGTTAACAAACTAAATAAGATCAGTAGGGGTTTTAACATGACGCTTTGCTCCTTCGAATGATGAGCTCTACAGTAAACAAAGCGTACTAAAAGACTGGGTGAAAAGCTGATTTATGACTGATTTCTAACTGATCAGGGTTTTGCTTATCATTTAAAATCAGTGTTTTATTTTTTGTGTAGAGGGTAATAACACAGCGTTAATCATAAAACGCTGTGTTACATACTGGGCCGTGATTTGGATAAATGGCTTAACCCAAATAGAGGCTATCGTTTTGTTCTATAGGCTTTGAGGTGTGCTCATGCTTATAGTTTGGTCCACACGTAAGCGCCCATATATTTCTTTTTCCAGTTGTCATCTAAACTCAGTCTAAGGTGAGTTATTTCCTCATCACTGTTTCTTTTTATGAGTAGCTTGTCATCTCTCTCAGATGATGTGACCAGTAAGGTGTCTTCTTGGGTCCACTTAAGCGGTAACATGTAATGATTGATGCTGCGAGCGATAAAATCATCACCTTCTTTGATAATTTCAAAAATCTTGCCATTATCTGACACGTATTGGCCAAGTAGCGCGTTCTTATCTTTATTTGTTGCGTCAAAACGAGGGATTGCATGAAAGTTGACCGCAGGTCTGACTCTATGAACGAACCATTGGTGATATTTTCTTTTAGGGTAATAAGTCTCAAAAAAAGTCGTTATGTCTTGATGCGTTGCAATTTGTTCAGGTGATAAGCCCTTTTTTGTGTGTTTTTGAATTAACGACTTAAATAACTGGGAGCTGCTTATTTGGCGCTTAATATCTGACACATCCGCAAATAGCTTTTCTTTAAGCACCACGCCAGAAACGATAAGGGTATTTTCATCTGCAATTGCCAGTGCTTGTTTTAAACCGTTGATGTGTCCATCTATACCTTTAGGCCCAAATACAGTGAGCCAATCACTGCGGTAGCTATCAGCCATAAATAACACATTTGCTTCTTTCAAATGGATATTGATTTGCCCAAATGAATGACCCTGACTGTGATATGCAGTAATGGTTTGCCCGCCGAACTGCATCGTAAAGCCATCATCAATCAATTTTTGTGTAAACACATCGCTGTATTTTAAGGCTTTGTGCGAAATGATCTGTGCCCCTTTTGCAGCGAAATAGGCATTAAGTTCGGTGTTATTGCCGTCGTAATTATTATTGAGTACATACTTAACTGGTAAGTCAGAGATTTTTTTTAATTCGGCGACAAAGTTACTCACATCCCACGCAACCATGCTATTAATGAGTAATAGGCCTTCTTTGCCTTTGATGACCCCAAAGCTAATATTTGTCTCCCCAATATTGGCCATATCATTAAAGTGTTTTGTCACTATGTGTACTTTTTCGGTGAGTTTTTTATGTGAATAACTCGACTGGCTTGCGTTGCTTATGTTTGCCAATAGGGCGCAAAATAATAGTATTGAAATTTTTAAATAGAGCTTCACTTTCAGTGCCTTACTTTTTGTTTTAGTGTTTTAGTTGAAATTAGCAAGGTGAGGCATAAAGACTGGGTGAAAAGCTGATTTATCACTGATTTTTGTCTGAGCAGGGACTGGTTAATCTGCTGTAAATCAGCTATTTTCCAATTCATAGCAGCAAGGCAGCAGTACATAACCATGAATACGCGTTATCAAATATTAGAGTGTGAAGTCGATTTTACTGAGCAAACCTTAGTGAGAGCAGGTGAAGTCTTTAAGCAACAGCATAAGGTGATGCAAGTATTACGTTGCTTGTTAAACAAACAAGGTGAGCTGGTTAGTATAGATGAGCTAATGAGCGAAGTGTGGCCCGATACGGTTGTCTCGCCAAATACACTGCAACGTTGTATTGCGCAATTGCGAAAAGGGTTAGGAGATTCCAGTCAAACGCAAATCGCCATTAAAACCTACCCAAGAAGAGGTTACGCCTTAATTGCTGAAGTACTGGTAATTGATAATCAAGTTACTACAGACCAAAAATTGCAAAATAATACCGAACAATCAATTCGTTCAATACCTGCTAACACTCCCGTAAAACCAAATAGAAGCAAACGTAAAGCATGGGGTATAGCGGCATCAGCTTGTACTATGATGTTTGTGTTAGTTGTGGCCATGATTGAGCAATTTCATGTTCGTACAGAAAACGTAGCACCCAAACGCGCCTATATTACATCCGTTATGACAGCCAGTGATGCGCACACGGGTCAGCCTCGATTTGCGCCGGATGGCAAGCATTTGGTGTTTCAGCGTTACAGTGACTTTTGTGAAAGCACTGTTTGGTTGCAAAATGTCGAGAATAAGCAAGAAGTGCCTCTCACTCAGTTGCAAAAGCGTATTAATGATGTTGCGTGGTCAAACGATGGTAAGCAATTGCTGGTTGCGCAAAGTAACCCATGTATCGCCCCTACACATGAGCAATGCTGGCAGCTTGAACGCATAATGCTTGATAATGCTATGCAGTTTACAAGCAGTGAGCCCGTAGGCACCTGTGAACATCAACGTATAAGCCAAGTGGCTTGGTTAAATGAAAATATAGCCCTTTTCATTGAGCGCTCTGAACATGGACATAGACAGCTGACTCAAATTGAACTGACAACAGGCCAGAAAAAGATGCTGTTTGCTTGGGGGGATGTTTTATCGTTTGCTTTCATAGAACCAAAAAAATTAGCGGTTCTCAGTCATCAGGGCAATGCACAGCTTACGTTATATACGATAAATATATTGGGTGAAGTACTGCAAAATCAAACTCTTACTTTTAGTGATGACTTATCTGTTTTTTCTCGTAGCAAACTTAACTATGTGCCTACTGATGCGCAATTACTCCTTGAAAATAATGGTCAGCTATTTGAAATTACTACTGACGGTCATATGCACAAACATATAAACCTACCGAATAGTCTTTCTGATTTTACAGTATCGAATGATGCAATTGCTGCCACACGAGGGCTCACAAAACAAGATGGAGCTTTACAAAGTCTAACTGACAATGAGCATGTACCACTTTTTCCTTCTAAGGGCGTAGAAACCTATTTTCGTTTTGCACCAAATTCTGACGCCATTGCTTTTGTATCAAACCGTACCGAAGCATTGCAGGTGTGGGTGAGTAGCAATCGCTCAGTTTTTCCTAAACAGCTGAGCCAATTTGACTCGGCTAAGCAGATCCGAGGGTTTGAATGGTTAGCAACGGGCGAAGGTTTTGTATTCGTAATGAATGATCAGCTTGCGATGTTATCTCTATCAGGGGAACTTAAAGTGATTAGCCTGCCATTAAAGATGAAATATTTATACCAAGCGCTGCCTAATAACCAAGCACTGATAGAGTATCAACATAATTATCAAGAAGTTGTTGCCATAATCAATTTAGATACCTTAAAAATCACACCATTACACGCGGGGTTATTTAACGACGTGCAATTAGATGCGCAAAACAACTTGTGGTTTATAGACCGAAATAACCGACTAAATAAGCTTGAAAACGGAGCGCTCTCACGCCCATTTTCAGATTTAAAAGTGAATGGACTAAGGGCCTACCAGCAAGGGGTGGCCATATCCGATAAGCATATGGCACTATTTTATTTATCAGGGCAGCAGAGTGAACTGCAAAAATTACAGTCACTTAGCTCAGGTGCTTGGTTGCAAGACATCAAAGGTACGCAGTTCATTTGGTCTCACAAGCATGCCCGAAACAGTGACATTGTTGAATTAGCCGTTACAAACTAAAGCCCATGCTTTTCAAGGCGATATAAAAACTGCTTGTAACTAATCCCTAGTAGCTTGGCGGCTTGGGTTTTATTGCCGCCTTCGCGGTTTAGGGCTTGTTGTAAGCAGTCTTTTTCAAATTCATCCCAATTTAACCCCTCACTTGGCAAGGTAAACAGTGCATTGGTTTGTGTGCTATTTGCAGTATTAGTGAGGTTTTCTTTCAGTTCAGTTTCATCCTGCAGAAGTACAAATTGCTCCAGCGTATTTGAGAGCTGGCGTACATTACCAGGCCAATCAAAGTTGAGAAGGTGTTTTAGCAGTTTGCTGCTTAGCTGGGGGGCTTCAATACCATATTGCTGGCTAAAGCGTTTTAAGAAGTGTTCGATTAATCGCGGAATATCTTCTTGGCGCTCACGCAGTGGTGGCATATGTAACGGCACCACATTTAGTCGGTAGTACAGGTCTTCTCTGAATAAGCCATCTTGTACCATCTGTTGCAGGTTTTTATGACTAGCTGCAAGTACTCGGACATCAATATTATGCTCTTTGGTATCACCTACCGGCGTCACCACACCCTCTTGTAATAAGCGCAGTAGTTTGGTTTGTACATTAAGGCTCAGCTCTGCCACTTCATCTAAAAAAATCGTGCCTTTGTGGGCCGCGGCAAATTTACCGATTTTGTCTTGATTCGCCCCAGTGTATGCCCCTTTAAGTGCACCAAAGAGTTCTGATTCGGCTAAATTCTCAGGAATAGCCCCACAGTTAATGGCGATAAACGCTTGTTTACTACGATTTGAAAGTTGATGAAGTGCGCGCGCCGCAAGCTCTTTACCCGTGCCGCTTTCTCCACTAATTAACACTGTTGCGCTGGTGGCACTGACGCGTTCTATACGTTGAAAAACTTTCTGCATACATGGAGCATGACCAATGATATCGACCAACTGGTTTTGCTCGCTGATCTGCGAGCTGAGTTGTTGATTGGCAAGACGTAACTGATTGGCTTTATTGGCTTTGGCTAGTGCCAGTAATAATTCTTGACGCTGAAACGGTTTACTTAAGTAGTCATCTGCACCGAGCTCGATGGCTTCAACGGCATGTTCAATTGAGCCATAGGCAGTAGCAACCACAATGCCTATGTGCTTTTGTTGTGCCCGCGCGTATTTGATCAAGTCCATGCCTGACAGGTTGCTTAGCTTCCAATCGGTAAAGATAAGTTCGATATCTGCGTGTTTTTTAAGGGTGACTATGGCATCTTCAACACTAAAAGCGCTATAAACTTGGTAGCTCGCAGCACTTAACATAGCGCTGATCAGGGTATTTTGCGCTTGGTCGTCTTCAACCAACAAGATAGGTTGTGGTTTAGTCATGAACTGCTCCTTCTTCAAGCGATGACTGCGCTAACTGTAAGGTAACACGTGCGCCATTGTGTGTGTTTTGCACTTGAATATCACCTTCATAGTAAAGTTCTGCTAAGCGTTTGGCTAAATATAAGCCCATGCCGGCGCCATCTGCTTTGCTGCTCACATGAGGGTTAAATAGCTGAGCAAGAATTTGTGCTTCAAAACCGCCGCCCTGATCTTCAACTTCTACAAATAAAGCGTTTTGTTCTGAATAGGCTTTCACCTCAATCGCTTGGGTATTTTGATTGGCTTGTTGCGCTTCAATGGCGTTGACTAACAGGGTGTGCAAAATAGCGCGGATCTCAGATTCAGCTCCTTGTATAGACAAGTTTTCAGCTACTTGAATATTAAGTTCAAAATCAAGTCGGCCTACTTCGAGTTGAATATCTTGCAATACGGCCGCGATTGGGACTGTTTGTGCTCTAGAAGATTGCTGGTTACTTAGTTGCAATAAAGCGCTAATACTCTTATTTAAGTGGGCAATTTTATTATCGGCAATGATTTTTAAACTGTGCTTGAGTTGTTTGTCTTGGCTTTGCCAAAACTGCTCAAGTGTGAGGCCCAAAGTGTGTAATGGATTTCTCAAAGAGTGGGCAATAGCGCGACTTAACTCGCCGAGTTCCGCCAATTGTTTTTGTTGTTGTAATTGTTTTTCAACTTGATTCAGTTGTTCGAGCTTAGTGCTGGTGGCATTGAAGCTGTCAATGCAGGTTGCAATTTCACCCACGCCCTGTGCAGGCAGTTGAGTACCAAGATTACCGCCAGATAAATCATTAAAGCCTTGCTTGAGTGCAGTAATTGGCTGGGTGAGGCGATGAACAAAATACAGCATTAAAGCAACGGCAATAAGCGTCGAGAGTGCAATACTCCAGAGGGTGAGCGAAGTGAAGCGTTCGAAGCTATGACTTTGGGTATGGCTGCTATGTTCAGTACTGATAATCTTCCTGATACTTTTGTCATCTTCAAAATGAAAGAATACAGAGTTAACTTCATCTTTGAGTGATTCAGCTTTAATGGTTACAACGGGTTTTACAGGCTGTGTTGGTATTGGTGGTTTGCTTGGTGCAGGTACTTTTGAACTATCCTGAGGTTGTGGTGGTTCAGGTGGTCGCTCTAAGGTGTTTGAAATGGTCACTTTGTCAGACAAAATCACGACTTTAGGGATATCACTATCTAATTTGTGAATGATTTGATTGATATCTTCTCGCGCTTTACCAATTAGTTGCTTAGTGATTACTTGTGATTGTTCAGTAATATCAGCACTGACTTGTGATTTGAAATGCAAGACCAGCAATGTTTGGCTCACTGCGAGTAAAAGAAATATCGCCAAAATGCCCAGAATAAAATAACGCTTAATCGTCACGCCTTCTCCCAATTAGATTTTTAAACTGTCTCTAAAACCCTTATTACAAGATGCATTCCAAAGTACTAAATCGCAAGTGGTTTGTAAGTCTTTGAAATTATGATAACTAATTAATGTCTTTTATATCTATTAGGTTTCACCTACTGAATACTCCTGATATCAGCCCTTTCATATCCCGATATCAGGATATTTATTACCTAGCTAGTCGTAAATTATTTTTAACCCCATGAAATATATATATAAAGCTATTTGGCATGGCTTTTTCTATATACAGGTCGACATTTTATTTTAGCGTGTATAAATCGCACCATAAGGAGAAGACCATGTTTTCAACCATTAAGTATAAAAAAGTAGTTAAAGCACTGGCCGCAGCGTGCCTTGTTGTCGCAGCCAGCAGTTATGCAGCTGATAAAGAAGCACACCATGTGATTAAAGTTAAACAAATTAATGATGATGTAAAAGTCATGGTGAGTGAAGGGCACAACAGCGATGTGAGAGTTATTAAGCTTGATAAGGAAGATCTGGCGAGTGACGTGTTAGTTGAAAAGCTGTCTGACTTACCGGATGAAACCAGAGAAAAATTAGAGGAGGTGCTGTCACAAATTAGTACAAAAGGTGATGATGGCGTGTTTCTCTTCTCCGATAAAGTGTTGCAAACCGTTAGCGAAGATGGAAAAAGCAAACAAATGGTGTTTATACATGGTGGAGAAGGTTTTAAACTTCACTTGCCTCCAGAGCCGCCTATGCCAGTCGACCCAGCTCAACCTGTTAAGCCAATTAAAGCAGCTAAAGTATTTAAGTTCTCGATTGGTACAGACGGTGAAGGCGACCATGAATTTAAGTTAATATCATCATTGCTAAAAGAAGCGCAGTTAACGCCTGAGCAAATTGATGAGCTACAAACTCTGCTAAATGAAAAGTACTGAATAATACCAATTCGCAATAACACTTAATCATTTTGAGGGATTAAACCTGATGATAGCTGCGTTAAAGGTTTCTCATTTAGAACAACTAAATAACGAAATATTTGCCTAGCCTACATGGATGTAGGTACCTCAGCGATAGCAGGACGCGTGAGCGGTGCTACCAACAAGGTTTTCTTGCCTCAAAATAGACCTCTTAGTTAAGCGGATTGGTATAAAAAGTATTAAGTCTAAAGAGTCGATCGTTTCTTATTAATGAAAACGGCCCCAAATGGGGCCATTTTTATCGTTACTAACGATGACTAATCGATTATTGAAAGTCGACTATCGATTGTATTGATGAACCAATAAAGTTGGCTCAGCATACTCACTTTCACCTAGGTTGAAATACTCTAATGAGCGACGCATATTGTGGGCTTGGTCGGCCATTTGCTTCGCTGCAGCCATGGTCTCTTCTGTGATGGCAGAGTTTTCTTGAATAAGGTGGGTGAGGCGTTGAACAACCGTGTCGACTTCTCGAATGGCTTGTTGCTGAGTCATCGTTGATTGGTTGATTTTCACAATTGAACCATTTACTTGTGCGACAGCACTAACAATTTGCTCGAGCTTTTGACCAGAGCTATTGGCAAGCTCAGTGCCTTGTTCAACTTTGTCGTTCGAGTTGGCAATGATGTCTTTTATCTGTCTGGCTGATGAGGCGCTGCGACCAGCAAGCTCCCGAACTTCATTTGCGACAACCGCAAACCCACGGCCATTATCACCTGCTCTTGCTGCTTCTACAGCGGCATTAAGTGCAAGTAAGTTGGTTTGGAATGCAATGCCATCAATTACCGAGACTATCTCGTTAATGTCTTTACTTGCTGTGTTGACCTCGTCAATGGCAAGTACGGTATCATGAGACAATGCGCCGCCTTCTTTTGCAATTGATTCAGCACTTTCGGCAAGTTGTACAGCAACACCTGACTCGTCCGCGACTTGGCCAATTTCATCTAGCATATTGCTCGTACTGGCACTTGCCTCTTCAAGGTTTGCAGCTTGCTCTTCGGTTCTTGAGCTGATCTCAGTATTACTATTCGCGATTTCACCGGCACTTTGTGAGACTTGGTTAGCCGCAATCTGAATACCTTGGATCACTTCGGTCAACTTAGAAATAGTGCTGTTTACATCATTTTTAAGGGTTAAGAATACCCCTTGGTAATCACTATTGATGGTTTGTGTAAGGTTACCTTGAGAGACTGCGCTTAACACTTGCGTGACTTCATTGATGGCATCCGAAATCGTATCGGTTGAGCCATTAATGTCTTGTTTTAGTTGTAGTAGCTGGCCTTGTAAGTCAGATTCAATTTTCTGAGTAAAGTCACCTTGCGACATGGCTGCCATTACGCTGGCTAACTCTTGGATAACTTGGTCTAAAGTTAATACTGAGCGATTGATGTCTTGTTTCAGGGTATTAAGCTGCCCTGTCATTGGTGAGTCAATCGTTCTATCAAAACGCCCGTGACTGATTGCCATCATTACCGCGGAAATTTCACCCATGGCTTTATCTAGGTTATTAATCGAGGCATTAATGTCTTGCTTAAGCTGACCTAGCTCGCCTTCGGCGTTACATTCAACGATGTGTTTGAAATCACCTTGATTCACTGCCGCCATGACATTGCTGATGTCGCTAATGATTTCAGCTAAGTTAGCAACACTGAAGTTGATATCGTCTTTCAGTGCTTCTAGTTGCCCTTTAAGTGGTAAATTAACGCGTTTCGAGAAGTCACCTTGACGAATAGCACCCATGACCATGTTTATTTCGGCAACCGCGCCATTCATACTTTGCACAGAATCATTCACGCTAACTTTTAGCTCGTTTAATTTACCCTGAGCTTCAACTTGAATGGTGTCTGTGAAATTACCTTTAGCCACATTCGCCATGGTTGCAACAATGGCATTCATGGTGTTATCGAGTGAGTTTAAAGAACAATTAATGTTATCTTTTAGATGAGAAAGGTCCCCTGACATTGGCGCTTGTAACTGCTTGTCGAATTGGCCTTGAGACATAGCGCTGATGACTTGGTTAATTTCACCAATGGCCATATCTAGGCTGTTAGCACAATTATTAGTTGCTTGTTTAAGCGTGTTTAACTCACCTTTACACTCTACTTTGATACGGTCTTGGAATTTACCGTCAGCCATTTCGTTAAGCACGCGGTTTGATGCGCTAATTGAAGTTTGTAGTGCTTCTAACAGTGAATTAAACGCCACAGCACAGCGACCAATTTCATCTTTAGAAGAGACTGGTGCGCGAAGTGAGAAGTCACCTTCTTTTTCTACTCGGCGCATGGTTGCCATTAAATCATGTGCAGGCTGTGTCAGAGAGCGGGCAAAGAAAATAGCAACAGCGACAATAAAAGCGATTGCAACCGCCAAGATACCTAACAGTACATTTCTTAATAATGTGACAGCTGAAAAGGCTTCGCTCTCATCAATTTCTGCAAGTAGCGCCCAGTTATTACCTAGAACATTAATATTGCGATAAGCAGATAGCACTGGTTGGCCATTATAGTCAGTAATAATTTTTTCACCTTCTTGACCAGACATAGCTAATTTAAAGGCTTCAGTATCTACACTTCCTTTAGTTGGATATTTAAACGAGTTAACAACAGAGTGATTTACTGGATCTAGAAATGAGTCCGAGCGCATGAGTTTGTCAGGACCAACCAGGTACGTCTCTCCGGTTTCACCTAAGCCTTCGCGTTCAGTCATAATGTTATTCAGAGCATCTATTGATAGTTGAAATACTAAAGTAGCTTGCGGCATTCCATCATAAATAATCGGCGCAGCAATAAAGCTGGCAGGTGCATTATACGAAGGTAAGTACTTTTGATAATCGACAAAGGCAAAATCAGTTTGACTGAATAAATCTTTGGCATCATTGAAGACTGCGGCGAGATTACTATTTGCGTAAGGGCCACTGTTTAAAGAAGTCGCAAAATCTAGTTCTTTAAAAACAGAGTAAACAACATAGCCGCTCTGATTGTCGATGATGAAAATATCGTAGAAGTCGTAAACGTTGGCGACTTCAGCAAAAAAGGTATGAAATTCTTGGTGTGCCAGGTCGTACGCATCATTATGACCCGTTGACACTAACGTTGATTTTTCGCCTAGCGGATGCGGGTTATCAGCAATATAACGAGCTTGTAACTCCAGTGCTCTAGGGCTCAAACCATCTAATATATAGCTTGGCACTGAAGCATTCGGATTTTCTGTATTAAATTTGTTGCGAAAGTCTTGTTGGTAATAATTGGTTAAGCTTTGAGGCTTGCTATCTAAACCACTTAATTCATTAAAGCTGGCTATGAATGCATTGGCAGCATTAGCGGTCTTTTGACTAATTGCAAGTGTATATAAGTTATCTTTGACACTTTCGAAATGTCGCGAGACTGCACTTTTCTTAATTTCACCAACCGCTGCAAGTTGTGAATAAGCTTGTTGCTCGAGTGCATTAGAAGCTTTAAATAGTGCGATTGAGATAATCACAATAATAGGCACTAAAGCCACACTTAAAAACGCGGCGATGAGTTTTCTGCTCAGGTTTAATGAGCTGAAGTACTTCAATGGGCTAGTCATAGCGCATTCCTTTTTTTAATAGTTTCATCTTGCACGAGATGAGAGCACGAACGACGACCTAAGTCGAAAAGTATCAATTTATAGGGTTTAGGTACAGACGCAAAGTTTAGAACAATTATTAATTGCGTCTACAGTTATCGTACCGAATTGATGCTAATTTAGGTTATTTTTTTATGAATGTAAAAAAGGCCGCAAATAATGCGACCTTTTTCTTATCTTATGACACAAAACTGCAACAATTAATGTTTCCAGTGATATTTGTGTGCTTTCTCTTCCATATACGCTTCGGTTGCTGAGTGCATCGGCGCTTTGCTCCCGTTTTCGAAGAAGAATGGCTGACGTTGACGGTTGTAGTTACCCACTTCGTTCATCGTTGCAGCATCATAAATACGGCCGTTTAGAACCGTGTAAGCCACTTTTTCTGACTGACGAATATCGCTCAATACGTCACCGTCGATGATCACTAAGTCGGCGAGTTTGCCTTTTTCAATGGTACCTATGTCATTGTCTAGCGCTAGGTATTTAGCACCGTCAATGGTACCACTACGTAGTGCTTCCCATGCGGTGAAGCCACCTTGTGCCATTGACCATAACTCCCAATGCGCACCTAAGCCTTCACGCTGACCGTGTGCACCAATGTGAACTGTAACGCCTTTATCGCGTAACTGCTTCGCAGACTTAGCGGCATTGATGTGGTTATAGTGGTGCTCAGGTGCGGTAGGGCGACGAATTGAGCGTGGGTTTAGAATATAGTCAGGTACGAATGCTTTTAAGCGCTCGTTTTTCCATACTTCTGTTTTGTCGTAGAAGTAATCTTCACCTTTAATACCACCGTAAGCGACGTTAAACGTTGGTGTAAAGCCCGCTTTGGTTTGGCTCCACATTTGCACTACGTCTGAGTAGATGTTTGGAATTGGTAGTGCGTGCTCAAGACCCGTGTGACCGTCGATGATCATGTTCATGTTCTGTTGGAACTTAGAACCACCTTCAGGTACGACCATGATTTCCATTTCTTTCGCTGCTTCTAGTACTTGTTGGCGTGTGTCACGACGAGGATGGTTGTAGCTCTTCACAGAGATTGCACCCGCATCTTTCAGACGCTTAACGTGGAATTGCGCATCTTCAAGATTGTTAATTGGCGTTTTATAACCCGGCGCATTACCTGCGTATAAAATACGACCTACAGAGTAAATACGTGGTGCAACGGTTAGACCTGCGCGCTGAAGTTCAGCCATTGAGAACACTTCGTTTGAATCGTTTGACGGATCGTGAATGGTTGTAACACCAAAGCTTACGTTTGAGAACTGGTTCCAGTTCTGTTCAGGCTGTAAGTTGCGGCTACCATAGCTGCCGTGTGCGTGTGCATCAACAAGGCCTGGGATCACAGTCTTGCCTGAGAGATCCATGACTTTAGCTTTGCTAGGAATAGCCACATCGCTGCGCGTACCTACTGCGATAATACGGTTGTCTTCGATAAGTACCACACCGTCTTCGATGATTTCTTGCTCTTGGTCTGCGTTACGCATCGTCACGACTTTACCACCAACTAGGGCTAGTAAGCCTTCTGGCTTATCGGCTTTTTTCTCGAAGCTTAAGTCGATGCCTTCAGCCGTTAGCTCGCTGACGTCATCTGCTGCGCCTTCTAAGAACGCAAATGTATCAGTTAGCTTGCGTTGATAAAGGTTGGGACCAAACGCCCAAGTTAATGCGCTGCTGTCAGCTTTCCAGTTTAAGAAGTCACCAGAATACTTAGACACTTGCTTAACAGGGAATGATTTAGTGCCCTTGTTAATTGACAGTGTTTTACCTGTGCTGGTGAATGGCGCTACAAAGGTATTGAAGTTTTCAATGAAGGCCACGTATTTACCGTTTGGTGATACGCGGTAATCAAAGATGTACTCACCTTTGAAGTGTGAGCGTGCCTGCTGACCGTTTAAGTCGACTGACTTAAGTTCACGGCTAGTTTCGCTGCTTGCAACATTGAAGAAGATGCGATCGCTGTCAGCGCCAAAGTGTGGGTTGTCACCACGTTTGATGATGCGTTTTGCTTCGCCGCCTTTAACGCTGGTTAAGTAAATGCCCGGCTCCATTGACCAGTCACCACTGAGTAAGTAACCACCCGTTACTTTGCGGTAAAGTACTTTTTTACCATCAGGTGAGAAGCTCGGGTTGATGTAGTGACCCGGTTCTTGCGTGATCACTCTGCCTTTACCACCTTTTGCAGATACAACGCGAACCGCACCTAAATCTTGGTCATCCCAGCTTGTATAGACAATATATTTGCCATCACGAGAGAAGCTTGGGTAGAACTCAAAGTGGTCGTTTTGCTTAGTCACACGCTTTACTTTACCTGACTTGATGTCTTTAGTGTAAAGGTGACCAAGTGCTTGGAATAGGGCTGTTTTACCATCTGGAGAAATTTGTGACCAACGTGCCAGTTTCACTTTGAATGTGTCAGGAGCAACGTCTACTGCAAACTTCAGTGCTGGCGTGATTTGTTTTTCAGCCACAACACGGGTTGGGATAACTTGTGCTTGTTTGCTGGCAATGTCTACTTTGTGGAATACACCGCCTGACCAGAACACTAATGCTTTACCGTCTGGCGTGTAAGCGAACGCAGGCGTGTTACCTTGTGCACCGTTTGCTTCTTGTAAGTCACGGTCTAAGCCTGCAAAGATTTCAGTTTCGATACCTGATTTAAGATCTTTGATATACAAAGCGCTTTGCATCTCTTTGCCATTCTCGATGCGCTTTACAAACGCAAGCGATTTACCGTCTGGGCTTGGCGTTGGGCGAATAGCGCCGCCTGAGCCGCGGATCACGGTTTCTTCTTCACCGGTGGCTAAATCCCAAGAGCGGATCTCGAATACTGACTCAAGTGCGTTCTTATTATACTGCCAGCGTACACCTGCCGTGGCATCAACTGAGTAGTAAATCTTTTTACCATCTTTTGAGAAAGCCGGTTCTGCAACATTCTTCTGTGATTTCGCACCGTGTAGACGGTCACGAACAACTACGCCTTTACCACCTGAAATGTGGTACATGCGGATAGAGCCACCTGGAATAGTACGACCCGTTACTTGACCTTGTTTAACCGCAATATACTGGCCATCTGGTGACCAGGCAGGGTTATGTAGCAGGTTGTGAGACTCGCCAGACACTTTACGCATGTTCTCGCCGTTCACATCCATAACCCATAGGTTCTCAGCACCTTCGCGGTCAGAAATGAACGCGATTTTAGATCCATCTGGAGAGAATTTAGGTTGGAAGTTCCATGCTCTGTCATTGGTAATTGCAGTCGCTTTACCACCTGAGATCGGCATCACATAGATGTCACCTAACATATCGAAGATAACGCTTTTACCATCAGGACTAACATCTAGGTTACTCCATGTGGTTTCGTTGGTGTCGATAGTGATTGTTTGCTTTTCACCTGGTGGGTTTAGTACATCCCACTTGTCTGATTTTTTAGCTTCAGTTTTTACAGCTGCCTTATCGGTTGCTTTACTATCAGCATTAGCAAGCGCAGGAGCACTTGCACCGAATACGGCTAAACTGACGGCCAGCGCCAGTGGTGTTTTAAGTAATGCCATAATGGTTCCCTTTGTTTTGTTATATGTGTGATTTATACACACGTGTCATTAGCATGACGAATTTTAATGAGTGTGTCGACTATGCGCGATAAAGTCACTTATTTCAGCGTTTGTGAACGAACGAACTGCAAATAGGCATTCAAACTGTCTTGCCAAAGAACCATGGCTTGCGTAAGTTCTTCCTCGGCGGACTTTTGCTCTAGTAAGCGCCGTTCAATGTGCTTTAATGCTAAGCCATAGCGATTAAAGCCGAGTTGCAGTGCAGTACTGGCTTGTCGATGTAATTGTTTAATACATTGCTCGTTGTCTACATCGAGCTGTTGTTGGATGCCAATGAGCTTATTACGTGCTGATAGAACAAATTCGTTGTAGATAGATGAGACTTCATCATCATTAAAATTCTTTTGCAGCGACTGTGCTGCAGTCTCATCATAAAGCACATCAGCCAATTCAACGCTGATATTGGCCTCTTTCATGGTCTGAGAATCGCTTAAAGCTTGTCGGAGTTTTTCTTGCTTAATCGGTTTGGCCACGATGTCTTTAATGCCAAGTGCCATATATTCTTTTATTTCATTAGGGCTTAAGCTCGCGGTAAATGCTAAAAATGGGGTGCGCTGGTTTTTGTGATCTACTTTTTTAAGTGACTTTAAAACCTCTTGTCCGGTTAAATCAGGTAGATTCATATCGAGTAAAACCGCATCGAATTGGTAGTTTTTAAGTAACTCTAAAGCTGCATTCCCTGTGGTTGCCAGTTTTACTTTGTGTTCATCATCAGCCATGAATTCAATGGCGATTTTCTGGTTTAGTTCTAAGTCTTCGACCAATAATATGTTTAAACCCGTGACACAGTCTTGTTCATGTTGACGCTGCGCAACTAAACTTAATTCACCTATAGCTAGGTTGAGAGTAAAACTAAATACACTGCCTTTATTAAGTTGGCTAGCAATCTCAAGTTGAGAGCCCAAACGCTCAAGCAATCGAGCTGTGATGGCTAAACCTAGTCCTGTCCCACCTTTTACTTTGCCTGCATTGCTTTGCACATAAGGTTGGGTAAGTTTCTCAATATCATCTTCTTCAATACCTGGGCCTGAATCAATGACACTAAAAGTTACAGTGTGTGCCATTGCGCTGTCTTGTTCTAAATGTACTTTGATTTTCACTGAGCCGGAATCAGTAAACTTAATTGCATTGCCAACTAGGTTTATGATGACTTGACGCAGCTTTTGTTGATCGCAGTAATAACAGGCTTGTTCTGGTAGGTCGTAGTCTAGTTCAAATCTTAATTGTTTTTGCTCGGCTAAAGGAGACAGTAATAAGCATAAATTATTGAGCCAGCTTTTTAATTCGATGTCTTCTTCATACAGTGACTCATCACTTTGCTCTAAGCTGGCATAATCAAGCACTTTGTCGATAAGTAAGTTAAGTGATTCTGCTGAGTTGATAATTGCCTCACAGTACGCCTTATTTTTATGATTCTTAGTTTGCCCTAAGACTAACTGGGCACTACCTAAAATACCATTGAGTGGGGTGCGGATTTCGTGACTCACAGTTGATAAAAATAGGCCTCGGATCTCTAAATCTTTCTGTGCTTTTTCGGTCAACTTATTCAAATGAAGTTCGCGGCGCTCGTTGCATAGCAAGGCCATGCCTGTGGCATAAAAAATTGGCGATAAAACACCGTTGATAAAAACTGTGGAAGTAAACCAAGCGTCTTTCATTATGGTTAAATGGGAGACATCTTCCATCATAATCGAGCGACCTACAAATGCTGTGAGCAACAAGCCTAAGACAATGCAGTAGACTATGGTGCCATTTGGGTAAAGGGGCCTAGCAAAGCGCCAAAATAATGAAAATAAAAGGATAATTTCGGCAATGTGTTGTAGGTCCGAGATCCAGATCCGCGCTCTTAAATTGTCATCGATGATACTGAAGTAGGCTAAGGCTATCAGTAGAAAGCCGGTGAAGGCTAAAAAACTTTTTAGCTCCCAGCCTTTGTGATCCAAAAATTGACTAATGGCGACAACATGAATAATTGAAGCGGCAAATAATAGTGCATTGCCTATGCCTATAGTTTGCCAGTGCTCTAAATACCCATGTAACGAAAAACTCATGGTTGCCAAAAACAAAGCTAATGGGTAGAGCGTATAAATTGCTGTACCGGGTATGTTTTTATTGGTTCGCCAAGTTAAAAAGCACAGTAAAGTCATCATCGCCATCATGGCGCCACTGGTAAAATAGAGGGTCTTTGGATCAAACATAGACGTTAGATTGAGTGAGTTATGCAGCTAGCATAGAGACAACCGCTGAGCAGGTAAAGAAAGAGGAAGCATTGCTTCCTCATTTTTTTGTCAAATAATGTTTAGCGAATTTCGTCAGGGATATTTTGTTGAGCCCAAGATAACAGCTCGATTCGATTACGACATTTGGTCTTTCTAAAGGCACTGTAGAGGTGTGTCTTCACAGTATGTGGGCTGATATTTAAATCTTCTGCGATCTCTTTATTTTTAGCCCCTTTACTCATTAATGAGATGATGGCTTTTTCACGCTTAGTCAGTTTAACTGGCTCAATATCACCTTCAGTGAGTTTATGAAGAGCATCTTTATTGAATTGTAGCATGCGGTTAAGAGCATTACACATTATGTCACGACGGTACCACAATTGGTTTTCCATTAATAAACGGATCCCTTTCATTAGTACGTCTGCGTTGTCTGTGGTGTAAAACACGCCACGAATACCACTTAATAACGCACGGTTGGCAAGCTCAGGGTTTTCGTCAAGGTTAAACAATACAATATCGCAATTTACTTTCAGCTTGACTAAATGTTCTTTTAGTTTGTTCCATGCATCGTGCTGTGCGATTTCGATGAATAACAACCTAGTTTCTTCTGGCACTTCAGTAATGTCTTTGCCTGAAGATACTTCTAAACCTTGGGTTTTAAGTAGTGGTTGAAGGACATTTATGCCAATAGTATTAATTGGCTCTTTATCTAAAAGTAAAAAGGCAGTACTACTCATTTTAAATGGACGCTCTCGTTCAAATTATTGCTTTAATGCTAACACGCGACTCAGACCTTTTGTATGAGTTTGTTACTAAAAATATAGAAAATTTTGCTATATACACAAGCGTTTTTGTAAAATAATGCGAGTTATTGCCATTTTCAATTTTAAACATATGAAAAATCTATTGTTTTATTAGGCGCATTAATAGCTTATTTGTTTACATTTATTAACTTGGAATATTTTAAATTAGTTCTTTTTTCGTATTTGTAAAAGGGGGCCAGCCCATCTCAAGTCCTGCTAGTACATGTAAATGAACATGAAAAACGGTTTGACCACCATTTTTATTACAATTCATCACGACCCGATAGCCATCTTCAGCAAAACCATGCTCTTTAGCTAACTTTGCCGCAACTACATAGAGTTGACCTATTAAGTGCGAGTTAGTTTCATTTATATCATTAATGGTAGCGATGGGCGTTTTAGGGATCACCAGTACATGAAAAGGGGCCTGTGGATTAATGTCTCGAAAAGCCAGCGTGTGTTCATCTTCATAGATGATGTCGGCAGGGATTTCTTTACTAATGATTTTGTCAAAAATGGTGGCTTCGGCCATGATCTATCCTAAAAGTATGTTGTTGCTATCTATCGGTTTATTAGACTGTTTTAGTATCTATACACTAATGACAAAGAATCTATGAACTGTCAAACTGCAAATGGTTAGATGATAAAAATTCAATGAGGGAGAGTGCGATGAGTCAAACTAAAGATTTAATTTTAGCGGTTTTGTTGGGGAGTTTTAACTTTGCAGTGCAGGCTGCAACACTTAGTTTTCCTGAAGAACTGATCCCAATCACTGTCAATGGCAAGCAAGTTGGGCACTCTTTGTTTAGTAAGAAACTCGACTTTGATTTGCCAATAGGTACTCACAAAGTACAGATAAAATATAGTGACCTGTATGAGCTAGATTATGATGAGCACCAAACCGTGTCATCGGCGCCTTTTTGGGTTGAAGTGACCATTACTCAGGATGGGCAATATCGTGTTGCTTTTGATAGGGCAAAAGATGCAGATGCAGCGGAGCAGTTTGCGAAATCACCGAGTGTATATGTGGTAGCACCGAATAAGTCTCAGCAAGTGGCTGTCAAAGTAAAACCAAAAGCAGTGACCGCTCCCGCAGTGGTCGTAGCAACTGTTCAAACTGCATCAACGCCAATGGCGATTACAACACAGACTGCACCTAAGAGTAGAAAACAGATTGAAGGGGTGACGCACCCAAGTGCAGAACTCATGTTGCATTATTGGTGGCAACAGGCCGATGAAAAGCAGCGAGAGGCGTTTTTGAAAGCGGTTAAAGTGAATTAAACACGATTCAAGTGCACTTGTTAAATTGAGCTAAAGAAAACAAAAGGGCCTTAGTCAGGCTCTTTTGTTTATACATTTATACTGTGCTTATTTAAAAATCGCGTCCACAGTTCCTTGCGCTAAAGGGTGATAACCCGGACGAGCATTGTTATATACCTTTTGTGCCCAATCGCGTTTGCCGTGTTGCACAAGTGATTTATATAACGGCACAATCAGTTTGCGACGACCAATGCTAGTTAAATGGTTATCCAGTGCCGAATAAATAGCTTCATACCCATTACCCACAGCCAGCATATACCAAGCAAATGCAAGTTCAGCGTTGCTTGAGTTAGTGAGGTTAAATGCTTTGTCTAATTTCGCCATCTTATTAAGGCTTAAATTACGAGGTAGATTATTTAAAAAGTGTAACCACTCATGCACTGTCCAAGCGTTCGTCGGTAAGTCAGTTAAGTCTTTGTCACCTTTTAACCATGCTGCTGTTGCTGCATCGACTTTATTAAATGCATCGGAAGTCGGGTTTGGCGCATCTGCAGGTAAGCCAGGCTCGTAGATCCACTCTTTAGCTTTTTCCAGAGACACGATACCAGGGTGCTTTTCTAGTAGGTGCGTATTTAGGTATTCAACAAACTCGGCAGTTGTCAGAGACTTAAACGAGTACTTCGCAAAGTAGCCTTTTACAAACTCATCAAAGCGTGCACGACCATACTTTTCTTCCAAGTAAATTAAGAATAACTGACCTTTGATATAGGGTACTTTGCTGAACGCATCATCAGGATCGCGACCATTCAGCTTTAAATTGAGGCGAGTGTCAGGTGCTGGGATGTTTTTAAGCTGTGCACGAAGGCCAGCAGCGTCTAATGCTTGCTCCATTACTGCACGGTCGCGACCAAATACCTCTTCCATAATGCGGTTTTCAACATAAGAGGTGAAACCTTCATTGAGCCATAAATCTTCCCACGTTGCGTTAGTCACTAGGTTACCTGACCAAGAATGTGCCAGTTCGTGGGCAATTAGATTCACTAGGCTCTTGTCACCAGCAACAACGGTTGGCGTGATAAATGACAGACGTGGATTTTCCATGCCGCCAAACGGGAAGCTTGGTGGCAGCATCAGTAAGTCATAACGACCCCATGCATATTCACCATACATCACGTTGGTTTTGTCGATCATCGCTTGCGTGTCGTTAAATTCAGCAACCGAGGCATCTAGAATTTGTGGTTCAGCAAAAATAGCCGTTTGATGTGACATCTCTTTATATTCAAGGTTACCTGCACCAATAGCAATTAGATAAGGCGGGATAGCCTGTGGCATATCAAACCAGTAGTCGCCATCCTTTACAAATGCTTCAGAGTTATCCGCACTCATGACCGCACGAACATCTTTTGGAGTCTGAATACGGGCAGTGTAGGTAGCACGCATTGCAGGGGTGTCCTGCACAGGGATCCAGCTGCGCGCATGGATAGCTTGTGACTGACTGTACATAAAAGGGTGCGTCTTACTTGCAGTTTGTACTGGTGTTAACCATTGTAGACCTGAAGCTTGCGGTAAGCTGTTGTAGTAAATACGCGCTTTTTTAGCTTGCTCTTTAAAGCGAATACTCAGCTTTGCGCCTTTTACGCCATTTCGTTGTGCTAGGGTGAAATCTGCTTTATGCCATTGGCCGTTTTTACCTTGGTACATCACTTTATCGATTTCAAGGTCGCGTGTATCTAGAACTAAAGTGCGCGCTGACGCGTTGCGCCAATCTAGGGTGTGTTCTACGAAGCCTTCAAGTTGCTTGTCTGCAAAATCAACGTCTAGGTCTAAATGTAGATGAGTACTGACTACATCTTTTAAATTTGCATAGGTATGTTCGTCAAACGCTTGTGTTGCCAGTGCGCTGTGAGAGAAGCCAGCTAGTATTAAGCTTGCGGCTAAAGCAGTTTTTTTCATTGTTTATCCTTGCACGGATTGAGTAAACGAGCGGCATTTATATCATGCTTAAGGGTAAGATCACATAGGTGCGCATAAGCAGAGCATAGGGTAAACTAGCCCGATTACTTTATTACTTGTTAGGTTGAACGTGCCATCAGTCCAATCGCTTCATACTTTTGCTTTACCTGCCCACTGTGCAGCGCTTATCACCATTACACATTCAGAAAGCCTCTTTGAGGTCGATTTTTCTAAACCTTGCTATGTAATGGGAGAGGGCAGCAATACAGTCTTTATTGAGGACTTTACTGGCACAGTGCTAAAAATAGCGAATAAAGGCATAGCAGTTACAGAGCAACAAGATGTTTGGCATGTTCGTGCTGCAGCAGGTGAGAATTGGCATCAACTGGTTATTCATTTACTTGAACTAGGCGTATTTGGCTTTGAAAACCTGGCATTAATCCCGGGAACTGTGGGCGCTGCGCCAGTACAAAACATTGGTGCTTATGGCGTTGAAGTCGGACAATTTATTAAATCGGTAAAAGGTTATGATATTGCCAAAGCGCAATTTGTGGAACTTGCGCAAGCTGAGTGTGGTTTTGCTTATAGAGAGTCGATATTCAAACAGATATTGAAAGATGCATTTATTATTACCGAAGTACTGTTTGAGCTTCCTAAGCAATGGCATCCTGTACTTAGCTATGGTCCATTACAATCACTTGATAAAAATACGGTCACTGCACAGCAGGTATTTGACAAGGTGATTGAAATTCGACAAAGTAAACTCCCTGATCCTAAAGTGTTAGCCAATGCCGGTAGCTTTTTCAAAAACCCCATTGTTGAAAGCGATCAAGTACAAACCCTGTCAAAGCAATACCCAGACATTCCGAAGTACCCAGTCGATGCTAAGTATACTAAATTGGCGGCTGGCTGGTTGATTGAACAAGTCGGGCTCAAGGGCTTTGAGTTAGGTGGGATTGCTGTGTATCACAAACAAGCATTAGTACTGGTTAATCAAGGTGCAGGCACTGCCTCGGAGCTCAAAGCCATGATCCAACATATCCAACAAAGTGTGTGGCAAAAGTTCAATGTGCAGCTAGAGCATGAAGTACGAGTGATTGCTGCAAATGGCAATGTGCAACTACAAGGTGTTCAAGCATGAGTTATAAAGGACCACAAGGGAATAAGCTGGCTATCTTAAAAGCGCTTAATAAAGGAGAGTTTGTATCTGGGCAACATTTAGGTGAAAGCTTAAACATTTCTCGTGCAGCGGTTTCTAAACATATTAAGTCGCTACAAGAAATGGGCATCGATATTTTTAAGCTCAGTGGCAAAGGTTACAAACTCAACCATAGTGTCCCTTTACTTGATGAGTCAGCAGTGAATCAGTATTACCAAGCGTTATCGGGGCAACAAAAACAGCTTGAAGTGATGCCAATCATTGATTCAACCAACTCAGAATTAATGCGCCGCGTGCAAAATAAATTGCCGATTAATTCAGGGCAAGTACTTGTCGCTGAAATGCAAGAGTCTGGAAGAGGCCGTCGCGGTCGTACTTGGCAATCCCCATTTGGTGCCAACCTTTATTACAGTTATTACTGGCGTTTAGATGATGGGCTACAAGCTGCGGTGGGCGTGTCTATTGCGGTAGGCCTTGCGGTCTATGATGCGTTAAAAGCACTTTATGGGTTAGAAGTTGCGTTGAAGTGGCCAAACGACATTTATCTTAATCATAAAAAGCTAGCCGGTGTATTAGTTGAGCTAGATGGCCAAGTTGAGGGGCCGTGTCACTTAGTGATTGGTATTGGTATTAATTTACAGATGCCCGAAACAGCCTCTCAACAAATCGATCAACCATGGACAGACATAGCATCACACAGCCATAAACTAGATAAAGATAAGCTCGTAGCACAGCTGACTTTCGCTCTTGATGAAAGATTAGCGCAATATCAAGTGTCAGGCTTAACCGAAATGGCCTCACAGTGGAATGCATTAAACGCATTCGCCGGAGAAGTCGTATGTCTTTCTACTGGGCAACGACAATGGCGCGGTATTTGTGAAGGTATCGATGTGCAAGGGGGTATTGTACTGCGCCAAGATGGCGAAGTGAAAAGCTATTATGGCGGTGAGATTTCATTACGTAAGGAAATAATAGAATGAGATTGTTAGTTGATGTGGGTAATACCGCATTAAAAGTTGCCAGTGAGGAAAATAACAACATCACCTTTATAAAAGAGGCAGATATTAATTGGTCTGCGGTTAAAGAAATCGCGATTGCTCAAGTTGGGCCTGATAAGTTGCTTGAAGGCATAACTGCAAAAGCACATCAACTTGGTATTCCTTTATCACATGCAAGCGTGACAGCGCAGCTAGGTGCTGTTAAATGTGCTTATCCGCAGTTTCAAAACTTAGGTATCGACCGTTGGTTGGGTGTTGTTGCTTGCCATTACTTATATCCAAATCAACATTGCGTGGTGGTAGATTCGGGGACCGCGAGTAAAATTGATGTGCTCACCAAAGAGGGCGAGCACCTGGGTGGATGGATTTTGCCCGGTTTAGATATGATGATTGAGAGCTTAGTGAGCAACACGCAAAAGGTATTTTCAGACTCAGAGAGTTTATTTTTGCCAAAACTTGGAAAAAATACACCTAATGCAGTTAAGAATGGTGCCTTGATCGCCACTTTAGGTGCTGTTGAGACGGGCATTGCACAATTAAAAAGTGATTTTGATGATATTCAGGTGATTTTTGCTGGTGGTTATGGCGAGCTACTGCAGCTTTACTTTGAAAAACCGAGTGTATTTATTGATGACCTAGTATTAAAAGGGCTGAAAAATTGGTGTGAATTCATGCACAAATAGACGGTTTTTAGCGTTTTTGTTGTAAATATGAGCGTTTAAACAAGAAACTTTGATTTTTTTTCAGATTCTTGTTGCATCACCCTAAACCATGCTCTAGAATCCTGCCCCGTACTAAAGCAGTGCCGACTTAGCTCAGTTGGTAGAGCAACTGACTTGTAATCAGTAGGTCATCCGTTCGACTCGGATAGTCGGCACCATTTTATCAACCTCTTTTAGAGGCGCTTTAGGCAAGAATTTTTGATGTGGAGGGGTTCCCGAGCGGCCAAAGGGATCAGACTGTAAATCTGACGGCTCTGCCTTCGCTGGTTCGAATCCAGCTCCCTCCACCACTTTATTCTTGACGGTTAGAGGTAGTTTGAATAACAGGTTCCTAAAGCGGGCATCGTATAATGGCTATTACCTCAGCCTTCCAAGCTGATGATGCGGGTTCGATTCCCGCTGCCCGCTCCAGAGTTCTGGTGTGCTGATATAGCTCAGTCGGTAGAGCGCACCCTTGGTAAGGGTGAGGTCGGCAGTTCAAATCTGCCTATCAGCACCAGTACTAGAATCTTCCAAAATACTTCCTTTGATTTGTCTTAAAAATATTTAATAATTGAAGAATAATTTTAATCTGCATTTTGCGGGTTATTTTTATATGTAATCTAGATACACATAAATCTTACTTATAGGTTCCGTCATGGCAAAAGAAAAGTTTGAA
>NZ_PNEC01000035.1 GCF_005886345.1 Pseudoalteromonas phenolica
TAGTCTTTCAGCTTCTAAACGAGCTTTCTCTGCAGCTTCAGCTTCACGTGCCAAACGTTCTGCTTCTTCACGTTCGGCTTGCTCTTTTGCAATGCGTTCTTGCTCGGCTTTTTCTTGCGCCAACTTCTCAGCTTCTAATCGCGCCAGCTCTTCTGCTTGTTGAGTCTTTTGTTGCTCTTCGTCTTTTTTGCCAAAACCTAACCAAGACAGAAATTTATTCTTTTTTCCCATACCCGCTAAATACCATATAGATAAAGTCTGATAAACTAACTCACTCTGGTAGAACAAAGCTTTTCGTTAGCTAATAAGAGTTGTACTGAAAACTTTGCCCAGTGTATCACGTAACACTAGGTAGTAAAAATGCTGCCTAGGTTAATTTAAGCACCAAATAACAATCAGTTTGATGTCAAAAGCATGAGAAAAAAATCAGCACCTCAACGAACCAACAATAATGGCTTTATTAGGATCATTAGTGGTCAATTTCGCGGCAGAAAGTTACCCGTTAATGATTTAGAAGGGCTACGCCCAACCACAGACAGAGTCAAAGAAACCGTGTTTAACTGGTTAATGCAAGATACCAGAGGTGCCAATGTGCTTGATTGCTTTGCAGGATCTGGCGGCTTAGGGTTTGAATGTTTATCACGATTTGCAACACATGCAACCTTTATCGAATTAAATAAAAAGGCAGCTGAACAATTAAGAAACAATGCCAACACCTTAAAACTAGATAACACAAACATCATAAACACGAGTGCCATTGAGCACTTAACTATTGAAAATCAAGGTGATAAGTTTAATTTGGTTTTTGTTGATCCGCCTTTTAGAAAAGGGCTTGCCGAACCAAGCTGCCATTTACTGGAGCAGAATGATTGGCTTGCTGATGAGGCGTTAATCTATGTTGAAGTCGAAAAAGAATGTACTTTTGATGCCCCTGAGAATTGGCAAGTATTAAAAGAAAAACAAGCAGGACAAGTACTTTGCAGGCTTTATCAGCGAAATTAAGAAAATGCTAAGTAATTTGCTAAAATTTAGTCTTTACACGCGGTAATGCTTCAGCTTACAATACCGCACCATTTTTGAACCACGTGGTCATTATTTGATCAGATGAGCTTAGCTCATAAATTAGGTAGGTGAATTTTTAATGCCAGTAATTAAAGTAAGAGAGAACGAACCGTTTGACGTAGCACTTCGTCGTTTCAAGCGTTCATGTGAAAAAGCAGGTATCCTTTCAGAAGTTCGTCGTCGCGAGCACTATGAAAAGCCAACAGCAGAGCGTAAGCGTAAAAAAGCTGCTGCAGTAAAGCGTCACATGAAGAAGCTTTCTCGCGAAAACGCACGTCGCGTTAAATTATACTAATCTGTTTTTGGTCTTGCATAAATGAGCCTTTTAACAAAGCTAAAAGACGCACAAAAAGAATCTATGAAAGCAAAAGACAAGGTTCGCCTTGGTGCTATTCGTATGGTTCTTGCTGAAATCAAACAGCGTGAGATTGACAATAAAACGACACTAGATGATGCAGGTATTACCTCTGTTTTAGTTAAGTTAGTTAAACAGCGCCGTGATTCATACACCCAGTATAAAGATGCTGGTCGTGATGATTTAGCTGAAATTGAAGCCAATGAAATTGAAGCGCTTGAAGCTTTCTTACCTCAGCCTTTGACTGAAGAAGAGATTTTAGCTTTGATTGATGCTGCAATCGCCGAATCCGGCGCAGCAGGTATGCAAGACATGGGTAAAGTTATGGGGTTAATCAAAGCAAAAGCAGAAGGCAAAGCCGATTTAGGCAAAGTTTCTGGTTTAATTAAGCAAAGATTAAGCGCATAATCCCTCATACTGATAGTATGTTTAAGTAAACCGAGCCATGCGCTCGGTTTCTTCGTATAAGCTCTAGAGTATTTATGGCAGGAAAAATTCCCAGACAATTTATCGACGAACTGCTCGATAGAACCGATATTGTTGACCTGATTGATAATCGGATTGGCCTAAAAAAAGCAGGCAAAGATTACCAAGCATGCTGCCCTTTTCATAACGAGAAAACGCCCTCATTTACTGTCTCTAGAGATAAACAGTTTTACCACTGCTTTGGTTGTGGCGCTAACGGTAACGCCATTTCATTTATGATGGACTACGACAAACTTGAGTTTGTTGATGCCATTGAAGAACTCGCTGCACTTTTAAACCTCGAAGTACCACGTGAGCAAGGTTCAGGTAAACCTGAACGCAGCATGCAAGAGAAAAAGTCTGATTATGACTTAATGTTGCAAACTGCAAAATTCTTTCAACACCAGTTAAAACACCATAAAAATGCCACGCAAGTCATCGACTATGTTAAAGGTCGGGGTTTATCTGGTGAGACGGTTCAAAAATATCTCATTGGTTATGCCCCGGACGAATGGAATGCATTAGGTGATCAACTTGCTCGCAATCCAGCACAAAAGCAACAACTACTCGAGTTAAAACTCGCATCAGAAAAAACACCTGGCAAACAATTCGATTTTTTCCGCAATAGGTTGATGTTCCCTATTCGTGATAAGCGTGGCCGTGTCGTCGCTTTTGGCGGACGTGTTATGGGCGATGACCAAGGCCCTAAGTATCTGAACTCGCCTGAAACACGCATTTTCCACAAAAGTCTTGAATTGTATGGCTTATATGAAGCAAAGCAAGCGAATAGTAAGCTTGAAAAAATGCTCATTGTTGAAGGCTATATGGACGTTGTGGCATTAGCCGAACAAGGCATAAGTTACGCAGTAGCGGCACTAGGCACTGCCACAACACCAGAGCATATGCAAACTCTATTCAGAACAACCGATTTAGTCATTTGTTGTTATGACGGTGATAGAGCCGGTCGCGATGCGGCTTGGCGGGCACTCGAAAACGCGTTAAGCAATTTGAAAGATGGCAAGTCTTTGCGCTTTGTATTTTTGCCCGATGGTGAAGACCCTGATTCACTGGTGCAAAAAGAAGGCAAAGACGCATTTGAATCTCGCTTAGATCAAGCTGAAGATTTCTCCAAAGTACTGTTTCGCAAGTTACTAGAAAATTGCGATGTCACGTCCGATTCAGGTAAAGCCAAGTTAATGAGTGATGCATTACCGCTTATTTCTAAAGTACCCAGCGAGTTCTATCAAGAAAACCTGCTAGAAACATTGGCAAAGCTGATCGGTCGAACCAAAGAGCAGCTCGCTAAAAAAGTCGATAACCCAAATGAGCAACTTTCAATAGAAAGAAAGTTCAAAGTGACCCCTATGCGTGGTGCTATTGGTTTATTGCTACAGCACCCTAAGCTTGCTAGTAGTGTTGAGTATATGCCTGAGCTTGCCGAAATGGCCATTCCCGGCATTCAACTGCTGCTCAACATACAGCACCTATGTTTACAAAACATAGACATAACGACGGCACAACTGCTCGAGCAATACCGAGATACCCCTGAGTTTGACGCATTGAAAAAACTGGCTGTTTGGCAACATGGTGTCGCTGATGAAAAGCTGGAAGATTATTTTAAAGATTCTTTCCAATTTATTGAAAACCAGTGTTTAAATTACCGACACGAGACCTTATTAATAAAAGACAAGACTGACGGTTTAAGTAGAGACGAAAAACTCGAGCTTGCGTTATTAACTCAGGCACTTAAACGTTAGAATGACTAGCGAACATTAATCATTGCTGTTATAATGTTCTATTCACGTGCGCCTAGCTTAAAATGCTGTAGTGCTAGCGCCTGTTGTATCAACTTATCAGAGTGGAAGCATAATTCTCTATGGATCAATCTCCTCAGTCACAACTCAAACTTCTGATTCAGAAAGGTAAAGAACAAGGTTACTTAACGTTTGCAGAAGTTAACGATCACCTTCCACAGGACATCATAGATTCAGATCAAGTAGAAGACATCATTAGTATGATCAATGACATGGGTATCAAGGTTGCTGAAAATGCACCAGATGCCGATGAACTAATGATGCAAGAAACTACGACAGACGAAGATGCTGCTGAAGCAGCCGCTGCCGCACTTGCAACTGTGGAAAAAGAAATCGGTCGTACTACCGACCCGGTACGCATGTATATGCGTGAAATGGGTACTGTTGAACTACTTACACGTGAAGGCGAAATCGAAATCGCTAAGCGTATTGAAGAAGGTATCAACCAAGTACAAATCTCAGTTGCTGAGTACCCAGAAGCCATCACTTATCTGCTTGAGCAATGGGATAAATTTGAAGCGGAAGAAATTCGCCTTAGCGATATTATTTCTGGTTTTTTTGATCCTGATGCTGAAGAAACTCAAATCTCTGCCACGCACATCGGTTCTGAACTAAGTGACGAAGACTTAGCTGATGAAGATGATGATGGTGATGATGACGAAGACGAAGAAGAAGCAGATACAGGTCCAGATCCTGAAGAAGCACGCGAAAACTTCGAAAAGCTTCGTGAGCTATATAATGCTGCACGCGTTATCTTTGAAACAAAAGGTCGTGCTCACCCAGATGCGCAAGTAGCAATCACTGAAATTGGTGACCACTTCCGTACTTTCAAACTAGTACCTAAGCAATTCGATCGCATGGTTAACAACATGCGTGAGATGATGGACAAAGTACGTGTTCAAGAACGTATTGTTATGAAGCAAGTGGTACAAATCGCCAAGGTACCGAAGAAGACTTTTGTTAAGCACTTTGCTAACAACGAAACAGATATGGCTTGGGTTGACGCTGAAATTGCAGCTAACGAAAAGTACTCAGTAAAATTACAAGAAGTTAAGCCTGAAGTAGAGCGCTGTATCAACAAACTTAAAGCGATCGAAGAAAGTACAGGTTTAACAATCGAACGTATCAAAGACATCAACCGTCGTATGAGTATTGGTGAAGCTAAAGCTCGCCGTGCGAAAAAAGAAATGGTTGAAGCGAACTTACGTCTTGTAATTTCAATTGCGAAAAAATACACCAACCGTGGCCTACAGTTCTTGGATCTTATCCAAGAAGGTAACATTGGTCTAATGAAAGCGGTTGATAAGTTCGAATACCGCCGTGGTTATAAGTTCTCAACTTATGCGACTTGGTGGATCCGTCAGGCAATTACACGTTCTATCGCTGACCAAGCACGTACAATCCGTATCCCTGTACATATGATTGAAACGATTAATAAACTAAACCGTATTTCACGTCAGATGCTACAAGAAATGGGTCGTGAGCCAAGTCCTGAAGAGCTGGCAGAGCGCATGATGATGCCTGAAGACAAGATCCGTAAGGTATTGAAGATTGCAAAAGAGCCAATCTCAATGGAAACACCAATTGGTGATGATGAAGATTCGCACTTAGGTGATTTCATCGAAGACACGACTATTGAGTCTCCGATTGATTCAGCAACGATGGAAAGTCTTCGTGGCGCAACGAACGAAGTGTTAGCAGGCTTAACCGCTCGTGAAGCAAAAGTACTTCGTATGCGATTCGGTATCGATATGAATACTGACCACACATTAGAAGAGGTAGGTAAGCAGTTTGACGTAACACGTGAGCGTATTCGCCAGATTGAAGCTAAAGCGCTTCGTAAGCTTCGCCACCCTTCACGCTCAGACTTATTAAAGAGCTTCTTAGACGTTAAAGGCTAAGAATAAAAAACTTATTTTGAAGGCCGCTATAAGCGGCCTTTTTATTTAGACTAAGGGATATAAATGTAATGATTAAAAGCTTTTCTCTTTTTTTTCTGATAACTTTATTGTCAGCTTGCGCATCGTATGAGCTTCCTCCTGAACCAGATATTACACTACCTAAAAATACCAAAATAGCCATTCTAATCAACACTAGCTCCTCACCTAAACATACTCATATTGGAGCAACTCCCTTCAGCAACTTTGTTAAAGAGTATGACTATGATTGGGATATACAAAATAATATCTTTAAGATTTTTAAAGGTGCGCTTGAAAAAATTCAGGACTATAAAGTCGTAGATTTAAGAGATTATGGCTTAGATACCTTAGAGCCAACAGGGTTAATTCTTGTAGAAAATAATCAATGGAAATACTCAGAAACCCATTCAGAATTAATAAAAGAACTACTCAAAGATAATGTTAGACTTGTTATCCATATTGATGAAAAGCCAACATACTTTACTTCAAACTGTGGTGCTTATTCATGTATAACTTATTATAGCGAAGGGTTAGGGCTAGTCTCTCGAAGTGTTTTAGGAGTAAAAAGCTATTACGCTTCTGCTAGTTATAATATTTCAGCAGAGCTATTAGATCCCCTTTACCCCATAACGGCACACAAAGAAATGCGCTCTTTAAATAATCATAGGATAAAAAACAAACTCCTCAACAATTATAAAGCACCTAAAATGTTTAAAAACATTACTGAAGACGAGTTCGAAGATGTCAAAAAGGGAGTCCTCGAACAGATGAACTTTTTTGCCATGCACATTTACTATTATTTGAATAGTAAACTTTAACTATAAGTTAAAATCTAATTTATTACTTTTTATACCCACTTTATTAATATAGGAATACCCATGGCTTGGATCCAAATTCGCATTCACGCTAACAAAGAAAGCGCTGACCAAATCAGCGATTTACTTTTAGATGTAGGCTGTCCATCAGTCACTTTTATGGACGGCAGTAATACTCCGGTATACGAACCTAAGCCGGGCGAAGTCACCTTATGGCCAGAAACCATGGTGATTGGTCTGTTCGATGCTGCACACGATATGGACGTGGTTGTCGCGTATCTAAAAGCCAATGTTGCTGATACGCTCACTTACAAAATAGAACAGCTAGAAGACAAAGACTGGGAACGCGAATGGATGGATAACTTCCACCCAATCAAATTTGGTGAGCGACTTTGGATCTGCCCTAGCTGGCGTGATATTCCAGAACCAGATGCTGTAAACGTTCTGCTGGATCCAGGCCTTGCATTTGGTACTGGTACACATGCAACAACCGCCCTTTGTTTGAAATGGCTAGAAAGCCAAGATTTGACGGGTAAAACAGTAGTCGATTTTGGTTGTGGCTCAGGTATTTTGGGCATTGCTGCAATCAAACTTGGTGCTGAACGCGTGATTGGTATTGATATTGACCCGCAAGCATTGATTGCTTCTAAAGATAATGCAGAGCGTAACGGCGTAGCCGACCAGCTTGAAGTATATCTACCTGAAAACCAGCCTGAGTTTCATGCTGATATTGTAGTAGCAAATATTCTTGCTCAGCCACTTCGTGAACTGCATGAGATCATTCTTGGCTTCTTAAAGCCAACTGGTGCAATTGCTATGTCAGGTATCTTAGAAGAGCAAGCACAATCTGTTGCCGATGTTTATGCGCCATTTGTTGACCTTGAAATCATTGCGCAAGAAGGAGAATGGACGCGCGTAAGTGGTCAAATGAAAGCAAGTTAAACAAAATACCCTGTCTGTAGAGTTAGTAACTTGTAACAGCTAAAGCCTGTGTTTAACAGGCTTTACGATTTTTTCACTTTCATTATCCTAATTATTTTTCTTCACACATGCTGTTTTTGCTTAAAAATCCCCCAATAAGAAAGCTCCTTCAAACTGTTATCAAAAGTCAAGATATAAAGTTCAAAAAAAAAACAATAATGTTCAATTATTAGCCTTTGATTTTTTCAAAAAAAACCGTAAACTTAGCGCCCCTTGAAACGAGGCAGATTTGGATAGCAGTGCGTATAGGTCCATACCAACTTGAAAACAACTTGATTGTAGCCCCGATGGCTGGGATCACTGATAGACCATTCAGACAATTGTGTCGTCGAATGGGTGCCGGTCTTGCGGTGTCAGAAATGATGTCTTCAAATCCAAAAGTATGGAAAACAGATAAATCAATGAACCGTATGGATCATTCTGGTGAGTCTGGTATTCGCTCTGTACAAATTGCAGGTGCCGATCCTGAGTTGATGGCACAGGCAGCTCAGTTCAATGTAGATAACGGTGCGCAGATCATAGATATCAATATGGGCTGCCCCGCTAAGAAAGTGAATAAGAAATTAGCAGGCTCTGCATTGTTGCAGTATCCACAACTGGTTGAAGAAATTGTTCTGGCAGTTGTCGCAGCCGTTGATGTACCGGTGACATTAAAGATCCGTACTGGCTGGGATACCGATAACCGCAATGGTGTTGAGATTGCAAAGATAGCTGAACGTAATGGAATTGCTTCTTTGGCTGTGCATGGTCGCACGCGTGCTTGCATGTACAAAGGGGAAGCAGAATATGCCACGATTCGGGATATTAAACGTTCAATATCAATTCCTGTGGTTGCCAATGGAGACATTACCTCTCCAGAAAAAGCGAAGCAGGTACTGGAATATACGGGCGCAGATGCCATTATGATTGGTCGAGCCGCCCAAGGTCGTCCTTGGATTTTCCGAGAGATAGATCATTATTTGCGAACCGGAGAACATATGCCTGCACCAGCATTGTCTGAAGTGCAAAGCATATTGATGGAGCACTTAGTAAACCTTCATCAATTCTATGGGGAGCCGATGGGAGCGCGCATCGCACGCAAGCATGTATCTTGGTATTTGCAGGCCCATGACCAAGAAGGTCAATTTAGGCGAGTATTTAATGCCCTTGAAACGCCCAAAGAGCAAATCGAGGCATTAGAGCAATACTTTAAAACACTAGCAGCTAACTAAGAAAGAGACATAAAGATGTTCGAACAAAATGTGACTTCTCCATTTATTACTAACGCTCACGTTCAGTCACAAGAGAAACCGCAACCTTTGCGCGATGCAGTAAAAAAAGCTGTACACCACTATTTAAAACAGCTTAACGGTCAAGACGTACAAGACGTTTACGATCTTGTTCTTTCTGAGCTTGAAGCACCACTTTTAGAAGAAGTAATGACTTATACTCGTGGTAACCAAACTCGTGCTGCGATCTTACTAGGTATCAACCGTGGTACTCTTCGTAAGAAACTTAAAAAGTACGGCATGAACTAATTTCAGTTTCTGCTTAATGCTTAATATAAAAAAGCGCCTTAGGGTGCTTTTTTATTGCCTAAAATTTAACAATTTAGCGCTTCAAGAAACTAATACTTAAATTTCAAACAAACACACTTTGTGCAAAATACCAACAGCATAAATTCAGTTTTTCTCACCCTCTTCTCTGCCTTTTTAATCGTTTTCTCATTCGTTTTAGGCTAAAATAGCGTACTTCTAAGCTAGCCCTTAAGTAATCATTGAGGAAACCCAAACCATCATGGATATACATCGTCCAATTCGTCGCGCGCTACTAAGCGTGTCAGATAAAACCGGTATTGTTGAATTTGCCCGCGCACTAAGTGCACAAGGCGTAGAAGTACTATCAACTGGCGGTACGTTTAAACTACTAACAGAGAACGGCATTGCTGCCACGGAAGTATCTGACTACACAGGTCACCCAGAAATTATGGATGGCCGAGTAAAAACCCTTCACCCGAAAGTACATGGCGGGATCTTAGGTCGTCGCGGCCAAGACGAAGGCGTGATGGAAGAAAACAACATTTCAGCTATCGATATGGTTGTTGTTAACCTTTACCCGTTTGCACAAACTGTTGCAAAAGAAGGTTGTACTTTAGAAGATGCGATTGAAAACATCGACATCGGTGGCCCAACTATGGTTCGTGCTGCAGCGAAAAACCACAAAGACGTGACAATTGTTGTAAACGCATCAGATTACGGCCGCGTTATTGCTGACATGCAAGCAAACGAAGGTTCTACGACGTACCAAACACGTTTTGACCTTGCGATTGCAGCATACGAGCACACAGCACAATACGACGGTATGATTGCCAACTACTTCGGTAAAATGGTCCCAGATTACACTGAAGAAGCCGCTGTTGAGACTAAATTCCCTCGTACTATCAACATGCAATTCACTAAGAAGCAAGATATGCGTTACGGTGAAAACTCTCACCAAGATGCTGCTTTCTATGTTGAAAACAACCTTGAAGAAGCCTCAGTTGCAACTGCAAAACAACTACAAGGTAAAGCCCTTTCTTACAACAACATCGCTGACACTGACGCAGCGCTTGAGTGTGTAAAAGAGTTCGACAAGCCAGCGTGTGTTATCGTTAAGCACGCTAACCCATGTGGCGTAGCGGTAGACGAAGACATCCTTGCTGCTTACGACCGTGCTTTCAAAACAGACCCTACCTCTGCATTCGGTGGCATCATTGCATTCAACCGTGAACTAGATGCAAACACAGCAGAAGCGATTGTTTCACGTCAATTCGTTGAAGTGATCATCGCACCAAGTATCTCTGCAGAAGCGACGCAAATCGTTGCAGCTAAGAAGAACGTTCGTCTTCTTGAGTGTGGCGAATGGTCAAGCAAAACGACGCAAGCTGACATCAAACGTGTTAATGGCGGTATCTTAGTACAAGACCGTGACCAAGGCATGGTTGAAATGGGTGACCTTAAAGTGGTTTCTAAGCGCCAGCCAACAGAGCAAGAACTGAAAGATCTAATGTTCTGCTGGAAAGTCGCTAAGTTCGTTAAATCAAACGCAATTGTATACGCAAAAGACGGTATGACAATTGGTGTAGGCGCAGGTCAAATGAGCCGCGTTTACTCTGCGAAGATTGCTGGTATTAAAGCGGCTGATGAGAACCTAGAAGTTAAAGGTTCTGTTATGGCTTCTGACGCATTCTTCCCATTCCGTGATGGTATTGATGCCGCTGCTGAAGCGGGTATCACTGCAGTTATTCAACCGGGTGGTTCAATGCGTGACGAAGAAGTTATCGCGGCAGCTGATGAAGCTGGCATGGCGATGGTATTTACTGGCATGCGCCACTTCCGTCACTAATCGATAGGCGCGAAACATTCATCGTTTCGCGCTTTTTCTTTCTCCCAATTTCAAGTAGTCTGCTTAAAACACACTCAAAGTGAAGGACATAAAAAATGAAATTCGGTTTAAAAACACTTCTCGCTGCTAGTATTGTTACTGCCATTGCTGGTTGTTCTGCAACAGGTTCATCAACATCATCTAGCTCTGCTGAGTTAACCTCTGCTGTAGCTAACAATGCTCGCTCTGATAAGAACCGCGCCCGTGACCAATACCGTCGCCCAGCACAAACCCTTGAATTTTTTGGCCTTAAGCCAAATATGACAGTGGTTGAAATTGCACCTGGTGGTGGTTGGTATTCAGAGATCTTAGCACCTGCTGTTAAAGGGCAAGGTACTTTTTATGCAGCGCATTTCCCAGCTGATTCAAAAGTAGGTTATTACCAGCGCTCACTAGCTGGCTTTAAACAGAAAGTGGCTGAAGATACACGCTTTAGCGAAGTAAAAATTACCGAGTTTGCGCCTGTCACTCACTCAGACATTGCCCCTGCAGGCTCTGCTGACATGGTTTTAACCTTCCGTAATGTACACAACTGGTACATGCGTGGTGGTGAAGAGAGCACTTTAAGTGCATTTAAAGCATTTAATAAAGCGCTTAAAACGGGTGGTATCTTAGGTGTTGTTGAACACCGTTTACCAGAACACCGTGCCGACGAAGACCAAAAGTCATCAGGGTATATGAAGCAAAGCTATGTTATCGAAGTTGCTAAAAAAGCAGGTTTTGAATTGGTAGAAGCAAGCGAAGTTAACGCTAACCCACTTGATAGTGCTAACCACCCGAAAGGTGTTTGGACATTGCCACCACGTTTAGCTTTAGGTGAAGAAAAAGCTGAGCAGTATAAGGCAATTGGGGAAAGCGATCGCATGACCCTAAAATTCAAAAAGTTATAATAGGATAAATACGCCATGAATGTACTAGTCATTGGCAGTGGCGGCCGTGAACACGCTCTTGCGTTTAAAGCCGCTCAAAACCCTTCTGTAAGAACCGTTTTTGTTGCACCTGGTAATGCAGGTACTGCACTAGAGCCTAAGTTAGAAAATGTGGCTATTGGTGTTGAAGACCTAGATGCACTCGTTGCATTTGCCAAAGACAACAATGTTGAGCTAACTATTGTTGGCCCTGAAGCACCATTAGTGATTGGTGTGGTTGACCGTTTCCGTGAAGAAGGTCTAGCTATCTTCGGTCCAACAGCGGCAGCAGCACAACTAGAAGGTTCTAAGTCGTTCACAAAAGACTTCTTAGCGCGCCATGATATTCCAACTGCGGAATATCAAACGTTTGAACAAATCGAACCTGCACTTGCTTATCTAAAAGAAAAAGGTGCACCGATTGTAGTTAAGGCTGATGGCCTTGCTGCGGGTAAAGGTGTGATCGTTGCAATGACAGAAGCAGAAGCGGAAGAAGCAATCCGCGATATGCTTGCTGGAAATGCATTTGGTGAAGCAGGTAGTCGTGTAGTTATCGAAGAGTTCCTTGAAGGTGAAGAAGCCTCTTTCATCGTCATGGTTGACGGTAAAAACGTGCTGCCATTTGCAACAAGCCAAGACCACAAACGTGCATACAACGGCGACCAAGGTCCTAACACGGGTGGTATGGGGGCTTATTCTCCTGCACCAGTTGTAACCGCTGACATTCATGAGCGTATCATGAACGAAGTGATCAACCCAACGGTTGAAGGTATGGCTAGTGAAGGTGCTCCTTACACAGGCTTCCTATACGCAGGTCTTATGATCACCGCTGACGGTACACCTAAGGTAATCGAGTATAACTGTCGTTTCGGTGATCCTGAAACTCAACCTATCATGCTACGTTTACAGTCTGACTTAGTAGAGCTAATTCAAGCGGCAAACCGTGAAGAGCTAGATCAAACTGAAATTAAGTTCGATTCACGTGCAGCGGTAGGCGTCGTACTTGCAGCGAAAGGCTACCCTGGTAACTATCCAAAAGATGATGCTATCTCAGGTCTTCGTGTTGATTACGCTGAAGGCGAGAAAGTATTCCACGCAGGTACTAAACAAGACGGCGAAAACGTTGTAACAGCCGGTGGTCGTGTACTTTGTGCAACTGCACTTGGTCACACTGTGACTGAAGCGCAAAAACGCGCGTATGCACTGGTAAACGAAATCAATTGGGACGGCGTTGAGTTCCGTACTGATATCGCTTATCGCGCCATTGCTCGCGAACAGTAATCTCACATCTATTTAGATGATTAAAGGCCCTTTCGAGGGCCTTTCTTTTAACTCTCCACCAGCTTTGCTAGACTGCGCACTTAAATTTTCACATCTTTAGGGGCGTAAAGATGCAAGGTACACTGCGTAAGCTAAAAGCAGACCACACTCAACCGATTCAATATCATCTTCCACTAGGCGATGAATTGGTTAATCTAAACCAATATTTTGGTAAAGCGATTAAGCTAACTTTCACAGGTAATATTTACTGTTGTAGCTGTGGTAAAAAAACCAAAAAAAGTTACTCACAAGGTCATTGCTTTGTGTGTATGAAAAAACTGGCTAGCTGTGACATGTGTATTATGAAGCCTGAAACCTGTCACTTTGATCAAGGTACCTGTCGCGAGCCTGAGTGGGGTGAAGCAAATTGCATGATCCCGCACTATGTTTACCTTGCAAATACATCTGGGTTAAAAGTCGGTATTACTCGCCACACACAAATTCCTACGCGCTGGATTGACCAAGGTGCGACACAAGCTCTGCCTATTTTTAAAGTGCAAACACGCTTACAGTCAGGTCTCGTAGAAGTCGCTTTAGCCGAGTTCATTGCCGATAAAACCAATTGGCGCAATATGCTCAAAGGCGTCAGTGTCGATGTTGATTTAAAAGCCGCTGCTGCTGAGCTTATCCCACAAATTCAAGCTAAATTAGATGAGCTGGCTGAGTTGTTTGGTGCCACCGCCATTGAACAATTAGACGAAGAAGTCGTTGATTTAGATTTCCCTGTTACAGAATACCCGACCAAGATCAGCTCGTTTAACTTCGACAAAGATCCTGAAGTGTCTGGCGTACTTGAAGGCATTAAAGGTCAATACTTAATCTTTGACAAAGGCGTTATCAACATTCGTAAATTCACTTCTTACGAAGTGGCTTTCGAAGCATTATAAGTTCACTCGATGAATAATATGCCGATGTATTTAATGCATCGGTGTTTCTAAATTTGAATGTGTATGCGTTTAGTAAAAACTCAACCATTGCGATTCATACAAAGGCCAATAGAACAAATAACCTTTAAATAATAACAAACTAGCTGCTTTAAGAACTCTTTTTGAACTTGCTTTTCTAACCTCCTCTGAGCTACAATATTTAATTTTAAAACTTTTGCTATCGCCACAATGACAGTCACAATCTTACAGTTGCCATATTCATAAGGGACTATCGAAGTAAAGCAAGCATCGATTTTTAGTACATCAATAGGAATTTAGTTATTGTGCACTCAGTAAAACCATTAAATAATATTTATGCATACTGTCGTTGCTGTTATAAACGCTGATGTACTGATTTCACAAGGTAGCAACTGGTTGCTATACAACCCTTTGACTCTTGGTCGAGGACTTTAAAATGTCATTAAACACTCCTCGCATTGAGTCAATCTTTGTCAGTATAATATTGGCTAAGAAACAAACTTGTATTGAGGACAAATTTTGACTATTAAAGCATTCCCTTTGTTGCTCATAACAGAGCATGGCATTGAGTATATTGAAAGTAAGTCATCACTATCTAATGTGCTTTTCTATTTTTCAGAGGAACAGAAAAGGGAATCGATGTATATTCAAAATAATGGTGAGGCATTTAATCTGGCGTCAAACCAGCGCATTGAAGTGAACCTTGATAAGTTAACCACAAAGCTACAACAGCAATTAGCGCAAGACGGTCATTGCTGTATTGCGAAACTAAGCTTCACTTCTTTGCAAGATCTATATGATTTTGCCTGTGAGATTTACAGGCAAGTCTAAATAGCCTGAGCTCTGAATAATAAGCTTTAAGCTTCGACCAAGGCTTTTATATGTGTTACTGCACTTCTGCCAAGCGCAGAGAGTGCATAGCCGCCCTCAAGGTAGGAGATGATCCCTTTACAGTCTGATTGCTTAACAAGTTCAGCAACCTGCTCCGTTAGCCATTGATAATCGGCCTCAATGAATTTAAGGCTGCCCATATCATCTTCTAGGTGAGCATCAAAGCCTGCACTGATAAAGATCAATTCGGGATTAAACGCCCTTAGCGTAGGCTCCCATTGCTGCGAGTACAAAGCTTGTAAATCAACCCCATCACTGGCTATCGCCAATGGTGAGTTAATAACCGTGTCGGTATTTTCAATAGCGGTATTGGGATAAAATGGATACTGAAACAATGAGCAAAAAAGTACGCTTTCATCGTCTCTAAAAATATCTTGGGTGCCATTACCATGGTGCACATCAATATCTAAAATCGCGATACGTTTCACACCCTGCTGTTTTGCGTAGGCAGCAGCAATGGCAACATTGTTAAAGATGCAAAATCCAGAAGACGTTGACTGATTGGCATGGTGGCCTGGTGGTCTGACATTGCAAAATGCAGCATCAATACTATCGGCTAGAATTTCATCCACCGCTAAGATACCGGCTCCAACCGCACGCTCAACAGCCTTCATCGAATCAGGGCATAACCAAGTGTCACCATCGAGTTCTCTCAGCCCTTCTTGCGGAATTGAAGTCAACACTTTATCGATTAACGCTCTATCATGCACCAATGCAATATGCTCTAACTCTGCTTTAGGGGCACTTTTTTGCGCTACCGAAATATCTAGCCCAGATGCCAATAACCGGTCAGATACCGCATCAAGACGCTCAGGGCACTCGGGGTGATCTGTAATCATTATATGTTTACGACAATGTGGGTGACTGATAACTGCGGTACGCATAACGATTCCTTGCCAAGAAAATTCACATCCAGTTTAACAAAACTATCTTATAACGCCTTTGCGACTTTGGTGCTAGTTAATAACCTAAACTAAGTTTAACCAAATACAAAAAAGCCCAGTTAGAGTTAACTAACTGGGCCTATGTTTTATAATGCCGTTATTCCGCACGCTTGGCTTTTAAGTCCAAATTGTGGAAGTCAAAACTAAAGTCGGTAATGTGCGGGTTCACATATTCCATACTCACTGACTTTACTCGCTGTGCTTTATCCATTTCAAAATGAATATATACATCTGCCTCTAATAGTGCGTCATCCCAACGCACAATAAAAGTATTACCAGTGTGGTGCTCTAGTTTACCTTTAAGCATTTTAGTATGAGTAAAATCAATACGTAGTTCATTAGCCACATACTCGACAATCACATCACCATACCAATCGCTGGTTAACGTGCCTGTATAATTTTGTACCGGTAACGTTGGTTGTACTTGTTCAAGCTTCACCGCCCCAGCTTTGGCATAGGCTTCTTTTTTACCTTTGTGGAAACGCTCAGCCGCTTTTGTCACATAGTCTTGATTTTCAAGACCTAATGCATCTTCAAATACTTCATTAATGATGGCTGTTAATGCAGGATAAGCTTGCTGGTTAGATAAAACCACTACACCTAGCTTTTTCTCAGGGATCATCGCAACCTGTGACACCATGCCTAAAATACCACCACCGTGACCGACTTTTTTGAAGCCGTTATAATCTTCAATCGACCAACCTAAGCCATACCCTCTAAATTGTTGACGATACGCTTCAAAGGCATTTTTAGACGCCACGCGCATAATATGTGGATGCCACATTTGCACCTGTTGCTCAGCGCTAAACAATTGTTTACCATTTGGCATCTTACCGCCATCTAGCTGGGTTATTAACCACTGGCTCATTTCATTGACGTTAGATGCAATGGCGCCTGCACCACGAAAATCTTCTAAATAATTCACGAAGAAAGGCGTTAACTCGCCATTCATTGGAATATGGCCTGTAGCCCAGTTTTGATTTGCTTTATCAATACGAGAAAAACCAGCGCGAGACGTGGTCATCTCAAGCGGTTTCATCATTTTTTGCTCGACAAACTCTTGCCAGCTTAAACCACTGACACGCGCAACCACTTCACCGGCCATCACGAACATCAAGTTGTTATAAGCGTATTGACTGCGAAAGCTAGAAACTGGTTTTAAATGGCTGATCCCCTCAATTAGCTCGGGCACTGATTTATTGGTATCTGGCCAAATCATTAAGTCACCAGCACCTAACCCTAAACCACTGCGATGACTCAGTAAGTCACGAATGGTCATTTCTCGAGTAGCATATGAATCATGTAATTTAAACTCAGGAATATGCTTGATGACTTTATCGTCCCAAGTGATTTTTCCCTCATCCACCAGCATAGCCAACGCCGCAGCAGTAAACGCTTTAGAGTTAGAGGCGATACCAAATAAAGTATTGGCGTTAACTGGCGCTTTTGACTCTAAATGACGTACACCAAAGCCTTTTGCTAACACAACTTTGTCATTCTCTACCACAGCAATGGCGATACCTGGAATGTTAAATTGCGACATAGCGTCGTTAACGGCTTGCTCAACGTCTTTTGGTTTTACTTGTTGTGCAAATGCATTAAAGCCGCTAGTTGCAGCCACTAAACACATGGCTGAAAATAATGCCTTGAGTTTCATAATATCCCTTGTTGTTGTTCTTTTATAATTTGTGGATGGCCCATTCTCTAGCAGCGCGCTCTAGATTACTATCACTTTGCGATGCTTGTGCTGAGATCTGAGTTATATAATCAGAGTTGAATTGATGCTCTTGCGCGCCTTTTAGAACGTGCTCGACATACCAATCAAAAGGCAGATGTTTATCTATAAAAGTGTTGGCAATGTAACTCTGAGCGATGAGTACTTCTCCGCAAGGACGGACAATCTCCACCGTTTCACGGTCGTATCTTTCACCTTCAATTTCATCTAGTCTCGCAAGCTCTTGGTCATCGAGCGCATACAGTACACCGTGAACAAACACCTCGCGCTGCTTTGCAGGCACAATATTACACTTTGCTGAGCCGTCGGTAGAAAGCATATCAAACGTCAATTGATAAGCATGTAAAGTGCCCACACCGAGTAATTCTGCATTGGGTAAACGCGCAAATAGCCTAGAGGTAGACATATTCGAACCATAGGCAAAGTTAATGTGTTTCTTTTTCATTGCTACACCACCACTCGAATTGCCAAGGCAATCAGTACAACACCTATGCCTCTATCAAACCAATGTCCTGCTCGATGAAAAAAAGCACGCACAGGTTGCTTACTCAAAACCATACTTAGAAATGAGAACCATGCCCAAGTGGCTAAAGCCATATAAAGACCGTATATCGCTTGCACAGAAGTAGGCGTTGTTGGCGCAATCACAAGTGTAAATAATGACATAAAGAATAAAGTCGCTTTAGGATTCAATGCATTGACTAAAAAGCCGCGCTTAAATGCTTTAAACGCCGACTCAGCCTGAACACGCTCAGCGGTATCTATATCGCCATCACCAGATGCCGGCCTAGCTCTGAGCGCTTGCACACCCATATAGGCTAAATACGCACCAGCCACATACTTCAAAATAGTAAATAACTCAGGTGAGTTTGCTAGCACTAAAGCCACACCTAATAAGCAATATGCGACATGCACAAATATACCCAACCCGACACCAGCACTGGTCCATAAGGCGTTATTACGCCCCTGCTGAATACTCTGCTTAAGTACGATGGCAAAATCAGGCCCAGGGCTTGCCACCGCAAAAAAATGCGCGATGGCGATTAATAAAAACTCATCAAGATAACTGAGCATGTCGCTTCTCTTCTAACGCTAACAAGTATGGGTTTGCTGATTCATTTAACAACGCCTTAATCTGCTTTTGCGCCTGTTTATACATACTGCGCAAATGAGATTTTAGATGCTTTTTACCATCAACTTGCGGCTTAAAATGACAGATCAGTGCATGCATAAACACAGTCTGAGGCTCGGTAAGTGCCGCTTGCCTGTTGGCATAAGGGTTATAACAAGAGCCACAGCCACCCTTAAATTGATAGACGGTATTGCTCATCATCACCCCAAAGCCCAAATAACACGCTAATGCATCACTGGCTGCAGGAATTTGCTCTTTCCCCCCCGGCGGTATAACGCCTTTTTGATAAACCATCATCAAACCTAGGCTTCCTGCCAAGCTGGCAACGAGATCTTGCGGCTGATTAATCTGGTTTGGGTTATAAGACAAACTCATAGGCATACTGGGCGGATTAACGATTTGCGCATCCGCTCCACGGTTCGAGCCGACAAATTTAAAAGGCGCAATTTGCTGAGGCATCATTTGATTAGGGTTGACCAGTTGCACAGGCCACACTTGTAAGCCCGCGTAATCACGCACGCGCTTAAACACAGTTTGTGCCATCTGCTCAACACTTGAAACCTGATCTGGGAAAAACTGCCCTGTTGGCTCGATAACTTGCGTATGCTCTAAGAAATATTGGCCATCAAAGTTATCGCATGCCCAAATAAAAGCATCGATTAACCAGCTTTCCTCTTCTTTTGATACAAGGGGTTTTGTTTTAAATAACGACAACATATTTATTTTTCTTTGTTAATCCAATTCCAAGCCTGAGTGTTATACAAAGGCACACTCGATAAAGCATGATGGTGACTACCGCTGGTTTCTTTAGTTGAATAAGACAAATACAATAAGGTTTGCGTATCAGCATCATAAATACGACGCACTTTTAATGATTTAAACAAAATACTTTTAGAGGCTTTAAACACCACTTCACCATCTTTTGATAAATCTATTTGCTGTAACTGCTCGGCAGTAATCGGGCCTGTTTGTCGACAGGCGATGGACATATCAGATGGATCTGAAAAATCTAAATCTGCTTCTATATGACTTATATGACAAGTCACGCCTGTTACAATAGGATCTTGCTTCGCTTTAACCACCACATCTTTGGTAGTAAATAAACCTAAACTAACTTTAGCGGCGTCATCACTACAACCCATTAAGCCTGCAGTGATCAAAATAGCGCCTAGAGTACGTTTTAAAAACATCTGACAATACATCTATATTCAAATAACATAGCGTTATTTACGCATAATTAACGAGCGAAGTCATCTATGCCGCACTTTATCATTGAGCACTCAGACAACTTACATATACAGACCGAAGAACTAGTAGCAACCATTCATCAAGCTGCAATTGGCACAGCGCTATTTGATTTAACGACGGTAAAGACCCGAGCTAATAGTTTTCAACACTTTCAGCTTGGTAATGGCAAAGCTGGATTTGTCCATGTTCAAGCCCATATCATGGCAGGACGTGAAGTTGAGAAAAAGCAGTACCTCAGTGAAACCTTACTGTTTGCTTTAGAAGATTTACTGGGCTGTGACTATCAACTCAGTGTTCATGTTTACGATTTATTGCCTGAAGTATACAGAAAGAACTGATTTAAAATATTGGCTTTCGTATAATGCCATTACAATGCATTACAAAAGTGATTTAACATGAAATTTCCTTGTCGATTAGATAAATTCGTTAGCCATATAACAGAGTTACCTCGCTCTAAAGTCAAAGCGGGTATAAAAAAACGTAATGCTGTAGTGAATGGAGAACTGATCACAAAGTTTGATCACCCAATCTCACAAGATGATCACGTTGAATGGCAAGGCGAGCATATAGCGTATCTAGGTATGCGCTACTACATGCTAAACAAACCACAAGATTATATCTGTGCCAATAATGACGAAATGCACGCCACCGTGTTCGATTTACTTGATGAACCCAACTTAAAAAACTTTCATGTTGCAGGTCGACTAGACATCGACACCACAGGCTTAGTCCTCATCACCAATGACGGCGATTGGTCACACAAAGTCACTTCTCCTAAGCAGAGGAAATTTAAAACTTATTTGATAGAAACCCTAGAGCCTATCAGTGATGAAATGCTGTCTCAATTAGAGAAAGGTGTCATGTTACATGGTGAAAAAGATGCAACTTTACCTGCTAAAGCAGATCGCTTAGCGACGTACAGCTTAAGACTCTCTATTTGCGAAGGTAAATACCACCAAGTAAAACGCATGCTCGCAGCAGTTGGAAATAAAGTTGTTGAATTACATAGAGAAAATATTGCTGGCATCGAGTTAGATGAAACGCTTGCACCCGGTGAATACCGCGCTTTAAATGAGCAAGAAGTTCAACTGATTCGCAAATAACCATATAAGTATTCAGGGTTTATGAAAAAATATCACATCATAAATCCTGCATTTTCTCAATCCCCGCTTAACATCTACCCTATAATCATGATAGACATGAAAGACTGAACTTAGTTAGGAGTCCGTCGTGCTGTCAGGTATCACCTTAAGAATAAAAATAATTTTATTTACTGCGGCAATTTTCGTCTCACTTTTAGTGGTTGCAGTGTTTGGTTTACAAGCGCTTCGCCATGCAAGTGAAAGTGATAATATTGCTCGTATTAATCAACTCATGAAAAGCACGGTCAACATTGTTGAACAATTTGAGCATTATGTTGTCACAGGCGAACTAGACGAAGCGCAAGCTAAGAAGTTAGCCACCAAAATGCTTCGAGAGAATAAGTATCACGATTCAGAATATGTGTATGTAGTAAACGAGAAGCTCGACTTTATTGCCACTCCTCACGACCCCGAATTACAAGGTACCAGTTTTAACGACTTTAAAGATGCCAGTGGCCAAAGCATAGGCCAGAAAGTAAAAAGGCTGGTCGGTAATAAAACCAATCGTATTATCACCTATCATTGGGACTCTGTTCGTGAAGGGGAAGTTGTCGATCTCACGTCTGTTGTTCAAAAAACGTCTCGCTTTGGTTGGTATATTGGTACTGGCATAAGTATGAAAGAAGTCAATGAACGCTATTGGAATACTGCTCAATGGCTTTTAGTTATCTCTCTTATCATTGCCACTGCTTTAGCCTTTGCTCTAGCTAAGTTTGGTTTAGGCTTATCTAACAAGTTGGGCGCCGAACTCGATACTGTGCTCTCAATTGTGAAGCGAGTATCTCGCGGCAACTTAAGCACAGACATCAACACCAACAACGCCAATGAAGAAAGTATCATTGCCGCAATGCAATATATGCAACAGGGTCTAAAAGGCGTTGTCGATGGCATCCAACATGTGAGTACTGAGTTGCAATCACAAAGCTATGATGGTGAAGCTCGCTCAGAAGAATTAGAGCAACTTACCCGAAGTTTAAGTGAAGAAACCCAAATGGTTGCCTCCGCGATTACTGAACTGACAGCCTCGGCGCAAACTGTTGTTGAACATGCCGAGCAGGCCGCTTACTCCGTACAAGAAGCCGAGCAGCAAGGTCAAAATGCAGATAAGCAAACGTCTGAAGCGGCACAAGCAATCGCGCTATTAGAACAGCAGATTGATAGCGCAGGTAACAATATTCGCATTCTTGATGATGAAGTTAAGAATATTGCGAATGTACTTAGCGTTATTCAAAGCATTGCAGAACAAACTAATTTACTTGCTTTAAATGCCGCTATCGAAGCAGCTCGAGCTGGTGAGCAAGGGCGAGGGTTCGCGGTTGTTGCTGACGAAGTAAGACAACTTGCACAAAGAACCCAATCAAGTACTGAAGAGATCCATACCATGATTGGCAATCTTCAATCAGCAACACAAGAGGCAAAAAGCTCTGTGAGCTTAAGTGTAGAAACATCTGAAAAGACTGTAAAAATGTCTAAAGATGCCAGTGATGCATTACAAATGGTTGCGAACTCTCTGGGCGCTATTTCGCAGATGAGTGACCAGATTGCCCATGCGGCCAAAGAGCAGCTCGCAGCGGGTGAAGATACCGCTCAGCGTGTAGTCACCATTTCTGATACAGCGGCACAGACTGCCAATGTATCTCACCATGCTCACAGTGCAACAGACAGCATTAAAGGTTTAACTAAAGACCTTGAGCATGAGATGGCTAAGTTTAGTTAATACACCACCAAGCTAAAACTTAAGTCATTAAAAAAGGGTCACTGTAATGTGACCCTTTTTTAGGTTTAGTGATGTTTAGCTGTTATTTTATTTCAACTCGTGTAGAACGCATCACCACTTCATCATTTAGCTCAATACCGATACCTGGTGCTTCTGATACTTTGAATACGCCATTTTTAGGCTGTGGATCTTGAATACACAGTTCTCGGTTCCATTTCTTAATCGCATAAGTATGGTGTTCATGAATTAAGAAATTCGGAATAGCCGTTTCTAAATGCAGCGATGCTGCCGTTGCAACTGGGCCACCACATACGTGCGCTTGAATACGAACATCAAAGATATCAGCGTAATCACATACTTTCTTCGTCTCAGTGAAACCACCACATAGACCAATGTCTGGCTGCAACACATCTACACTTTGATCTTCTAAATATGGACGTACACCCCAGCGGTTATACAAACGCTCACCACCCGCAATTGGCACTGCCACTTTATCGGCAACTTTGGCGTGTAAAGAGTGGTTTAAGTAATTCACCGGCTCTTCGTAATACATACAATCGAACTCTTCTGCGATCTCACCAATTTGAATGGCTGATGTTGCGCCTGGCAAACTGTGACATTCAAAAATAATGTCTACTTCATCTCCTACCGCTTCGCGAATAGCAGCCATACGCGCACGGTATAGCTTCATTTCTGCACGAGAGATAAGCTTAGTACGGTCGTAATAGGTATTACCGTCTTTGTCATACATGATAGGGTCAACTTTAACCGCGTCGTATCCCTCTGCTATCGCTTTATGTGCCGCTTCTGCATATTCATGAGGTTGCACAAGGGCTTTGAACTCATCATCCCAGTCAAACTGTAGCTGCGATGCATAGGTGCGAAGCTCTGGGTTTACCTTACCACCAAGAAGTTGATAAACAGGTAGATTTAATGCTTTGCCTTTAATATCCCAAAGTGCAGTATCAATGGCACTCATCGCAGCGTAAACTACAGGGCCACCGCCTAATCCCCAGAAACTTTCACGTAGCATACGTGACCAAAGCATTTCTGTTTGAAATGGGTCATGACCGATAAGAAAGGCTTCTGCCATTTCTTTGATCATACTCGCTGCCGCACTGTGGCCTAAATCATAGGCAAGGCCTGCTTCACCTACCCCACTGATACCTTCATCAGTATGAATACGAACAAAAACTGGAGTCCAAGCTGGTCTTTCTGGACAATGGATATCAAAAACTTCGACGCGAGTTACTTTCATGTTAGCTCCTATTCAGCAAAGCTGGGATCAAGGCGGTACGCTTTTCTGAGCATTGCAGGCCAGGCTAACTGCCCACCTGTGCTACCGCTATGAACGACATTTGCTTGATTATAAATATTGTCAATGATTGGTTGAGGCACAGGCACGGCTTTTTGGCCCGTCGCTTGAATAGCAACTTGAATTTCACAAGCTCGCTGTAAATCATAAAAACGCATAAAGGCATCACCCACAGTTGGACCTACTGTCAAACCACCATGATTAACTAACAGCATATGATTGGTAGTACCTAAATCATTCTGTAGGCGCGCTTTTTCGTCTTCATTCACCGCTAAACCTTCATAATCGTGATAAGACAGCGAGGGCAATGAGAACATAGAATGTTGGCTTAATGGCAATAGGCCACACTCAAGGCTGGCAACAGCAATGGTTTCTTTTGTATGTAAGTGGATCACGCAGTGTGCGTCTTCTCTTACTTCGTGAATAGCGCTGTGAATGGTGAACCCAGCAGGGTTTATTTCAAATGGCGTGTCATCCAAAATATTTCCTTGTAAGTCGACCTTCACTAAATTAGATGCTGTCACTTCATCAAAACTCAAACCAAATGCATTCACCAAGTAATAATTTGTACCAGGTAAACGCGCAGACATATGCGTATAAATTAAATCGCCCCAACGCATATGCTCAACTAGACGGTAACACGCAGCTAAATCAACACGAAGTTGCCACTCTTGTTCGCTGACTTTGCCTTTTAAGTTGAGTTTTGGTAGTTCAAACATAATTTGCCTTAAAATATTAACTTGGCTCAACCAGCCAATTTAGAAGTTTAGAAGTCTAAATGACTCTTGTTCGATGTTCAATAAAATAAAAACCACCGACATGCGGTGGTTTTTTCATAATCCAATGTGGATTACTTAACTTTTGATAGATAATCAGCAATCGCTTCTAGCTCAGCGTCAGATACATTTGCAACCATTGCCTTCATTGCCATAGACATGCCGTTAGCGCGCGCGCCAGATTTAATGTCTTTCATTTGGTTAAGTAGGTATGTTTTGTTTTGACCATTGATTTTAGGGTATGCATCCATGATAGGTGCTTTACCTTCAGCACCATGACATGTTTGGCACATTTTTGCCGTGTATAACGCTTTACCATCTGCAGCTTCTGCATTGTTTGCAAATGCAATGCCTGCACCTAAAACCAGATATTTTACTTTACTCATAATTTTCTCTTCTTGTGTGACTATATGAATTCTTTACTTGCCCCAATCACGAATTTACCAAGTTAAATCGTCTGGTATCTCATAACCCGCATATGGGTCGTCTTCATCGCTTTCAGCTGTATCGTCAGCAACATGGAAAACAATGTATTTCTCGTCCACTTCAGCGATCTTACGTGCTGGTTCGTCTTGAAGTACATAAAACTTACCTTCAAGAACACAAATTGCTAAACGCCCTTTTGATAGGGCTTGTTTAGTTTGCTCGTTCACATCCAACTCTTTTACTTTATTGTCGTAAGTAAAGTTGAATGTCACTTCACCACGAATTTCGTCTTGGTTGTGGTGCTCTAATATTTGCTTAACACGAGCAACTTGCTCGCGCTCTTTTAACTCTGCTTGTTTAGCTTGATTTAGCTCTTCGGCTTTGCGCTGCTGTTCAAGCTTTGTTTGTTCAATATGCTTTTGTAAGTCAGATTGATCACTTGTCGCGCCTTTTTTCTTTTTCTTCTTTTGTGCTTTACGTTTTTCGGTTTTAGCAACTTTGGCTTTATGCTCAGTCGTTAAACCTGCTTTTAGTAATTGGTCTTGTAGAGAACCCATGCTGCAACTCCATGAAAATACAATTCCCAATATATTAACTCAGATACACGACACGACAAAGAGAGGTGCAACTGCAATCTAACTAAAGTAAAGCAAATAAAGCGTGATTTAGCGCAAAAAATTACCAACTAATTGATAAAGCTTTAAACTTAAAGAACTTCATGTATTAACATGCTCTGTAATTTGGCTTTACATTTAACTAGCCTATTAAGGTTTAGCACAATATTTTCTTATTTGCGCTGTTTTGGGTATCAGACACCATGTCATTATTTAAATTACTACTTTGCTCTGTCTGTACATTTATAGTCTTATACGCCCCTCAGCCTCTGTTACCTATTTTTTCTGAGCTATATGATGTTTCAATTGCAAACAGTGGCGCATTAATGACAGTAACTATGCTGCCACTTGCCATCGCACCACTTTGCTACGGCGTTATGCTGAGCCAGTTCAATCCGTTGTCAATTTTGCGTATCGCCTTGTTAATTCTTGCTGCAAGTAACTTACTTTTTGCCTATTCAGATTACTTCTCAGGACTGTTAATTTGCCGACTTATACAGGGTCTAACAGTACCTGCAGCACTAATAGGCATGACGAGTTATATCGGCACCACTTTTCAAGGTGATGCATTACAAAGAAATATGACTCTGTATATTGGTAGTTCAATTATTGGGGGTTACTTAGGCAGGATGCTTGCTGCAAACTTTGCCGCATTTTGGCAGTGGCAGAACTTTTTCTACTTAGTTAGTGTGAGCTTAGTTGTCCTTGCGTTAATCATTCCTAAACAAGTTAAAAGTGAAGAGCGCACTAAACTAAAAATAAAGCCTTGGCTACATTTAGCACATTTACTAGACATTATTCTCTTGCGCCTTTTCGTCGCGGTGTTTTTTATGTTTTTTTGCTTTGCCGCACTCCTAAACTTTTTACCCTTTATTGTACAAAACCAATACGGTATTTCGGATAATGAGGAAATTGGTTTTATTTACACGGGCTATTTGGTCGGAGCAATTTTGTCTGTTTGCACGCCATGGCTTAATAAGAAAATTAAAAACGCTTGGGCACTATTAAGCCTTATTTTTGTTTTATATTGTGTAAGTCACATCATGCTTGCAAGCCATACTTTAAGCTTATTCATTGTCAGCTTTACCCTTTTCTGTGGTTGTATGTTCGTTATTCATGCAACCGCAGCGCCATTAGCAAACAAAATTAGTGCCGCACCAGCTTCGGTGACTAACGGTGCTTATGTGTCTTTTTATTACAGCGGTGGCGCACTCGGCTCATTTTTACCAGGGTTTATCTTTGAAGAATATGGCTATATCGCGTTTTTGGCTTGTTTATTAGTTTGTTGCTTACTCGGGCTTACTGCATGCCTTGCAAACTACAAGCAAGGCACGTCTATGACTTGAGGCGTATGATCTGTGTACTCAAAAAAGCGCTCTAAATCCGCTTTATTTAACACCCAAGTCTGATCATTAAAAAATGGGTGACACTGAAATTGTTCAGCCTGCCATAGGCTTGATTCTACCCATACTGTGACTGATTGTTCGATATCGTTTAAAACTGCTAATGCCGAAACGCAGCCCGGTTTAACACCTAGGTATTTAGCTAACCGTTGAGATGATGCAAATCCCAATCGCGATAACTGTCGCTGTTTAGACAGCGCTTTTAAATCTACCTGATAATCAGCAGGTACCAACAAAAGGAAATGTCGCTTACCGTAGTTATCTCGTAAAAATAGATTTTTTATCCTCACACCAGCTCGATTGAGATTAAGATCGTCTGCATCTTGGCACGTATGTAATGGCGGATGTTCATACTTAATCACAGCTATTTTCAGTTCAGTAAAAGTTGCTTCGAGAGTTTTTAAACGATCACGTTCAACAACTTCAGTCATTACACTTTCCCCTTAACTGAACCTGTCGCTCCTTCCAATATACCTCATCAATTGAATAGCCATTAGAACAATATGCTTGCTCTTGTAGTGCGCCTTTAAGTAAAACAACAGCACGATCTTCAAGCGCTAGCTTTAAGCTTGAAGAATCCTCAATATGCTCTTCATTTACAAAGCGTTTAAAGTCACTGCGAGAGATCTTTTTTGCAGTATCAAGCTTCACTCGCGCTTGCTTCTCAACTGTGACTATAAAAGCAAATAAGTGCGTACCATCATCGGCCTGTTTAGTATGAAGCTTCTGTTTCTCAATTTTGAATGGTTCTGGTTCAGGCTTGTTAACACAAGCTGATAAGAGGAGAGCTGAGACTAAAGCTAGAAAAGCGCGTATTTTCATATAAATTAAGCCATTACAAAGAAGTCGAGTTTTTTCAGTTTATCAAAGCCAATAAATAATTTGTGATTTTTTTATCAATAGTATTGACGCTGAAATAAAAAAAATATAAATTTCTGTCCGTATTAAGTCTAGTAATGTGGGGCTATAGCTCAGCTGGGAGAGCGCCTGCCTTGCACGCAGGAGGTCAGCAGTTCGATCCTGCTTAGCTCCACCACTTTACTACTTTTCATTATTTCTTCATTTACATCACATAATCTTCTATTCAGGTCTATGTTTAAATTAATGGCTTTATAATTTTCTGCTCGTTTGCATTATTTGCCTACAAGCCATAAGAATTAACTGACTATTACTTTATAAATCGCTATATATTTTATTAACTAAATAGCCATATTCACATATGACTATTTGATAGGAGAGTGCATGTCAGCTATTTATATTACTGGAATTGCAGTATTTTCGGTTTTTGCTCAGTGGTTAGCTTGGATTTTTAAAGTACCCGCTATTTTATTTTTGCTACTCGTTGGCTTAATGTTGGGTCCTATCAGTGGGCAACTGAACCCTGATCTACTTTTGGGTGATCTGCTATTTCCTGTCGTATCTTTATCTGTTGCGATAATCCTTTTCGAAGGTGCGCTCACCTTACACTTCCGTGAATTAAAAGGTATTGGAAAAATCGTTCGCAACCTCTGCTCTATTGGCATGCTTGCTACTTTTATCATTATTACCTTAGCTGGCCTCTATATTCTTGAAATTGATTGGCGTGTTGCCGCCGTCTTAGGTGCCGTGCTAGTTGTGACTGGACCCACAGTGATAGCCCCTATGCTCAATGCGATGCGCCCAAATCAAGATATTGACAGAGTGTTGAGATGGGAAGGTATTGTCATTGACCCTATCGGTGCACTTTTTGCTGTACTTGTTTTTGAAGCTGTGAGCTTTGTAGGCGACGGTGAAATCGTTAGCCATACAGTCTGGGCATTATTTTCTACTCTTGGAGTCGGACTTGGTATTGGGCTTGTATCAGGCTGGTTAACTACCCTATTAATAAGAAAAGAGTGGCTACCTTATGAACTTCATAAGTTTGGCATTCTCGCATTGGTTTTATTTAGTTTTACGCTATCAAACCACTTAAGCCATGAATCTGGATTATTGGCTGTTACTGTATTTGGCATTTGGCTTGCCAATCAAGACGATTTAGAAATTGATTCTGTGTTGGAGTTTAAAGAAGACTTATCAATGATTTTGATATCTAGTCTGTTTATTTTGCTAGCCGCGAGATTAGAAATCGCAGATTTAATGTTGCTCGGTTTAAATACCACGCTGTTTATAGCTGTGGTGTTACTTATTGCTAGGCCTATTTGTATTGCGATTTCGACTTTTAACTCTGAGCTTTCCTTCAAATCACGAGTGTTACTGTCTTGGATCGCACCTAGAGGTATAGTTGCAGCTGCTGTTGGTTCTGTTTTTGCGCTAAGTATGATCGAAAAAGGTATACCTGATGCGGAAAAAATGGTTCCCCTTATCTTTACAGTGATTATAGTCACTGTCGTCTTACAAAGCTTAACCGCCACTCCATTTGCAAAATTTTTAGGTGTTCGCCAACCAAGCCCTAATACGTTACTCATTATAGGTGCAAACCATGTTGCTAGAGCTATTGCTAAAGGTTTACAAGAGCAGAGTATCAGTGTGCATTTATCAGATCCTGCTTGGGAAAACTGCAAAATGGCAAGAATGGATGGCTTGCAGTGTTATTATGGCAACCCACAATCTGAGCATGCCGAACGTTATTTACCAATGACTCAGTTAAGTAAAGTACTCGCGCTGTCGCCGAATCGACACCATAATGCACTGGGCGTGCAATATTTTTCCCACTTACTCAACGAACAAAGTGTATTCTCTCTTCGCTCCTCTACCAATCATGCGAAGGCAAATAAAGACAGTGCTACTTTTTTATCGAGACAAATATTATTCGGTGAACAAGGAAGCTATGCCAAACTCAGTAGTTTAATTGCAAAAGGTGGAAAAGTAAGCGCAACTAAACTAACCGAGGAGTTCAATTGGCAAAAGTACTTAGACGTCAATAAAGAAGCTTTACCCCTGTTTATTATCACTGAAAATACAAAAGATGAAGAAGTTACTGAAGCTCAGCCATTCTTAAATGAACACGACACACCTCCCAAAGAAGGTGATAAGATCATTGCCCTGCAACCACCGAAAATGACAGTTTTAAAAGAGTCATACTTACAAAATGATTCTGAGGCAGTTAATTCTTAAAAAATCACTCTGAGAAATTAAAAAGGCTGATTGCTAATTACGTCTAGATTGGCAGTCTGGCTCGCCTCACCACGCTTGCAGGCATTTTCTTCGCTAGATTAGCCAAAGATAATTCTATTTGCTTATGCAGCTTTTTATCTGCAACAACAGAATGAAATAACCACCTATAAGCGTCTTCATAATCTCTTGGGCTGCCATGACCTTCATTGAATAAGCGCACTAAACGCATTTGCGCTTTTAAATCACCTTGCGCAGCGGCTTCACGCAAATAAGTAATGGCCATTGCCTTATCAGCTTGTACAAGCTGTCCAACATCGTAATATCGCCCTAACTGCTCCAGCGCTGACGCTAAGCCCTGCTCTGCAGCTTGTTTCATATAATACAGGCCAAGTTCAACATCGCGCTCTACACACACTGCATAGGCCAACATGTCACCATACAGAAATTGATACGAGGGCAACGCCATGGTTTCTGCACGAGCTTCGATATCCTGCACGAGCTGACATTCATCATCTTTGACACGTTTTAAATGCTGGTTCTTTTTAATCAACTCAATTAATTCAGCTTGGGTGTAGAGCGGCACTGCTTTTAACTCTTCCGGCTGTGCAAAAGAGGGTTGACTAATACTGGCTAATAGTAAGCCGATTAAATGACGCTTTTGAAACATAAACACTCACCCATATAAATGACGCTCAAATCATTCAATAAATATACCAAAGTTAAACAGCCCAAAAAATTCAGGCACAAAAAAAGCTGCCGAAGCAGCTTTTTTTAACAAGATTGAATTACGCACCAAATGGGTTACGAACAATCATTGTTTCGATACGGTCAGGACCTGTAGAGATGATGTCTACTGGTACGCCTGTGATCTCTTCGATACGCTTGATGTAGTTGATAGCCGCTTCAGGAAGCTGCTCTACTGACGTTGCACCGAACGTATTTTCAGACCAACCTGGCATTTCTTCGTAAACAGGCGTTACTTTCTCGTAGCCTTCAGCTGCAAGAGGTGTAACGTTTGTTACTGTGCCATCTTCTAACTGGTAACCAGTACAGATCTTAATAGTTTCAACACCATCAAGTACGTCTAGTTTAGTTAAACAGAAGCCTGAAATTGAGTTGATCTGTACAGCGCGACGCATTGCAACAGCATCGAACCAACCAGTACGACGTAAACGACCTGTAGTCGCGCCGAACTCATGACCTTTGTCACCTAAGTGCTTACCTACTGGATCTTGCTTATCAAGACCATCGTAAAGCTCTGTAGGGAAAGGACCTGAACCTACACGCGTCGTGTAAGCTTTAACGATACCAAGTACATAATCTAGGTTAAGTGGACCGAAACCTGCACCCGTCGCAACACCACCAGCTGTTGTGTTTGACGACGTTACATATGGGTATGTACCGTGGTCAATATCAAGAAGTGTACCTTGAGCACCTTCAAATAAGATGTTGTCGCCAGCTTCACGTGTTTGGTCAAGTAGCTCAGTTACATCTACAACCATTGCTTTTAGAATATCAGCAACAGCCATTGCATCGTCATAAGTCTTCTGGAAGTCAACTGGGTCTACTTTGTAGTAGTTAACTAATGTGAAGTTATGGTACTCAAGAATTTCTTTAAGTTTTGCAGCAAACTGCTCTGGGTTGAATAGATCACCAACACGAAGACCGCGGCGAGCCACTTTATCTTCATAGGCAGGACCGATACCACGACCAGTTGTACCAATCGCTTTTTCACCACGCGCTAGTTCACGCGCTTGGTCTAATGCTACGTGGTAAGGCAAGATCAAAGGACATGCTTCACTGATAAGTAGACGTTCACGAACAGGTACGCCACGCTCTTCAAGCATACCAACTTCTTTCATTAACGCGTCAGGTGCTAATACAACACCATTACCAATTACACACTTAACGTTGTCACGTAAAATACCTGACGGGATTAAGTGTAGAACTGTTTTCTCACCATTGATCACCAAAGTATGACCCGCGTTGTGGCCACCTTGATAACGCACAACAAGAGAAGCTTTATCTGTTAGTAGATCAACTACTTTACCTTTACCTTCGTCACCCCATTGGGTGCCTAGTACAACGACGTTTTTACCCATTGCAATATCACTTAGAAAAAATTAGGCGAGGATTTTACCAGAAAATGACAACGAAGATAACCGTAAAAGTGGTATTTTTTCTGTACTGTGGGCGTGAATAAAACAATGTTTTGAAATGCAACAAAAAAGCCCTGAAAAAGTCAGGGCTTTTGAATTAGAAAATGCGAGCGCTATTTAATTACTTCGCGCCTTTCGCATCCTTCATATAGTCAAAGAACTCGCTGTCTGGTGATAGCACCATAACATCGCCTTTGTTATTGAAGGTTTTCTTATATGCTTCTAAAGAACGAACGAAACCGAAGAATTCCGCATCTTTATTGTATGCATCAGCGTAGATTTTAGCAGCTGTAGCATCACCTTCACCTCGTACGCTTCGCGCATTACGCTCAGCATCAGCAAGCATAACCGTCACGCGACGATCCACTTCTGCACGAATTGTTTCAGCTTTCTCTTGACCTTCAGAGCGGTGCTCTTTAGCTACCGCAGTACGCTCAGCACGCATACGACGGAAGATTGATTCACTGACTTCATTAGGTAGGTTGATTTGTTTTACACGAACGTCTAACACCTCAATACCTAACTCAGTCGCACTCTCAGATGCTTGCACCAAGGCTTCTGCCATTAACTCACTACGCTCACCAGATACAATCTCTTTGATTGTACGGTTACCGAAGTTAGTTCTCAGACCGTTATTCACTTTTTGCTTAAGAAGTGTTTCAGCATATTGCTTATCACCACGCGCACGCAGGTAGTAAGCGCTGAAATCATTCACTCGCCATTTAACAAACGAGTCAACGATCAAGTCTTTTTTCTCACTTGTTACGAAACGATCTGGTGCACCGTCAAGCGTTTGAATACGCGCATCAAGCTGCTTTACTTGGCTAAAGAAAGGCACTTTGAAATGAAGACCAGGGCCGTATACAACCGCATTATCTTCACTGTCTTTTTGCACTTTACTAAATAGTAAAACAATCGCTCGCTGACCTTCTTTAACAACAAACACCGATGAAAATGACATCAACACGGCAACAATTAAGAGGATAGAACTAAAATTTCTCATAACGCTTATCTCCCATTGTTGTTATATCTGTCATTTGAAAAACGGTCTCTAGTGCTATTCACAGTACTGTTATTACGTGATTGCTGGCCTAAAGTTTGGCGTAATTGATTTAAGTCATTCGCATTTGGTAGAGTCATGGCACCCTGTTGACCACTGCGCTGCATGATCTTATCAAGCGGTAAATACATCATGTTGTTACCGCCTTTGACATCAACCAACACTTTACTACTACTGCCTAATACTTCTTCCATCATATCGATGTAAAGGCGCTGACGAGTTACTTCTTTCGACGCTTGATATTCAGGTAAAAGCTGCTCGAATCGTGCTACTTCACCCTGTGCTTCAAGGATAATACGCTCTTTGTAACCTTCAGCTTCTTGTGTCATACGTGTAACTTGACCACGTGCACGCGGCTCGATTTCTCTCTCGTATGCTTCTGCTTCACGAATGAAACGCTCTTCATCTTCTTGTGCAGCAATCGCATCATCAAACGCGTCTTTTACTTCAGCTGGAGGACGAGAATCTTTAAAGTTAACGTCAGTGACGATTAAGCCTAGGTTGTATGGCTCGATAATCTTATTTAACTCGTCCCATGTACGTTGGCGAACCACTTCACGACCCGTAGTTAACACTTGGTCCATGCGTGAATGACCAACAACATAACGAAGCGCACTATCAAGCGCTTGCTGTAAGCTGTGATCAGCATCTGTCACGCTAAAGCGATATAGCGTTGGGTCTACAACACGATACTGAACTTCGAATTCAACACTCACTACATTTTCGTCTTCAGTCAGCATGAAACCTGACGCTGATAACGAACGAACCGCTTCGATGTCGATTGGAATTACTTGTTCAATAAACGTTGCCTTCCAGCGTAAGCCTGGCTCAGCAATTCGATCGAATTTACCAAACTGTAATACAATGCCTCGCTCTGCTTCTTTCACGGTATAAATACCACTTAGAGCCCAAACAACGATAGCAATTAGCAATACAAAGGTAATACCTGCACCGCCTAAACCACCATTACTACCACCAGGTTTGCCGCCAAAAATACCGCCAAATTTATCGCCGAATTTACGGAATACTTCGTCAAGATCGGGTGGGCCTTGATCTTTACCACCGCGGTTTTTCCACGGATCGTTATCATTGCCATTCTTACCCGGCTCATTCCAGGCCATAGCTATACTCCATTGTTATCTAAAATGAATTAAGTTAAATCTAACAAATATCTCGCATGACTTATATCTTTATGCGAAGAAAATCGTAACAGTCTTTGTTTAAACTGAAACGATGAACTGCTCGATATTTGCACCTTGTTCTTTTTTCAACCTTTCCCAATCAACTTGTGGGATACGGACATCAAGCAGCCAGTTACCTTGCTCATCATAGTTTTCTTGCTTTACGCCATTTAAATTAAACAGCGCTCCACGTAATTTACCTGATGCAGGTGGTACGCAAAGTGTGTGAGCAAACACTTTCTTTACCAGTAGCTTAGAGATAGCTTCTAGCAGTAACTCGGTACCTTCGCCAGTCTGTGCTGACAACCACACTCGAATTGGCACACCTTCGTCGTTAAAATCAATTCTTGGCTTAACATCTTCTAAGAGATCAATCTTGTTATAGACTAAAAGCTGAGGAATTTCATCTGCTTCGATCTCTTTAAGAACCGATTGTACCTCTTCTATGTTCTCTTTTCTTCTATTGTCAGCAACATCTATCACATGTAATTGTAGATCTGCTTCACGGGTTTCAGTCAGTGTCGCTTTAAACGCAGCTACTAAATCGTGTGGTAAATGCCTTATGAAACCTACCGTATCAGCAAAAATAACTGGACCAATATCGTCTATTTCTAACTTTCTAAGGGTTGGGTCAAGTGTCGCAAAGAGCTGATCTGCAGCATAAACCTCAGCATCAGTAACAAAATTAAATAAGCTAGACTTACCCGCATTGGTGTAACCCACTAAAGACACGGTAGGTACTTCATTTCGACTACGCGCACGCCTGCCTTGCTCTCGAACCGTGGCAACTTTCTCAAGTCTTTTACGTATACTTTTTATACGCTCTCTTAATAAACGACGATCGGTTTCAAGCTGAGTTTCACCCGGACCCCGTAAGCCAATCCCGCCTTTTTGACGTTCTAAGTGGGTCCAACCTCGGATCAGACGCGTTGAGATATGTCTAAGCTGGGCAAGCTCAACTTGTAATTTACCTTCGTGAGTACGTGCTCGCTGGGCAAAAATATCTAAAATCAGCGTCGTTCGGTCTAATACACGACACTTACAGATACTCTCTAGGTTTCTTTCTTGAGAGGGGCTGAGCTGGTGATTAAAGATGATAACATCTGCATTGTGGATTTTGACAATCTCAGCGATTTCTTCTGCTTTACCAGTTCCGACAAACAGTTTGGCATGCGGTGCTTGGCGACTGCCTTGCACAACCGCCAAACTTCTAACACCAGCAGAAGATACCAACATTTCTAACTCTCTGAGATCTTCGCGATCTCCTTCATTTTGAAAGTCGATATGGACTAAGATTGCCTGTTCGCCGGCTTCATAACGGTCAAACAAGCATTACGCTCCTAAAAAATTAATAATTACCTTCTTCGCTACCAGAATTATCTGAGTTATCACCGCCTTGTGCAGATTGGAAATTTACTGCTCTAGCTGGCACAACAGTTGAGATAGCGTGTTTGTAAACCATTTGGTTCACTGTATTTTCAAGTAAGATTACGAATTGATCGAATGATTGGATCTTACCTTGTAATTTGATGCCGTTAACTAAAAAAATTGAAACAGGAATGCGTTCACGACGTAGTACATTCAAAAATGGGTCTTGTAAAGATTGGCCTTTTGCCATTGTCTTATCCTTCGTTTTAGGTGTTATTATATTTTCTTTGTTGAGAAAACTCGAACAGCTTGATTTATCAACTACTAATAGCTTAGCGAAGTTAGAACACGTTGCAAGTTTTCTTGCGCATCAGTCTCTAACCAAGTCACATTTGGCCATCCCCTCAACCAAGTTAATTGTCGCTTTGCGAGTTGTCTCGTCGCCGCGACTCCTTTAAATAACATTTCATCGTGATCGTATTCGCCGGCTAAGTGTTCCCACATTTGTCGATATCCAACACAACGTATCGACGGTAAATCTAAATGTAAGTCTTCTCGCTGATATAGGGCCAAAACTTCATTTTTAAACCCCTGATCTAACATTATTTTAAATCTTTTTTCGATTCTGTCATGTAAGACTTTACGGTCAGAAGGGGTGATGGCAAATTGATGAAACGTATAAGGTAATTCAGGCTGCTTTTGTTGCTGCAACTCTGTCATGGTTTTGCCTGTTAAACGATACACCTCTAATGCACGATTAATTCGTTGGGAATCATTTTCACTGATCTTCGCTGCCGCTTCTGGGTCAACTTCAGTTAAAAGTGCATGAAGTGCTGGCCAACCAAGCTCATTGGCTTCTTTTTCTAACTGCGCACGGACTTTGTCATCCGCTTCAGGCAAAGGTGATAGGCCTTCTATTAACCCCTTAAAATACATCATGGTGCCGCCGACTAAAATGGGCACTTTACCTTTAGCATGTAGCGCATCGATACACTCAATGGCATCACGTCTAAATTCTGCAACCGAGTAACTCTCTTTGGGATCGATCAGGTCAATCAATTTATGTGGCGCTTGCGCTAATTCATCCGCATTGGGTTTTGCTGTACCAATGTCCATCCCTTTATACACCAATGCAGAATCGACACTGATAATCTCTGTGTCTAGATGCTGACATAACTCAATTGCCAGTGCTGTTTTACCAGCAGCTGTTGGGCCCATAAGGGTAATGACAGGTAACTTACTCACTGTGCGCCTTGTTCTAAAATTATTTTAAACATATTACTGTCTAGTTTAACTGCTTTTCTCTCTATTGCTGAAAGACATTGTGTATTGTTTTCTATTTTTATTTGTAAACTCGCAAAGCTATCACTAGCAAAATAACTACTTGGCGACTGCTCATATAACCACTCAAGCCAATGCTGAATATCACTAAACTCATTTGTGCAACAGTCTAACGTACGGTTAATTAGCTCAGCCACATCTATGCTATACACATTGATCGGCAGTTTTTTAACCATGATATATTTTTCAAAAAACTGAATATCAAAGCCGAGTAGAGTCAACCAAGATTGGTTCTTCTCAAGCGCTTGCTTATTTACAGAGTCTAAATTTACTCGAACAGGTAACAATAAAGCCTTACCAGTCAATGCCGCATCTTGCTCAATATCAGCTAGCCATAAAGGTAATAAAGCATACTTATAATGACTTAACAGAATATGATTTTGCTTTTTAACAAACAACATGCCCTCTGACAAAGGCATAATGTCGACTTCAGTGCGAGCTGCATTTGGAACATTTTCTTCAAGTGAAAAAGCCTCTGCAGATACTAATGTTTGAGTTTGCGGTGTCAGTGCTTGGTAAAACTCATTGGCATTATATTGATGCTTAGTTTGCTCAGTCGTATTCTGGTTTGCAGTTGCACGCGCCCCAGAGTATGAAGTTGAATTCGCCCTACTACTTTGCCCTGCACTTGATGAAAATTGGCTAGGTTTGGGCGTAAAATCAAACCCTGAAGGGACTGATACAAGAGGCTCAGATGCGGAGGTCAGCTCTGAGCGATAGTTCTGCTGCTGAGCATCTTCGACATAACCTGGTTGTGTCTCTGCACTCAAGCTACTTTGCTCTGGCATAAATACCACTTGTTTCACTGCTTGCACAATAAAATCATGAACTAAACGCGCTTGATGAAAGCGCACTTCATGCTTGGCCGGATGCACATTCACATCCACTTGTCTTGGGTCTAATTCAAGATAAATTACAAAGCCGGGCAATTCTATTTGCCCCATCTGTTCCTCAAATGCTTGGCGTATCGCATGCAAAATCAGTTTATCTCGCATCATACGACCATTTACATAGGTATATTGTGAATTGCCATTATCTCCACACGGTAATACCCAACCGTATAGTTTTAGCCCTTCTGCACCGGATTCGATATATGCTGCGTCGGTTGCAAACGCTTTACCCGCCACTTGTGCTACTCTGTCGCTACCCTGCTCTGGCGTTCGAGCACGATATTGACGAACCACTTTCTTATTGTGAGTCAGGGTAATTGCCACATCAAAACGGCTTAACGCAATGCGCTTCACCAGCTCATCAATATGGCTAAATTCGGTTTTTTCGGTACGTAAAAACTTACGTCGAGCTGGGGTGTTAAAAAATAAATCTTTAACTTCAATCGTGGTGCCATTGGGGTGAGCAGTCGGCTGTACTTGCACGGCCATGTCTCTTCCCTCAGCAAATGCCTGCCAAGCTGTTTCTTGCTCTGCGGGCTTTGAACTTAAAGTAAGACGCGATACCGAGCTGATTGATGCCAAAGCTTCACCACGAAACCCCAAAGATGAGATGCATTCGAGATCATCTAAACTTTTCAATTTACTGGTCGCATGGCGAGAGAGCGCCAATGTGAGTTCATCTTTTGCAATACCGTGACCATTATCACGAATGCGGATCAGCTTATGTCCACCGCGTTCAATATCTATTGTGATGCGGTTTGCTCCCGCATCAATACTATTTTCGACTAACTCTTTTACAACAGAGGCTGGCCTTTCAACCACTTCACCCGCAGCAATTTGGTTTGCTAAACGGGCAGGTAAAATTTCAATGCTCATGCAAGTTTACACTTTAGGAATTTTTAATACTTGACCAATGTACAAAGTATTTTTACTCAGTTTATTGGCTTTTTTCAGCGCTGATACTGTGGTGCCGTAACGCTGTGCTAATAAACTTAATGACTCACCACGCTTGACCTTATGCTGCATGGGCTTATTTTCTTTTAAGCGAGCAAATAATGAATCATCTGGTGGGTTCTTTTGGTAGTGAGCACGAATAGCTTTAAAAACTGCACGAGCAAGTCGCTCTTGATGACGTGCCGTTTTAAGCATTTTTTCTTCTTTTGGATTTGAGATAAATCCTGTTTCAACCAAAATTGACGGTATATCAGGTGACTTTAGAACTCCAAAATTAGCTGACTGAGGGGTTTTCTTATGCAACTTAGAGACTTTCTTCAGCTCTCTTACGACTTCTTCTGCAACGGTAAAACCGGTTTTCATAGAGTGATCCATTGACATATCTAGCAGTGCTTTTGCCAGATAACGTTCGTTTGCGGTATCTTTAATTAAATCAGCCGCACCACCTAATAGCTGAGAGTGCTTTTCTCTGTCTTCTAGCCATTTACCTGTTTCTGACTGCGCGCGTCGAAGCGATAATACCCAAACGGAGGTGCCATTAGGCTCTGGCCGAGTAAATGCGTCAGCATGAATAGACACGAAAAAATCAGCACGTTTTTGTCTTGCTTTAGAAGTACGTGTATTCAGCTTAAGAAAGTAGTCTCCCGTGCGAGTGAGTCTTGCTTGCATACCTGGCTCTGCATCAATCATTCTCGCCAGCCGTTTTGCAATCGGGAGCGTTATATTTTTTTCATAGGTGCCTGAAGGACCAATCGAACCAGGGTCTTCACCACCATGACCGGCATCTATCGCGACAATAATATCTCGATCAGTTACGCGTTCTCGCTTTTTCTTCGTATCGTTCGCTTCTAAACTCTTTTGCTTACCATATAAATCTATTACTAAACGATTTTTATAAGGTCCTGTAGGTGCTAAAGCAAAAATAACAGGCTTCACAGAGCGGGTAAGATCAAATACCAAACGCGTACTTTTAGCATTTTTTGGTTTGCTATAACGCAGTTTCGACATGACACGATGTTCTTTAGGAATTGTCGGTAGCTTGTTATGCTTTTTTGTATTTTCTAAATCAACCACTAAACGTAGAGGGTTCTTTAGCATAAAGTAGCTAAATTCAGGTTTAGCCGACATATCAAGCACCACGCGAGTACTCTCGGGCGAAGGCCAGACCCGAACCCCTTCGATGCTATTTTTTGCCCATGCCGATACACTCAGCAACAGGCAAAAGATGAGACTTAACTGTATTATTTTAATTATTCTTAGATTGTTCATCATTTTGTAGCGTATTTAATAACGCAATACCCCGTTCAGATTCAGCTTCAATACTGATCTGTCTTTGCTCCCCTAGGTACTGCATAGTAATATTCAAATCTGGAGTCGGGATAAACCCTTGCCCTTTTTCTGGCCACTCAATCACACATATTGACGACGGTGCAAAGTAATCTCTGATCCCCATATATTCGAGTTCTTCTGGGTCACCTAAGCGATATAAATCAAAGTGATACACTGAACAATGTTCTAGTTCATAAGGTTCAACTAAGGTATAAGTCGGGCTTTTAACCTTACCTGTGTGACCTAACCCTTGCACTATACCTCGCGTTAACGTTGTTTTACCTGCACCTAAATCGCCGTGTAAAAAAATTACAGCACCTTGTTGAACAAGCCTTGCAAGCACACCGCCCATATCTACTGTAGCAGCTTCATTTTCTAATATTAGAGTAAAGGTATTATGCATGTTTATCCTAATAAACGTCGAATATAAACGAATAAGTCACTGGCCAGTAACCCTTTTTCTCCTTCTTTAGCTGCTATCTGTGCAGCTAAACCGTGCACATACACACTAAGGTGCGCAGCATTAAAAGGAGTGAGGCCTTGCGCAATCAAAGCAGCAATCATACCAGATAATACGTCCCCCATCCCAGCACTGGCCATTGCCGGTGTGCCCGAGCGGTTAATTACCATACTATTTTTATCACAAACTAAACTTCCGGGACCTTTTAATACTACTGACGCAGCATATTTTTCATGTAGTTTCTTGGCTACATTAAATCGTGCTGTAATTTCATATTCTTCATTGAGTAAACGTTTTGCTTCACCAACATGAGGGGTCAACACGCACTCAGATAAAACCCTTGGCTGCTTTGCTAATAGATTTAGGGCGTCAGCATCGAAAACAACAGAGCCTGAAAACTCAGATAATGCATTAAACATACTCTTTGACCATGTTGTTTGACCTAAGCCGGGTCCAATTACTACAACATCTGCCCTGCCCATTAATTCAATTAAATCTTCAGTTTGCTCCACGCCATGAACCATAAGCTCATAACGCCCTTGCAATACCATTGCAACATTGTCTGGATGAGTTGCCACACTCACTAACCCAGCTCCAGATCTTAAACACGCTTCTGCAGCTAATCTGATAGCGCCAGCCATGCCTTTGCCACCGCCTATAAGCAATACATGACCGCATTGGTTTTTATAGCTATCGATTTGTCGAATCGGTCTATAAGCAAGTTGTGCTGTCTGATTTAAGTAACTTGCAGAAGGGAGTGTGAGTGTTTTAAACGCCTCGACAACATCTAGTTCAGCAAGTAATAACTGACCACAATGTGAAACTGCTTGACCGGTTAACAAGCCTTGTTTAAGTGCGATAAAGGTTAAAGTAAAATCAGCTTTAAATGCACCTTGGGCAACTACAGAGGTCGTCGCATTAACACCGCTTGGCACATCTATACTGACTTTAATTGCCGTACTTTGTTCACATTGCTGGAAAATTGCCGCAACAGGTGCTGCTAAGTCGCCACTAAAGCCCGTACCAAATACACCATCGACAATCACATCAAAATTACCTTGTTGTGGCCAGCCCGCACTAAACGCCACCTCACATAATTTCGCATGCTGAAAAGCTTTAAGCGCATCACCTTGCAAAAGAGTCGTAGAGAAGACACTATAAACTAATACCTGACGCCCAGTTTGCTGAAGGTGAGCTGCAAGCAAGTAAGCATCACCAGCATTATTTCCTTTTCCAGCCAAGATCAAAACTCGCTCAGCATTCACTAACTCGTTTTCAAATAAGCTAAAAACGGCTTCGCCTGCTCGTTGCATTAATTGCCATAAACTCAAGCCCATTTTTTGTGCAGCTTGCGCTTCATTAGCTTTCACTTGCTGTGCTGTATAAGCGTCTTGTGGTAAATTAGCAGTGTATTTAGCTTCCAAGATTATAATTCCGTGACTGCCACTAATATTGATTATATTGAACTTGCTGCAAAAATTAAGCAATGGGGAAAAGAATTTGGCTTTGCCGAAGTTGGGATCACGGATATCGATCTATCTGAACATGAAGCTCAACTGCAACGTTGGCTAGATAACGGTTATCATGGCGAAATGAGCTATATGGCTGCACACGGTATGAAACGTGCCAGACCTGCAGAGCTAGTCCCAGGTACTCAACGCATTATTAGTGTAAAAATGAACTATCTACCACCTGAGGCCAGTTTTGCCAAAGCACTAGCAAATAAAGCAACAGCCTATATAAGTCGCTATGCATTGGGTCGCGATTATCACAAAGTGATCAGGAACAAATTAAAAAAGCTAGGTCAAAAAATAGAGCAAGAAGTTGGACAGTTTGGGTTTCGCCCTTTTGTTGATTCAGCGCCTGTTCTAGAGCGTCAACTCGCTGAGAAGGCTGGACTTGGGTGGCGAGGAAAAAATAGTTTACTCATTCATAAGCAAGCGGGTTCATGGTTTTTCTTAGGTGAATTATTTGTCGATTTACCGTTACCCATAGACGAGCCAAATAACGAAGAGGGCTGCGGAAAATGCACCGCCTGTTTAACATTATGCCCAACAGGTGCCATTGTTGAGCCTTATGTCGTGGATGCTCGTAAATGCATATCCTATTTGACAATTGAACTTCAAGGGCCCATTCCTAAGCAATACCGCCCATTACTTGGCAATCGTGTGTATGGCTGCGATGATTGCCAACTCGTGTGTCCTTGGAACCGCTTTGGTCAACTCACCCAAGAAGATGATTTCACCCCACGGAAAAACTTAAAAGATCAAGAGTTGCTAACTTTATTTAATTGGACGGAAGAAACGTTTTTGAAAAATACCGAAGGTAGCCCAATTCGTCGCATTGGTTTTGAACGCTGGCAACGTAATTTAGCGGTTGGATTAGGGAATGCACCATTTAATCAAGACATTATTGATAAACTTGTTCTAGCATTGCCTAATAGCTCAGAACTCGTACAAGAACATATAGAGTGGGCACTCACACAACAGAGAAGTAAAAAAGAGGAACTTGATAGGAAGCAAGCGCGGTTAATCCGAATTATTGAGAAAGGACTGCCGCGCGATGCATAAAATGTACTAGCTCAGACTTGATC
>NZ_PNEC01000036.1 GCF_005886345.1 Pseudoalteromonas phenolica
CTTGGCCTTGTTTCTGCTAATTTTTTGCAGGAAACCGTGTGCGAGGGAGTTTTCCCTCACCACATTTTTCAAAGAGGAGTAAAAAATGGAAATTAATGACACAATTTTTGAAGAAGTAAGACGATATAAAAGCCCAGGTGTTATAGAGAGGTTTTGTAAGATTTATGGGTTTGAGCCTGCAGATGCCGAATTATTATTTGAAGATGTTAAAAGTTGGTTAGCACTCGCGTGTTTAGCGAAAAAAGAACACCCAGAAAAAAACTTTGTGATCGATCATGCATTGGTTGCGATTGACGAAATGTGGCACAACTTTGTTTTGTTTACGCATGAATATACCCAGTTTTGTGAAAAGTATTTTGGTGGATATTTACATCATAATCCTTCTACTTCAGAGAATAAGGGTGAAGAGTTCGAGCTTATGAAAAAGATGAGCTTAGAAGAAAAGCAAAAATACGCAATGGATAAATTACGTTGGCAGTACCAATACACAATGGAAAAGCTCGGTAAAGAGACATTTCTGCGCTGGTATCAAGGTTATTCAAGAGCTTACTCAGAAGAGGTTCTTGCAAAATTAGCTTATGAAAACACCTTGAAAAAGGGTAATGCAATACAAAAGGCAGCATAAATCAGGGTGCTAAAATGAAAGTTGTTTTGAAAAAGAAAGAACTTAAAAAACTATATAAAAACAAACCTTTATTACCTAATGAAGGAACAGTTGCCATAAAGGGAGGACTTGAATTTGTTCCGATCACAGATAGCTGCTTTATATGTGATAGCTTTTAGTCTCTTCGGTTTTAAGGTGTTACTTTGAGTCTGCCAATCATTTATAAGATTGGCTTTTCTTTAACAAAAAAGCCCGCATACCATTTAGTTATAAAGATTAACTCATTTTAACCTCTTCAATCCCCCATTTTATACTTATCATCTGCTTTGTAAGTCGCTACAATATTGCGCAATTTGCATCTAGTTATTAAATTTTGAGTCTGCCAATGAATTGGTTTGCATTTGCACATGAAGTGACTTGCTTAAAGCTCGGTTTAGTGATGGTTGCATATTAAAAATACACGCTAATAAATAAGGACCCTGTGTTAATGGCACTTACATCTATCATCCTTGCTGCGGGTAAAGGCACTCGTATGCGCTCTAAACTTCCAAAAGTTCTTCACCCGGTTGCGGGTAAACCTATGGTGCAGCACGTAATCGACAATGCAGTATCACTCGGTGCTCGTGAAACGAGCTTGGTTTACGGCCATGGTCGTGAGCAGCTACAAGCGGCGCTTTCACACAATGAAGTAAATTGGGTTTTACAAGAAGAGCAATTAGGCACAGGTCATGCTGTGGCTGTCGCTAAAGAGCATATTGCAGATGATGATACCGTTTTAATCTTATACGGTGATGTGCCGCTAACTAAAAAGTCGACATTAGAAAAGCTACTCGCTGCGACGCCTGAAAAAGGTCTAGCTGTATTAACGGTCAACCTTGATGACCCAACAGGTTATGGTCGTATGCTTCGCGAAAATGGCAAACTTGTGGGTATTGTAGAGCAAAAAGATGCAACACCTGAGCAGTTAGCGATCCAAGAGATCAACACAGGTATCATGGCGGCAAATGGTGACTTGTTAAAGCGTTGGTTAAGCAACCTTTCAAATAATAATGCACAAGGTGAATACTACCTGACGGACATCGTAGCTATGGCGCACAGTGAAGGCGTTGAAATTACCTCGGCTCAGCCAGATCACCCAATGGAAGTGGAAGGCGCGAACAACCGTGTGCAACTTGCAGCCCTTGAGCGAGCTTATCAGTCATGGCAAGCAGAAGAATTAATGAACAACGGTGCAAGCCTTGCAGATCCTGCACGCATCGACGTGCGTGGTACGGTAAAAACAGGTCAAGACGTGCAAATCGATGTGAATGTTATCTTTGAAGGTGATGTCGTGATCGGCGACGACGTGGTTATTGGTCCAAATTGCGTACTTAAAAACTGTACTATCGGTGATGGTGTTGTTGTAAAAGCAAATAGCATGATTGAAGATGCGCAAGTCGCTGCTAAGTGTACGCTTGGTCCATTTGCGCGCTTACGCCCAGGTGCGGTAATGGAAGAAGACTCTCACATTGGTAACTTTGTTGAGATGAAAAAGTCACGTCTAGGTAAAGGCTCAAAAGCTAATCACCTAACATATTTAGGTGATGCCGAAGTCGGTGAAAAAGTAAATATTGGTGCAGGTACCATTACTTGTAACTATGATGGCGTGAATAAATCAAAAACCATCATTGGTGACAACGCATTTATTGGTTCTAACTCTTCTTTGGTTGCTCCTGTACAAATTGGTGCGACAGCGACAGTTGGAGCGGGTTCCGTGATCACTTCAAACATTGCAGATGAGCAGTTAGCTGTTGCTCGAGGCAAACAGCGCAACCTTGATGGTTGGCAACGTCCAATAAAAAAGGTCTAAGCACTTAATTAGAAGTAAAGACTTAATCAGTATAAAAGAGCAGCGTTCGCTGCTCTTTTACTTTTAGTGACTTTGCTTATTATTTCTTTATCGTAGGCAAAGTGGTACATTGGTTTTTGAAGTTAATTTAACGTTAACCTATAAGAAGTAACCTATGGACAGTCTATTCCGCAAAGAAGTGCTGGAACATAAACGACATCGACTAGAAGGAGCTGTGTCGCTTATTCAGCCACCTATTTTCAGAAGACTGACAGTGCTGATATTAACCGTTGTCATTGTTAGTTTGATATTTCTGAGTTTAGGACAATATACAAGAAAAGAACGAGTGAGTGGTGTTATTGAACCTGATGCTGGCTTATTGCGTGTTGAAGCCTCTCAATCAGGTTTAATATCTGAGGTTCTTGTCTCTGAAGGTCAGTTTGTAGAAGCTGGAGCGCCTTTGCTGAGAATTGCCTCAGTGAAGCATAGTAGCCAAGAGTTAGAGCTCAATCAGACTCTACTCAATCAATATCAGTTTCAACTTAATTCACTTGAACGACAAATCACCCAGCAGTTAGCGCAAGATGCCTTAGATCTTGAGCAGCTCAACTTACAAAAAATTGCACTTGCACAGCGTTTATCTGAACTTGATAGTCAGGCTGCGACGTTCAAACAACGCCTAGCTTTAAATAAACAAATGGTTGAGCAAGTTGGCAGTTTAAAAGGCACGGGCTATATCTCTGAATTAGAGTTACAAAGACAAAAAGACACCTTGTTATCATTGCAGCAGCAGGATTCAAGTATTAAGTCTGAGCGCGTATCGTTGGCAAGCCAGTTACAGCAACTCGAAAAGCAAATTGAACAACGCCCATTGCAACAGCAAACTCGTTTAGCGCAATTAGAATCTCAACGCGCTGATCTAACAATACAACTATCATCGATTGAGCAGCAGCGTTTAGGTGAGTTACGAGCGCCTAAATCAGGTATTGTTAGTGGCTTAACGGCGAAAGTGGGTAAAACAGTGGCATCAGGGCAAAGCTTACTCTCTGTACTCCCTGAGAATAGTGAAATGCAAGCTATTGTTTATGTGCCGACCTCGGCATTTGGCTTCGTTGATGTTGGGCAAAATGCGCGCTTACGTTATCACGCTTTTCCCTATGAAAAGTTTGGTGTCTACGATGGCACCATCAAAGAAATAAGTAACTCAGTGATCTTACCTGATGAAGCCACAACGCCAAGCTTGCTCACTGAGCCAGCTTACCGAGTGGTAGTAGCTCTTCACAACCAAGATATTCAAGCTTATGGAAAAGCGACACCGCTAAGAGCGGGTATGAGGCTTGATGCCGACATAGTCATTGAAGAACGTTCTTTACTTCGTTGGTTATTCGATCCGGTATTTAGTATTAAAGGTCAGCTGTAGACTTTCAGCATAAGACTATTTTTATAACAATAATAAGGCAGTAAAAGATGCATGAAGAAGATGAAAATGTAGTAAATAAACTACAGTTTTGGTCAAGGAACTCATTGCCCATTATTTTACAGTCGGAAGCCGCAGAATGTGGTTTAGCAAGCTTAGCTATGGTGGCGTGTTACCATGGTTATCAAACCGACTTGGTATCTATTCGACAAAAATTTAGCATTTCTCTCGAGGGCGCGACGTTACTCGATATTATGGGGTTTGCTGAGCAGCTAAACTTAAGCACAAGACCTTTACGTATTGAGCTTGAAGATCTCGACGCATTACAAACGCCTTGTATTTTACACTGGGATCTCAATCATTTTGTGGTGCTAAAGAAAGCCAATGAAAAGCGTATTGTCATTCATGATCCTGCCAAGGGCGAGAAAACTCTGACACTTGAGGAAGCGTCAAAACATTTTACTGGCGTAGCGTTAGAGCTCACACCAACCAAAGATTTTGAGAAGCAAGAGAGCAAGCCAACGCTTAAATTTTCTGATTTTTGGAGTCGTATATCAGGTCTTAAACGCTCTTTATTACTGATTTTCTTATTATCTATGTTGCTGCAAGTTTTTACCCTCGCAGCGCCATATTACATTCAGTTAGTAATTGATGACGTAGTTCTCACCGGAGACACCTCATTACTCACTGTGCTTGCGGTGGGCTTTTTCTTAGTTTTAGTCTTTGAGATAGCCACTAATGCATTGCGAGGCTTTACCTTGCTGCACTTTGGTAACCAGATGAATATTCAGCTCGGTGCTAATTTATTCCATCATCTTGTGCGCCTTCCTATTTCATACTTTGAAAAGCGCCACATGGGTGATGTAGTGTCACGTTTTGGTTCGCTACAGCAAGTTAAACAGTTACTGACAACTGGGGTTATCGAAGCCATTATTGATGGTTTAATGGCGATAATCACCTTAGCTATGATTTTCTTCTATAGCCCGACCTTATCGGCCGTGGTGCTGGTGGCGGTATTTGCTTATGCCGGTGTGCGAATTGCGATGTATAAGCCATATCGAGCTATAAGTGAACAAGAGATCATGGCGCGAGCAGAAGAAAACTCTAACTTTATGGAAACTGTACGCGGCATCCAAACTATCAAATTATTTGGCTCTGAAGTAAAACGAGAAGGTCAGTGGCAAAACCGCTATGCCAATGCTATTAACCAAAATATCCGTATTGGTAACTTCAATATCGGCTACGATGCTGTAAATCGAGCGCTGTTTGGTATTGAGAATATTGTTGTGGTGTATTTAGCCGCACACTTGGTCATTCAAGGTGGTTTTAGTACCGGTATGTTATTCGCGTTTATGTCCTATAAACGTCAGTTTATGGAAAAAACAGCCAACCTCATTGAGAAGTTTATTGAGTTTAAAATGCTTGGTCTGCACTTCGACCGTATTGCAGATATAGCTTTAACCGAAAAAGAAGATTTACAACCCGCAAATATCAAGCGACATACTCTAGAAGGAGACATAGAGGTTAACAATGTCAGCTTTGCTTATTCAGATGCGACTCCAAATGTACTTGATAACCTAAGTTTAAATATAAAAGCTGGCGAGTCAGTGGCGATCACAGGCCCTTCTGGTTGCGGTAAGTCAACCTTGCTAAAAATCTTACTGGGCCTGAATAAAACGAAGTCAGGTGAGGTGTTGATTGACGGTGTGCCTCTAGAGCAAATTGGAGCAAGGCAGTATCGTCAGCAAATAGCAGCAGTGATGCAAGATGACGAACTACTCTCAGGATCTGTGTCAGACAATATAGCTTTCTTTGATACGCCAGTTGATATGGAGCGTGTTGTTTATTGTGCGCAACTTGCAGCCATTCACGACGACATTGCTCAAATGCCAATGGGCTATGACAGCTTAATTGGTGATATGGGCTCGAGCTTATCCGGAGGCCAAAAACAACGTATTATTCTTGCCCGAGCTTTATATAAACAACCTAAAATTTTGTTTATGGATGAAGCCACCAGCCACTTAGATACTAACTTAGAGGCGGACATTAACGAAGCTGTATCACGATTAGATATTACTCGAGTGATCATTGCTCATCGTAAAGAAACAATCGCATCGGCAGATAGGGAAATAAAATTAAAAAAGGTAGCTGATTCAATAGAAGAAAAGTGCTAGAACCAAGTTTTCGTTAGAAACGAAGAGACTTGACTTGAATAGGATTGAGGTAGATGAAACGCCTGTTTAGGCGTTTCGCATTTATCAATGCTTATTGCATGGTCCACAAGTTTTGTAGCCTGCATATCTTTGTTCGCAAGTCATTAATTGACTTGCACCACCACCAGCAATTTGAGGTGTCATCTCTGTAGGCATGACTTTATCATTTGTAGATAAGTTCTTTATTTTCTTTTTATTTAATTTCATTTTCATATCCTTGTTTGAAAAACGCTCTCAAAAGTAAGAGCTCACTTAAACTAATACTTAAGCAAATATTTTTCAAGTACTCAAACTTTTGTTTACATAATTTAAATGTGTTGAGCTTTTGGTGACGCTTCAGTAAGGTAGCAAGTTAGTTGTTGCAGGAATAATAATTAGAATGGTGTTTTCACCTAAGGAAAGATATGCCAACACATGCTATTGCATCGCCAGAGCAAGAAGCTCAAATCCGTGCGATTATCAAAAAATTAGCTTCTGAAGTAAGCCAAGACCTCCATACCGTTCAAGGTAATGGATTACTTAGTGGTCTCGCAGGCCATTTGTTGTTCTTATTTAACGCCTACCGAATTGATGAAAGTAGCGTTGATGAAGTGTTATTTTCAGAGAAGTTAGAACAGTTACAAGAGCAATTAGACCAACAAAGCTTTGAACTTAGCAGTGGTTTAGCCGGCCAAGCTTGGGTGTTAGAGTATTTGAACCAAGCTGATTTAGAGGACTATGAGCCTGACCTTTTAACTGAAGTTGATCAAATATTTCATGACGCACTTAATCATCAGCCTTGGCCCGGTGAAATCGAGTCTGTGCTAGGTTTAGCCGGCTATGCCCCCTATGCCGCAAGACGAAATAAGCACTCAGACCAGTCGGCTTTGTATGGCGTAATAATCAAAAACTTTGCTAGTGTTGCTCTTCAGGTTAATGAAAATGAACTGACATGGTCTCAACCTGAAAACTCAGTATATCGCTTTGAGAAAGATGATCCTCATAAGCCCGAGTATAACTTAGGGTTAGCGCACGGTGTCCCAGGGATCATTGCATCCTTGATCCCTGCAATGCAAATCGACACATTAAAAGACACTACAGCTAAGCTACTTACGCAATCGTGTGACTGGTTGATTGCTCAACAAAACCCTCATAAGCATGAAGAATGTAGTTTCGGCTCTTGCGTCGACCAAGAACATAAATCTCGTTTAGGGTGGTGCTATGGCGACTTAACCATTGCGCTGACTCTAGCACGTGCCGGCCATGTTTTAGATAGGCCAAGCTATGTAGATCATGCATTAGAAATAGCACTTAAAGCTGCGAAAAGAGATGCTGCAAGCGGTTTTATTAATGACGCAGGTTTGTGTCATGGTTTTGTTGGTTTGGTCAGTATTTTCCAGCTTTTAAATAAGCAGATGCCTCACCCTGAACTAGAAAAAGCAGCAAAATATTGGCTTGAGTTTAGTTTAAATCAATATAACGAAAAGGGCCTTAAAGCCTTTTATTCATACAATGGTGAGACCAAAGAGCATAACGAGAACCACGGTTTTCTTATGGGTAATGCCGGTGTAGGAATTGGTTTAATTTCAGTGCTGACCGATGATTTAGATTGGGCAGAATGCTTGTTGATGGCATAAGGAGTAATGATGTCGAACAACAATCATCAAAAACAAGAAAATAAAACCATAAACCATGCGCCATTCTTTGTAATGCGAACACCACGTCTTGCTCTTGAACATTTGTCTGGATTTAGTGAAGCATCAGCAGATACTAATGCGATCTTAGAAAAATGGTTGGCGATTGACGGTGTCTTAGAAGCAATTTATTTAGCCAGTCCTTCACTGCTTGAGCGCATTGAGCAATGGCGAACTAAACCAGAATCAAAACAGGGCAAAAAAGTTGCCCAAGCATTGCTTAAATACATGCTACGCATGTGTGCCAGACCCACACCTTTTGGTTTGTTTTCTGGGGTGCATAAAGGTGAGATAACTGGTCAAACCGAATTCGTCAGTGCTGCGCATACGCAAGATAGTCGAAGCACGCGCTTAGATATGTTTTATCTTTCGGCACTGAAGGAGCATTTTGTAAAAGAGTCTCAGCGTGCCGATAACTTATTATATCGGCCAAATCCCTCTCATTATTTTGTTGCCGATCAGTGCCGTTATATCGAAAACTACCTTTCAGAAGATAGCATGCAATATCGCTTAAGCGCTGTTGACAGTGATGAGTATTTTCAATTTGTGTTGGATTTGGCTAAATCAGAGCTGAGTTTTAATGACTTAGTGGCAGCTTTCTGTGAAAAGTATGCAGAAGCAGAAAAAGAAGACGTAGAAGCTTATATTCAAGATTTGATAGATGAGAAAATATTACAAGCGAATATTCCACTGCCACTGACTGGAGACTCTCCAGACCATGCTCTATTAAAGTCATTACAAAATATGGGAGAGCTTGATACCGCAGATCAGCTTGCAACCGCACTTGCTATGATTGAAAAGCTTGATAGTGAGAAAAATGGTGATATTGCACCTTACAAAAAACTGCTAGAGCATTTTCAAACCCTGCCTGTCAAAGCTCAAGAAAATAAACTGTTTCAAACTGATATTTATAGAGCATTTGAGCAATGCCAATTAAGTGGACAAGAAGTTCAGCGCGTTCAAAAGCAACTCTCCTTATTGGCAGAACTGGGTAGTGAAAATACCAGCAATGCGTTAAATAACTTTGTGACTAAGTTTAATGCTCGTTTCGAAGGTCAATTTGTGCCCCTTGATGTGATTTTAGATGACGAGTCGGGCATTGGCGTTTCTAATGAAACAGGATATGAAGCCCCTCTAGTTGCGGGTTTAAACTTGGTCCGTGGTAACCAAGGCGCAGCTGAACCAGCTGCACCTACTAAACTCAATCAAATCATTGAAGAAGCGCTCAGCTTACCGGCTAATCGTACTAAAGATTGCATCGTGTTAAAAAGCAAAGAGTTGAAGGGCAAAGTTGATAAAAAAGAACCTGTAAGTAAAAAGTTCCCAGCTTCTTTCTCAGTCATGTTAAGTGCGTATCAAGATGACAGGGCAAACCCTGTGTTCAAACTTGGTGGCTGTGCTGGTCCATCATCAGCTAACTTACTAGGTCGTTTTTGTCATTTAGATGAAGGCTTAAAAGAAGCTGTTGTTGATGAGTTGAAGAAAGAGCAAGCACATTCTAGTCATGTCATTTTTGCAGAAATTGCACATATGCCTGAAGGTCGACCTGGTAACGTGATTGCACGTCCACATCTGCGCGAATACGAAATTGTCTTTATGGCCGACAGCAGCCTAGATGATGAGTATCAGATCCCACTCAGTGACTTATTTGTCTGGGTTGAAGGGCAAAAAGTTAAACTGTGGAGCAAGCGATTAAACAAGCAGATAATCCCTCGTTTATCATGTGCACATAACTACTCAGCGCGCAGCTTAAGTGCTTATAAGTTCTTATGCATGCTGCAACATCAAGAAGGCCGAGCGCCGAATTTCAGTATGCCAAGCAGCACAGGTAATGCTGCGTTTGTGCCAAGAATCATGCTGGATAATTTGATCTTGAATGAAAAAACATGGCGAGTAGATCGCAAAGAGCTTGAAGCTGTGCAAAAGAATGGCAAGTTCTCCTCAGAAAAGCTTGATGCTTTACTGACAAAATATCAACTTGATCCACAGGTTAGTTACGCTATGGCTGACAATGTGTTGCAACTTGATCTTCGCCACCCTGATATGTTTGCAATCTTACTTGCTGAAACGAAAGGGCAATTACGTGTGGAGTTAAAAGAAGTGCTGACTGAGCAATTTTCTTCTCGCGTGGTTGATGCTCAGGGGCAACATTATAATAATGAGATAGTGGTCCCGCTTTTCAACGAGAATGCACTAGTACATCAACACTACACAGATGAACCATTAGCGAATATCACCGCTAAGCCGATCAAGCGCCGCTTTAGTGCTGGCTCTGAATGGCTAAGTTTGAAGATTTACTCGGGTAATTCAATCGTCGAACAGCTATTAACTGAAAAGTTATTGCCGTTTATTGTTGAGCAGCAAGGTGACTTTGATAAGTGGTTCTTTATTCGTTACGGTGATCCTGATTGGCATTTACGTTTGCGTTTCTATGGCGAGCCAAGCAAGTTGTGTGGTCAGTTGTTACCTAAGCTGAATCAGCTACTTGATCCTATGGTTGAGTCTGGCGAGTTGCACAAGGTAGAGTTGATGACTTATGAGCGTGAAGTAGAGCGCTATGGTGGTCCTGAATCCATGTCGCTGGTGGAGTCATTGTTTATGCTCGACAGTGAGTTGATTGCCCGTACTTGTGGTTTAATTGACGAATATGGTGAAGACATTCGCTGGCGGGTGGCGCTGCAGTGTACTGATAAACTGCTGACTTTATTTAACTATAATGATGAAGCGCGCTTTAATTTGATCAGCTCGTTGCGAGCCGGATTTGGTAATGAGTTTAACGAAACCAGTCAGTTGCGTAAGCAATTAGGGAATCGTTATCGTGATTATCAAACTCAACTAGAAGATGACTTTGCGAAGCTAGCAGATCTTGCCCAGTTACCCGAAGATGACGCACAACAAGCCATTGCAAAGCTATTAACTCATTGGCAGCAACAAGCAACGCCAGTTGTGACTAAGCTTAATGACATGCTAGATAGTGGTAAACTTAATTGTAGTAAAGACTCATTACTGAATTCTTTATTGCATATGCACAACAACCGTATGTTTAAAGCTTATGGTCGTGAGCAAGAGCTGGTGATCCATGACTTGATGCGCCGTAAGTACTTCTCGGCCGACAAAGGCCAAAGCCACTAATAGGCTATCTCTATGCAACTTTAAAAAAGCACTGTTTCTACGGTGCTTTTTTATGCTCAATAGTCATGTTTATCAGCCTAAACTTCGGTAGCACCGACTTTATGTCGGGTCTGTCTTTATCTCCACCTTAACAGCACAGTTTCCATTTTTTGCTTATTGTCTATTCATCAAGTGCGACTAACATTACCATTTCACATTGCTAAAAAAAGACATAACAACATGAAAAAAGCACTTATTCTTATCGCTTCGCTGTTACTCAGCATCCCAACATTTGCAGGCTCACTGGCAAAAGAGTTACAGGTATTTGAACCTTACCTTGGTACTTGGCAGGCAGATTTCACCGTGCCAAAAGGTCAACCAGCTATGTAAGATGTGAGTAAGTGGGAGCGCGCACTTAACGGCACCGCGATCAGCACTCTGCATTCAATTAATGATGGTATGTATGGTGGCGAGTCATTGATATTTGGGATAAAACTAAAAATAGCCTAGTTTTTTACTATTTCACGACTGCAGGGTTTTATACTCAAGGCACTATGGAGGTATTACCCAATGGTGCCTTTGAGGCCTACGAAGACGTAACAGGAAACAAAGATGGCATCACCAAAGTGAAATCCACCAGCCAGTTTGTTGATGGTGAGTTTAAAGTCTCGACACAATATTTAAAAAATGGCGAATGGACTGCGCCTGAATCTCGCAGCTATCAGCGCAGTGACCAGCTGGTGAAGTTTAAATAGGGCACTATTAACAAACTTTTTCTTTTTACAGGGCGGGTGTTATGCCCTGTAAAATGACTTCTTCTGCAAGTGCAGTTACAACTTCACCAAAGTCCCAAAAAACTTCAGTATTGACGTTTATATTGGCCGCTATGCTCAGAGATAGCTCAGGGATGACAATAAGCATAGACTGCGACCCTCGAGAGACCCCGCCATGATGATAAACCTTATGTTTACCTTGCATTAAATGATTTGCCTCTCGCCAGCCCAGCGCATAATTTTGTGGGTTTATTTCACCATTGTTAAGTTGTTGCGGTGTCCACATGGTATCGACAGTGGTTTGACTTAAAAAATGCCTATCTAGGTAACCACTGCCAAGTTTTACCAAATCACTAGGTGTACTGATAAATCCTCCTCCCGCTAGACGATGACTCAAGTCGACATTGCGCCATGGTATATAGCTTGTTTGCTGCCCTTTGTTATTAAAATAAAAATCAACAAGGTGTTCGGCCTCTGCTTCTAACCCTGTATTAGTCATATCAAGGGGCTGCCAGGTGCGTTCACGCATAGCGTCGATAAAGTCTTGCCCTGATGCGGCAGCAAGTAGTGCGCTCAGCAACACAGTGCCGTAACTTGAGTAATAAAACTGTTCACCGGGAGAGTAAAGTAGTTCACTGCCGTCAAAGCCTTTTAGCGCCTCAAGCGGTGTTTCAAAATGACTGGTCAAGGCCATTGAGTAATACAATCCCATCAAGTCAGTATTGCGTTTGTAATGCGGTAAACCAGAACTGTGTGAGGCAAGCTGCCTAGGTGTCATTGCCGGCCATAGTGGGTTTGGGTTGAACCCTAAATAGTCTTGGATCGGGGTATCTAAATTGAAGTTGTGCTTATCAATCAATTGTGCCAACAGTGTTGCTGTCATAGCCTTTGATGTGCTGCCAATTCGAAATTGATGTTCAGTCGTCAATGGTATGTTGTTCTTTAAAGACGCATAGCCAACTGTACCCGACCAAAGCGGTTTGCCTTGGTAGGCAATGGCTGCTGATAGCCCTGGTGCATGGCTTTGTTCTCTGTACTTCTTAAGAATATTAATGAGCTTTGCTTCATCGAGTTTAGTCTCACTATGCGTATGACTTGTTTCTGGATGAGGGGAGTTTGGCAGCGCATAATGGCTTGCAAATAAAATTGGGGCTTTTCCACGATAGGCTGCCCAATCGTAAACGGGTTTGAATAACCAGATCAGTAAGGCAATAATCAGGCATATAAAGGTGTTAATTTTGTTTTTCATAACAAGCTCTCATGGAATGTGATAGAGCTAATGTATTGAAAGTTTTGCTATTAAATCTTGCCGATAAATAAAAATGCTGGCCGATAGTTAAAAGAGTAAGTTTATTTATTAAAAATCATAAGAAAGAGGAAGCTATGAGTGAAGCAAAGCGCTTGTTCTTTGGAATAGGATTAGATCAGAGGATGACTGAGCACCTTGAGGCTTGGCTTACAAACTCTGTCACCGCAAAAAAGCCACATACCAAGCCCAGTAATTGGCATCTTACTTTGGCTTTTTTACCGAATGTGTCTGCTGAGCAGCAAGCGAAATTAATTGAGTTTGCTCGCGCACTTCAAGTGGCTCGCTTTTCTTTAATGTTTAGCGAAACTGGCTATTGGGCGCACAATGGTATTTTTTATTTGAAACCCGACTTCATCGCGCCACAACTTAAAGCTTTAGCTGAGCCATTAAGGAGCAAAGGCACTGAACTGGATATTTATGATAACCCTTATGGGTTTTCGCCTCACATCACCTTATACCGAAGTCATAAGCCATGTCCTGAAACAAATCAAGCTATCGTGCCATGTTCACTTCAGGTCAACCAGTTTCATCTTTATCACTCGTATCGCACAGAAGCCGACGGGCTCATTTACGAGCCAATAGAGACCTTTGATTTAATCTAAAAATAACTGCTTTCGATATTGGCTAGGTGTGGTGTTGAATCTCGCCTTGAACGCGCGATTGAATGGCCCGATAGAGTTAAACCCGGAATTAAGTGCGAGCGTTAATATTGGTGTATTTACCTGATCTGCTTGCTTAAATTGCATAACCACATGATCTAATCGATGATGGTTTAAAAACTGACTAAAGTGATTAAAGCCAAGTTGCTCATTAATATATTTTCTTAACTGATGAGGTGGGACTGCCATGGCTTCAGCAAGTTGCGCAATGGTGAGTGTTGGTTGAAGGTAGATTTGAGCAGCCAACTGCGCATTAAGTTTATAGGTTAAAGCACTCGAGGGGCTAATTTTAGGTTGTCCAAGCTGAGTTACTGAAGTGAACAACCAGTCTTTAATCGCCAGCAGACTAGCAAATAAGGCTATAAACACAACAAAAGCATTGCTCAACATAAACCAAGATTGACGACGCCATGGTGAGTCAGTGAACTCAAATAGCAACAACAATAAACAATAAGCGACTGATAACGTTGCCAATACAATACGCAACCGTCTTCTGGCATCGACTAAATCATCCTGAAAGCCCCACATGCTTAAGCCTATTGCGGTAAGTAAAGCGATGGCCTCTAATAAGTGCATCACTTGGTGAAATGGTGCCGATATATCGGTGAGGACAAATTGCCAAAACAAAATCAGCACAAGTATGAAGATACCGGCTTGACTGGCTTTGTGTGAAAGCCAGTGCGGGAAGCGAGCATGGAAGGTGCGCCAAAAGGTCAGTGCGAGTACAAAAGGAAACAGCTCAGTTAAAAAGAGAAACACGCCTCTGGCTGGATTAAACCTTAACTCATGAATGGGCTGAGTCAGCAATAGAAAGCCCGTTAAAGACAGTGAAAGTGCCAACGCTAAAAGCCGCTCGCCCCGACCAAGCTTGTGCCAAAGTAAGGTGCTCAATGTCAGCATGATGCCAACACTCGAAAAACGCAGTAATAGGTCGACGAGTGTCAGGCTTGTCATGGCAGTAATTTACTCTTGATGCGGCTCGTTATCCAACTCAATACCGAAGGCTTGGTAGTAGGAGATGAAGTCTTCGAGGCCTGTTTAAAAAGCTGTTCTGTTGCTGTATTACGTTCATTTTGAATATGTCTGCGGCTGCATTCTTGGGCGGCACACTGCCAGTCTTGTTGCTTGATGGCTTGGTGTAGTTTTGGCCAGTTTTTCGCTAAATGCGGAGTGCCTAAATTAAAAGCCATATCGAGCAAAGCATATTGGACACTCAGTGGCATTTGTTCAAATTGGCAGTTAAAACCGCTTTGTTTGCTAAAGACCCTGTTCAATTCTTGTTTAAACTGGCTGAGGTGTTTGTGTAGGAGCTTATCGGTTTCATGGCTGGGTAGTATCAGTTCACAAAACTGCGTATACCAACTGGCCTTATAACCAGACTTTTGTTTGCTTATTTTTTTATATTCGGCTTGTTTTTCGCGCTCACTGGCGGGCTTTCCAGATTGTTTATGGACTAGATTGAGCGCACAAAACTGGTTTGCGTTGGCCATTAAGAATCCAACCCCTATGGTGGGATTGCCTCGGCTATCTAAATAGAGATGGGCGACTTCGCCCTCAAAGCGTTTTAGTTGCTGTATAAACTGGGTGTCGTTACTCGGCATAACTACTCATACTGTCGAAAATACGGATTATTCGGTCAATGCTTGTGTTTCTTCCCGATCTGGCAGGTCACAACTTTGCACCTCTTCAATATTAGACTTTTCATCAACAATATAGCAATGCTTTAAGATAGAACAGTAGCAAGCGTTTACTTTTACTTCATAAATGCTCTGGTCAATTTGCTGCCAAAGACCTGAGTTAAAGTTGGTTTTTTGCATCATAAAGACATTGAACTCTTCACCGTCTGCAAGTAAAAAATTGTTGGTATCGCTTGACGCAAACCAGCCGAAAGCGTTGCGGTAATTAATGTCTCTTTGGTCTTGTTCTATCTCAGCGAGGGCTTCTTTATACGCATTTAACGAGCAGCAGCTATCGAGTAATTCTTCAATGTGTAAATGGTTTTCATCGTTATACATGTACTCGATGTAATGTACCATGGCAGGGCCGGTGCCAGAGTTAGAAATATTGATATTAATATATTGTTTTTCTTGATTAATATCGAAATTAGAATAGCCCATTTTCAACCAAGGTAGGGTTTCGGCTTTAAGCTGACGTTTGGCTGCGGCGACCTGTTCTTGCGAGGCTTTTGCTTGAAGATAAGTGGCATAAAACGAGGCTGCAGAAATCACAATTGCACACACCGCGAGCATAGAGTTTATTTTTGAGCGAGTAAGGCCTTTTCTAGGTGGTCGCTTTGCTCTGAGTTTATGCTTTTTATCATCGTGATGATCTAGCACCGCTTGATCAGAGAGCGCATGGATTGTTTCTTGGTTCGAGCCTGTGGCCTGGTGCGTGTGTTCTTGTTTTGGTTGTCCGCTCATGTCCTTGCCTTAACGTATTGTTTTAATTTTTATATTTATGGTGCGGCTAAGAAAATCGTTAACTTATCACCAATCCGTAAAACGTCTTTCGATAAGCTGTTCCACTGTTTAAGCTTACTGATCGTAACATCAAAGTGTCTGGCGATGCGCCATAGGCTATCACCTGACTTAACTTTATACTCTATTTGCTTATCTGCCAAAATTGGGAGCATTAAGGTATCGCCTGCGCGAATACGGCTCGATTTTAATTGATTAAAGCTTTTTAATTGCGAAACCGTAATAGAGTGGCGCTTGGCAATGACACTTAAGCTGTCACCGCGACGAATGGTGTACTTTTGCCATTGCTCACTCGGCATTTCGGGTAAGTTCGCGACATAATCTTTCCAGTTCTGACTTTCGCCTTTTCTTAAAACCAAGTGCTTAGGACCGTCTAATAGGGCTGGGAAACGAGTATAACCTGGGTTTAGTACTTCGAGCTGCGCCCATTTCTTTTTGTCATCCAAAATTACCCCATGGCGCATATCAATCACATCTATGGTTGGCTGGTTCGCTATTTTTGGAAAGGCCATTGTTTCGTCACGAAGTAGCTGTGCGGCAGCTAAAAGCTTTGGCACATAGTGACGCGTTTGCCTTGGTAGTTTCAAATAAAAGAAGTCAGTCGATTTTCCCTGTTTTTTATTATTGCGAATAGCACGCGCAACACGCCCTTCGCCTGTGTTGTAAGCGGCAATCGCATGATACCAGTTGCCATCGAAGCGTTTGTGCAAATAGGTTAAAAAATCGAGTGCGGCATTAGTGGCATCAATCACGTCTTGTCGACCGTCATACCAAGGGCCAATTTTTACACCATAATGCTTGGCGATGAGTGGCGTCAGTTGCCAAAGGCCGGAAGCATGTTTGTGCGAGTAGGCGCTGGTGTCAAAATCACTCTCAATTAAGGGCATTAAAGCCAATTCAATTGGCAGACCTCTGCGCTCAACTTCATTGACGATGTAGTATAAAAATGGCTCGGCGCGCTTTGTAATAGTTTCCATGTAGTTCGGGTGTTTTAAATACCAGTCCACACGGTTTTGCACACGTTCGTGATGAGATGGCGCAAATTGCAATTGAATACGAATACGATGCCAAACATCTTCAGCTTCACTCGGTAAGATATTTTCAACGAATACCAGTGCCACTGGCTCACTTGGTTCTGTGAGTGCGTTGTCTTCTACTGGAGGCGTATGAACAAGGGTTTCTTCAACTTCAGTGGGTGAGTTGGTTAGACTGGCACAGCCTGATAACAGTAGAAAAAGAGAGATAAATACAATGCGCATGAAGATTCTTTTTAGTTAGAGTTATTTTTGAATATCACAACAATTGTATAGAAGTTAGCTACAGGGGTTAAGTGAAAATTTTTACGCCGAAGAGTGCGACATGGTAGGCGCGACTTTACGTCGCGCACTCTGTGAAAGCCGTTTAGTTACTTGGCATTTAAATGCTGGTGGTGAAAGCGCAGGTGGTCTTCTATGAAGCTAGCAATAAAGTAATAGCTGTGGTCGTAGCCTGCTTGCATTCTCAGCTCACACTCTGCATCGACTGATTTAGCTGCGGCAATTAAGTTTTCAGGCTTTAATTGCTCTGCTAAAAAGCCATCTTCGCTGCCTTGGTCAACTAAGATTGGTAAACTCGGTTTACCTGCTTTTAAAAGCTCAACACTGTCGTATTCAGTCCAAGCTTGCTTGTTGTCGCCTAAGAACGCAGTAAAGGCTTTTTCACCCCACGGGCACTGCGTTGGGTTAGTGATAGGGCTAAACGCTGAAATTGAACTAAAACGAGATTGGTTTTTAAGGCCGATCATCAATGCACCGTGTCCACCCATAGAGTGCCCACTGATCGCACGCTGTGAAGTGACCGGAAAGTTCGCTTCAATTAAGTTTGGCAACTCATCAAGGATATAATCGTACATTTGAAAATGCGCCGCCCAAGGAACTTGCGTTGCATTCACGTAAAACCCTGCGCCTTGACCTAAATCATACCCCTCATCGTTTGCCACACCCTCGCCACGCGGGCTGGTATCAGGCGCCACTATGGCCATGCCTAATTCTGCGGCAACACGTTGAGCGCCAGCTTTTTGCATAAAGTTTTCGTCTGTGCAGGTTAGGCCTGAAAGCCAGTACAGCACAGGCACTTTATGGCCTTCGTTCACCTGTGGCGGTAGAAAAATGGCAAAGCGCATGGCGCAGTTAAGCACCTCAGATTGATGAGTGTATTGTTTATGCCAACCACCAAAGCTTTTGTTATTACTGATATTCTCTAAGTTCATTTTTGATATCCATAAAGAACAAAGAGCTTGTTTATACAAGCTCTTTTGGGGTGTTGAACTGTTTACTTGTTGTAATGGATCACTGAGCGAATGCTCTTACCTTCATGCATCAAATCAAAGGCTTCATTGATGTCTTCAAGGCCCATGGTGTGAGTAATAAAGTCTTGTAAGCCAAACTCACCCGCCATGTAACGCTCTACGATTTCAGGTAACTCTGAACGGCCTTTTACGCCACCAAATGCGCTACCACGCCATACACGGCCAGTAACCAGTTGGAATGGACGCGTTGAGATCTCTTGGCCTGCGCCTGCTACACCGATGATCACAGACTCACCCCAGCCTTTGTGACAACACTCTAGGGCTGAACGCATCACGTCAACATTACCAATACACTCAAATGAGAAGTCGACGCCGCCGTCAGTCATTTCAACGATCACTTCTTGAATTGGCTTATCGAAGTCTTTTGGGTTGATACAGTCAGTTGCACCTAATTTTTTTGCTAAGTCGTATTTGCTTTCGTTGATATCCACACCGATGATGCGACTTGCACCCGCCATGGTTGCCCCAATGATCGCTGAAAGACCAATGCCACCTAGACCAAAAATCGCTACTGTGTCGCCTTTTTGTACTTTTGCAGTGTTCAGTACTGCACCCATGCCGGTTGTCACACCACAACCTAATAAACACACTTCTTCAAGTGGTGCTTCTTTGTTTACTTTGGCTAAAGAGATTTCAGGTAATACGGTGTACTCAGAGAAAGTAGAACAACCCATGTAGTGATAGATTGGCTGACCGTCTTTGTAAAAGCGCGTTGTGCCATCTGGCATTAGGCCTTTGCCTTGCGTTTCACGTACCGCTTGGCACAGGTTGGTTTTACCAGACGTACAGAACTTACATTCGCCACATTCTGCGGTGTAAAGTGGAATAACATGGTCACCTACTTCTAGACCGGTTACACCTTCACCTACTTGCTCAACGATACCACCGCCTTCGTGGCCTAAAATTGACGGGAAAATACCTTCTGGATCATCACCCGATAATGTAAATGCGTCGGTATGACAGACACCCGTCGCAACGATGCGCACTAATACTTCGCCTTTACGCGGCAGCATTACATCGACTTCTTCGATTTTGAGTGGCTCATTTGGGCCCCATGCGACGGCCGCCTTAGATTTAATAAATTGATCTGCCATGTTGTCCTCAGCTTTTTAAGTGAATTGTTTTAAGTGTTTTGTGCAAATAAGAGCGTAGGCACTCAAAGCCGTTTTAGCGACGTGCCTTACGCGTATTTGCCATATTATTTTTGACGAGAGAAAGTGTAGTTTGTTTACTCTTGTTCGATAATCCCTTATTTTTGTAAATTACTTTTACTCAGTGGTAATAATAGGCGATATGAATAGTTGGCAGGGCATTAATGAGTTTGTCGCGGTGGCGCAATCGGGTAGCTTTACTCAAGCGGCGAAGCGATTAGGCGTATCGACTGCGCATATCAGTCGCCAAGTCACCGCGTTAGAAGAAAAGCACAGTACTAAGCTATTTTATCGTTCAACGCGAAAGGTTGCCCTGACCGAAGAGGGCCAAGTGTTTTTTCATCATTGCCAACATGCGCTAACGGGGCTTGAAGAGGCTGAACGCGCAATCAGTAATTTGCGAGACACGCCACAGGGGTTAATTAAAATGACTGCCCCAGTTGCCTATGGTGAGCAGTTTATCATGCCGCTGGTACATGACTTTATGCGCCAATACCCGGAAGTCGAAGTGCAAATGTTCTTAAGCAACCAAACCTTTGACTTGGTGGCAGAAGGATTTGATCTAGCTATCCGTCTTGGCAAACTGAATGACTCAACCATGATGGCAAAGCGTTTAACCAGCCGCATTCAATATGTTTGCGCTTCTCCCGATTATTTACGTCAATTTGGCGCACCTCATACATTAGACGAGTTGAAACAACACCACTGTTTAACAGGGAACAGCGAGTACTGGCGTTTTCTCGTTGAGGGTAAAGAGCGCACATTAAAAATGAAAAGTCGCCTCAATTGTAATAGTGGCTTTGCACTTAGAGATGCGGCACTTAAAGGTTTGGGGATAATTAAGCTACCCGACTACTACATTGCAGATGACTTAAAGCAAGGCAACTTGGTTGAGGTGTTACCGCAATACTTAGAAGCTGAAGAGGGAATTTGGGCGCTGTATCCGCATAATCGTCATTTATCACCTAAAGTCAGATTGCTGGTGGATTATCTGAATGCACATTTAGATTCCGACAATAATGCGCAATAAAACTGCAATCAATCCTTAAGATTGCAGAAACTTAAACGTCATAAACCTGCTGTTTAATTGTTCGCTATTAAATATTACACAATAAACAACAATAGGTTTAGTTATGCTTAAACGCTCTCTGATCGCGCTTTCTTTATTTACGGCTCTCACAGGTTGTGCCCTTGACGGCGACGATGGTCAACAAGGTCCTCAAGGTGAACAAGGCCCAGCTGGTGTTGCTGGTACGAATGGTTCAAACGGCACAAATGGTAGTGATGGTTCAAATGGCACCGACGGTACCAATGGGGTTGATGGTAAAGATGCCAACCGTCAGTTAGATATTCAAATGGTTGGTCGTGCAGTGTTAAATGCACAAAGTCCAGAGGGTGCAGCCGAAATCGTGGCTTACCAAGCATCTAAAAAGTGGATCTACGCAATTAACAGCTCAGGTGATAGCGCTGTGGTAAACATTATTGCAGCAGACAGCTTTGATGCCGCTGGTTTGGTGAAAAATAACGAAGGTGTGATCACGACGACGAACCTGAGCAGTGCGATTACGTTAACGTTAAATGACAACACCCCAGGCGATGCGAATAGCATAGCAATCGACGAAAACAATCAGTTGTTAGCAGTTGCGATGGCAGCGAAAACCACTGGCGAGAATGGTCAAATTGCGTTTTATGATATTTCAGGGGATGCGCCGGTATTTATCAAAAATGTCACGGTGGGTGCACTACCAGACATGGTGACGTTCAGTCCTGATGGCAGCAAAGTCGTTGTGGCTAACGAAGGTGAGCCAGAAGGTGATTACAGTGTTGATCCTGAGGGCAGCATCAGTGTTATTGCGGTAACTAATGGTGCAGTTGCAGATGCCGCAACACAGATTACTTTCACAGATTACAACGGCAAACAGGCTGAATTAGAAGCCATGGGTATGGTGTTCGCAAACCCAACGGGTCGCACAATCAACGGCAAGCTAATTAATACTACGGTGGCGATGGACCTTGAACCTGAGTATGTCAGTATTTCAAAAGACAACCGTTATGCTTATGTATCTATTCAAGAAAACAATGGTTTAGCTGTGGTTGATTTAAGCGACAACAGCGTTAAGTTGATGGGTTTAGGCTACAAAGATTGGTCTAATTTAGTCATGGATGCGTCAGACAAAGACGGCAAGATCAACTTTAAGAAATACCCGGGTTTGTACGGTATGTACCAGCCAGATACCATCGCAAGCTTTAGCTGGAAAGGTGCAAACTTTGTCGTGTCTGCCAATGAAGGTGACGGTCGTGAATACTTCTTTGATGCCACAGATGCTGCAGATTGTACTGCAAAAGGTGGTCTAGACTTTGACGATAAAGATGGTTGTTTAGCCTATATCGATGAATCTCGTGTTGAAGACTTAACGCTTGCCAGTAACTTCTCTTACTTGAACAACGATGATGACGATATCGGTCGCCTAAAAGTGACAACAGTGAAAGGTGACACTGATAACGATGGTCAATACGAAGCACTTTACACTTACGGTGCGCGTTCTTTCACGATTTGGGACAGCAATGGATTAGTTGTCTTTGATTCAGGTGATGAAATTGCTCGTATCACAGCATCTGTTCATGGTGCTGCATTTAACAACGATGAAGATGAAAATGAAGGCGACACGCGTTCTGATGCAAAAGGCGCTGAACCTGAAGCATTGGCACTGGGCCAAATTGGCGAGCGTATGTTTGCGTTTATCGGTCTAGAGCGCATGGGTGGTATCATGGTGTACGACATCACTAACCCTTATGATGTGAAGTTTGCTGATTACTTCTTTAACCGCGGCGTGGTTGAAGGCGCAGATATTACCGGTGACTTAGCGCCAGAAGGCATGTCATTTGTACCTGCTGAACAAAGTGCTACAGGCAAGCCTCTGCTCATTATTGGTAATGAAATCTCAGGCTCAATCGCCGTTTGGCAAGTTGCATTAAGTGCAAAATAGATCTGCGAAGTAGATTATTTTTGCGCAATGTGGAATGAACAAGTTTAGATGGCTTTGAATTGAGGCATTTATGAAACTATTTTTGTCGCCGTAAACGACGACCTACAAGCTAAGGTTTTACTCCTGTAGGTCGTGCTTCAGCGCGACAATTTAGAAAAGTTGCACAACTTACCCATACCAAAAAGCGCATTTGTGAGAAGTGCGCTTTTTTATTTTGTGCAAAATACACCTGCGTAGCAGGTTTTGTCGCCGTAAACGACGACCTACATGTAAAAGTTTAACTCTTGTAGGGCGTGCTTCAGCGCGGTATAGAATAATTAAAGATATTTATGGTCGTAAACGACGCCTCACAGGTAAAGGTTTTACTCCTGTAGGTCGTGCTTTAGCGCGACAAAGAGCTAAGCTTAGTAACTAGGTTAACTAAGAGGCGCAATAAATGAGTTGGCAGAAGTTGAAAAAAGGACGTTATTCAAAACCATTCGGCGAGTACTTTATTACTTTCACATGCCACAACCGTCATGCCACTTTCATCGAACATCATTTAGCCAAGCGTTTTTGTCAGTCTATTTCATATAATGAGCAGCAACACGATTGCAGTTGGTTGGCTTGGGTACTTATGCCAGATCATTTTCATGGTCTAGTAAGGTTAGGAAATACCGAATTAGGTAAAGTAGTAGGGCATTTAAAAGGTTATTCATCCCACATGATAAACCAGTGTGTCCAAGGCAATAGCAAAGTTTGGCAGGGTGCCTATTATGATCGTGCTCTGAGAGCCTAAGAACAGCGAATAGCGATTGCTAGATATATCGTTGCTAACCCTTTGCGAGCAGGGTTAGTGACGAATATTGGCAGTTATCCATATTGGAATAGTGTTTATCTTTAAATCGGCTTCTGATGATTATGTCGCCGTAAACGACGACCTACAAGTGCAGGTTAAACTCCTGTAGGTCGTGCTTTAGCGCGACAGTATTTTCGCTAATTAACTGACCGCGGGCTCTAAATTAAACGCTTTTGCTCTTGGCCTATGATGTCTCACCAACAATAAACAAAATCCAGCGACTAACATTTGAGCTATGGTCACCAGCCAAACATCCACAATGAGATAACTCGGTGGCGTGTGGCCAAGTAGCATCTGGATCAAGTCGTAAAGTGGGCAAATTAGAGCTAACACCGCAGCAATATAAAGCTGTTGGATCATGCCGCCTCTGACGTTTTTACTAAACCAGCCGTGCACTAAACAGACTAAGATCATCACGCCAAACAAAGGCGGGAGTAGACTGACTTGTGACCATGACTCTGGTGCAAAGCGTGCCGCAATGAAGGTGCTGGCAACGGCGATCAAGGTACCGCTTGATAGCGCTAAGGTCATGGCTTTCACGAATTGCAGGCCGCGTTTACTTTGTTTACGATTATTTTCGCGCTTTTCTAGCCAGATTAGATTACCTGTTAAGATCATATAACAGCATGCTAACCCCAGTAAGAAATAGATAAACTTCTGCGTATTGCCGCCATATTCACCGAAATGTAGAGAACTGAGTACACTATATGTGCCTGCGGTGGCTGATTGACTTGGCGTATACTCTTTGATTAAACGGCCATCTGCTAACGAGTATGTCAAACGCGTCAGTTGGTCGAGAGTATGGTGTGCTGTCATTGCGACTTCAACTTGGCCCGCTTGATCGTTAGGCGCAAATATATTCAAAAAGTACACGCTTTGTTCTGGGTAGCGACGCTGTGCATCTTCCACCATATCATCTAGCAAAGTTAAGTCTGCAGGCTGACCCGAGAGCTCTGTAATTCTTGGTGGCGCGTAAAAGTCTGCGGTTGCCATTAAAGCAGGAATATTGCCCTTAAATACCGCAAAGCCAAACCCAGCTTGCAGTAAAATACTCAAGTTGAACATGACACCCGTGAGTGCAAATAAAAACGTATAAGGCAAGGTGCTAATACCTATGATGCTATGTCCATCAAGGTAGGTGTCTTTGCGACGGTCTACTCGGTATTGGTAATAATGACTGATGATTTTCTTCAGCAGGATCAGCGTGCCGGTAAACACCATGACAAAGAAGATCAACGACACAATCCCCACCAACTCGGTACCACCGGGTAGCATCAAGTTAATATGCATACGATACAGCATGTTGCCAAGATAAAAGTCTTCTTGATCTAATTCGTAACGTTGACCTGTTTCTGGATTAAAGCTCTGATTGACGTCGATATGTTCGCCTTCAGATGTCTCTATCTCAAAATAACTGACATAAAAAGGCTGGGCTTGGGTGGGAAGTTCGATAAACACACCATGATCCGCCGGCATGGTATGCCCTTGGTCGTTGATCTGTTTGGCAATCGTTGACACGGGTACGTGTTGTTTCTGACTGGCTAAGTCTGTTTTCGGTGCATCATATTGCATATCCCACAATACGATGTTTTCTCTGAAAAACGACATTGAGCCACAGACAAAGACGATCATCAAAACCCCTGAGATGATCAAACCAAGCCATGCATGTGCATGGGTAAAATTCTTTAACGTAGACTGTTTCATCCTGTTGGCCCTGCTGCAGTAAAGAAGGTGATCACAAAAATTATGATGGTTGGAATAGCTAGCATGCCGGCTCGTTGCCAAGCTTGTTTGCCACTTTCAGCGCCATAGCACCAAGTCATGACGCCTGCCCAAGCTGCTAAGGCCAGTACTAGTGATGTGGCTAAGATCACATTTATATGAGCGACTAACCACAGGCTTAAAATACTGGGCACTAAAATCATCACGACGACGCCAGATAAGAACCCGGCAAAGGTTTTATGCCACATTATTGGCCTCCCGAAATCAGCTGCAAACCTGCACTAAGCATACAGATAGCAATAATGCTAGCGATGGCCCACTGAGGTTTATGGTTAAGTAAGAATACGGGCGCGGGAATAAACAGCATTAAACCAAGTAGCGCAAAAATACCGGCGACCACAGGGCTGAAATGTGCACTAACCAGCAATGAAAGAGTAATCACACTGAGTAGGGCAATGGTGACTAATGCCAACCAGCGAGGGGGTTTAAATTGTTTTGTCTTTAAAAATTGCTGCCGAGGGCTTGAGGCATAAAGCAACATGCCTGTTAACCAATAGGCAGGAAGGAGGTAAAAAAAACTCATATTTAAATCCTTGCTACTGAGTTATATTTCCTAAAACCACGAAAAGATGTCGCATTGCTACGACATCTTTTTATAGGGGTTAAATGTTGACTGTCTTACCAGTCGAATACGCCACGGAACGAAATCGCATATTCCGCTGGCGCACCTAAGCGTGCATTACGGGCACGGTGTGCGACGTAATATTCTTCATCAGTAATGTTTTTACCAATGAAGTAAATGCCGTAGTTATCCCATTCGTAACCAAGCTGTAAGTTAACCAGCGTGCGCGCATCATTGTGTAAGTCAAAGAATGCATCGCCAGGCTGCAAACCATCACGATATGGATTTGGTCTATTAGGTGCATCGCTGGCATAGTTAATATTGATGTTCGCGAATAAACCTTCAGGTCCTTGGTATGTTAAGCCTGCGCTTTGTGTACGCTCAGGTGCAGAGAACTGGCGGCCAGTTAAGTCATACTCGGTTTCTGGTGTTGTGATCTTAAAGTCAGTGAACTCAGTGCCTGCATAGCCAATAGCTGCATAGGCTTTAAGGTAATCTGTTACGTTGCAATTCACTTCAAACTCGAAGCCTTTCACTTCAGAGCTACCCGCATTGACTGTTTCAAGGTCAAAATTGTTTGAAGAAAGTTGTACAGAAACTTGTTGATCAGTCCAATCTGTATAGAAGAAGTTAGCATTTGCAGTTAATGCACCCTCTAACCACGTAGAGCGAATTGCTAATTCATAGTTGTCTGTATATTCAGGCTCATACTCGAATGTCACAGATTTCGCTTGGTTGATACCTACACCGCCTGAACGATACCCTTTCTGGAAAGTAAAGGTTGAGGTGAGATCGTCATTCAGATGATAGCTCACGCCAATTTTAGGCAAGAAAGTATTGAAGCTGGTATCTGCTAAGGCCGCAGGTTTTGAAGCGTCAGCTGCAATGCCGAGTAATCTGCCGTTAATCCCTGTTATCAGTGGTACAATGCCCTCGAAAGGTGTGCCTACATAATTTGCTGGGTTTGGCATTTTATCTTGGTTAAGAATAGTATATTCAGCATCGTTACCATTTTCTTGCGCTTCGCGATCAAAGCGCACCCCCGCTAAAATATCCCACTTTTCATTTATGTGCCAAACACCATCAGCGAAGAGTGCATAGCTAGTTACTTTACTTTCTGTCAGTGAATAGACCTTAGTTCTTGCAGGATCAATCTCTGCATATTGAGCAATGACTAAATCAGCGATTTGTGGACTAAGTTTGTATTGCGCTTGCAATACGTTACTTGATAGGCCAAGACGAGATAGATTGTAGTTGTTTAAACCCGTACTTAACTCTTTGCGGTCGCCATTAAAGTAGTAAGCACCCGCTACACCGCTAAAGCTCTCATAGTCAAAAGTAAGCCTGAACTCTTGAGTCAGCGTTTTTTCAGTATTGTCATAGAATGTGCTGCTACCCGTGTCGACGACAGGTGTGTTACCTAGACCTTGTGGATAGTCAGAATCCCAGTCAAATGCCTCAAGTACGTCAGAGTAAGTTGTATAAGAAGAAAACGATAGCTCGTTATTAATGCCATAGTTCAAAGTTAAAGAAACAAGTTCAGTTTCGGCTTTACGCTCACGAGTATCGTTATATGTAGTACTACGGTTGTCAAAATCAACTTCACCAGCATTGGTAGTTAAGTTTGCATCACCATATGCGCGCTCTGCGTTCATGTAGCTAAGTATTGCCGAAAAGTCTTCTAACCCTGCCGGCTCGTATAAAAGTTTTAATCGATAGGTATGTTCTTCATTAAAATCTGAGTCAGAGTTGTCATGTAAGTTCGTGACGTTACCATCGTAGCGCTTTTCTTCACCGCTGAATCTAAATGACAACTCATCTTCAACCAGGCCACCACCAATGGCAATACCGGCTTCTTGCTGACCATTCTGACCAATCAGAAATTTGTATTTACCTTCGTTTTCATGGCTTGGCATTTGCGTATTTAAAATAACTGCACCAGCAAGTGCGTTGCGCCCTTGCAATGTAGACTGTGGGCCACGCAATATTTCAACTTGCTGCGCATCCCATGTTGAGAAGCCACCATTACGAACTAAGCCCTGTGGTAGCGGTGCGCCATCAATATACACACTTGCTAAGTAGCTATTACCACCGCCAGACACATTAAAGCCGTCGATTCCGCGAATGCTGAAACCATAGCTATCGCCATGGGTATTGGCTGTGTTCATCATCACATCGGTGAAAGTGTTGATCTGCTGTTGTTCGATCATATCAGGAGTTAATACAGCAACACTTGTGGTGGTTTCTTGCAGGCTACGTGCAATTTTCTGACCTGTGACCATGATGGTTTCGATTTCTTTTTCATCACCTTGATCATCGGCAAAAACAAGTTGGCTAGACAGTGCCATCGGAATTGCAAGAGACGCACGTAGTGCAAATGAGAGCGCAGAGAGTTTCATTATTCGTCCGTATAAAGTATTTGCTCAAAAAATAGGTTGCAAATACTAACATGATCAAAATTGCAAATCATTATCATTACAGTGTTCATTGTGGGTATTTTAATCTATATTTTATGTTGCATTGAGACAGAGTTTGGAAGAAAACAGCGTAGAGCTGCTCTTAAGGTTATGATTTGTTTAGTTAAAAAATTACTTTGGCTGCTTTGTATGAGAGCTTTCTTTGCTTGAATGTAATTGTAGGTTTCGCTAAAAAGAATGCATATATTCATAACTATACCGATATATGCATTAGTAAAACCAATAAAAACAGCTGTTTAAAAGCTAAAGGAGAATTGAACCCCCGTGAAATGGTTATCTTCAGCTTCCCAACCATTACCATCAATTTGTCGGTAGCGGGTGTAGGCTTCGAGTTTAAGGTGTTCAATCTGCACACCAATGCCCGCACCTAAGTATGCATCAATCTCATTATTTGGCGCATTGTAAACTGTGATACTGGAATGGTTGCTATAACTGTCAGTATCACGTTGATCGTGAAACATCAGCTCAAAAGCGTCAAAGCCCAGCTCACCATATGCGTAAACAGTAGAGAAATAACCAAATTTCAGCCCAGTATCTAATGTGAGAAAGTCTTCGCGATAACCTTGCTCTGTTGTCACACTGGCATTACCTAAAGCGCTAATAAAACCAATACCAAAAGGGGTTTGATTGAAATAGCCAATCATTTCAAATCCAGTTGAAATGATGTGATCGTCAAGTGCATTAAACTCTGATTTGGCAAATACAGAAAAGTCGAAATCATCATTGGCGACACAAGGTAGTGAGGTTAAGCCAAGTAAGAAAAGCGAAGCAATGTAGCGCATCATGTGGGATCCTTGCAATTTAAACTTATGAAATTGTAAGTGGCGTAAAGAGCGCTAACTGTAAGAAAGTGTTCAAATTTTGTAAGTATCTTACGATATGTTAGGCAGTAATAGACCTTTAAACTGCTCTTTATAGCGCCTTGAAAGGTTGAGCTTTTTACCACTATTAAGGGTAACCTCACTATCACCACTTTGAATGGGGGTGATGGAACTAATGGCATCAAGTCGTACCGCATGACTACGGTGTATGCGACAAAATCCGTGAGGCTCGAGTTGTTCACTGAGCTTAGTTAAGGTGGCGCGAAGTGGATAAACACGCCCATCAATATGTAAATTGACATAGTTACCCGCAGATTCTAACCACTCAATATCACTGACTTTGATAATAAATTCTTTGCCGAGTTTTCTAACCAGCAGGCGTTCAAACTGAGGTTGTACAGACTCTTCGGTTTGTTGCAGTAGATGGGCCTCGCCCTTTAATTGGCCGATAAGATATTGATAGCCTTTAATTACCACAATTAAAAACATAAACCCCCATACATCTTTTCGGTATTCATACAAGAATTCATACCAGAGCAAGCCAAAGTCATAGCTACCTGCTTGGCTCCAATAAACGAGTTTGCGAAGTGCTACCATAATGGCGACATGTAACACACTAAACACGACTGAAGCAAAAAAATACAAGCCGAGAGAGCGTGTTATGGCTTGAAAATTAAAAGGTTGGTATTTAAGAAGAAAAATTACACCAGGTATTAACATTAGCGTGCTTAAGGCGCTGCTATATTCCCAGACAAATGGCTCCCACAACTGAAAAGGCAATACGCCATCACGTTGCGCTTCCATAATGTCAGAAGTAGCATTAATGGTGTTGTTGATAAAAATATAAGCCATTAATAACAGCGCACCATATTGATTTGAATAGTGCAGAAAGTGAGGTGAGCGCGCCATATTTAATTCTCTAACCTTAAAAGTACATCCAGTTTAACAACTAACTTAACCTGAATAAGCCTTAACTTGAATTTTCAGGTTCGATTAACAGGATCCAATTAAATCTGATAGTGGTGTATGTGCTAAATTTCGCCTCTTGTGAATAACCTCTGTGGCTCTCAGGTTTGATATTACCGGTTTAAGTTCTTATTCTTGTTTATCAACTTTGGTAGAAAATGAAAAATAATTCCAACAAAAACTCCAAATGAAGCTGCCTTTAAACTACCAAGCCAAAGTATTAATCCAGAATAGCCTTGAGCAGGCCCTAAACTCCCTTTGCTTAAAACATCCATGAACATCAAGCTGTTCCATATGATATGCAATAAAGCCGTAAAAAAGTACGCACGAATGGTAATTGCTTTCATCAGCGAGTTTTGGTCTTTCATAGTATTTCTGAAAACTATAAACACACAAAAAAATATGAAAACTAATGGCGCTGATAACGAAAGTGAAAGGCTAAGTGACTCTAAATAACTTGTATTACCATATATAAAAGTGGCAAACGTTACTATTATTGAAAACACTAGTGTTATTAATGAAAACCAGATTGTTTTATTCATTTTTATTAATTCCCTATATAGCTTATTCCTTAAAATAAGCATAAAGCTGCCTAATTTTGCCAAAATAGTATATTTTTAAACGCACATCGACTTCTATTAAATGATGCCATAATTCACAGTAGGAGTATATTGGGTCATGTCTTGCATTTTGCATGCTGGTGAGGGGGTTATCAACTGTCATCACTCGCTATTTATCGAAGTTAGGTTGAGCTCATAGCCGTCTGTAATACAAGCTCTAACTTATAAATAAAAGCTGTCAGAAACAGATGTGAGCTACTTCACTAAACCAGTCCCAAGAGGTTTACCCCACAATCCCACCGCTTATCCCTAGTCGCTGTTTTTTAAGCACATATTTATTTCATTTCGACAATTACTCAGAAAAGATAAGACAACCAAGCCTGAGAAACTGACGGAAAAGGTATGTTCAAATCTATCGCTAAATGGTGGCAGCCCACTGCTTTTGTAAGCCAACCGAAAGAACGCTTTGTTGAACTCGACTGGCTGAGAGTGCTCGCGTTTGGTCTGTTGGTGTTCTATCACACAGGTATGTTGTATACGCAAAACTGGGGCTTTCATTTTAAAAGTGTCTATTTAAGTACAGAAATAGAAAATCTAATGTTACTGCTCTCACCTTGGCGTATGGGTCTGATTTGGTTTATTTCAGGTGCCGCATTGAGTTGCTTATTACAGAAGTCGTCATTGCCTCAGTTTTTAATGAGTCGAACCGTGAAAATCTTATTGCCCCTGCTGGTGGGCGTGTGGTTTGTCGTACCTATTCAATTGTATGCGCAAATGCAGCAAGAGGTTGGTTTAACGCTTAGCTATGTTGAGTTTTACATCGCGTTTTTTGATCTATCTCACCCGCTATTTGCACAGTATCAAGCGGGTATTTGGCCTCATGTCGATGTGAATCACCTTTGGTACTTGCGATCATTATGGCAATTTACTTTGTTGCTAGTATTGATGTTACCTGTACTGCAAAGCCGCTGGCTGCATAAGGGCATTGCGCGTTTCTTAAAGCGCCCTGTGCTTTGGGTGTATTTAGGTTTACTGGTGCCGCTTTGCGTTTTAAAACTGTCTTGGCCTAGTGAGACATTTCGTTATCCAATGGGGCTTGTTTTTTTAATCTATGGCTTTTTACTGACACATCACCGAGCGTTCTTTGAAAAGCTCAGTCAGCACTGGCATAGGCTATTAGGTAGTTTTATTGTTGGATATCTGCTGGTGGTTTGGGGCTACCAAATGATTTGGCTTAACGATCAAAGTTTAGAATGGCAGATTACCGCAATGGACATGCTTTACACTGCTCAGAGATTACTTGGCGTGATGACGATGTTGGCATTGGCAGCGCGATTCTTAAAGCGTCCCCATCGCTTATTGCCAAGAGTTAATCGGTTAGTGTTTCCTTTTTATATTTTTCATCAGAGTATCATTATTGCTTTGGCATTCTGGTTCCATGATATGAATTTGGGGGCAGTAGCGGAGGCTTGCTTAATTGTATTAGGTACTTTTACACTCTGTGCTCTGTTGTGTGTTGTCTTAAATTACTTGCCATTTATGCAGCCATTATTTGGTATCAGGGTGAATAAAGAATATCCGAGACACCTTAAAATAGCAGGGAATACTTTGATGTTCATACTTTTGGTGCCCATGGCCCTAAACATTCTATTTTGAACGTATTGCGTAACCCCTAGCTATGAAGCAGCATGACTCATACTACCCCGTAAAGGCTTGATGATTGTGTACATTAAAAGTGTTTTAAAATATAACTAATTATATATCCCATCTAAACTTAAAGGGTGACTTCACACGTATTACTCATAGTATAAGTGGCATCGCATAGGTGAGATAATGTATGAAAGAAGAAGTTCAATTAGTTGATGAGTTGGGTAATGTAATTGGCTACGAAGAAAAGCTAAAAGCACATAGGTTGGGGCTTTTGCACAGTGCGTTTTCACTCATGATTGTCAGGAATACCAAATCAGGCTATGAATTTCTACTTCAACGTCGTGCACTTGGTAAATATCATAGTGGCGGTCTTTGGAGTAATACGTGTTGTTCTCATCCTAGGCGGGGCGAGCCCATCCAAGATGCTGTTCGTCGACGCGTTAATGAAGAGCTAGGTATCATGGCATTGTCACCGCTCCATGCATTATCGCCATTTACCTATAAAGCTTATTTAGATAATCATCTCATTGAACATGAATATGACCATATTTTTATATCAGAGTGTTCACCTGATCCTATCTGCCCTGAGCCAAATGAAGTCATGTCATTCGAGTGGATGAAAGAGCAGCAAATTTTGCAACTCTTAGACACAGAACCGAAACGATTTACGGCATGGTTTGCTGATGTTTTTAAATATGTACGTGCTTACTTATTGGGTTTTAAATCATAAACAGTTACTTTTTTTCCGACCAAATAGTTAACAGCATATGGGGCACCGTCAGCGCGAATAACAAAATAAACGTAGTGCTAAACAGATTTTCGTCGAATGCTCGAATATTTTTAAACATAATAAAAAAAGCGAATGCCAACAGTGCCGTGCCAACCATAGGTATGCTGACCCAACAGATAAACGAGAATCTACTTAATTGATAGTCGGTCATAATCCTCTTTGTATGTAATATCGAATGAAATGCACAAAAGTAAGCTAGAAAAAATGCCAGAGGCGGTAACAAGAAGGCAGACAATGCGATACCCAATGTCGTTTTAATATGTGTTTTGAAATAAAGATGAAATGCACGGATAAAAACTAAGCTAATTAGGCTTATGCTGTTCAAAGCTTTCAACAGTAAAATAAACCTTTCAGCGGTAATTTGGTCGTTGCCAAGCAGCATAAACAGAGACGTTAGATTGTCAGAGTAAAGCCATACGCTTGCACTAAGTAAAATGGAGGCAAGGCATATTCTGGCTAAAAAGTTATTTAGTTCAAACCAGTCTTCTTGAAAATGGCCAATCGCCAAGACATAGAAAGTTAAGAGGCCAAGAAAAGGAGAGGATTGCCAAAAAAATAAACAAACTAAGACAATGAGTAGATAGACACCATACAAAATGACTCTTTTGAGGAGGCTACTTTGGAAAGGCAGCTGTTTTAAACAGTATTTTTCAATAACAATCACATCAAGTGCACCATGAGGTATCCCAACAAAGAAAATGGCGACGGCAACGAGTGTGAACAAAAAAAGCTGCGAAAGATCAGCGATGGCAAGCATACTCACTAAACCAACAGCAACCGCAAAAAATGGAAATATCCGGTCAGGTGATTGGTACGTTTTAGGCGTGATCATATTCATAATGCGCGTAAAAAAGCCCTTTTCGGCATCGCAAGAATGATATTTGTTAAATCTTTGAATGAAGCAGATTCCGTCATAAATTGCGTGAAGCAGTCTGGACTCGTTCTCTGTATCAATGATTTAAAAAGATTGGGGGCAATAAGCATGTTATTTTTTAAAGCACGAAGAAACAGTCTATCCATTAACCTGTATCTGATTGATATAGGCATTTTTTGTGTAAAAGGTTGCCCTGTGTTTATCTGATATGCGGCTTCTTTCGCCCAGCGTTGAGTGGGTAAAAACGTGTAACCCGAGCTGGTTCTGACATGACCTCCAGCAATACCGTTGCGAGTATAAAATTGCCCGAATTTAAGGTGGTTTTGAGGTTTTATTGTGTGCATTGGTATTACGCCTTGCTCCCAAGTGAGTGCGCGTAGTTTTTTCAAATCAAAGCGCTCTGCAATTTTGGCATTAACCTCTTGCTTAATAATATTAAATGGCAGTACTGATTGGCTAAAGTAAGTCACTTCATAAAGAGCACGATGGTCGTCAATAGGTAGAATATAAACAAAGCGCAAAGCGCCGTCGTTTGTGACTGTCATTTGCTCCATTAATCCAACACAGCTCGAATCAAACAACGCCGTTGAGCTTTCAAGCCAAACACCTACAAAGCATTGAAATAAATTACCTTTAGCATTTACATGTTTGTCTAATCGGCTGTCTACAATATAGTTTGAAGTGATTGAAGTTGCCGTGTGTTCTGTATTAAGTATCAAACTTTTATCACGTTTTTGAACATCAGTGACAGGTTTCGAAAAATGTAACTCAATGTGCTTGCTTTTATGACATTGCTCCATAAAAAACTGGTAGAAATCAGCCCCTTTTATACAGTGATAGTGTTGCTTTGGGTTCTTAGAGTTGTGTTGAAAGGTGTCTATTTCGTCACTGACCTGCCATTTAGACCAAGATTTAGAAATTAACGGTTTAAGGTAATTGGGCAAGTGTTCTTTGCCCCAAAAACACCATGTTCGTGCTTTATCAAATGAATCTTCAGCTTCGAACATTCCAATTTTACGCTGGCTTTTTATATCATTAAGAGCCAGCACAAGAGACGCGTTTGCCATACCAATACCGATGCAGCTTAAATCATAAGCGGCTTTCATAAAGCGTCACTGTTTGTTGGTTTGAGTTGAGACAGCGACTGATGTAATTCTTTGTGATGTTTTAGTGTCTTTATTGGTGCTACTGAGGGAAGTTGCCATAATGCCTTTGCTGCAACCAATATTTTTTTGTAAGTAGGCACTACACATCGAGGCAACCAATACTGATAATGTTGTTGTTCGATTAACACACCGATATGTCTATACACTGACAGCGCGACAGCAATCGCCCTTCTACTCTTAGGTGGCAGAAATTGTAGCCCTATTCGGGCACTAGCATAATATTGCTCTGCAAGTTGTAAGAGTCTTTTTATGCTGTTTGCCGTGATTTGCCTTATCTGTTCATCCTCAGATAAGATTTCTTCAGGCGAGTGAGGGCACCATGAAAAAGGTATGTATCGTCTGCCCATTTCAGCGTCTTCTTTGACATCTCTGGCAATGTTAGTCAGTTGCATGGCCACACCCAAATCAATGGCAAAGTCGTAACTTCGTTTATCGGCACCGAGAATAGGACACATCATTAGCCCAACAACGCCAGCGACCTGATAAGCATATTGAATTAACTCGTCTTGGTCATGAATTCGTGCGGGAGACAAATCACTTTGTACACCATTTACCAGAGTCATTGGTAGAGCTGTCGAAATTTCATGTCGTTTAAAAAAACGAATGAATTCATCGAGTGTTTCACCGCAAGAGTTAATTTTTCCTGAAAGGCTATCATTAATGTGGTTGAGTTGCTTCGCTGCTAATTCAGCATGCTCACTTTGATCGGCAATGTCATCGACCCATCTACAAAACTGGTACAGCTTTGCAGCTTCCTGCAATTGTCCATGCTCTAACAGCCGGCCTGCAAATCTGAAAGATTTACCATATCGACTAAGTGTACTCAGTGCTGGTTCCGTCATACTAGTAAGCCTATTAATGTTAAGAACTAGTCGGTTGGGTGATTAAATCAGGTATCAAATGCTCCAAGACTTTTGCGGAGGATAACACGCCTGGCACACCTGCCCCTGGGTGCGTTCCCGCACCCGTTAAATACAAGTTATCTAACCCCTCTGCACGATTGTGAAATCTAAACCAAGCAGATTGAGACAAGCTTGGTGCAATTGAAAAACCAGAGCCATCAACGCTTAAATAATCAGAAGCAAACTCTTCAGGTGTCATATCAAATTGCACAACAAGGTGGCTTTTAAGATTAGGTAATATAGTTTGTTCAAGTGCGTTTAATATTTTTGTGGCATAAGTATCTCGCAATTCATCCCAATTTTGACCGCCTTGTAAATTAGGCACCGGAGACAACACGTAAAAACTATCGCACCCTTCGGGTGCCATAGAAGGATCCGTTGCTGTTGGCCTATGTAAGTAAAGCGAAAAATCATCAGCCAAGATTTGCTTGTCAAAAATGTCAGATAACAAGCCTTGGTAGCGTTTTCCTAACCAGATTGTATGGTGAGCGATATCGTCATAGGTTCTATTTGTGCCAAAGTAAAGTACATATAGGCCCATGGAAGGCTTTGCGAATTTGGTTTTAATCTTAGCTGAAAAGCTGATTTCATCCTTGGCGACCATATTTTGATACAGATATTTTGGATCTGTGTTAGACACTACTAAATCACAGTCATATGTTTGGTTATCTGTCGTAACAACTGAATGCGCTAGACGATTAGAGGTATTAATTTTTTCTATGGTGGTGTCAAGTTGTATGTGGATGCCTTGCTCTCGCATTAACCTTTCTAGAGCACGCACAACAGCACCCATTCCTCCTTTAGCAAAATGGATACCCCATTTTAACTCTAGGAAGTGTATTAAGTTATAGATACATGTTGTATCAAAGGGGTTGCCGCCTACGAGCAAAGGCTGTATTGAAAAGGCTTGCCTGAGCTTGTCATGTTCAAGATGATTACAAACAAATTGCCAAACACTCAAATAACTTTTTAATTTAATTAAACTGGGTACTTGCTTGAACATGGTCGTTATTGAGTGAAAGGGTTTGTCAGATAACTTTGAGAACCCGACATCAAAGATGGCTTCAGATGACTTTATTAATTTTAAGTAACCAGCTTTGTCTTGTGGTGCTATTCTTTCAATTTCTGTGAGTGTTTTTTCAAGTGAATCCCCATAATCAAATGTATCACCATCAGGGAAGTAAAAGCGGTACCAAGGATCTACAGGAACAATATCTACATAGTCAGTAATGTTTTTATCAAAAAGCTCAAAGAGCTCTGCAAACAGTTGGGGGGCAGTGATGACAGTCGGACCTGCATCGAATAGAAAGCCTTGTTGTTTGAACGTTTGTGCTCTGCCGCCAAGCTGTTTAGCGCGATCAATTAAAGTTACGTCGTAACCCTTTGCTCTGAGTCGAAGTGCAGCGGCAATACCACCAAAACCCGCACCGATAACAATGGCTTTAGTCATAAGCGTGATCTTCTTGTAGCGTTTGCATTTTGAGTTTAAGTCTTTGAATATAAGGAGTCATTAACCCAGATAGCGCAGGCGGAAGCTGAGACTCGTTTTTTTCGCTGTTCACTAGCAGTTTTTCAGCATCTTGAAAAGCAACGTAATACAAGTCAGCAGGGTGATAATTGGTATATTCTCTTGCTAAAAGTGACAAGTAGTTACATCTGCCATAAGCGTCATCTTGTTGCCAATCTTCAATGTCATCAATTATCTGATACGCTGAGGCAAACGAATTAAATACGTTTTTGAGTATTTGATCACTTATCATGACTCCCGCATAACTTAAAGGCATAGCCATACAAATTTGCAGCAGTGGCACCGATTTCAGCGCCACGGTGTCACAATACTGGATTGTTGTTAATTTTTGCCAAGTTTCCGAGTTGATGTCGGCAGACTGCCCTTCAATAGTTGTCTCAGTAACCTCTCTCATCATATGCAAACACTCACCTATTTTTCTCTCGTAGCCTAGGTGAGACAATATGCCAAAAGCGCGTGCTATTAACATGTCGCCAGCGCATATGGCTATTTGTGAATTATATTTGTGCCAAACAGCTTTTTTTTCTCGTCTGTATTTGTCGCCATCCATGAGGTCATCGTGCACCAATGAGGCATTATGAAGGCACTCAATGGCTGCAGCCATAACCACAGCGTCATTGTCGTGAATGCCTAATCGATGACATGTCTCCAATGTCAGTTTGGCTCTTATTTTGTTTCCACCGCTTGCTAAATGATAGTTCACGGCTGTATCAACATGATCATCACAACTAACGTGAGACGTGCATTCAACAAGATAGGAGTCAACTAAATTGAGTAAACTAGAAGTGAGCGAATTAGAGTGACAGGTAATAGACATAATAACCCTCAAAAATTAAAATGCGCCAAGTTGGCGCATTAAAAATGGTTAAGATGTTTGCTCATGTGAGCTGGATGTCGCTGCAGCCCAAATAACAACCCCAAATGCTATCTTGTTTACAAAGTCTGCAAGGTTATAGACGATATTCAGCATATTTTCGCTACCACCACCAGTATATCCGAGCACATATCCAAGCGGGTATATTGCCCAACCAACAGTGACTATAATGCGCAGAGCATTGAAAGCTTTCTTACTGGCTTCGGTGCCATTTTCGGCACTTATCTTACTGGCTTCCCCTAAGAATACTTCATAAATAATGAATAGCCATGCAAGCATGCTAATTACAAAAGCACCCCAAACATTGATGCTTCTGATTTCGCCAAAATAACCAAATACGAGCATTACCACAGATGCAGCCATGAGTTTCCAAAACAGTGCTGAGCGTACTACGGCAATAGCAGTTAATATCAAGTAGAACTCTATAATTTGAAGGGGCACGGTCAATAACCAATCTACATATCTAAATGTGGTTGGACTGGTACCAGAAACTATCCAAACTTCACGCATATAGAAATAGTGAATCGCAGCTATACCTGTTACCAAAGCCGCAACAGAAAGGGATGTTTTCCATTTTCCGACTGCGCGGTCTCTTTCCATGAAAAAGAAAAAGGTTGCAGCAGTCATTGCTGCAGAGATTATCCAAAAGGACATGCCGACAAAATCGGCTGGGTCGAGCATCACTTCTTTCATAACTTTTCACACCATATTGAGTAATAAATTATGACCAGACCACTTACAACATGTCGTCTAGGCCGGTATTAGAAATACTGCATTTTCGTAAGCATACGAGATTAATATTTAACTGGTTCACCTTATAAGAAAGGTAGTTAATACCATCAAAATATTCCACTTTGATTAACTATGTTCTAAATATGGTAAATAATTTGTGTAGACGCAAACTCGCAAAAGGTGTAATCAGAAACTCAATAAAAATTTATTGTTGTGTTATTTTCAATTATGAAACTGCTAATAATATTTATCTTCGCAGGCTGTTATATACAATTACCTTAATCATGCACAGTCTATTAGCTTTGGTTTTTCTCTTCTTAGAATAAAAAGTAATCAGTCAAAATTTCGTAATAATTTAAAAATAGGATTTGAATAACGCTTAAAAATTAAGATTAAAAGTGTACTTGGGTGATCTTTATTTTTGTTTCAACGTTTACCGTTAAAAGCCATTTAGAGCAAACGTGAATGAATCAAACATCTTTAGACAAAAACATGATTGAAGAGTCAGCACTGTTAGAAGGAGAAGCGCCAATGCCAGGTGCACCATCCGTGCTTATTAGTGACTCAAAAGCATGCATTCCTCAGCATTTTATGACTTTTCAGCATGACAGACAAAGCGTTGAAGAGGTGGTGTCTAATATTGATTTTGATGAAGATTACCTTGTGTTTGTTGATGAAGACAAAGCGGGTGTGTTTATTCAACTAGGTATTGTGGGGAAAGACAATTACCGACAAGATAATGATAAAAAGATCGTCTATGGACGAAGGTGGCGCGTCGAGGCAACCTTGCCAACATCAGAAATTATTCAAACAGTTTTTTTGGCCATTAAGTCTGCCAGAGAGCATGAGATACGAGAATTGTTCAAACTTTCGATTTTAGGTGGTGTGGCTACCCCCTTTAATAATCATCATGATCTACCAATGATGGCTAATTATACTGATCAATTTTTATGTCAGAGCCATGCTAACAACAAGCTTCAGAGCGACTTTGCGATCACTGATTTATTGGCTTCAATTACCTATGACAAAGCAAAATTTACACTCATTGATATCGAGCAGAGACACAATGGTACATACTTAATAGACATTCAAATTTTACCTTTTTTTCAGGGTAGACTCCCCGAATTAATAAATAAAACTCTCACACTACTCGTACATGAATTGACCGCCAATGCAGTTTTACATGAGCTGATGACTCAATTGGTGCAGCTAAGTAACCGATATGTCGAAGAAAATTTTAAGTTCAAACAATTTGCAAGATTTAGCAGAAGTGTGAGTATTGATGCTATTGCAAATACATCTATTTTGACACGTTCAAATGTGGCCAAAGAAGCGTCCGAATCTTTCAAAACCGTTTTTAAAAACAGTAATTACGAGACTGACATAACCAGAGTACCTTCAATTCATGATAGTGCATTAGGCTGCGCTTTGCGAAATCGATTAGAAAGTTTTGGCTCACTTCAAGGTATATTGCCAAAAAACTTTTTACCAACTAAGTTTGTCGACTAATCGTTTGTGTCAGTCATAATGTGTGAAATTGTAACTACAGTATAAAGACTGACGGCGATTGAAGTCTAGTTTGCTATTCAAAACTCACCACTGAACGAAATAGTTAGGCTCGGCTCACTATGCTCAAGCGCATAGTAGCGATAGTCTAACATTCCAGTTCTATCTGTTTGATAAATATGGCGGTCATATAGGTATTCTCCACCAAACGCATCTTCAAGTTCTATGTTGATCTGCATGTCACTGTCTAGGTCGAACTCGGCATAAAAACCGTAAGTAGCGCGATCTTTTTGTCGGTAAACTTCTTCTGGGTAGTAACCAGTTTCAGTATCGGGTAACGATGCCAGTACACCCCATGCATACCAATCTTCACCTTTTCTAAACTCTATTTCAGCGCTGTGTGGCTCTAACCAGGATATGGCTCGATCACCAGTTAACGGATCATCGTAGTTGGCATCGCGATATTCATAAAATACATTGATGAGGCTGTCTTCTAGTAACCAATTGGTTTGTATATTGATATCGAGGTCTAAGCCGTAGTAATAGGCGTGGCCAGCATTGCCGACCCCCCAGTCACCATTATCAAAACGAATGAACTCATGGATATCACGCTGTTTTTGCCAAAAAGCGCGCGTATTTAGCGTCCAGTGGTCGTCTGCTTCATAATTTAACTCATAACTGAACTCGATACTTTGTTGAGGCTTTAACTCAGTGTTACCCGATTGCTCACGGCCAAAATCATTATCTTGGCTATCTAGAAAATCAGTAAAATCAAGCTGGTCGACTCTGCGTTGTAATGTGAATGTCGATTGCAGGCCGTTTTTTGCTTGGTAGCTGAGCTTAATTAAAGGCTTAAGATAGCGACTTTGTGTTTCATATCGGTTATTTGATTGACTGCTGAGCTTAGCGTATTCACCCGTTAATTTGCTATATAGTTGCCATTGCGGGTTAAGCTCTATTTTGCTGGCAATAAAAGGTTCTGCACGGGTTTCACTGACACTGGTTGTTGTGACATTACTCTCTGAGCTATGCGCTTCTAAAGTATCTGCCTCTAAACGGTTGTGACTTACCTCTATACCTAGCTCTGGTTGCCACCACAAAGTAGGCTGCTGAGTTGAAAGCTTTAATACTTGCTCAGTATTTGATTGGGTTTGCTCAAATTGAGTAAGCGTGAGCTCACTTTCGTTTTGCTCTGTGGTGAGGGCAACTTGACCACTATCACGCAGGCGAAGTAACCCTGTCACTTGCCAGAGCCATGAAGACTCGCTCTCATTTGCTTGTTGTTGCCAATCAAAACCCAGTTCATACTCATTGAGTTGCGATTTATCTTTTATAGCTTCATTACCCAGCGCATCGTTATTGTCTTGCCAGTCACGGTCATAATCTTCTTGATAATGCTCTTTTAGAAACAGCGTATTTATTTGCAATACGCTGTCAGTCATCACCTTGCTTGACGTAATACCTGTGCTGATATTTTCAATGCTTTCTTGATACTGTTCTTGGCCATTTAAATAACTGATATTCTGATGATTAGACTCAGTATAATCGGTTGTAGAGTAAGTAAGATTTTTGTCTGTAGAAAGCTGTAATTGATGATCCCAATCTAGCCATTGTGTACTCACTTGCAATGAGGCAGCATTTACTTGATTAAAGTCTTTATGTGATTGTGCACCAACCTGCCAATTTGCCCTGTTTTGAGAATTATCTCTAATTATATTAACTGCTTGAGTATATTGGCTGACAGAAGAAAATGGGTGGCCGGCTAAATAGACTTCCATTTCAGCAATCTGACTTATGTGTAAATCTGCCAAAATTGCTTCTAGGCTTTGCGATTTATTTAGAACGGGTAAGCCATTAACTAATACATTACCGCTGGCGCTACTTAGGCCTCGCAGATCATTCGAATCAATGAACTGAAAGCCTGCAATTTGCTCAATAATATCTAATGCGGATTGCCCCTGCATGGCAAGAATATCTTCACTGGTATACAGCGCGACATTATCTTCAATGACAACCTGTGTATCGTCTTGAGCCAACGCTTGAGAGTTAAAGTTTAGTGCACCGATTAAAACAGCAGAGTTAAGCCAATTTTTGCTATACATTGTGCGTCCTTGGTTGGGGATATAAATCGCGGCTATTAAAATTTATTTAGGCTGAGTTCTCAATTATAAAGTGTTAATTGGTAAGGGCTAGGGACGAATGGACAGGTATCTTTCCAGTTATCCCATTGAGTTGGGATAACTGGACTCGTGAATTTAAATGCGGTTTAAGCGACTTGTTGAAGACAAGTCTTAACGGCTTTTTTATGGGCTTTACTCAGGGCGACGGCATTGTCGTTAGACAGCACCACATAGCCACTTCCTGAGGGCTTAATTGTCACCTTTTTGATCAATTTAATGTTCACTAAATGTGAGCGATGGGTTCTGATAAATGTGTTATCAGGCAATTTGGTTTCAATTTCTTTCAATGTGGCACGTTTTAGCCAAGTTTTTTGTGCAGTACAGATCTCAACATAGTTACTGGCAGAGTTAAACTGAATGATATGTGCATAAGGAATATCAATACATCGACCATTATGTTCAACAGCAATACAGGCTTGTTGTTCGGTTTGCGACACATCAAGTTGTGCAGGCTTTGGTTTTATCAGGCGCTGCCATAGGTAAATGTTTACGAAAATCACCAAAGGATGCAAAGGGGCAAAATATAAAAAAGTATATGGGATTGGGTCGTTAAGGGCATAAAAGTCAAAAATGGCTTGTGCACCCATGGCAAAAATAAACGTACCTATACAAGTCAGTAGAGAGAAGGTTGTGATATGTCTTTTCTGCTGTTCAATAAGGCTTAGCGCTCTAAACAGCAAAGGCGTAATAATAAACCATAAGCCCCATTCTTGAATTGCCCAATACCAGACATTATTGAGCTGATCTTCTGGTGCGACTGATAAATCATAAAATGCATCTATTGTGGTAAGAAAGAGTATGACAACGCTCCAGCCAATACTGGATATTTGCCATTCTTTACGTATTTGCTTGTCCATTGCTGCCCTCAAACCAGAAACCACGCTTAGTTTACTAGGTGAGTAAAAATTGGCAATTTCTTGCGATAATTTTTAGCCCGTTCATCCAAACGCACATCTAAAATAAGCGCCTTGCTCCCGCTGGGTGTAAAAGAGGTCGCCGCCGCGTTCTTTGAAGTGTAAGCACATTATTTGTCGAGATAAACTCAAACCAATCCCAGAACCCTTGTTGTTTGGTTGTGAAGTCTTAAGCATAGACACGAACATCATCCAAACACGCATCTAAAACAGGCGCCTTGTTCGCGTTGGATGTAAATGAGGTCGCCACCATGGTTCAACATAATCTGCCTTGAAAGGCTTAACCCTATGCCTGAGCCTTTTTGCTTGGTAGTAAAGAATGGCACGAACATCATATCGACCACATGCTCTGCCACGCCCGGGCCGTTATCACTGACTTCAACATAGTGCTGGCCTGCTTCATTACAGCCTGTTTTTAATTGCACGCTTGCTGAAGTGTCGCCGCTGTTTTGCTGCACCGCTTCAATGGCGTTTTTGGTTAAGTTGATAAGTACTTGCTCAACCTGTGCGCTATCAAGCATAGTCAGTTGAGAGTGTGACACGTCCATCTGTAAATCGATATTAGCTGCACTGCAAGTTTGTTGATGAAGCTGAAATACGCCTTCAACTAATGGAGCAAGTTGCTCAGGGTTAAGCGTGGGCGTAGGTAAATTACTGACTTCTCTAAAGCGACCGATAAAGTCACCTAAATATTCGGTGCGTTTTGCCAGCGTTTTTAGCGCCATAGCCAAATCGTCTTTGTCTTCTTCATCATCAAAGGTGAGTGTTTCTGGTAAAAGGCTTTCACAGCTTTGTGCAATGGAGGCGAGCGGTGTGATGGAGTTGGCAACTTCATGGGTGAGCACTTTGGTAAGCCGCTTATAGGCTTGTTGCTCTTTGTTTTGTAAGGCATCACGAATTGAGTGCAAGGTAATAATTTTGCGGATCTTACCTTGAATATGGGCGACACTAACTTGTATAGACAAGGTGTCTTGTTGCTCACCATATTGCCAATTAGCAATGGTTTTGAGGCTGCGATCACAACTTGTGACTAAGGGCGCGATATGGGCCAAATCATCACAATGGCGAACTGCTTTTCCGAGCAATTTGGCAACAGCTGGGTTTGATTCGATCACGTCGCCCGTGTCGTCACATACCACGACGGCCAAATCAATATGCACTAATAAGGCCTGTAAAAAGTGGGCCTGTTGCTCGGCATTAAAGCGCGCGCTCTGAATGTTTTCTTTGATCTCTTCAAGGTGACTATGCATAGGGTGATGTTTACTCAAACCCAAAGAGCTATCGCCATTTGCCAAAGACTTTAAAACAAAACTCATGTGCTTGTTTTGTTTATTAAATTGAGAAATAAGCGAAAACAAAGTCGCACATGAAAATAAGCTTAAAAGCAGTAAAGTCGCTGAAAACCCTTCTTGTATATACAAGCTTGCGCTGGTGGTGATCAGCACGCAAAGTAACAAGATGGTGGCAAAAAATATCGTTGTAGGGTGCTTCGTAAAATAACTCAAAATACTCAGCTCCGGTTATAAGTCGTATTTTTCGAGGCGGCGATACATGGCACCACGGGTTAAGCCCAGCGCTTTGGCCGCCTGCGATACATTACCCTGATAGTGCTTTAATGCAGCGCGAACGGTGCGATGTTCGAGTTCTTCTAGGTTGAAGGTGTCTGCATTAATCAATTGATCGCTCTCGCTTTGTGCTATTTCGGCTTGACTGTTTGGCGCGGTGGTAGTTACTTGGCCAACCACAGTGCTGATATCGAGAAGCTCACACTCACTTAAGATCACGGCACGTTCAATGGCATGGGCCAGCTCTCGCACGTTACCCGGCCAAGTGTAGGCACTCAAGGTTTGCAAATCGGTGTCACTAACACTTAATGTGCGTTTGTATTTGTGGCAGAAGTGCTCGAGGTAATAATTCACTAATAAGGGAATATCTTCACTGCGCTCACGTAGCGGTGGTAAACGGATCTCAATGGTGTTGATACGGTAAAGTAAATCTTGTCTAAAACGCCCTTCGTCTACGGCTTGTTGTAAATTATCGTTGGTGGCACAAATGAGACGAATGTTCACATCTATGGCTTTATTGCCGCCAACGGGGGTGACTTGGCGGTTTTGTAGCGCGGCTAATAAGGTGGTTTGCTGGCTCAGTGGCAAGTTGCCAAGCTCATCTAAAAATAGGCTGCCTTCGTTGGCGAGCTCGAAACGACCGACTTTGTCTGCTTTGGCATCGGTGAACGCGCCTTTCTTATGACCGAACAGTTCACTTTCAAATAAGTTGTCAGCAATTGCACCCATGTCTAAGCTAATTAGTGCATTTTCGCGACGTAAACTCGCTTGATGAATGGCATGTGCAGCGAGTTCTTTACCTGTACCACTCTCGCCGGTGATTAAAATATTGGCATCGGTTAACGCGGCTTTTTCAATGGTGCTAAATACTTGCTGCATGGCCGCACTTTGACCTAGAAAATCGAAGTTTTTACCACCTGCACCTTGATTAAGTGCTTGATTTAATCCTTGTGTTTGGCGAGTCAGTTGACCAACTTTCTGTTTGTCTTGGGCGTGCGCATAGGCAGCGGCGACCGCGCCTAAGAGTTGGTCGTTTTGCCATGGTTTGGCAACAAAATCAGCAGCGCCGGCTTTAATGGCATCAACGGCTAATTGAATATCGCCATACGCAGTCATGAGAAGCACTGCAATGCTGGGGTCTTGCTCAACGACTTTCTTTAACCAGTAAAACCCTTCTTTACCGCTTATGGCGTCTTGGCTGAAGTTCATATCGAGTAAGATCACATCAATAGGCTGCGCTTTGACGATCTCTTCAATATCAAATGGGTTATCTGTGGTGTGTACTTTTTGATAGTGCTTTTTTAGCAGTAGCTTAGCCGCGATTAAAATATCAGTATTGTCGTCGACAATTAAAATGTGCCCATCTTGCTTGGCTGTTTGCGTCATGGTCCTTGCCTGTTGGTTTTTTACTGATGCATATGTCATGAGACCCCGAAACAAGTTCGGGGTGACACTGATTTTAGCCTGATGGATCTAAAACAATGAGTCATTCTGAACTAGTTTCAGAATCTATTGCGTACGCGATGAGTTGCCGAACTAATTTGGATGATAGCAGTTTTAACGTTTATCAGGGTTTTGTACATCAGCTTTATTATTATCTCTTTTTAGCCTACCTCATTTAGCAACAGCACGTCTATTAATGTGTTCATAAATGGACACATTGTGGTTTTCGATGTGTTCTGTTTCCGGACACTATAATAATTATTAAAAACACAAAAATTTATAAAATGCTGATTTTTATGGGTTTAAAAGTTGGCATAGTGTTTGATTTATCTCTGCCATATTCTGACTTAGTTGTCGAAACGAAGATCGACCAAATTCTCAACGATTTAGAGGTGTGCTATGGATAAGAAAATTGAACGTTCAGGATTACAAAAACATCTTAAGAAAGCGGTTGCTGCGGGTGTGCTGCTGAGCATTGCTGCTGCAGCATTCGCATTTACAGATTCGTCATCGGGTCGCAGTCAAAACTTATCACTAAGCAGTGTCACCATTAATGCGGTTGAGCAAGGCGCATTTGTCGATTCGTTAAGCCTTCGAGGTCAGGTTGTGCCAAAAACCACTATTTACTTAGACACGATTGCGGGTGGACAAGTTGAAGAACGTTTGGTTGAACAGGGTACTTATGTGACTAAAGGTCAGCCTTTGGTTCGTTTGAGTAACACCAGCTTACAGTTAGACGTGATGAGCCGCGAAGCGCAGGTGACTGAGCAGCTTAACTTCTTACGCAACACACAAATGAACATGGAAACCAGTCGTTTGAACCTGCGTCGTGACTTATTAGAAATCGACTTACAAATTACCCATTTAGAGCGTCGTTACAAGCAATCTAAGCCACTGGTTGAGCGCGGTGTATTAGCCCAAGATAGACTTTCTGAAATCTCAGAAGATCTAGCTTACTACAAAGCGAGAAAAGAGCTGACCTTAGAGCGCCAAAAACAAGAAAATTCAATTCGTAAGGTGCAAGTCGAGCAGCTAGAAGACAGCGCCGAAATGCTACAGAAAAACTTACAGTTTGCCCGTGCAAATTTAGATAACTTATTAATAAAAGCGCCTGTTTCGGGTTACTTGAGTGAGCTTGATGTAGAAATGGGTGAATCAAAAAATCGCGGCGCGCGCCTTGGTCAAATTGATATTCCAAATGAATACAAATTAGTTGTGCGCTTAGATGAATTCTACTTAAACCAAGTTCAAAAGGGCATGGACGTCAACGTGCACTTAGATGGTGGCAGCGTGATGGCAAAAGTGAGCAAAATAGACAGCCGTGTAACCCAGTCGCAGTTTCAGGTTGAAGTAGCGTTACCAAGTGGCCAACAAGATATTAAACGTGGGCAAAGCATCGATGTTGAATTGATGTTAGGGGGCAACAAAGACAACGCATTATTACTAAAACGCGGCGCATTCTTTACCAGTTCAGGCGGTAACTGGGTGTACGTACTATCAAGCGATGGCAAAACAGCAGAGCGTCGCACCATTCGTTTAGGCAAGAAAAATCAAAATTATTACGAAGTGCTCGATGGCTTAAATGTGGGTGAGCAAGTGATCACCTCAGGCTACAGCAACTTCGACAAAGCACAGACATTAAAATTTTAAGGACCAGACCCATGATCAAATTAACTAACTTAAATCGCGTATTCCGTACTCAAGACGTTGAAACAACTGCTTTAAACGACATTAATTTAACCGTAGAACAAGGCGAGTTCGTTGCCATCATGGGCCCTTCTGGCTGTGGTAAGTCAACGCTGCTGTCTATTTTAGGTATGTTGGACTCACCGAGCTCAGGCAACTTTGATTTCGATGGTACCGACATCGCGGGTTACAACGAAAAGCAACTATCACAATTACGTAAAGCCTCAATTGGTTTTGTATTCCAAAGCTTTAACTTGATTGATGAGTTAACGGTATTCGAAAACGTTGAGCTGCCACTGCAATATCAAAACATCTCAAAAAATGAACGTAAACAGCGTGTTGAAGCTATCTTAAAACGTGTTGCTATCGACCACCGTGCCGATCATCTACCACAGCAACTATCAGGCGGTCAGCAGCAACGTGTGGCTGTTGCCCGTGCTTTAGTGATCAACCCTAAATTGGTTTTAGCCGACGAACCAACCGGTAACCTCGATTCTAAAAACGGTGAAGAAGTGATGACCATGCTGCGTGAATTAAACCGCGAAGGCACTACGGTGATCATGGTGACTCACTCAGAAAAAGAAGGCGCGTATGCTGACCGTTTAGTTCGTCTATTAGACGGTCAAATTATGCTAGACAAAGCCAATAGTGTTACTCAAGGACTAGAAAGCGAGGTTGCATAGTTATGATATTTAATTACCTAATCACGGCACTTCGTGCCTTTAAGCAACAAAAACAACATTTTTTATTAAATGTAATTGGCTTGAGTGTGGGCCTGGCAGCGGCAATTTTAGTGGCATTGTTTGCGAAAAATGAATTGTCTTTTGATAAACAGCAACCTGATGCAGATCGTGTTTATCGTGTAGCCCAAGATTATTCAAAACTGGGTTTGGGTACTATCCCTATTTATAGTTATACACGGGGTACACAGGCATTAGATTTTAGCCAAGTAGAAGATGTATTTGCGTTAAAAATGGTCGAGTTTACTCGTGAAGCTGAAGTAGATGTGAAGCACAATAATGAGGGATTTAAGCTTAATAATCTCTATGCTGCCACCGCGAATATTGAAGACTTTATTGCCATGGATGTGCTTGCAGGAAACATTAAAGAAGCTATGAGCACCCCTAACAGCTTAGCGTTGAGCGAATCTGAAGCGCTTCGCATTTTCGGCACTGTGAATGTCGTTGGTGAGACTTTAAATCATGCAAACGGCAGTTATACAGTCAGAGCGGTTTTTGCGGACTTGCCAGATAATACTCATTTTGGTTTTCAAGCTTTAGTGTATGCAGAGCATATCTCTGAAGACTTAGGCAATACAATACATTACGTATATTTAAAATTGACAGCCGGTACTGATATTCCAGCGCTAGAACAGCAATTAGCCGAACAGGCATTTACTGGTGATTTCAAAGGTAAGATATTTATAGAGCTTCACTCAATACTCGACTTGCATTTAACAGCCAACTCACCATTTGAAATGAAAACAGGTGGTACTAAGCAAGTTGTTACTATTTGTATTGGTTTAAGTATTTTGCTTGTCTTAATCGCTAGTTTCAACTTCATCAATATGACAGTAGCACAATCGACGAAGCGCGCAAAAGAGGTGGGAGTTCGAAAAGCATTGGGTGCAAGCAAAACCCAATTAGTAAACCAGTTCTTGTCTGAATCTGTGTTAGTTGCAGTACTGTCTATGGTGCTTGCTTGTGTGTTAGTAGAATTGGTTATGCCAAGCTTTAATAATCTAGTCGATCGCGAATTGGTACTTAACTATGCGTCAAGCTTTGGCGCGGGTATTGTGGTTGTTGCTATTGTCGTGGGTGTGCTGGCTGGCCTATATCCTGCGTTCTTTATTTCATCATTCAGTGCCAAGCGTGTATTAAGTGGTGATTTACAGCGTGGCAGTACTGCAATCTGGGTTCGTAAAAGCTTACTTACCTTTCAAGCTTCTTTAGCAATAGGGTTGATCATTGGTTCTGCTACATTACTACAGCAATTATCGCATCTACAAAACTTGCCACTAGGCTATCAAACAGCGCAGCGTTTAGTTATTTCTGAAGTGCCAGTTGGTCAAGTATTCACTCAGCAGCCAAGTACGGTTGTCAATAAATTACTTGCGATTGAGGGGGTGCAACATGTGGGAATTATCGACACACAACTAACTCGTTCTATCAATAACACGCTTAGACCAACATGGCCAAATGGCGAATATTCTGGTGGTATCACCCCTATTGTTGGCACAAGCTTTGAGGTTGTAAAAAGTTTAGGGCTAGAGCTGTTAGCTGGTCGTGACTTTAGCCGTGAGTTTGCTGGTGATTGGGCGAACAGAGTTGATGGCATCACACATGTTGGCACGATTGTAACTGAAACGGTGGCAAAGCAAGCAGGCTTTACCAATGTCGCCGATATTATAGGTAAATCAATCAAAGATGTTGGCCGTAATGTTGATATGCGCGTGGTTGGTGTGGTTGCGGATGTAAAAATTGGTAATGCACAAAATGCCAATACAGACATTATGTTCCTACTAGGTTTTAGTTACTTCAATCCAACTTCTGAAGTAGTGCTGACGGTGAATCCACACAATGTGGTGAGTATTAGACAGCAAGCTGCAGAAGTCTTAGCTCAACATGCCAATGTGTTCGAACCTAAAATCGAATTACTGTCTGACAGCTATAAAGAAGTATTAAAAGGCGATCAGCGTATCTCTCAAGTAGTACTTATCTTTACAGGCCTTGCGGTGTTCTTAACCTGTTTAGGTACGTTTGGCTTAGCGTCATTCTCAGCCGCCCGTCGTCAAAAAGAAGTCGCGGTTCGTAAGGTGCTTGGCGCATCACGTATCAGCATTGTGAACATCTTAGCGAAAGAGTTCTTAGTGTTAGTCGTTGTGAGTATCGCCATTGCCTACCCAGTAACCTACTTACTGGTTGGTGACTGGTTAGCCAATTTTAACGACCGTATTGATCAGGTCATGTGGGTGTATGGTGTTGCCGCAATGGCTGTTGCTGCAATTACATGGGTAACAGTGGCAGCGCTTGCTTTTAAAGCCGCCAGTACGCGTCCTTCGTTAATTCTACGATATGAATAACCTCTAAGTTGAAATTGGTCATTGTAGAAGTGCAATGGCCAACCATGATGAGTTTTAAGAACCAAAGGAAAATAAGATGATAGGGCACTACTTACTGACTGCGGTAAGAGCAGCTAAACGACAGCGTTTTATATATGGTTTGAATGTTTTAAATCTTACGATTGGCTTTACAGCGATATTCTTGATTGCCTTGTATATGAATTATGAATTGAGCTATGACAAACAGTGGTCAGGTGGGGCTGAAATATACCGAGTTGAGGTGGAAAATAATCAGCAACAAACGGTTACTCCGTTCTTTAATGCTCAATTAGCAAGTGAACTTAATAAAATAACGCATGTAGACAATGTTTATAAGCTGGCACCAATGAAAGATTGGTTTTGGTTTGATGATCAACTCCAAATCGAAGAGCAAAAGTATAAATTAAACAATGTGGTTGCGGCTTCTCAAAATATAGCAGAGATATTTCCAGTTAATGTTATTCAAGGAGATTTAAGTTCGGCTTTGAGCTCGCCAAATAGCATTGCCTTATCTCAAAAGCAGGCGCTACGTTTGTTTGGTCAGACTGATGTAATAGGGAAAAAATTAAACAGAGCAACTTCAACCCTAAGTGTTAAAGCTGTATTTGAAGATCTGTCTGAACAAACGCATTTATATTTCGATGCGATTGTTCCGCTTGATGCGCAATATTTAGGGTACGTAAAGTCTTATCATGAAGATGCGTACATATATTTAAAAGTTGATGATGTTCGCTCAGTCACGAGTATTGAGACAGCCATTTCAGCATTGATAAACGCACAAAGAGATAAGTCGTTGGCTCGTGTATCCGCTCGGTTGAAAGCACTGACGCGAATTCATCTCGAAGGAACAAGCCAAGGCGAATTAAAAGCGGGTGGTTCACTGCGTGCAATTTTAATTTGTGTTGCTGTCAGCATACTACTATTCGCAGTGGTAGGAATAAACTTCTTCAATATGGCACTGGCTTCACTGAATAAGCGAGGCAGAGAGATTGGTGTACGTAAAGCGATGGGCGTAACACGCATGCAACTGTTGATGCAGTTTGCAGTTGAGTTTGGCTTACTAGTAAGTATGACAATACTGATAAGCTTAGGTGTATGCGAGCAACTATTACCTTGGTTTAGCGAGTGGGTGGGTCGTTCAATTAATATCAAAGACGGTAGCCTCGTTCTTATTCCTCTATCAGTTAGCCTGATCTCGCTAGGCGCATTATTTGGTGCCATATCTGGTGTCAGAATATTGCAAAAGCCAACTTCTTTTCTACTGTCAGGCTCTTTAGAGTCAGGTGCTCATGCTGCGAAAGGAAAGTATTTACTTGTAGGGTTTCAGATAGCCTGCGCTATTTCATTGATTATCGCGGCATTGACTATTAATAAACAACTACAGTTTATTAGTGCCTTGTCTTTTGGATATCAAACAGAACAGCGCATTTATATTCCACAAATAGAGCGAACAGCTTTACAAAAAGACAGTGCTTTGATTAATCGGTTAAATACGCTGAGTAGCGTTGAAAAAGCAACCTTTGTTGATAATGATTTAACCAAAGAAGTGCCTATTAGAATGTCATTATCTTGGATGGATAAGGGCATAAACCAAAGTGATATTCGGTTTTCGGGTGTTGGCTACGATGGCGCTGAAGTTTTAGGGTTAAAGCTGCTTGCAGGGCGAGATTTTTCTTCGAAATATCAGAGTGATTGGTATCACAGCACAGCGAACAATACGTACCAGGCTAGTGTTCTTGTGACAATGAGCTTGGCGAAAAGAATGGGTTTTAATAAACCAAGTAGTGCGCTTGGCTTTACGTTCACAAACCAAGATGGAAGTCGGCATCATGTCTTTAAAATTGTAGGTGTTGTTGAAGATGTCAAAGTTGGCAGTTTAAGAGAGACACCAGAACCGGTACTTTTTGTTTGTGGTTTATCTTGGATGGGTAAACTAGCTATCCAAATTAAGTTAGCTCAATCTGCTAATGCGGCTTCCGTCGACTCAATAGAGCAGATTATCGCTCAGCATTTTCAAATTGAAGCGATCCCGAGTCAAAGCTTATCTGAGAATTATTTACATACATATCAGCACGACGCTTTTACCGGACAAGTCATTTACTTATTTTCAGCGCTTGCGGTTGTGTTGTGCTGCTTAGGTGTTTTCTCTTTAGCTGCTTATGGTGTGAGAGCCAGACAAAAAGAGATTTCAGTACGAAAAGTACTAGGTGCAACCCGCTTTCAACTTGTGACTTTAATAACCAATGTGTACTTAAAATTGACGTTATCAAGCGCAGTAGTTGCAATTCCGATCACATATTTTGTCGTGACGGATTGGTTAGCAGGGTTCAATGAGCGCATCACACAAACAGGTTGGCTATACACAGTGGCAGTTTTATCTGTTGCTTTAATTACCTGGGCAACGGTTGCAAGCTTGGCGTTCAAAGCCGCCAGCACCCGTCCTTCGTTAATTCTACGTTATGAATAATTTCAAAAGTGTTGTCTAGCCACAACCATGGTCTATCGGTGTAACTGATAGGCCATTTTTGGGTGAGAGCAAGATCTAATGGGTGAGATATGTTGATATCACATGTAACAACAGCATTTAGAGTATTTAAACAACATAAGTTGTACTCGCTATTGAATGCCTTTGGGTTAAGCATTGGCTTGGCAGCTGCACTTCTGGTGGCATTATTTGCTGAGTATGAATTGTCGTTTGATGAAATGCAGCCCGATCATCAGCAAGTATATCGTTTGCATGTTGATGTGAATGTACCAGGTCTTGAAGAGATTCCGCTGACTATGGTGAACATCGCGCAAACTTTAAAAATGCGAAGTGATGTCGCCGATCTTTTTATACTCGCGGATGTGGTCGATAGTGGTTTGTTATCTGAGCATATAAAAATTGCTGATCAAGCATTTAAGCTAAACAACCTGTACGGTACAGCGAAGAATATTCGTGATTTTGTAAATATCTCTGTGATTTTAGGCGACCTTGAAGCGGCTCTTTCAGCACCTCAGCAGATTGCTTTGAGTCACAGTGAAGCAGAACGACTATTTGGCAGTGCAGAAGGTGCACTCGGGCAAACGATACTGATCGAGGCAAAACGTTTTACCGTTAAAGCCATTTTTGAAGACTTACCTGATAATAGTCACTTTTTGTTTCACGCTTTAGTGCCAATTGATTTCACAGAATATAGCGACATTTCTAGCTATATTTACCTCAAAACTCTACACAATGCTGATTTAAAAGCGATAGAAAAGCAGTTAGCTGACCGACTCATTGAAAAATACCAACTTAAAAACAGTCAGCTTGAATACCGTTTAGTGCCTATGCGAGAGGTTTACTTTAAAGCCCATTCACCATTTGAGTTGAAAACAGGTGGTTCTGCTTTTTTAGTCACTTTGAGTGTGGTGCTGAGTGTTTTATTACTCGCCATTGCCGCAGCCAACTACATAAATATAGCGGTGTCGCAATTGTTGTATCGCAGCAAAGAGATCGCCATGCGTAAGACTTTGGGGGCGAGCAAGCGTCAGCTCATAGCCCAATTCTTGTTAGAAGCCTTATTGATGGTGATGTGTGCCACTTTACTTGCGGTGTGTTGGGTTGAACTGCTTTTGCCAAGTTTTAGTGACTTTGCAAATCGACCACTCGACTTAGTGTGGGGAGCTTCAGAGTTTGCGCTGATCATAGCTATAACCGTTTTATTAGCATTCATTTCAGGTGCTTATCCTGCATATTGTGTCGCACTCGCACCGTTAAACTCATTGCTTGCCGGGCAATTAAAAGCTGGCCAGCTAGTTCGAAAAGGACTATTGGTATTTCAGTCTGCGATGGCAATGGCCTTGATTGTTTGTACTTTGGTGAGTTTGCAGCAGTTGTCGTTCTTACAAAGCTTGTCGGTAGGCTATGACGCGACTGATCGCATTGTGATCCACGATTTAAGCAGTAAGCAACTCATGGAAAAAGAACATGCAATACTCAATGAGATCCGTGCGCTGCCAGGCGTTACTCAAGTTACAACAACCGATACTGACTTAACCGACAGCATTTTAGAAAGCTTTTACTTCCGTTGGCCAAACGGCTATGAAGAAAGCGAACTGCCACCCACTATCGGCACTGGTTTTCATGCGGTTGAAACCTTAGGTCTAACACTACTCGCTGGCCGAGACTTTTTACCAGAGTTTCAGAGCGATTGGCTGCACTATGTAAACGAAACAGTAAGAGAGCAATCAGACGCAGAGCAGGGCGAAGCATCGCCTCAGGCAATGGCTATTTTGGTGACCGAGCAAATGGCTAAGCGTGCAGGCTATGACAATGTGAGTGAAGTGGTGGGTCTGCAAGTTCAGGGGCTTTATCGCAATATCAATGCAACCATTGTCGGTGTAGTCAAAGACATCAAAGTGGGCTCGGCGAAAGATGATTGGCTGCCTGTTTCATTTTCAGCGGGATACAGCTCGCAATCAACGGTTAGATTGGTGATAAGCACAGAGCAAGCAAACCTTCCGCAGTTATTTAATCAGCTACGCCAACTTTTAAAACAGTTTAACTTAACCGCTGATCCGCAATTTAGTCTGATGCAGCAAGACTTGGCTAAAGTTTATCGCATCGAGCAAGACTTATTTGTGCTTATTCGAAACTTCTCTGTGCTGGCCATGCTTTTAAGTTGTTTAGGTTTATTTGGACTCGCAGCATTTGCAGCAAAACGTCAGCAAAAGCAATTAGCAATAAGAAAAGTGCTCGGGGCAACACGCTTCAGTTTAGTGAATCTACTCGCTCGCGAGTTTTTAACCATAGTGCTTGCAGCAGCGGCAATCGCCTTACCATTTGCTTATTGGCTAATGGATAACTGGCTGCAAGACTTTAATGACCGCATTGAACAAACCATTTGGGCGTATGGCTTAGCTGGCCTAGTAGTGGCTGGATTCACTTGGCTCACAGTTGCAGCGTTAGCATTTAAAGCTGCCAGTGCGCGCCCATCAGAAATTTTACGTTATGAATAACAACTCAGATATACAGCAGTCAAAAGGGAACCCAGTATGTTAGTGTCATATGTTACGACCGCTTTAAGAAGTTTTGCACAGCATAAACAACACGCCTTGTTGAGTCTGGTTGGGCTAAGTCTAGGTATGGCCATGCTAATGTTGATTGGGCTTTTTATTCAGCATGAATTGTCTTTTGAACAAGGCCTGCCGGATCAGCAAAATCACTATCGACTGGTGATGCATGCCCAAGAGAATGGCAACGAATATATTCTTACCACCCCAAGGGCACATCAGCAGTTGCTCGATATTCTAGGCGTAGAGTCGGTTTTTTATTTATTGAAAACGCAAATGGTCAGCGACGATAAAGTGGCGATTGGCAATAATGCATTTAAGCTCGCTGCAAACTATGCTGCGACCTCAAACTTAGCCAAATTAGTCAATATTGATGTACTGGCAGGCGACCTCACTACAACCTTGAACACTCCCGAAAAAATAGCGTTATCACGCTCTGAAGCTGCGCGCTTGTTTGGGGCCTTTTATACTCCAGATAAGGTAATAGGCCGTACCTTAAAACTACAAAGGAATAATCGACTGCTTACGGTCAGTGCGGTGTTTGCCGATCTTCCTGTGAATAGCCATTTTTATTTTCACTCATTAACCAGTATCGAACCCTATATGGGTATTCGCGGTAATGTAATGCACACCTATGTTGCGCTATTACCTAATACAAATATGGAGTTGGTTGCGCAGTCGGCAACAAAAATCTTTGCGCAAATTTGGCAATGGCAAAACATTGATTATTGGTTGCAACCTATCAAAGATATTCATTTGGGGCCTAACTTTGCCCAAGATATGAAGATAGGTGGAGACGCCACATCTGTGATGATCTGTGCGGTTATGGCGCTGGTTTTATTGATCATCTCTTGTGTGAATTATATTAACTTCAGTGTTGCGCAGTCCTCTAATCGTGCCAAGGAGATTGGTATACGCAAAACCATGGGCGCGACGCGTGCTCAACTGATTACCCAGTTTATGAGTGAGTCTATCTTGCTGGCATGGTTCGCTATGTTAGTGGCCTGTGTGTTGGTTGAGTTATTTCTGCCTAGTTTTATGCAACTGATTGGCCGTCCATTGCCAGCGCTGGACTGGCCGATTTGGTTGGGACAGGTATTCGCGCTGGCAACAGGAATTGGTGTATTGTCGGGCTTATACCCAAGTATGTACATGGCAGGGTTTAACACTAAAGCCATTCTAAATGGTGAATTAAAGCAAGGTCGACAAGGAGTGTGGATCAGAAAGGCTTTATTGTTGCTGCAAATGGGTTTGTCGGTGGGTTTACTGATAAGCGCTATGATGTTGAGTAAGCAACTGCATTTTTTACACTCTCTACCTGTGAATTACCAAAAGTCGCAGCAACTAGTTATTAATGATATGCCGCAAAAAGCATTATATGGAAAGCAAAGTGCATCACTCTTGGCAAGCATTGAGTCTATTCCAGGTGTGACAGCCAGTGTGGCCATGGACTTTTCAATCACACAGTCTACCAACGCTGGTCTCTTCGTTAAGCTTCCTCAAACACCAGATACACCGTTGTCGCTTTCGCTTGCTGGGGTACATGGCAAAGTGGTTGAAACTTTGGGGTTAACCTTATTGGCTGGTCGCGATTTTTCTGACGAGTTTGCATCAGACAGATTCAATCGAGACACCGAGCAAGGCAGTATTATCGTGCCTGAATCTGTGCTCAATACGTTAGGTTTCAGCAGCCCAGAAGATGCGATAGCTAAACCAATTTCATTTTTTGCCGGACCATTCTCGAACGCAACAGGCATCATAGTGGGTGTGGTTAAAGACATTAAAGTCGGGCCTGTCAATCATCATGGCGCCCCTGTGGTGTTTGTGAATGGTTTGGGTGTAGGCGGCACATATTCGTTACTGGTTAAAGTTGAAAGTCCGAACGATGCTCAGTTAAAGCTCGATTTACAAAACTTTGTGAAAGCGCGTTTAAACATTGCCCCTGTCGACATCTCCTTGCTCGAAGATGACTACCAAGCGCTTTATCGCGAGCAACAAAAATTATCTGAGGTGGTGGCTATTGGCGGTTTTATTTCATTGTTCCTAATCTTGATGGGCGTGTTTGGTCTAACTAGCTTTCTTGTTAAGCAGCGTCAAAAAGAAGTGGCTATACGCAAGGTACTGGGGGCAAGCCGCTTGGGGATCATTAATGGGCTAGCTAAAGAGTTTATGTTGCTGGTGTTATTTGGATGTGTGATCGCTTGGCCTATTTGTTTCTTGATATTGAGTGATTGGCTAGCGAGCTTTGAGCAAAGTGTTACGCAAAGTATTTGGGTTTATATGGTTGCTTCTTTGCTTATCAGTTTAATCACCTGGTTAACCGTGGCGGGCCTTACATTTAAAGCTGCGAGTATTCGACCTGCTCAGATCTTAAGGTATGAATAATATAATTGATTAAAAAGTGAACAAAAGCTGCGTTTGCTTCGTTTAATAACTACACTCAAATAATACTTGTTGGTCAGAGGTGAGTTATGCAAGCAACCGAATTGAAAATGCAGTTTGAAGAGCAAAACCTAGTTGCCGTTATTTTAAGTTACGCAGATGCCAATCATTATCTTGCGGGAGGTGTTGATACGAAAGGAAATTATTTCTTACTAGAGAATAAAAAGGGTCGTACTGAGACCTTTAACTCAATGCGCGAAGCCGAAATAACCTTAGCCGAACTCGGCGCTGTTAATGCGATTTTCGAAATGGAAACTGCCTATGACGAGATGATAGGTAGCTCTAAAAATGAGCGTTGCAAAATGATGGTGCATTTAACCCATTAATTGGGACCCATTAACTGAATTTAATAGTATACATTTTTCTTTGTACCTTTCTTCTACTCGATGGCTTGCTGATTTTTATGCCCAAGTAAGCCATTTTCTACTCTGAGCACGTCATTTTATACTTTATATTGAATTTTTTATTACTAGAATAAAAAACGATCAATTAAAACTTGCTCAATCATAAAGGTTTCGTTTAAACTTTCGTAAAAGTTACGAAACGAAACTTATCAATCGGCAAAGATAATGGATTATGACTAAGCGTAATACTCAACAACGTCGTCACACTATTCTTGCTCGTGTAAATCAGCACGGTGAAGTTAGTGTCGAAGCACTTGCTTTAGAATTTGAAACTTCAGAAGTTACGATCCGAAAGGACTTAACCGCCCTTGAAAAGAGCGGTTTATTGTTGCGTCGTTACGGTGGTGCGATTGCATTACCAAAAGAAATCGTGGCAAAAGGCGACGAAAAACGCGATACGCTTCGCAAAATGGCAATCGCCAAAGCCGCTTCAGCTTTGATAAAGGATCATAACCGCATCATTATCGATAGCGGCCGCACGACAGCAGCGATGATCCCTGAGCTGTCTAAAAAACGCGGTTTGGTGGTCATGACCAATGCGATGAATATCGCTAATCGTTTGTTATCTTTAGAAAATGAGCCAACACTTTTGATGACCGGAGGAACCTGGGATCCTCATTCGGAGTCATTTCAAGGGCAAGTAGCAGAACAAGTTTTACGTTCGTACGACTTTGACCAGTTATTTATCGGTGCCGATGGCATTGATGTTGAAAGAGGTACAACCACTTTTAACGAATTAGTGGGCTTGAGCCAAGTGATGGCTGAGTCAGCACGAGAAGTGATCGTGCTGGTGGAGTCAGAAAAAATTGGCCGCAAGATCCCAAATTTAGAACTGCCATGGCAGCAAGTGACCACCTTGATCACCGACAACCTCCTTGCAGATGACACACGCAAGGCGATCGAGGCAAAAGGCATACAGCTGATCTGTGCAGAGGCTTAATAAATTCAGACGACAACACCTGAATTTATAAATCATTATGACAACAGCCTAATTAGTTTGATGACGTGCAAACAATTCAACTACTTAACAGTGGCCGAATTATGTTCATCAACTAAATTTTACCTAAGCTACTTGAAATTGCAGGTAGGGTAAATGGGCAAACAACATGCAAAAATGGAGCAACTATGTGTGGCATTGTTGGGGCGGTAGCAGAGCGTCCAGTAAATAGAATCCTAATTGAAGGCCTAAAGCGCCTTGAGTACCGTGGCTATGACTCGGCTGGTGTAGCGCTGAGCTTAAATAGCGAGTTAAATACAGTTAAAGCTGTTGGTAAAGTTGCTAACCTAGATTCAGCATTAACTGATGCGGGTGTTAAAGGCACAACAGGTATTGCGCATACACGTTGGGCAACACACGGTGGCGTAACAGAAGCAAACGCGCATCCTCACATTTCTCGTAACGAAATTGCGCTAGTACACAACGGCATCATTGAAAACCACTCACAGCTTCGTGATGCACTGAAAGGCGACGGTTACGAGTTCTTATCTGAAACTGACACAGAAGTCATGGTGCACCTAATTCATCAACTTCGTCAGCAGCATTCAACGCTATTAGAAGCGGTAAAAGCAGCAGTAAAACAGCTTGAAGGTGCTTACGGTACAGTTGTATTCGACAAAGCAAACGACAATGAAATCATTGTTGCGCGTTCTGGTAGCCCACTGGTAATTGGTTTAGGTCTTGGCGAAAACTTCATTGCTTCTGATCAACTAGCGCTTCTTCCTGTAACACGTAGCTTTATCTTCTTAGAAGAAGGCGACGTAGCGCGTATTACTCGTGAAACGGTTGAGATCTTTGATAAAGATGGCAACCCAGTTGAGCGTGAAGTGGTTGAATCAAACATCACGCAAGACGCATCTGGCAAAGGTGAATACCGCCACTACATGCTAAAAGAAATTTACGAGCAGCCAATGGCAGTTCGTAATACGCTTGAAGGCCGTTTAGAAAATGACCGAGTTGCAATCGATGCATTCGGCGATAGCGCACAGCAAATCTTCAAAGATGTTAAACATGTTCAGATCATCGCATGTGGTACGTCTTACCACTCCGGTATGGTTGCCCGCTACTGGCTAGAACAGTTTGCTGGTGTTAGCTGTAACGTTGAGATTGCCTCTGAGTTCCGTTATCGCGAGTCTTTCGTTCACGAAAACAGCCTACTTGTGACGATTTCACAATCAGGTGAAACGGCTGATACATTAGCAGCACTTCGTCTTGCTAAAGAGCAAGGTTACATGGCTTCAATGACTATTTGTAACGTGCCGGGTTCTTCATTAGTGCGTGAATCTGACTTAGCATTCATGACTAAAGCGGGCGCTGAAATTGGCGTTGCTTCAACCAAAGCTTTTACCACTCAGCTCGTTGGTTTATTAATGCTTACAGCCTCTATCGCACAAGAGAAAGGCCGTGATCAGAGCGTGATTGTGAACGCAATTAAGACGCTACCAAGCAAGCTTGAAGAAGCACTTAGCATGGCTGAGGGTATCGAAGGCTTAGCGGAAGAATTTGCAGACAAGCACCACTCACTATTTTTAGGTCGTGGTTCACAATACCCGATCGCGATGGAAGGTGCGTTAAAGCTGAAAGAAATTTCATACATTCACGCTGAAGCCTATGCAGCAGGTGAACTTAAGCACGGCCCTCTGGCGCTTATCGATGCAGACATGCCAATCATTGTTGTTGCACCAAACAACGAACTACTTGAAAAGCTTAAGTCGAACGTTGAAGAAGTGCGTGCACGTGGCGGTATCATCTACGTATTCGCAGACAAAGACACCGCGTTTGAGTCTGACGACACAATGCGTGTAATGAACGTAAACCATGTAGAAGACGTGATTGCACCAGTGGTATATACAATTCCACTACAGTTACTTTCTTACTACGTAGCGGTTATCAAGGGTACTGACGTTGACCAACCGAGAAATTTGGCAAAATCAGTAACTGTCGAATAGTCAATGGTTTAAATTTTTTGTGGGTAAACAATAAAGAAGTACTTACTCAAAAATATAATCAGGTCTAATTTTAAAAGCTTACTCCTTTATTGAGTAAGCTTTTTATTTTTAAGCAGTCAAAAAATAGGCCTCTTTAAGAATTTATGACCTTTAAATAAGTCATATTTTTTGCTCGTTAATTTGCTCAGTTCTTGGAGCACAGATAATAAGTATAAGTAAAGCTATTGCCCCAAGTAAGGGGATTGTGCCTAGCACTGCAATTAGCAATACTAAATAGTTCACCTTGTCATATTTTCCTATAAGTAACTTTTTTGCAATATATGGGATGAGTAAAAAGTTAATTAAAGCATTTAGTAAAAATAGGGTAAAAAACATAATCTTTCCTTAATTAGGGTTAGGTGAACAGCTCGATGAGCAGCAATCAACAATTATTACTTTTCCTATTGGACTACCATTATGCTATTGATTAATAAAGAACTGCCTTTGCTTTCTTTTTAAAATCAACGATAAATAAACACGATAAGCCTGCTTTTAACTAGACATTATTACGAGTCTGTAGAGCCGCATTGGGTAGTCAGAATAATCATAGCAGGTTGCAACCAGGGTTCTAGTCCGCAACTTCACTGTATCTTAATGTCTTAAAATATAAGCTTCAGTTTCTGACAATACCCAAATTTGCTCTTAATTTCTAGATAGCTGGGTTTAGAGACAATGTTGACTCTTCTTTATAGCGTTTACCAAGTAGCCATCTAGTAGGTAAAATTAATAGGTAAATCACACCAGTAAGGTATAGCAGATTGGGGCTCAACAGATACACCATAGTGTGGGATAGCAGTGCTACTAAGACAATGGCCAAATCAGTAAAAATTTCACGTTTTATTGATATTTTGGAGACCGTTAGAATAAGCTTCTCGCGGTTTTTATAAATGTAGATATTCATCAGCATTAACAAACCGAAGATTGTCATTAAAGTTGATGAGAATATGTGTATAAGCTGAGAGATTTGACTCAAGGTTAATGTTTCTTCCATTTTTATCGCACTTTGATAAAACGGAAAAAACGTTTCTAGTGCCAAAGTAAACATATACTTCAGCGGAAACACAAAAAACAAGATAGTAAATAAGAAGCAAGCAAGTAGGATTTTTAATGGCGCGTCCACTTTATCAATAGAGCTTAATAGTCTCGCCTGGTTATTCCAAATAATGAACAACATCAAGAATGTAATAAAAAAGCCAATAAAACCATGTGACATACTCTCAAACTCGGCATAGCTTTTAGGTATTTCCATTTTCACAACTAAAAAAGTGAGTGCCAATCCAAAGATTGCATCACTTAATGCTTCTATTCGAGATTTTGAAACCATTCAATTCATACCTAAACGTTAGAATAAAAAACAAACTAAGATAACTGATTAAATAATAAAACCTTATACAAATCAACAGTGTTCGCAAATCCGTTCCCTTTTTGAATGTTATGAAATCAATTAAGAATGATTAGAAAGTAAATTGAAATTACGAAAGAAGTCACAATGCAATGTTGGTTTGCATAGAAATTTGAGAAACGAGAATGCTTTAACTTTAATTAGCACCTATCCATCGAAAAGATAGTACTTGAAAGCTAGTTTTAACTCTTTTTTACTCTGGGGTTAAGGCGTGTAGTGCGCCTTATGAGTTAATAAGTATAAGGTATGTGGCCACCGTATCGAATAGTGGCTGACTTAACTCTATTACACTTTAAACATTGATATTTGTACCAGTGCGAGTAATCGGCTTTATCTAGATTATCTTCTAGTATTTTGATTAAACCATCTTGTTCGGCTATTTCTGGCTTAAAGCTGTTTCCAGCATTGTAGCTTAAACATTTACATCGATTATTAGCGATATTGGCAAGCAGGTTCATAGCTAGATGGGCGTTGTATCGATAGTCTTGCCCATAAGGTTTCTCAATAGGGAGCTTGGCGACCATGAGTCGAAGCTCATCAAAATGTTGCGCAATTTCTTTTAGAGTTTCGTCGTCTAACTGAATTATTTTGCCGCAAATTGTAGAAATCTTTTCTTTGTCTGCACTTTCAAAAGTACGCTTAATGTCTGAAAAATCCATGATGCTCGGCATGTAGTGATTATATCTTAAAGACAGTGTGCTTTTTTTTGAATTTTTTCAACAACTCATTGTTTGTTGAACCATAAATGTTTTCACTTGAAAATCACAATTACATTGTAAGTAACCAAGTGACAAACTGCTTAGCTTCTAATTACTTTACCGGATATAAACAGCGGGGTGTTGTTGGCGCTTTGTATTACTCTCGACTTATCAACGGGCAGTATGAAGAGCCTATAAAGCTAAGAGACGATATGAATCAAGGAGAGTACATAGCGGGTTCCATGATAGCGCCTGACGAGTCTTACTTGATTTGGAGTGTGCAACGTGCCGAAGGTTTTGGGCAATCTGATCTTTATATTAGTTTTAAAGAGCAAGATGGCACTTGGTCGAAGGTTATAAACATGGGGGCAGCAATTAATACAGAAAAACAGGAAAGCTCCCCTCAATTATCACCTGATGGAAAGTACTTCTTCTTTATTCGGGGGGATTGGCATATTAATGGAAGCGGCAAACGTGTTTATGAAGGAAAACAACACTGAGTAGATATTTAGCTGATTAAAAACTTAAAACACAAGCTTTAACTATTAAAGGCTAAATATCGCTTAGGTTGAAGGGGCATTTAACCCTTTTGACTTCATTCATTTTTAATAATACCAACCTCAATTAGGCTCATCTATACTTTTAAAATATAACGCTCGCTTTCGCTGAGGTTGATGACATGAAGGTGCAATTTCTGGGCATGCTTTTTATTATCAGTATTTCTAGCTCTTGTTCATTAGCGGCTCAAACAAAAATTTCGGCCGTTGATTCTTTGGAATATATAAAAAAGTTTTCGCATGTTGCGCCTGAGCGATCTCGTCAAGAATTAATACAAAGCTTTCACCTAGGTAAAGAACTAAAACTAAACAAGCAGGTAGAGTGGTACACACTTGGAGGAACGATAGGACTAAAGTTAAACGACTTATCGCTTTTTAAGCGCTCAGTCTCTGAGTTAGGCAAGCTAATTGATAAGAACAGTTCAGCTTCAGAAGCCTCGACATTTTTAACTTTATTAGGTCACTACAGTCTCAAATCCAATTACTTATCAGTGGCAAAGCAAGCATACTTTTGCGTGTTTCAAAAATCTAAAACAGATCAAAACAAGTTGAGGGCCTCTTACCGAGTATCAAATTCACTGTTGAGCGAAGGTAATGTGATTGAGGCAGAAAAAATTATGAATCAGCTATTATTTATTGCTGAAGCAAAAAACCTTAAGGCTTGGTTGGGAGGGATAAAAAGTACATTGGGCATTTATGCTTTACATATAAAAGACTACGCCAAAGCTAAGCGCTTGTTCAAAGAGTCCATGTTGGCGCACCAAGACTCGCAAAACTACTCCGGTGAATTTAACTCAGGATTAAATCTACTCCTGTCATTTGCTCTCGATAGTGATAATGATTTTGAGCGCATTATAGATAGGGTGAAAGGGTTAGCGAATAAGAATGATGACCGTGATAGATTAAACTTACTTAGGCTGATCGAAATATTGTATGAAGTGAAAACGATAGGCTTAAGAAGTTGGCACCAAGAAGCCGCGAAAGACATTCTGGTAAAAATTGAATCTAGCACAGTGAGGAGTGCAGCTAAGAAGTTTATTTGGCCAGAGCTTAAATTAAAAGCTTCAGAGACTAAGCAACAACAAGCCCCCAATTGGATAACAGATAAACTTGTTGATTTTGATTGCCCTGTAAGTGAGTTTTACTCTAAAGATATTGTCGAGTCACTACTTAAAATGAAGTGAAATATTGCTCTTACTCATTGGTAAAATATAGGCATGATGAGTATTTACAAGCTGCAAAATAATCCTCTGACTTTCGTTTAATAATTTTTTCAACTAGACGGCGTATGCTGTTTATTTAAAGTTAGCACAAATAAAGAATATTAATTCTTTATTTGTGCATAATAATTCTTTAAAGTTGTAGCCAATATCCATTGATGGTTGAACAAAGGTAAGCGGCAGGTGCGTACAACTGAACTCGTAGACGGTTTTCGTCAATCAACGCCTTATGTAAATGCGCATAGGGGGAAAACATTCGTAATCATGCTCGGTGGTGAGGCGATTGATCAGCCTGGCTGTCGCAGTATTATTAATGATATTGCGTTACTGACGAGTCTCGGTATCAAGATTGTATTGGTCTTTGGTGCGCGGCCTCAAATTAATGATGCCCTTTGTGATGCAGGCATAATTACCCAGTTTCACAATGATGTACGAGTAACCGACAATGAGTCGCTTAAAGTTATTAAGCAAGTTGCTGGTGCCATGCAGCTCGACATCACCGCGCGCTTGTCTAAATCGTTAAGCAGTACCCCCATGTCAGGCTCTAATCTCAACGTTGTCAGTGGTAACTTTGTGATCTCGCAGCCTTTGGGCATTGATAATGGTGTCGACTATCATCATTCAGGCAAAGTACGTCGTATCGACGTAGACGGTATTCGCCATCAATTGAACAACAACAGCATTGTATTGCTTGGACCGATCACCGCATCTGTCACCGGTGAGAGTTTTAATCTAACGGCAGAAGAAATTGCCACCCAAGTCGCGCTTAAACTCAATGCAGATAAAATGCTGGGGTTCTGTAAAGAGGCGGGGATCTTAGACGAAAACGGCGAAGCTTTAGCTGAATTAATGCCAAATGAAGCAGAGCAGGTGTTAGCGCGTTATCGTGAACAAGGCTCTACCTGTATGAGTGCCTCGGTATTTTTACAAGCTTCTATCGATGCATGTCGCGGTGGTGTGCATCGTTGCCACCTCATGAGTTATGAAGAAGATGGTGCCTTGCTTCAAGAGCTATTCTCTCTCGATGGTATCGGTACGCAAATTGCGCCGCAAAGCTCTGAGCAATTGCGAAGTGCAACGATTAGCGACATTAACGGCATTATCAACTTAATCCGCCCGCTTGAAGAGCAAGGCTATTTAGTTCGTCGTTCTCGTGAACAGTTAGAAATAGAGATTGAGCAGTTCACCGTGATCGACCGCGATGGCGTGATTATCGCCTGTGCTGCACTTTATCCATTTGATGAAGAGAGCATGGGCGAATTTGCCAGCCTTGCCGTCCACCCGCAATATCGAGATGCTGATCGGGGCAGCATTCTACTTCGATCGGTCATCAATAAAGCTAAGCGTATCGGTTATAAAAGTTTATTTGCACTGACAACACGCAGTATTCATTGGTTTTTAGAGCAAGGCTTTGATTGTGTAGGGGTTGAAGACTTACCAGATAAAAAACGTTCGCTTTATAACTACCAAAGACGCTCTAAGGTATTGAAGTTAGACCTCACAAGGTTGCCGAAAAATAGATAACGCTAGCGATTTTTAAAAGTGCAAAAATGGAAGCCTGTAGGCTTCCATTTTTCATTAAAATTCAAAGTTAACTTGCACAGGGTAGTGATCAGAGAGCTCGTTGTAGTAACCGTTATGGTAGTAACTGCCAGAGGGCAAGTTCCAATTACCGCGCAAATAACTCCAATAAAAATCATTCTCTGCTTTAGGGTAGCGCACAGACATTTCTGGGGAATTAACAGGCTGTTTGTGATCTTGATGCCAAAACACATAATCAAGCGTATCGTTATATTCTAAGCTGTAGTCGAAATAGTAGGCGTTAGCTTTGGTAAACCAGTTATGCTTTGCAGGAAATGACCCGATTACTGGTGTTTTAAATAACAATCCGCCTCGAACTGCATCAAGCATATCTGCAACTTCCGCTTGATTACTCCATTCTACATTCATATCACCACCAATGATAACTGGCTCTGAAGCTGGAATATTCTCTCGCTCAATAAAATTTTGTATTTCACCTAACTGCCCCATGCGTACAGCATGCTCTTCTTCAGTGTTGTCATCGTGTGTTGCTTGTAAATGTGTGCCAATTAAATGGTACTTGGCACCATTCTTTTTAATTACGACGTAAGCAAAACCTTTATTTGCAAAGTTATCCCAGCTGTCAGTTAGGCTATTGTTAAACACATGTGCTTTTTGTGTCACGATAGGGTGCTTCGATAAGATAACGACACCCCCACGAATAACAAAGGGGTTGTTTGAACAGTCGCCTGTTAAACTTTCCCAGCCATAGCCACTGCAATCTTGACCAACATTTGGTGTTTGATATGGGTAAAGATGAGAGAGTTTTGCCAACGCTTGCTCTGATTCAGTATTAAATGCTTCACTGATAAGGATAACATCCGGGCTGTTGCTAAGATTTAAAATTGTTGTTGATAGATGCTCAGCGCGATTGGCTTGATCCCAATCCTGAACGTTCAGTTGCATAATATTGTAAGCCATTACTTTTAATGAGTCGGCATTGCTATGTGGACTTAATAGAGCCAAAGCACACAATAAGACACACTGTATTTTCATTTTGTTCTCCACAATTATTTTATGATTTAAATCATCAATGACATTTGAACACTCCAATTGCTTGAAATAACGACCTAAAAAAGCTGTTATTTCACGGCTAAAATAGTGTTGTAAAGAGTCGGTTTAATTGCGTTAAAATGCTTTTTATATGAAGGTTTTCAGTTGGTTATATTACGGATTTATGGCTTTTCTGTTGCGCTCAACGATAAGAGAAACATAGTCAATAATAAGTTACCACTTTAGCAATGAATACATTTGCCGATAACAGATAAATTGTTAATAAAATTCAGGAAGAATAATGCGTATTGGCAATACAATACCCATCTATCTTAATGCGTCTACTAACGCAAAAGACCAGAACGTACAAACGGAAAAAACGGAAAAAATAGATAAAACGGAAAAAATAGAAAAAGCGGAAGAAGCAACTGAAAGCCAGGATGAGTCGATCCATATTTCAATGGAAGGCAGAAAAAAACTCCAAGAAGAATCGGAAGACCCCAAAGATAAACTCCCACAGCATATTAAAGAAATGATAAAGGCCATTGAGCGGCTTATAGAGATGATCGAAGCTGCTAAAGAGGCGCTTGCTGAGGCAAAAGAAGCCAGCTACCCAGATGTTGACACGAAACGAGATGTGCTGGATATGCATCAGAATCAGATTAATAGTCTCGAGTTTGCACGTCATGATGCCATTAAAATGCTACAAGAGTCGATGAAAGAAGCGGGGGTTTCTGAGCCGGGTATTATTGCTGAGCTGATGCGTTAAGAGGCGCAAGGATCTACATGGGTTTATTAAAATGTCGTGTTATTATTGAATGTCTCCGGTTTTTAGTGGACATTCAAAATTGCTGTTGAGGTTATTTAAATTATATTTATATTTGATTGGCGAGTATTAGCGTTTAATTTATATCTCAAAAACTAAAACCTGCTACATTTGTTATGTTATAACAATTTATTGATTGTCATGTTGATTTAATAGTAGTGGTGAAGTTTATGGAAACAATAAGTGCAGAGTCTCTTGCAGAGATGGAACAAAAAATCATTAATGCGCCAGAAGAGGAGTATATGAATGACGAGCAACTAGCGTTTTTTAGACTAAAGTTGGTAGAGCTTCACGATACGACGCGTGAGCGTATTCGAGAAGCGAAAGAGCAAATGCTGAATAAACCTGATACTACAGATCCGTTAGATAAAGCGGCTTGGGAAGAGCAATCTAGTTTATTAATTCGTATTGTCGAGCGTGAGCAGCGTTTGTTGCCTAAGATCCAACAATCGCTTGAACGTATTCGTCATGAAACTTATGGTTTTTGTCTTGAGTCGGGTGAGCCGATAGGTATTCCCCGTTTGCTGGCGAGACCGACTGCCGAGTATAGCATTGATGTGAAATCTGTGATGGAAATGAAAGAACATCTGAAGAAAGATTAAAGTAGCTATAACTTGATAAAGGGAATGTCATCCCATTCTTATCTAGTCAAGGTGAATATTGGCGTATCGCTTTTCATGACTAAAAATCAATATATAGCTTGCTTACTTTTAAATCAGCAAAAGCTTTACATGAGTGTGATTAAGGTTTTACTTCAACTACTTGAATCAGTACAAGACTGAAGTGTTTTGTACTGATTGTTAATAACACTGAGGATTATTTATAGATTAAACTGTCCAGTTGCGTCTTTGAGTTTATCTGACAACTCATGCAGGTTTGTCGCCACATGACGAACTTCTTCAAGAGAGTTAAGTGTAGATTGAAATGATGCATGCATATTCGAAACATTATCAACAACGATTGAAGCAACTGACGTTTGCTCTTCTGTTGCGGTAGCAATTTGAGCGTTCATACCGTTAATAGCTAGGATCTGCTCTGATATTTTCCGAACGGATAAACCGGTTTTTTCAGCGTTTTCTGAATTCTGCCTTGCTTTTTCCATGGCCATATTCATTGCTATAACAGATTCGTTGGCTGCGGCAGTGAGTGTATTGAGTAAATCTCTTATTTCGCTTGTGGATTTTGCAGTTCTTGACGCAAGCTCTCGAACTTCATCTGCTACAACAGCAAATCCTCTGCCTTGTTCACCAGCTCTTGCTGCTTCAATGGCTGCATTTAATGCGAGCAGATTAGTTTGCTCTGCTATAGAGGTGATAACATTGAGTATTTGCTCTACATTTTGTGTATCGTTAGCCAGTTGATCTATGGTTGCAGAAGCAGATTCAATTTCGTCTCTTAGCATATTAGATTGTTCCACTGAGCTATCAATTTGTTTAGCACTTATTTCAACCTCTTTTTCCGCTCTGGTAGCTGCTTCTGCAGCAGTAGCCGCTGAGTTTGATATTTCACCAACGCTGAGTTTCATTTCTTCCATTGATTGACGAACAACTTCGGCATCCTGAGATTGCTTATTAGTTGCACTCTCGGCCAGCTCCATACCTTGTAACAAGCGATCTGAGCTTTTTGTTAAAGGGTCTACAACAGATACTACATTCTCTACTGAGCCTTTGAGAAGAGCAATAAAGCCATTGAAATAGTGAGAAACTTGGCCTATTTCGTCATCACCACGAACCTTCAGAGTACTGCTCAAACTCCCCCCACCATTAGCGAGTTGTTTCAATGAGCTTGCTACTTCTTGCGCTGACTGACTTATTGCTTGCGCAATATAAATAGCAAGGAGTGTTGATAGGATGATAGCGATAGCAATAATACCAAGCGTAAAACCAATAGAGTCACTAGAACGCTCTAGTGTGTTACTAATGAGTAATTGAAACCTTTGATCAGAATTGCTCTGTATACTTTGAAAGTGTTCTACTAACTTTTCATATTTTTCTGTTTTAGACTGAGCTTTTTGCTGAACTTTCGAAAAATCGATTGTGTCATTTATCATTCCTGATGCAATTTCTTCTGCTATCAGGTTGTATTCATTTAATAAATTAATGCTTTTAACACTATTATCTTGAGGAGAAAGTCTGGATAACTTTTTAAGATTTTGCTCTATTTGAGCGCTAGTTTCTTGTGCTTTAGCGATTAGCTCTTCATCTCCAAAGGTAACCGACTGCGTGTATAGCTCATCTAAATTTTGTACTAGGTATTTATTGGCCGTGGCATATTTAACGACTTCGTAGCTGACATTGGCTATTTCGTTGATCGACTTTTCATTATCAACCATGGTATTCCTACTGATCACCAAAATAGCAATCAGTAGCAATATTGTTAAGCCGGTAATGAGATGTATCTTTTTATTTATACTTAAGTTGCTGAGATTTTTCATTGCTACATCTGATTCCTATTTGCTGAATTCATTTTGAATGCAATTGTTATGTTTCTCTTTCCTAATTGTTGCCTATTTTTTCAAAAAATCTAGATTTTCTCGATATTTCACTATACTTATTTTGCAGATAACGTAAATCAAGCAAATTAGGAATGAACAATGTATAGAAAAGTGATACTAGGTTGTGCATTGTGTTTTAATGCTTTACCGAGTTATTCAGAAGTTAACATATCAGGCTTTACAAGTATTAATGCAGGTAAAGTACTCAGTGGCTCAGGGGTCCCTCATTACGGAATCAATGAGCCAACCTTTTTAGCCGACTACCCAATAGTGAGTGTTTACAATGAGGATATTTCGTTTAAGCCTGAATCATTGTTTGGTCTTCAAGTCTCAGCTGACTTGGGTGAAGGGTTAAGTGCCACCGCGCAAATTGTCTCTCGTGGTGCTAACGACTTTGATGCCAAGTTTGAATGGGCTTACCTCTCTTATGAAATTAATAACTCATGGACAATACAAGCAGGTAAAAAACGCTTACCACTTTTTTATTATTCAGATTTCTATGATGTTGGTTATGCCTATGTGTGGATGAGAGCGCCAGCCGATAATTATACTTGGCAAATCTTTAACTATAACGGAGTTAATGCCTTATATAGTGGTGACATAGGGGATTGGTCATTAATGGGCAATATTTATTATGGCCGAGAGGATGATAAAGAAAACAAGCTTTTATCTGATTTCTTTTTTCAAGAGCCAACCAGAGAGGTGTGGAAAGATATGCTTGGAGGTGTACTCCAAGGCAGTAACGATTGGCTAGAGTTAAGGGCGACCATAATGACTTATACCAATCAGCGCTATCGTTCTGGTGAACCAGCACTTTGGGACGGTAAAAATGAACGTGATGGTACTTTTTATGGCTTTGCTGCCAATGCCGATTTTGGAAATTTATTTGTGTGGAGCGAACTTAATCGGTTAGATCTTGACGGCAACTTAGATACAGCGATGTTAACTCTTGGATATAGGTTTAATTCATTAACGCCTTTTATTTCCTACTCTGCTTTTAAACAAAAGGGTGGTGAGGATGGAGAGGATCATAATACAACTTCAATGGGGGTGCGGTGGGATTTCCATGCCAGCGCAGCATTTAAAATTCAATATGATGATGTTGAAGATAATTCAACTTCTTTAGCAGTAGCTGGTGATAGTAAAGCTATCACAATCGGTATTGATATGGTGTTTTAATGAGGATCTTAAAAATGAAAAACGTAATTTTTTTAATGGCACTATTACTAATTTCTTCTTTCGCTGCCAATGCCGGAGTTGACGTAATAGTCCACCCTTCAAATGCTAATGCGATTGATGCAGATCAGATAAAGAAAATATTCATAGGCAAGGCTAAATCGTTCGCCGATGGCTCTAAAGCATTGCCACTAACACAAGGCGATGGTAACGCAGTGACTTCTGAGTTTAATGAGAAAGTGCTTAAAAAGTCGTCAAGCCAGTTGAAGGCTTACTGGTCTAAGTTGGTTTTTACTGGGAAAGGCACGCCGCCAAAAGAGGCCAGCAGTGATGCTGAAGTTTTAAGCTTAGTTGCAAGCAACCCAAATCTCATTGGTTTTGTTAAGCAAGGAAGTGCAGATAGTAGCGTAAAAGTCATTCAATCCTTTTAAACACAAGGATACTTATTATGAAAAAGGTTTACTTAATTTTATTTACTTGCATGTTATTCATATCATTTCTGGGTCATGCTGAGGTAAGAATCAATGGTTTTGCATCTATATACGGTGGAAAAACGCTCGATGAAGGTGAATCATTATATGGGTATAGTGATGAAATTGACTGGCAAAATGGAAGTTTGTTTGCCATTCAATTAAGTTCAGATTTGTCAGAGGGCTTATCTGCTACAGCGCAAGTGCTGGCTCGCGGTAACAATGACTTTAATGCTGAATTTGAATGGGCTTATTTGACCTATAGTATTTCAGAAAACTCGCAAATAAGCACAGGTAAATTGAGAATTCCATTTTACCGTTACTCTGATTTTCTTGACGTAGGTTACGCGTATAGATGGGCGAAACCACCTCAGTCTGTCTACAACCTCAACTTTTCAACATATGAAGGGGTGAGCTACTTACATACAAGTTATATATCTGAATGGGATAGCAGCTTACAGGTATTATATGGTGCAGTTGATACCGAATTTAGCGCTATAACAGACTCAGATCGTGGGCAATTGAAAGATACTTTCGGATTTAACTGGACGTTGTCAAACGATTGGTTTATGACTAGGGTTGCCTACTTAGTAACAGAGGCGACCATAGATTTGAGTGGCAGTGCGGATCTCAGTGCATTAATTGGTGGGTTACAAGCATATGGCTTAACTGAACAACGCAGCAACATTGAAGTTATTGAAGATGATGCATATTTCGCAGCGATTGGTATTGGTATAAATCATGAAAATATTATATTTGATGCAGAATACACTGAGTTTGAAATAGACAACAGTATCTTCGCTAAACAGCAACAATATTATGTCTCAATAGGTTATCAGTTTGACTCAATCACTTTAAGTCTAACCTATGAAAATAATGATGACGAAAATAGTCGGGATCAGTTTAATCAAGTGCCAAGAGTAATTCCTGGTCCTAACGGTATTGAGATCCCCATTGTTGTCCCAAATTCTAATATTTATCTTCAAGATGTAACTAACTCCGCATTGGCTTCTCAGCGAGCAAGCTCTGATACTTACTCTCTTACAGTTAAATATGATTTTCATACTTCAGCTACTTTTAAAGCACAATTAACGAAGTTAGAAGATGATTTAACAGGGGTTAATACTGGCTTGCTCCTTTTTGGAGTTGATTTAGTTTTTTAAAGAGACATGTTTCAATAAAAGCTGGCATTTTTTGTAGTTGTTTTAAAATTAAGTGTACTTATTTTGAATGTATGAATACAAAAGCCGAGTTTTAGATTAACTCGGTTTTTTAGTCTAAACGAAACTTAACGATTCAAACTGCTCGTCCATTTTTTTCGTAATGGCAGTGCACAATGTATATTTTGCTTTTAGTGTTTTGATGCGGCCAACCTGTAATAGCATGAGCCATATAATCAGTGAGGTTAATTATATAACTTAAACACTTTTTACGGCTGAAATTAAATATCCATACTCTATTTTGCAATTATAAGTAGTAACATCGCTCTAACTTTTCTTAAATTTAAGCAACCTAAAGAAGTTGTGACTTCAACGTATTTAAATAAGTATCTGAATTCAAGATTTAAAATAAAGATAATTTAAAGGAAAATAGATGGTTGGAGTGTAAGCTAATGTCATTCAAACCTATGAATGTTTAACCAAGTTGTAGGTCAAGCAATGGTGAGAGTGCATCAAGTTGTTTATTGAGTGTACTAAATTGCCGCAGGTTCGCAATGAGTGAGCGTTGTAGTGTTTTGTTTGCTGAGCTTTGCTCGAGTTCTTGTTCTAATAAACTGAGTGTATTGTAAATTTCTTCCTCAATGGCATTATCTTGGCTTTGTGCAAACTGTTTGATCTCTTCGAGTAAATCTTTAATTGCCTGTTGCTGCATAAACTTACTATGCGATGGTAATGGCATCGGAAAGTTTTCTTTAGTCAAAAATGGAGTGACCGAGTGGTCAATCAGGTTGTTGGCGATACTTTTGATATTAAACTGAAGGAATTTTGTGCAGTGGTCGAGTGAAAGCTTGGCTTCGTCGAGTGCTAAAAAGGTGGTGTATTCTTGTAATAACGCATTCAACATGGTTGTTACATCTAGCAAATGTGGCTCAATGGGTTGGCCAAAGCTTTGCAAAATAACTTTTTGCTGCGTCATGTGATAGTTCACACGTAATTGCTGTAGCATGTCAATGAGTTCTTCATTCAGTGTCATTTCATCGCTGTTTAAAATCGCTTTTAAAAAGTCGCGCTCTTTTACGACTTCCCCTAGTTCTAGTTCAATATAGCGTTTGATCAGGTTGTCATTTTCTTGATATGTTGAACGAATAACCACATTGTTTTTAAAGGATGATTCGTGAATTTACTTAAACCTTTGGCACTTTCTCTTAGTTTAGCCCTGTCTTCAATTGTCGTTTCTCCACTGGCACTTTCTCAAACATCAGCCACCAAAGAACCTGCTGATTACACTCAGTTTACTCATGTATTTAAATCAAGCATCTTAAATGAAGAACGCACTGTCGTTGTGCAGTTACCAAAGAGCTATAAAGCCGAGTCTGATAAAGCGTATCCGGTCATTTACCGTTTAGATGGTGCGGGTAATTTGCCTTTGATCACCTCTGTGCTTGAGCGCTTACAAAGCAACAATGCCGCGCCAGAAGCCATTATAGTGGCGATTGAAAATACCGAGCGATTGAGAGATTTATATCCGACCGTAAATGAAGAGCCGCAAGGTCCAGTTGGGTTAGGGGGGGGAGGTAAAAAGTTTTTAGACTTTTTTGAAAAGGAGCTCATGCCACTTATCGATGAAAAATATCGTACCCATGATTATAAAGTCATTGGTGGCGCGTCGGCAGCAGGGGTATTTGCACTTTATGCGATGACCGAAAAGCCGAACCTTTTCCAAGCGCATTTAGCTTATAGCCCTGCGGTTTGGTGGAATTATGGTGCAGCAGTGACGCGCACAAAAGAGTTTTTAAAGAAAAACAAAACCCTAGATACTTATCTTTATATGAATATCGGTGAAGAAGCCGGTGTCATGCGGGAGCGTTATGACGATTTGCAGCAGTTTATCCAGAATAATAAGCCGTTTAAATTGTCTTACGTGAGTGATGCGCTCGATGGCGTATCTCACAACCTAACATCTGCGGCAGGGGCGTTTAATGCCTACCATAATCTATTTATGGCTAAGCAAATGCCGTTGAAAAAGCTAACGTACGACATGAGTTCTATTGATGCGTATTATAAAAAGCTCTCTGAGCAATGGGGTGAGCAGATCACACCACCAGATAATGCAGTTAGACAGTTAGGCTATCAGCTTATCGGCATGCGTAATTACGATAAAGCCATTCAAGTTTTTGCTCACAATACAAAGCTGCACCCTAACTCTGTCGATGCTTGGTGGGGGTTGTCTTATGGTTATGAACAAAAAGAAGATAACAAAAAAGCGTTTGAGTTTTTAGAGAAGGCCGTAAAGCTCGCTGATAAGTCATACCCTTATTACGACATGCTAATGGATGCGCAAACTAGGTTAAAAGCAGCGGCTAACCTATAGCTTTCAAGGCGGTCGTAACAAAGCAAAGTTACGATTGCTGGTTATACTCATAGGATGAGAAGTTTGAGCAAGCAAATAATGAAATTGTGTCTGTTCTTTTATTGCTGCTTAATTGCTTGCTCGGCATTGGCTGAGAGTCCTCGCTTATCGGTGGTATTTGAACATAACCCACCGTTTCAAACCATTGATGCAAATAATAAGGGCCATGGCCCTATTATTGATTTTGCTGAGTTATTAATTGCTGTCGCGAAAGAAAATGCAGACTTCAAAGCTGAATTTAATGGTAAGCCTTGGGCTCGTATCATGGAAAGGGATGCTTACCACCCAAACATTCTTATTCTCTCAATGTCTAAAACCCCACAGCGAGAACCGCATTTTACTTGGTTAACGCAAGTTTATACCGGTCAGCAGTATATCTGGAAAGTGAAAGGACGACCTGATCCAGAAGGTAGGCAATTACAGGTTGCCGTTGAACGCAATGCACATAAGATGATGAGTATTAAACATCACTTCGGTGAAGATAATATACATAAATCACTTAATTCAGCTCAAGCATTACACGCACTGTTGAAAGGGCGTGTCGACCGCTTTGTCGGTACTGTATTTGCTGTATCAGGTAAGTTGAAGTCACTTGGTCATGATATGAATGAACTACAGCGTTTGACCAAATTTGATGACACCGGATTTGCGAGTCAGGGCTTGTCGCTTGCACTCACACTTGATACAGATGAATACCTAGAAGCGGCGCTTCGCAAAGCGCTGAAAGATCCTAAAGTTGAGCAAGCAAGAGTTAAATTAAAGCAGCAGTTTGAAGCGTCAGAGCGCCAGCTTATGGCGGGATATTATACCAATCCTCAATAATACTTAATCATTTTGAGGGATTAAAACTGACGTTAGCTTCGTTGAAAATTTCTTATTTAGAACAACTAAATAGCAAAATTTCCGCCTCGCTACCGACAAATTTTACTTGCCTCAAAATAGATCACTTAATTAAGAGGATGGGTATTAAGCCTTTTCGTAGCAGGCTGATCAGTTTAGCGATTTAAAGCGTAAATAAACTCATATTCAAGAAAACTCATTTCAACTTTATGCAGCACACTTTAACCCCACGCAAACTGTTAAACAGTAAATGGACCGCCGTTCACCCGCAATCAAAAGAAAAGCACTTTATGGTGACCTGTGTCGAGTTTGATGAAGAAGGTCGGGTGATTGAATGCATCATCGAAGCGGTAATGACCAAGCGCGAAATAGAAATTAACTGGCGCGATCTAAAAAACCCAAAAGTGTGGAAGATGGGCTGGAAATAGCAGTTAAAATCTTTGAAATACTCTTAAAAGTTCAAAATTATTATTTTTATCTTTTTCTGATTATTTACATCAAATAAATAACTATAGTGAAAATTTTTGCAAATTGTCTTGCAAAAAGGGCCAGTCAAATTTAGACTGCGCCCGCTCATTCATTGAGCGTTTATTATTTCATCAACCAACTGTAAAGGAGAAAAACATGTCACATAACAATTTATCCTTTGCAGGTCTTGTCCGCTAAAAAGCGATTAATTAGAAACTAACTTATTAGTTTCTGTCATGCTTTCTCATCGGTCACTTCCAAGTATAAATAGACCTGCCAATACGACCCAATTAGGTTTAACAATCAGTATTATTCTGATCGCTTTGGCACGGCTTTAACTTTCATATTACGCCTAAAGTAATTGCTTTCGCTTACTATTTTGTAGCGAATAAAGCAGTCAGTCTGATTAACCTTTTGGATCCACCATCTTTTTCTTAGTAAGAAAGGTATTGGTACTATGGGCAAATCAGTCCAAAAATTAACAGATTCGGTCAACTTAATTGCATCCAAAGATACTTGGATTGAAGGGTTGGCTACACAACAACTAATTAAAACATCAGAGCTGGCAGGTATGCATCGAGTTTCAGGCATGCCAGATTTACATCCAGGCCGAGGCTATCCAATTGGTGCGGCATTTTTTACAAAAAATAAAATCTATCCTGCGTTAGTGGGCAACGACATAGGTTGTGGTATGGCTTTGTGGCAATCGTCGTTGAAGGTGTCAAAGGTAAACCTAGATAAAATCGTTAAAAAGCTCAAAGACATTGAGTTGCCGCTGGATGACAGCTGGAGCGACATCATCCAAATGCGAAGAAATGAGAAAAACATACGTGTACAAGGTTTTGATCATGCGCTTGGCACTATAGGTGGAGGCAATCACTTTGCTGAATTTCAAGCGGTCGATGAAGTGTATAACGAGCGAGCCTTTTCAGCTTTAGGTTTGTCTAAGCAGCAATTGCAATTGCTCGTGCACTCGGGTTCTCGTGGGTTAGGCCAGTCAATTCTGGTCAAACATATCACTGAACACAACCATGATGGCTTACAAAGCTCAGAGCAAAGCTTTACGCATTATTTTGAACAGCATGATGAAGCGGTGCGCTGGGCTGAGCTTAATCGAGAGATGATAGCAAAGCGCTTTTTAGACGCCATTCGCGCAGATGGTAATGTCATTTTAGATGTAAATCACAACTTAGTGACTGCAAAAGAAATTGGAGGCATGAAAGGCTTTTTACACCGAAAAGGTGCAACACCGAGTGACTGTGGCGCGGTTGTTATTCCGGGTTCTCGTGGTGATTATAGCTATTTGGTTAAGCCCAGAGACGATGCTGACGAAGCAATGTACATGAGTCTGTATTCGTTAGCACATGGCGCTGGTAGAAAGTGGAAGCGTGGTGAGTGCCAAGGTCGCTTAAGCCATAAATATAAACGCGATGACTTATATAAAACTGAGCTTGGCAGTCGGGTGATTTGCGCAAACAAAGAGTTGCTATATGACGAAGCACCTCAAGCGTATAAAAAGGCACAAACCATTATTGCCGACTTAGAAGAAGCGGGGTTAATCGATGTTATTGCAAGGCTTCGCCCGATATTGACCTTTAAAACCAATGGAGGGTGTAGTACATGATGTTATTACAATTAACTTCAGGACAAGGGCCAATTGAATGCTGTAAGGCCGTAGGACTGGCACTGAAAACCATTGAGCGCGAGTGCCAAGCTCAAAATATTGATTACTCGATTGTGGAAGCCGTAGGTGCTCAGCAAAAAGGCTGCTTTAAATCTATATTGATTGAGCTTGAGGCAACACAAAAGGCCAAACAGTTTGCGCATCATTGGCAAGGTGCACTGTTATGGGTTTGCCAAAGCCCATTTCGAGCTAAGCATAAACGTAAAAATTGGTTTTTCAGTGGCAATCTTTATGAAGTGAATGCGCAGCAGTTTGATAAGGCGATTGATTATCAAACTTGTCGAGCGTCAGGGGCAGGCGGTCAGCATGTCAATAAAACTGACTCTGCAGTGCAAGCCATGCACAGAGAAACAGGCTTAATGGTTAGGGTTGAGAGTGAGCGCAGTCAGCATGCGAACAAGCGTCTAGCAACAGCGTTACTGTTACAAAAACTAGAAATGCTGAAGCAAACAGAGGCCTCTGAGCAAGATAAGTCTCGGTGGCAGCAGCACTGGGAGGTACAGCGTGGTAATCCGAGCAGAACGTTTAAAGGTGAGCGGTTTAAAGAAGAGGTGTAAGTTCAACGAACACTTTATAGCTCTTAGAGGAGTCTTGAGCCGAATGCTGTATTCGGCTCAACAGTTATAGCTTGAACAAGTAATTAAAAGTGAATGTCAAAACCTAGCGCAAGCAAAATGTCAGAGTTATCATTTACTTTAACACTTTCAACTTCAGTCTTTATTGAGAGGTGTTGATTAAGGCGATAATTAACGTCAACACCATATGATATGTCGACACCAGACTCGCTTATGTTGGTCTTGTCCGAAGGAGTTATAATGACGCAATCTTGGCTCCAGTTGAGTAGTCCAAGTTTGCCGTAAATTGACCATTGATTTATTGGGTACTGTGCAATCATACCTAAAGAGTATGCATTTGCTGCTAGGTCGCCTGTACCATCATATATGGCTCTCTCTCCTAAATCGAGATGGTTTAATTCTCCAGAAAAGTACTTATTAAATTGATATCCTGCGTTAATTTTATAGGTTTGATTATCGTTATCATCATAACCACTTATAGTTGTTGCCGCACCAATGAAAAATGGAGTCTCAGACGCAAGAAGGATAGTGGAAGCGGTAGTGCAGAGCAACGTAAATAGTGAGGCTGCTTTATTAAATGCCATATGAATCCCTTTCTTATTTTAATGTTTTAATTATTGTCCCTAAATAACCTCAGATCTGTA